>NZ_JBBDHD010000060.1:0-42925 GCF_044129415.1 Streptomyces racemochromogenes
CTGTCAAGGGCGCTCCTTCGTCGCGTCGCTGCGCGATGGCCTCCGGCCACCCTTGACAGACCGTCCCGCCCCGGAAAGACAAGGACTGCCGGGAAGCCCCCAGAAGAACGGCACGGTCCAGAGTCGGACAATCGGCTCCCTCAGCGACCAGCCGGGATGGTCGGGGGCCGCCTCGCCGGGCATCCGGGCCCCTCCGGCTGTGACCGGCGCCGCCGTCCGCGACAGATCGCTACGCGCTCCTCCCGCCCCAGCGTCCGCCCCCCGTCTGGGGCTGATACCCGCAGGAAAAGACGACGGAATCGTCCCCCGGGGCCGGTGGGCGCGACAGATCGCTACGCGCTCCTCGAAATTCGGCGTCCGGCGGCCGCCTGGGGCTGATACCCGCACGAAATGCCAATCAGGACGGCATTCCGGGCCGGTAGGCGCCACAGATCGCTACGCGCTCCTCGAAATTCGGCGTCCGGCGGCCGCCTGGGGCTGATACCCGCACCAGATGACGAATCGACCAGCCTACGGAGCACCCAGGGCCAGATCGCTGCGCGCTTCGCTCTTCTCGGCGGCCGCCGGCCGTCCGGGGCTGATCAGACCGTCAGGAGTGCTCGCCCATGGCTTGGCGGAGCCAGTCCAGGGTGCCCTGGGCGAGGAGTTCATCGGCGAGGCGCTGGGCGGTTTCGGTGGTCAGTCGGCCGCGGCTGTTGTCGATCCAGCGCTGCGCGCTCGCGTAGCCCTGGGCCTTGTATTCGATGCCCTGGAGCATGCACTCCAGCTTGTCGGCATCCCTCGCGCAGATCGATTCGGGTGTCTCCTTGGCCTCGTACTCCGCGACGAGGTCCTGGATGGTCGCGGCGAGGAGGTCGGGCATGCCGGCCGTCTGGTCGGCTGTGATCGCGGCGGGTTCGGCGGACGGGGAGTACTTCTTGCCCAGGTGGTTCACATCGCCGCTGCGCGTTTCCTGCGTGTCGTGCCAGACGGCGAGGAAGGCCGCACGTGCCGGATCGGCTCCTTCCAGTTTGGCGATCACGGAAGCGATCAGAGAGGTACGCCAGGAGTGCTCGGCCACGCTCTCGGGGTTGTTGACGCCGGCCATCCACCAGCCCGTGCGGCGTGCGTTCTTGAGCGTGCCGGCCTCGTAGAGGAAGTGGGCCACCGCGGACAGGTCATCAGCCACGTCTGTCTCCTTCTCATGCCTCGGCGAGGCGGATCGCGTACCGAATGCCTTCGAGCTCGCGACGCGCTCTGGTCGAGGGCTCGGTGCCATCCAACAGCACGGGCATCCGGGCCCGCAGGTCTCGGGCGGTGGAAGCGGCCGTCTTGAGGAGGCCGGGACGGGCGGCCAGGAGTGCCCAAAGGGTGTGGACGTTCAGGTCGAAGTAGCCATGCTGTGGCCTGAGTCCCTTCACCAGATGCTGGAAGAGCCTGTGTCCTTCCCAGGAGAACGCATCGGTCTGCACGATGAAATCGTCGGACAGTTGGAGGTGTGCTGCCTCTCCGATCCAGTACGCCCAGTAGTTGAGGTTGGCGGTTTCGCCCAGCTCGTCGCCTTCGAGTGTGGAGATGAAGTGACCCAGGCGCTCAGGGTCGCCTTGACGGGCAGCAACAGTGGCCACGGAACGGGCATTGAGCCAACGGGTGAGCCAGCCGTCGGGCCTCTCAGCCTGCTGCTGCATCAGCCAGTCGACGGTGTCCGCTGCCTGGTCGTAGCCCGCGAGGTACAGGGCTTGTCGGCGCAGCAGGAACTGATCAGTGGCTCGGGTCTCTTCGGCTGTCGTGCGCAGGTACCGCTGGGTACGTTCTGCCGCCGCCAGTTCAGGCCCGCTTGGCACCGGGCCGCGCCGGGAGCGGCTGGAAGGCGGCAGCGCACGCATGGACTCCGGGGCTTCGCCATTGAGCGGCCAGGCGAGGAGTTCGACAAGGTCCCGTTGCATGACCCACGCGCCGAGAGGGCTGCCGTTGGTCGCCTTGTCCCCTTCGAGGGCGCTTAGTAGCAGGACGTCTGCCTCCATCGCCTTTTCCAAGGTGGTGAGTAATGCTGCCGGAGTCCCCATGCGCAGGAGCCGATGGCGGTGTCCGAGCATCTGGCCGACAGAGAGAGCCGTGAGCGGCCGTCTGCCGGATTCCCACCCCGCGATGGCGTCCGTCGAGAGGTGAAAGGCCTCCGCGAGGCTGTCCTGTGTGTGGCCGAGCTGCTCCCGGATGACCCGGAAGACGTACCCGGAAACCGTTCCAAGACGGTTGGACCGTCGGCTTCCCGGACCGCTGGTCAGGGTCGAGTACCCCTCGCCGACCACAGCACCTCCCTGTCCTCAGTTTCTTCGTCAAATACCCGTACCGACGGTCACTTCGACCGGCACGTGAACGCGGCAGAGAAAGGCGCAGCCGGCGGAGAGGATCCGTTCGGTGATCACCCTGGTATCTCCTGGCCGGAGCCGAAGGATGGTTCCACTCCCAGCCCGGCGCTTCTCGCCCGAGCGCACCTCGGCTGGGAGCACTTCGTCGATTCCATGGAGGAGGACCCCGATGAGTGAGTGCTACGAGTACATCCCGCACCGCCTCCTCCACCGCCGTGTCCGCGACATCGCCTCCGGCATCGAGGGCGTGCTCATGGCGGTGATCAACGAGAACGTCTCGGACACCGGCATCGAGCGCTGGATGGAGCTCGCCTACATCCGCAACGCCTCCGGTCGCGAGTTCACCACCGCCATCGCCAACGTCCACCCCGCCTATGACCAGCCCCGGACGGCCGTCGGCCGCCGACAAGACAGGAGCACGTAGCGATCTGCGGCACTCACCGGCCCGGGATGCCGTCCTGACTGGCATTTCGTGCAGGTATCAGCCTCAGGCGGTCGCCGGACGCTGAGAAATGAGGAGCGCGTAGCGATCTGGGGCGCCCACCGGCCCCGGATGACGACTTCGTCGTCCTCGGGTGACAGCAGCAACCCCAGACGGCCGGTAGACGCTGAGACGAGAGGAGCGCGTAGCGATCTGGCGCGGAGGGTGGCCCCGGAGGGTACTGGACAGCGGGCCGGATGCCCGGTCTGCCGGGCCCCGACGACCCCGGCTGGTCGCTGAGTCCGCCGCATGTCCATGGAACGTCCGTCCCGTTCCTTTGGGGGTTTCCCGGCAGTCTTCGTCTTTTCCGTGGCGGGACGGGCTGTCAAGAGTGGAGCGCAGCGACATCGCGTAGCGACGCGACGAAGGAGCGCTCTTGACAGGCCGGCCCGACGCGGAAGGACGATGAGACGGACGGGAAAGCCCCAACCGATCTCCGAGACCGCCCGGCCGGGGACCCGCCCCTCCCAGTACCGGGCAGCCGTCCGGGCACCGCCCGGCGGGATCCCGCCCCCGCCCCACCCACCCGCACCCGGGGAGGCGGGTGGGCAGCCACCGCCCGACCCCCACCCCTCGCAGGGGCGGTGGCGGGCCCGCGCCGTGGGTCAGAACGCCGGCCGCTCCGGATCCAGTGCCGCGCGGCCCTCCACCGGGGACGACGCCTCCGCGAAGCGGCGTGGGGGGATGCGGCCCGCCCGGCGGGCCAGGCGGCCCGCCGAGACGGCGTCGCGCATGGCCGCCGCCATCAGGGCCGGCTCCTGGGCGCGGGTCACCGCCGAGGCCAGCATCACCGCCGCGCATCCCAGCTCCATCGCCAGGGCGGCGTCCGAGGCCGTTCCGGCTCCGGCGTCCAGGATCACCGGGACCCCGGCCCGCTCCACGATCAGCTCGAAGTTGTGCGGGTTGCGGATGCCCATCCCGGAGCCGATCGGAGAGCCCAGCGGCATGATCGCCGCGCAGCCCACGTCCTCCAGCTTCCGGGCCAGTACCGGGTCGTCGTTGGTGTACGGGAGCACCGTGAACCCCTCGTCGACCAGGACCTCCGCCGCGTCCAGCAGCTCGACCCCGTCCGGCAGCAGGGTCCGCTCGTCCGCGACCACCTCCAGCTTGATCCAGTCCGTACCCAGTGCCTCGCGCGCCAGCCGGGCGGTCAGGACGGCCTCGCCGGCGGTGAAGCAGCCCGCGGTGTTGGGCAGGACCGCGATGCCGAGCCGGGACAGCACGGACAGGACCGAGCCCTGCACCGTCGGGTCCAGGCGGCGCATCGCGACCGTGGTCAGCTCGGTGCCGGAGGCGATCAGGGCGCGTTCCAGGACGTCCAGGCTCGGGGCCCCGCCGGTGCCCATGATCAGGCGGGAGGAGAAGGTCCGGCCGCCCAGGGTGAACAGGTCGTCGGCCATCGTGCTCAGCCTCCCTGCACCGCGGTGAGGACCTCGACCCGGTCGCCGTCTCCGACGGAGGTCAGGGCCCACTGGCCGCGCGGGACGACGGTCTCGTTGAGGGCGGCGGCGACACCGGACGGAGCCGTGGTGAGGGTGGCGACCACCGCGTCGAGGGTGGTGCCGGCCGCGACCTCGCGCGGCTGGCCGTTGACGGAGATGGTCATGCGTACGACTCCTGGTGTGCGGGGGAGAAGCGGCGGGGGCTGAAGGGGCGGGCGACGTCCGGCACGGCGCCGGTGGTCAGCAGCTCCGCCATCACGTCGCCGGTGAGCGGGGTCAGCAGCACCCCGTTGCGGTAGTGGCCGGTCGCCAGGTGCAGGCCGGGCAGGTCGGTCGGGCCGAGCAGCGGCGCGTTGTCGGGGGAGCACGGGCGCAGCCCGGCCCGGGTCTCGACCAGCGGCAGCTCGGTGATGCCGGGGACCAGCTCGTGGGCGTCGCGCAGCAGCTCGTACACCCCGCCGGCGGTGACGGTGGTGTCCCAGCCGAGCTCCTCGCTGGTCGCGCCGACGACGAGCTCGCCGTTCTCCCGCGGTACCAGGTAGACATGGCTGCCGCGCACCACGGCCCGCACCGTCCGGGACAGGAACGGCGCGTAGGCGGGCGGGACGGCCAGCCGCAGCACCTGTCCCTTGACCGGCCGCACGGGCGGGGCCACCTCGGCCGGTACGCCCTCCAGCCGGCCGCTGAGCGAGCCCGCGGCCAGGACCACCTGGTCGGCGAGCAGCTCGGTGCCGTCGTCGAGGAGCGCGCCGCGGGCCCGGTCGGCGGTGACGAGCAGCCGGCGCGCGGCCGCCCGGTGGACCCGTACGCCGGCCCGCTCGCAGGCGGTGAGCAGGGCGGCCGCGAGGCGGCGGGGGTCCACCTGGTGGTCCCCGTCGACGCGCAGTCCGCCGCGCACGCCCGGGGCGAGCATGGGCTCCAGGCGGCGGCACTCGCGGCCGGTGAGCCACTCGGACTCCAGGCCGCAGCGCCGCTGGAGGGCGTGCAGTTCCCGCAGGTGGAGGCGGTCGTCGGCGTCGAGGGCGACGGCGAGGGTGCCGCAGGCGCGGTAGCCGAGGTCCATGCCGCCGCTGGCCTCGGTGAGTTCGGCGGCGAACTGCGGGTAGCGGGCGGCGGAGGCCAGGTTGAGCCCCAGCAGGGTCTCCTCGCCGTAGTGCAGCTCGGTGACGGCGGCGAGCATGCCGGCCGCGACCCGGGCGGCGCCGCCGCCGGGGTCGGGGTCGGCGAGCGTGGTGCGCAGCCCCTGCCGGGCCGCCCGCCAGGCGGTGACCAGGCCGATGATCCCGCCACCGATGACGAGGACGTCGCCGCCCCGGTGGTCGGATCCCTTGTCGGATGCGTGCATGGGCGTCCAGCCCCTCCCTTCGCCGGCATGACCCGGATCAGGTTCGTACGGTCGGAGGCCGGCCAGCCTCCCTCTCAGCCCGGTGCGCCCGGACTCCCGCGATAGGTACGGTGGCCAGCCTAACCCCGGGGCCGGTGGCGGGTAAGGCTGCCTCCCCGGGCCGGCCCGCCCCCGCTTTCCTGACGAACCGTCAGGTGGCTAGGCTGGCCGTGTGAGTGAGCAGACGGAACAGACGAAGCCCGGTGTCGTGATCGTCGGCGCCGGAATGGCCGGCGTGCAGACCGCCGTGGCCCTGCGGGAACAGGGCTGGACCGGCCCCCTGACCCTGCTGGGCGCCGAACCCCACCAGCCCTACGACCGCCCCCCGCTGTCCAAGGCGGTGCTCCTCGGGAAGGCCGAGGACTCGGCCTTCGACGTCGACTTCGAGGGCCTCGGCATCGAGCTGCGCCTCGGGACCGAGGTCACCGGCCTGCGCGCCGCCGACCGCATGCTGGACACCGAGGCCGGCCCGGTCCCGTACGAGGTCCTCGTCCTGGCCACCGGAGCCGCCCCCCTGACCCTGCCCGGCACCGGCGGCGTCCCCGGCGTGCACCTGCTGCGCACCCTCGACGACGCCGCCCGGCTGCGCCCCGTGCTGGCCGCCGCCCCCGAGGTCGTCGTGGTCGGCGCCGGCTGGATCGGCGCCGAGTTCGCCACCGCCGCCCGCGAGGCCGGCTGCGCCGTCACCGTGGTCGAGGCGGCCGACCGGGTCCTGGCCGGGGCCCTGCCCGCCGAGGTCGCCGCACCCATGGCCCGCTGGTACGCCGGCGCCGGGGCCACGCTGCTCACCGGTGCGAAGGTGGCCGGGATCGAGGAGGGGCGGGTGCTCCTCGCCGACGGCCGCGAGCTGCCCGCCGGGGCCGTCGTCGTCGGTATCGGGGCCCGGCCCGCCACCGACTGGCTCGACGGCAGCGGGGTCGAGCGCGGCCCCGACGGCTCCGTCACCGCCGACGCCCACCTGCGCACCTCCCTGCCCGGGGTGTACGCCGTCGGCGACTGCGCGTCCTTCCCGTCGGCCCGCTACGGGACCCGGCTGCTGGTCCACCACTGGGACAACGCCCTCCAGGGCCCCCGCGCGGTCGCGGCGAACATCGTCGCCGGGGAGGCCGTCCGGGCCTACGACCCGGTGCCGTACTTCTGGTCGGAGCAGTTCGGCCGCTTCGTGCAGTACGCGGGCCACCACGGCGGCGCCGACGCCCTGCTGTGGCGCGGCGACCCGGACGGCGACGGCTGGTCGGTGTGCTGGCTGCGCGGGGACGCCCTGGTCGCCGTCCTGGCCGTCGGCCGGCCCCGGGACCTGGCCCAGGGGCGGAAGCTGATCGAGTCGGGCGCCCCCGTCGACCCCGCCCGGGTCGCGGACCCGGCCGTCCCGCTGAAGTCGGCCACGGCCTGACGGCGAGGACCTTGCGGCGAGGGCCCGACGGCCGTACCCGACGGCCGTACCCGGCGGCGGCGCCGGGCGGACCCGACCGCCCGGCGGGCCCTCCGGCGGGCCCGAACCCGGACGCCTCCCCCGATCCGGGCGGACCCCCGCCCACGCGGACGGACCCGGACGGACGGGGCCGGGTACCGACCGCCCCGCGGAGGTGGCAGGCTTGGGTGCGTGACCGAGATTGACGCAAAGATCGATGCCCTCGTCCCCTCCTGGCTGTACCTCCCCGACATCGCGGAGATGCTCGACATCGAGGTGACCCGGGTCCGCCAGATGGTCAAGGAAGGGCAGCTGATCGCCGTACGCCGGGGCGAGAACCGCGCTCTGCAGGTTCCGGCCCAGTTCATCGACGGGGACAAGGTCGTCAAGGGACTCGTCGGCCTGCTGACCGTCCTGCGCGACGACCGCTTCTCCGACGAGGAGATGCTGGAATGGCTGTTCACCGAGGACCCCTCCCTGCCCGGCACCCCCGTGCAGGCGCTGCGCGAGAACCGCGGCACGGAGGTGAAGCGCCGCGCGCAGGCGCTCGCCCTCTGAGCGGCTGATCCACGGACGGGGGCGGGCCGGGTAACCTCGGCCCGCCCGCGTTCCACCACCATCAGGGGGGTACTCCCATGCAGCAGCTGTCCGACGCCCGGCTCTACCTGTGCACGGACGCCCGCAAGCGGCAGGGGGACCTCCCCGAGTTCCTCGACGCCGTCCTGGCCGGCGGGGTCGACATCGTCCAGCTCCGCGACAAGGGCATGGAGGCCGGCGAGGAACTCGAACACCTCCAGGTCTTCGCCGAGGCCGCACGCCGCCACGGCAAGCTCCTCGCCGTCAACGACCGCGCCGACGTCGCACACGCCATCCGCTCCGACGTCCTGCACCTCGGACAGGGCGACATCCCCGTCCCCGCCGCCCGCGCCATCCTCGGCCGTGAGGTCCTGATCGGCCGCTCCTGCCACGCCGAGTCCGAGGTGGACGCCGCCGTCGCCGAACCCGGCGTGGACTACTTCTGCACCGGCCCCTGCTGGCCCACCCCCACCAAGCCCGGCCGCCACGCCCCCGGCCTCGGCCTCGTCCGCTACGCGGCCTCCCTGGCCCAGGACCGCCCCTGGTTCGCCATCGGCGGCATCGACGCCGGCAACCTCGACGAGGTCCTCGACGCCGGCGCCACCCGCGTGGTGGTCGTCCGCGCCCTGACCGAGGCCTCCGACCCCGGCGCGGCCGCCGCCGACCTGGCCAAGCGCGTCCGCGCCCGCCTCGCGTAGCGGATCCCCGCGCGGCCGGCCTCGTGCCGCACTCGCACGGCCCTCGTGCCGGGGTCGGGCCGGCGCCGAAGTGTCCAAAAATCTGTCCAAGGGATGGACAGTGCTTCGGTGTCCGCCGGGGCGCGTCTAACCTGCCGGTATGGCCCTTGGTACCGCTTCCACCTGGTCGGACCGTGCACACACGGTCCGCGACCTCCTCGCGTCCGGAGCCTCGTACTCCTTCGAGTTCTGGGCCCCCCGGACCGAGAAGGGTGAGCGCAACCTCTGGAACGCGCTGCGCCGGATCGAGGCGGTCTCCCCGAGCTTCGTCTCCGTCACGTACGGGGCCGGCGGCTCCACCCGGGGCGGCACCGTCCGCGCCACCCAGCAGATCGCCGCCGACACCACGCTCACCCCCGTCGCGCACCTCACCGCGGTGGACCACTCCATCGCCGAGCTGCGCCACGTGATCGGCCAGTTCGCCGACGCCGGCATCCGCAACATGCTCGCGCTGCGCGGGGACCCGCCGGGCGACCCCATGGGCCCGTGGGTCAAGCACCCCGAGGGCGTGGACTACGCGGCCGACCTCGTGCGCCTGCTCAAGGAGTCCGGCGACTTCTGCGTCGGCGTCGCGGCCTTCCCCGAGATGCACCCCCGCTCCGAGAGCTGGGACACGGACATCCGGCACTTCGTGGACAAATGCCGCGCCGGGGCGGACTATGCCATCACCCAGATGTTCTTCGATCCCGAGCATTATCTGCAGCTGCGCGACAGGGTCCAGAAGGCGGGCTGCGAGACCCCGATCATCCCCGAAGTCATGCCCGTTGTGGGCATCAAGCAGCTCGACCGGCTGCCCCAGCTGAGCAACGCGGTCTTCCCTGACGCCGTGAAAGACCGCATGCACGCCGTCAAGGACGATCCGGCCGCTGTACGCTCCATTGGCATCGAGTTCGCCACGGAGTTCTGCGCGCGGCTGCTGTCCGAAGGTGTTCCGGGACTGCACTTCATCACGCTGAACAATTCCACGGCGACTCTCGAAATCTACGAGAACCTGGGCCTGCACCAGCGGGCCTGACCGGCCGTCTCCCCGTCTCCCGCGCGGTACGGCCGTACCGAGAGGGGCCTTGCATGGGAATGACGGTCCTCTACATCGCGTTCGCTTTCGTCGCGCTGTGGCTGCTTGCCGAGGTCCTGATGCAGTACAAGGCCCGGCTGCGCTGGCGCCTGCTCGCCTTCGCCGGGTTCCTGGGCGTCGTGGCCGGGGTCGTGCTGCCGTCGGTGCTCGTCATCGCCATCGGCGCGACCGCCTTCGCCGTCGGCCAGACCCTGGTCACGCTCTCCTTCCGCAAGGGCTTCGTCGCCGGCTGGGCCCTGCGCAAGGGCAAGGGCGGCGAGCCCGCCCGCAAGGAGGGGCAGAGCAGACGCCGCCGCGCCGGGGGCGCCGCGCTGCGCCCGGAGCCCGCGCTGGAGGTGACCGGGCTGGAGTACGGCTCCCAGGAGCCCGGCGCCGCCCGCGACGCCGACGACGACCGGGACGACCGCAACGTCTTCACCCCGCAGCCGGTGCCCGAGGAGACCGGCTCCTACGGGATACAGAGCTTCGCCCCCCAGCAGCCGGACGCCACCGCGGCCTTCGCCTCCCCGTTCGCCGCGGACGGCCAGGACGGCGGTCAGCACGCCGCGTACTACGACCCCGGCCAGGGTCAGAACGGCTACGACTACGGCGGCTACCCGGCCGGCGGCCAGCAGGTCTACGCCGCCTACTCGGACCCGTACATCGGCACCGGCGGCGCGGTGGCCCCGGGCCAGCAGTACGACTACCCGCACTACGACCCCGCGCAGCAGCAGTACTCCATGGACACCCCGCCCGGCGGTGTCTGGGTCCCGCAGCAGCGCGCCACCGAAGCGGCCCCCCAGCCCCACCCGGAGCAGGACCCGCAGCAGCAGCCCCAGGGCTACCCGTACCAGGGCAACGGCGAATACGGCCAGTACCGCTACTGAGCCGGGCCCGGGCGCGGCGACGGGATCACTGCGAGCCGCGGAAGTCCGCCCCCTCGACGATCAGGCCCGCCACCAGGGCCCCCGTCATCCCCGCGTGCGCCAGCCCGCCCCCGGGGTGCGCCCAGCCGCCCGCGAGGTACAGCCCGGGCAATCCCGTCGCGTTGGCCGGGTACAGCAGGCGGCCGCCGTCACCCGGCAGGGCCGGGGCGGGCACCGAGCCGCCGACGGCGCCGGTCGCGGCCTCCACCTGCGCCGGGGTGCGCACCTCCTGCCAGAGCAGCCGCTTGCGCAGGTCGGGGACGGCCCGCGCGGCCAGGTCCAGCAGCTTCTCCGGGTCCGGGACCGCCGCCCCGCCCGCGGGGCCGCACACGGCGCTGACGGTGACCGCCTCGTGGTCGGCGTCGGGCCGGGTGGCCGGGTCGTCCGGGCGCAGCACCGTGACGAGCTGGACGGCGGCGGAGCCGGGGGAGTGCACCAGGGTGCGGTGGACGGCGTCCGCCGGGCGGCCGCCGCGCAGGGCGAGCAGCAGGGTCAGCCGGCCGGGCACCGACCCGCCCCGGGCCTGGACGCTGCCGCGCGGCCAGGACACCGAGCCGGCGAGTTGCCGGGGGTCGATGCCGCAGACGACGGAGTCGGCGGCCGCCTCGGTGCCGTCGGCCAGCCGCACCCCGGCCGCCCGGCCGTCGCGGCTCAGCACGGACTTCACCGAGGCGCCGAAGACGAATTCCACCTTCCGCTCCAGGCAGCGCTCGTACACGGCGGTGGCCAGCTCGCGCATGCCGCCCCGGACGTACCAGGTGCCGAAGGTCTGCTCCATGTACGGCAGGGCCGCCGCCGCGGCGGGGGCCGCGTCCGGGTCGAGCCCGTACGCGAGGACCCGCCCGCGCAGCAGTTCCCCGAGCCCACCGCCCAGCTCGCGCCGGGCCACTTCGGCCAGGGTGGGCTGGCGGCGGCGCAGCAGGCCGCTGCCGCGCAGCGCGGGGTAGGGGTCGCGGCCGAGGACCTGCCAGTCGGGGCGCAGCGGCTCCTCCAGCAGGGGGCGGCGGATGGCGTCCCAGGTGTCGCGGGCACGGCCCAGCAGGTCGTTCCAGCGCTCGCCGGCGCCCGCGCCGAAGGTCTCGTCGAGGGCGGCGGCGACCCCGCCCCGGGAGGTGCCCGGCAGGGTGACGGAGGCGTGGTCGAGGACGTGCCGGACGGCCGGGTCCACCTGGACCATCCCGACGACGTCCTCCAGCGGCCGCTTGCCGGTCTTCACGAACAGGTCGCGGTAGACGGCGGGCAGGTGCAGCAGCCCCGGTCCGGTGTCGAAGGCGAAGCCCTCGCGCTCGTACCGGCCGACCGCGCCGCCGTAGGTGGAGCCGCGCTCGTAGACCGTCACCTGGTGGCCCGCCACGGCCAGCCGGGCCGCCGTCGCCATCGCGCCCATGCCGGCGCCGATCACCGCAATTCTTGCCATGGCGCTGAGCCTATCGAGCGGGCGCCCGGCCCATCGAGCGAGGTCAGCGGGTCAGAACGGCGGAGCCCCGCGGACAGCCGCCATCCGCTT
Source organism: Streptomyces racemochromogenes (assembly GCF_044129415.1). GTDB lineage: Bacteria > Actinomycetota > Actinomycetes > Streptomycetales > Streptomycetaceae > Streptomyces > Streptomyces racemochromogenes_A. The sequence goes on from NZ_JBBDHD010000060.1 coordinate 11,867, forward strand.
CTCCTCGCGGGCCCGGGCCCGCCGTCGCCGGAATCGGCGGATCCGGTTCCAGAGGAAGGCCAGCATCGCCAGACCCGTGGCGAGCAGGACCGCGGCGATGACCGCCGCGGCCGTGGGGTGGAACACGGCGAAGGCGACGATGCCGGCGACGCCGAGGTCCTCGGCGGTGCTCAGGGCGATGTTGCTGAAGGGTTCGGGGGAGGTGTTGACGGCCATCCGGGTGCCGGCCTTGACGAGATGGCTGGCCAGGGCCGTCGAGCCGCCGAGGGCCCCGGCGGCGATGTCGGGCAGCGAGCCGCTCTGGCCGGCCAGGAGGGCGCCGACCACCGCCCCGGCGACCGGCCGGACGACGGTGTGGACGGAGTCCCAGACGGAGTCCACGTACGGGATCTTGTCCGCGACCGCCTCGCACAGGAACAGCACACCGGCGACGACGAGCACGTCGGTGCGCTGGAGGGCGGCCGGGGCCTCGTCGGTCAGGCCGGTCGCGCCGAAGAGGCCGAGCAGGAGGACCACGGCGTAGGCGTTGATCCCGCTGGCCCAGCCGCTGGTGAAGACCAGGGGGAGCACACTCACACGGAAATCATGCCGCAGCGGCAGGGAAAACGGTGCGGTTCGCTCGGTCCGCCCGATGAGGGGGGACGGCCGCCATCGCGCGGCCGTCCGTCACCGGGCCAACGGACAGGAAGGGGTGCGGGGCTAGTGCCCCTGTTCGTCCCGGCGGCGCTGCCACCGTTCCTCGATACGGGTCATCATCGACCGATGCTGCCGGTTGCGGCCTCGGGCCGAACCGCCTGCATTTCCGGAGACGGGCTGCTCGCCGGGCTTGGGGGCCTTGCGCCAACCGGTGACCACGAGGACCGTACAGGCCAGCATGACGAGGAATCCCACCACGCTGATCCAGAGCACTTCCTGCCAGATCACACCGGTCATGAGGAGCGCGATACCCACCACAATGCCCGCGACTGCCTGGTAGACCCGTCGCCGGGTGTACGTGCGCAGTCCACTGCCCTCAAGCGCTGTCGCGAACTTGGGGTCTTCGGCGTACAGCGCTCGCTCCATCTGCTCGAGCATGCGCTGCTCGTGCTCCGAGAGCGGCACGGGAGTCCTCCTCATCCGTCGGTCGCGGGGGGTAGCGACCAGGGGTCCCCTTCAGGATAGGCGGGGAATCGCCCCCGTGATACCCGCCCTCTACGCCACATTCTGCACATCGCTGAGCGAGAAACCACTGCGTAGAAAACCACTGCGTGAAACGTACCGTCACCAGCGCAATCACTGAGGCGCTTATTCCCCAATGCGTGACCCGCCATGCCGAGCGGTGGTCCGATCATACGGGTCACGGCGCGGGAACGGAGGGGTCTCGCGCAGGTAACCGTGACCGGCCCGCGCGTACGGCCCGGCGATCACTCCCGCAGATCAGGCCCGCTTCTCGCCCAGGACGTGCAACTGCGTGGCCACCGCGTGGAAGGCGGGCAGTTCGGCGGCGGCCTCCTCCAGGCGCAGCAGTGCCTCCACCGCGCCCGGCTCGGTGTCCACCAGCACCCCGGGCACCAGGTCGGCGAAGATCCGCACGCCGTGCACGGCACCGACCTCCAGCCCGGCCCCGGCGACGAGGTCCGCGAGCTGCTCGGCGGTGAAGCGGCGCGGCACCGGGTCGCCCGAACCCCATCGCCCGGCCGGGTCGGTGAGGGCGGTGCGGGCCTCGGTGAAGTGCCCGGCCAGCGCGCGGGCCAGGACGGCCCCGCCCAGGCCGGCGCCGAGCAGGCTGAGCACGCCGCCGGGGCGCAGCGCGGCGACGGCGTTGGCCACGCCCTCGGCCGGGTCGTCCACGTACTCCAGTACGCCGTGGCAGAGGACCGCGTCGTACGCGTCCCGCTCGACGACGTCCAGCAGGCCCTGGGCGTCGCCCTGGACCCCGCGCACCAGGTCGGCGACGCCTTCCTCGGCGACCCGGCGCTCCAGCCCGAACAGGGCGTTCGGGCTGGGGTCGACCACGGTCACCCGGTGGCCCAGGCGGGCGACGGGCACGGCGAACTTGCCGGTGCCGCCGCCGGTGTCGAGGACGTCCAGGACATCCCGCCCGGTCGCCTTCACCCGGCGGTCGAGGGCCTCCTTGAGGACCTCCCACACCACGGCGGTGCGGAGGGAGGCGCGGGGGCGGGAAGTGTCCGACACGGCTGATGGCTCCTCGGCGGCGTTGGGTCGGGGTGCGGTGCGTGCCCCACCCTATTGCCTCGGCCGACCGCGCAGCTCATCCCGCGTCCGGACGCTCCGGCCGGGGCTGCGGCAGGGGTTGCGCCAGGGGGTGCGGCGTGAGCATCCGCTCCACCAGGCGCAGGAACATCCCGGCCTCCCGTACGAGGTCGTCCGCGTCCCGGCTGGTGGCCGCGTCCGGTATCCCCGCCTCGGCCCGGGCCCGGCGGGCCGCGCCCGAGGCGAAGAGGGCGCTCCACTCGGCGAGCTCCGGGGCCAGCTCCGGCAGCACCTCCCACGCACTGCGGATCCGGGGCCGCCGCCGGGGGCGGGCCGGCTCGGGCCGGCCGCGCGCGGCGAGGACCGCGGCGGCGGCACGGAGGGCGGCGAGGTGGGCCGTGGCGTACCGCTCGTGGGGCCGGGCCAGCAGGGCGGCCTCGGCCAGGCCGCTGCGGGCCTTGGCGAGCAGGTCCAGGGCGGCCGGGGGTGCGGCGGCCCTGCGCGGGACGGGGTGGACAGGGGACGGGGACGGTGTGGCCATGACGAACCTCCTGTCGTTGCGTGGTGCTCGGCGGTGGGAGCGGGTGGTGTGCCCGCGTCCGTTCCGTGGATCCATCGTGGCGCCCCCCACTGACAATCGCCCTGACCTGCGCCTTCGTCCTGAAAGTCCCCCTCCGGTACCGACCTTGGGCCCGAACCTGCTAGTTTTTGAACTGACTGGTCAGTTCAAAAGGAGGGGGAGGGCGTGGACAGCCCGCACGGCGCCGCCGTCAAGGCCGAACGCTTCGGACTCAAGGGCCCGCGCGGCTGGGTCTTCCGGGACGTCGCCGTCGACGCGGCGCCCGGCTCGCTCATCGCGGTCGAAGGCCCCTCGGGCAGCGGCCGCACCTGCCTGCTCCTGGCCCTCACCGGCCGGATGAAACCCACCGAGGGCCACGCCGAGATCGGCCGCCTGCGACTGCCGAAGAAGATGGCCGCGGTCCGCCGGATCGCCGCCCTCGGCCCCGTCCCCGGGGTCAACGACCTCGACCAGGCCCTGACCGTCGCCGAGCAGCTGCGCGAGGGCGCCATGCTCCAGCGGCGCTACGAAGCCCCCCTGCGGTCCCTGCTGCGCCGCCGCGGCGCGCACGGAGCACCGGCCCCGGCCGACCGGGTCGAGGAGGCCCTGGCCGCCGTCGGGCTCGACCCGGCCACCCTTGCCAAGGGCCCGCGCACCTCCGTACGGGACCTGGAACGGCTGGAGGCCCTCCGCCTCTCCGTGGCCATCGCCCTGCTGGGCGGCCCCCGGCTCCTCGCCCTCGACGACCTCGACCTCAAGCTCTCGGACGCCGAACGCGCCGAGGCCTGGACCCTGCTCCGCTCGGTCGCCGCCCGGGGGACCACCGTCCTCGCGGTGTGCAGTGAGGCCCCTGGCGACGCGACGGTGCTGCGCACGGGCCCGCGCCCCGAGGCGGCGCCCGCACCGTCCCCCGGCGGGGCGGCCCCCGAGGCCGGCGCCGGCCGGGCCGGGCAGGCGGAGCGGGACACGCGCGACGGCACCCGGGACGCCTCCGACGACGACACCGACGACGACACCGACGAAGAAGACACGAAGGGGGCGGACGATGCGCTCGCCGAAACTGGCCGCGCTTGAGCTGAAGCGGTTCGGTCGGGGGAAGCTGCCCCGGGCCGCCCTCGTCGCGCTGCTCCTCCTGCCCCTGCTCTACGGGGCCCTCTACCTCTGGTCGTTCTGGGACCCGTACAAGCGCCTCGACCAGGTGCCCGTCGCCCTCGTCAACGCCGACAAGGGCGCCACCGTGAACGGTGAGCACCTCGACGTCGGCGGCGAGCTCACCCGGAACCTCCGCGAGCGCAAGACCTTCGACTGGCGCGTGGTCAGCGCGGACGAGGCCGCCAAGGGTCTGGAGGACGGGACGTACTTCCTCTCCCTGACGATGCCCGCCGACTTCAGCGAGAAGATCGCCTCCAGCGGCGGCGCCGCCCCCGCCACCGGGGCCCTCCAGGTCCGCACGAACGACGCCAACAACTACATCGTCGGCTCGATCTCGCGCACCGTCTTCTCCGAGGTCCGCTCGGCCGCCTCCACCAAGGCCTCCCGCCGGTTCCTCGACAAGATCTTCGTCAGCTTCTCCGACCTGCACGACAAGACCGCCGAGGCCGCCGACGGCGCCGACCAGCTCAAGGACGGCGCGGGCAAGGCCCAGGAGGGGGCCCAGGAGCTGGCCGACGGCCTCGACACCGCCAAGGAGAAGACCGGCGAGCTCACCGGCGGCCTGAACAAGCTCGACGAGGCCGCCGGCAAGCTGGAGACCGGCTCCCGGCAGGTCGCCGAGGGCACCCAGAAGGTCGCCGACCTGGCGAACGGCGCCGCCGAGAAGGCCCGCCCCTTCGTCAAGGACCCCAAGAACCTCGCGGACACCGCCAAGCTGGTCGCCGACACCGCCCACGTCGTCAACAACCACCTCGACAAGGCCGCCGAGCACGCGCCGGCCGCCGCCGCTGCCACCAGGCGCGTCTCGGGCCTCGCGGACGCCTCCTACGCCAAGTACTGCGCCAAGCCCGACCCCAAGCTGCCCGCGGGCTTCTGCGAGACGCAGAAGAAGATCAAGGACGACGCGGCCGAGGCCGCCCTGCTCAGCGCCGACGCGAACACCGTCCTCGGCAACGGCAAGGGCGACATCACCAAGCTCCGGGGCCAGCTCACCGACCTGGAGAACAAGGCCCGCGAGCTCGCCGACAAGGCCCCCGGCCTCGCCGGGGACCTCAACGCCGCGGTCGCCAAGGCCAACGCCCTCAACGACGGCGCCCACCAGGTCGCCGACGGCATGGTCAAGCTGCACGCCGGCCTCGGCACCGCCGCGGGCGGCTCCGGCAAGCTCGGCGAGGGCGTCGGCAAGCTCGGCGACGGCGCCCAGCAGCTGGGCGGCGGCATGGTCAAGCTGGTCGACGGCAGCGGACGGCTCGCCGGCGGCCTCCACGACGGCGCGGGCAAGATCCCGGACTACGACCAGCGGCAGCGCGACGCCCGTACGCAGGTCATGGCCGACCCCGTCCAGCTCGCCAGCGACCCCCTGCACAAGGCGCCCAACTACGGCACCGGCTTCGCCCCCTACTTCATCCCGCTCTCCCTCTGGGTCGGCGCGATGGTCGCCTACATGCTGATCGCGCCCATGAACAAGCGGGCCCTGGCCGCCGGCGCCTCCTCCTGGCGGATCGCCTTCGCGGGCTGGCTGCCCGTGGTCGGCCTCGGCGCCGCGCAGGTGGGCGCGCTGATGTCCGTACTCCACTGGGGCCTCGGCCTGGAGATGGCGCACCCGGCCCTGACCGTCGCCTTCCTGGTCCTGGTCACCGCCTGCTTCGCGGCGATCATCCAGTGGCTCAACGCCAAGTTCGGCGCCGCCGGCCGCATCCTGGTCCTCGCGGTCCTGATGCTCCAGCTGACCTCGGCGGGCGGTACCTACCCCGTCCAGACCAGCCCGGGCTTCTTCAACGCCATCCACCCGTACCTGCCCATGTCGTACATCGTCGCGGGCCTGCGCCGCCTCATCACCGGCGGGGACCTCACCCCGGTGTGGCAGGGCAGCCTGGTCCTGCTGGCCTTCACCGCCGGGGCCCTGGCCCTCACCGCCCTCGCCGCCCGCGGCAAGCAGGTGTGGACCATGGACCGGCTGCACCCGGAACTGAGCCTGTAAGGGGCGGTTGACCTGTGAGAATCAGCGCCATGGAAAGCAGCAGCACCACCGCCGGCGGCGCCCGGCGGCAGGCCACGCGTCAGAAGCTGTACGAGGCGGCCGTCACCCTCATCGCGGAACAGGGCTTCTCCGCGACCACCGTCGACGAGATCGCCGAGCGGGCGGGCGTGGCGAAGGGCACCGTCTACTACAACTTCGCGAGCAAGACCGAGCTCTTCGAGGAGCTCCTGCGGCACGGGGTCGGACTGCTGACCGCCTCGCTGCGGGCGGCGGCGGACGAGACGGAGGAGCGCGGCGGCAGCCGCATCGAGGCGCTCGACGCGATGATCCGGGCGGGCCTGGTCTTCATCCACCGCTACCCGGCCTTCACCCAGCTGTACGTCGCAGAGCTCTGGCGCACCAACCGCGCCTGGCAGGGCACGCTGATGGTGGTCCGGGGCCAGGCGGTCGCGGTGGTGGAGTCGGTGCTGCGGGAGGGGGTCGAGCGGGGCGAGCTCAGCGCCGAGATCGACGTGCCGCTGACGGCGGCGGCGCTGGTCGGGATGGTGCTGGTGGCCGCGCTGGACTGGCAGGCCTTCCAGAGCGAGCGGTCGCTGGACGACGTCCACTCGGCGCTGTCGCTGCTGCTGCGAGGGCGGGTGAGCGGAAGCCGCTGACCCCCGGTCGGCGGTGCCGCCCGGGCGCCGGGCGGCGTAGAACTGAGTACCCGTACCTAGGTACACAGATGAGTACCCGTACGGATGGGCTCCCACCTGCGGAAACAGCAGACTGGGGGCTGGGGACAAGGGCCGGTCGGCCCGCACCGCGGACACGGGGCCGCGGAGCGGACCGGCTGCCGCCCGGGGAAACAGAACGCCGGTGCGTCCGGGCTCGGGGGGAACGAGCCCGGCCGCACCGGCGTTTTCCGTCTCCTCGACCCGAGCAGCGGCCCCCGGGGCCGCTCGGGCTGTCAGCCCCGGGTGCGGAGGGGGAGGCGGATGCGGGTGCCCAGGCGGGTCAGGGCCGCTGACCATGCGGAGAGCCGGGCCGAGAAGGCGGTGGCCAGGCGGGAGCCCGAGCGGGGGAGGAGCAGGGCCCGGAGGCGGGTGGGGCGGTCGGTCGCGGCCAGGAGGGCCGTGCGGGCCGTGAGGACGTCCGCGGACAGGCCCGCGTACGCGCCCGCCGCGCCGGGCGGGGCGTACAGCGCCCGCTCCACCGCGCCGGCGACCCGGTGCACCGCCTCGGCGGCCTCACCCTCCAGCCGCCCCAGCAGCACGATCCGCCCCGCCGCACCGCGCGGCGACAGTGCCTCGTCGGGCGGGACGCCCACGTCCCAGGCGCAGTCGCCCAGCTCCCGCCAGGCGGCCAGGACGTCGCCCGAGCCGAGCCGCCGCTCGCGCACCCGGCGCCGCCACAGCAGCGGCAGCAGTGGCACGGCGGCCACCAGCAGCACCAGCACCGTCCAGGCGAGGACCGTCCCCGCCGACACCCCGCCGGACCCGGACCCGGTGCTCTGCTGGGCCACCGGCCCCCCGCACTCGCCGAGCTTCTTCTGCGCCGGCGGGCAGGCCTCGCCGCTCTGCGAGGGCGCCGCGGACGGCGCGGCCGCCGACGGGGAGGGCGCCGCGGACGACGCGGACGGCTGCGGGGCCGGGGCCTCGGGGCGGCTGTAGTCCGGCAGCGTGATGCCCGAGCGGGGCGTCGGCTCGAACCGGGTCCAGCCCACGCCCTCGAAGTACAGCTCCGGCCAGGCGTGCGCGTCCCGCATCGAGACGTTCACCGTGCCGTCGGACTGCTTCTCGCCCGGGGTGAAGCCGACCGCGACCCGCGCCGGGATCCCCAGCGTCCGCGACATGGCCGCCATCGAGAAGGCGAAGTGGACGCAGAAGCCCTCCTTGTCCTCCAGGAAGCGGACGATGGCCTGCGAACCCGTTCCCGAGGACACCTTCGTGTCGTAGCGGAAGCCACCGCTGACCGCGAAGAAGTCCTGGAGCTTCACCGCCCGCGCGTAGTCGTCCTTCGCGCCCTGCGTGACCCGCCGCGCCGTCTCCGCCACCACCGGCGGCAGGTTGTCCGGCAGCTTCGTGTACTCGGCGTGGACCGCCGCGTTCGCGGGCGGCGCCGACTGCAGCTGCTCCGCGGTGGGCCGCAGCAGCAGGCTCCGTACGGTGTACTGCGCGCCCTGCACGTTCTGGAAGCGGTCCTTGCCCAGCTGGTCGCCGACCAGGGTCCGGCCGGCCGGCTCGAAGCGCCACTTCCCGGGGATGTCCACCTGGGTCGCCGGGTACGGCATCGGCAGGTAGCGCTGGGCGTAGGTGTCCGCGGCCGAGACGGTGGTGCGCACCTCCACCGCGTTCTCGCGGACCTCTGCGGTGAGCCCCGACGGGTTCGGCAGCCGCTGCGGGACGTCCGTGAGCGGGCGGGCGGACGCCTCCCACCTGACCCCGTTGAACTCGTCGAGGGCCAGGATCCGCAGGTACTGCTCGCCCAGCTGCGGGCTGTCCGTGCGGTACTTCATGACGACCCGGTTGTCCTGCGCGTTCAGGCTGCTCTGGAGCGAGACCAGCGGGTTGACCGCCGAGATCGTGCCACCGCCGCCGCCCGCCGACGGGGCGTCCTCGCCCTGGGCGCCCAGCATCCCGGCGCCCAGCGACGGCAGCGCGGCCGGCACCGCCAGCGCCAGGCCCAGCGCGACCGCGCCGATCCGCCGCCCGGTGCGCACGGGGGCCACGGCGCGGGCGCCGCCGGCCCCGTTGGCCCCGTAGCCGGAGGCGGCGGAGGCGGGCGTCCGGGCCTCCGGGGCCCCGCCGAAGACGCGGCCCCACTGGGCCAGCCGGTCGCGGCCCTCCGACAGCAGCAGCATCAGGTAGCCCGCCCCGGCCAGCAGGAACGCGAGCCAGGGCTGTCCCTGCCCGGCCGACAGCCCGGCGGCGACCGAGTACAGCGCCAGCAGCGGCAGCCCGGCGGCCGCGGCCGTCCGCAGCGTCACCGCCAGCGCGTCGACGACCAGCCCGACCAGCAGCACCCCGGCGAGCAGCAGCAGCCGGATGCCGTCCGTCAGCGGCGCCGGTATGGCGAACTCGCCGACGTCCCGCACGCCCTGCTGGAACAGTCCGGCGAAATCGGTGACCAGGAAGGCCAGCGGCCCGCTCCCGGTGGACTCGGCCTTCCCCGCGAAGAGGAAGGCGAGCAGCAGCAGCGACACCAGCAGCTGCGCGCCCACGGTCAGCGACCGGGCCAGCGGCACCCGCCGACCGCCGGCGCCCACCGCCGCCTGTACGGCCAGCAGCAGCGCCGCCTGGACCAGCCAGCCGGAGCTCTCCACCAGCGGGGCCAGCGACCAGGCGGTCAGCAGCGTCGCCAGCGCACCGAAGACCGTCAGACGCGTCCGCCCGCTCATCCCGTTCCTCCCGGGGTCCACGTGCCGGCGGGGGTGTTCCCGGCCTGCCGCCACAGTTCGGCGAAGGCGGCGCCGGGCGGGACGGCCAGTGCCGTCCAGCCCGCGTCCCGCAGCCTGCGCAGCCGCTCCTCCACCCGCGAGGGCGCTCCGGCCCACAGCGCGGGGTCCAGCACGAACGCGACCGCGGCCGCGCTGCGCTGCCGCATCCGGGCCGCCATCTCGCTCTGTTCGTCGTCCAGGTCGCCGAAGAAGGCGACCAGCAGTCCGTCGCCGCCGGAGCCCGTCCCGCCGCGCAGCGCGTCGTGGGCGCGGCCCAGGCCGCCGCCCTCGGAGTGGCCGACGACCGCGAGGGTGTCCATCATCAGCCCGGCCGCCTCGGCGGATTCCGGGCCGCCGGCGGAGCTCCCGCCGGCGAAGGCGCCGGCGCCGGGCACCGTGTCGCCGGTGTCGGTGAGCAGCCGGGCCGCGAAGCCCTGTTCGAGGACGTGCAGCAGGGTGGAGGCGGCGGCCGACACCGCCCATTCGAAGGCGGAGTCGGGGCCGGCGCCCTCGTAGGCGAGGTAGCGGGTGTCCAGCAGGACGGTCGCCTTGCTGCGCTGCGGCTGTTCCTCGCGGCGGACCATCAGCTCGCCGTAGCGGGCGGTGGAGCGCCAGTGGACCCGGCGCAGGTCGTCGCCGCGCCGGTAGGTGCGGGGGATCACGTCGTCGTCGCCGGCCAGGGCCAGGGAACGGCGGCTGCCGTCGCCGTGGCCGCCCGCCTCGCCGGTCATGCGGACCGCGGGCAGGGGCTGGGTGCGCGGGACGACGGTGAGGGTGTCGTACGCGGTGAAGGAGCGGGTCAGCTCGACCATCCCGAAGGGGTCGGTCAGCCGCAGCTGGAGGGGGCCCAGCGGGTAGCGGCCGCGCAGGTCGGAGCGGACCCGGTAGGACACCTCGCGGCGGCCGCCGGACTCGACCCGGTCCAGGACGAAGCGGGGGCGGGGCCCCAGCACGTAGGGCACCCGGTCCTGGAGCATCAGCAGGCCGGTGGGCATCCGGGAGACGTTCTCCAGCCGCAGCCGGACGCGGGCCTCGCCCCCGGCGGGCACCCTCGGCGGGGTCAGCCGCCGGCCGGCGGTGACCTGGTGGCGGGTGCGGTGCAGGGCCAGTACGCAGATCAGCGGCAGGACGACGAGCAGCAGCCCGACCCGCAGCAACTGGTCCTGCCCGAGGACGTACGCGCAGACGGCGGCGGCTGTGCCGGCGGCGAGGAACGAGCGGCCCCGGGTGGTGAGGCCGGACAGCGAGGCGCGCACCCCGCCGGGGCGCCCTGCCTGGCCGCCGGCGCCGTGCGGGGCACCGGCCGCCATCAGAAGCTCCGGGCGCCGGCGCCGGGCGGGACCTCGCCCCGGGTGTGCGTGGCCGGGACGGGGGTGCGCTGGAGGATGTCGTGGACGACCTGCTCGGCGGTGCGCCGGTTCAGCTGGGCCTGCGCGGTCGGCAGGAGACGGTGCGCGAGGACGGGCGTGGCGAGCCGCTGGACGTCGTCGGGCAGCACGTAGTCCCGGCCGGACAGGGCGGCGGAGGCCTTGACGGCGCGCAGCAGGTGCAGGGTGGCGCGGGGGGACGCGCCCAGGCGCAGGTCCGGGTGGCTGCGGGTGGCGGAGACCAGGTCGACGACGTAGCGCTTGACCGGCGCCGCGACGTACACGTCGCGGACGGCCTCTATCAGCTTGACGACGTCGTGGGCGTGCGCGACGGCGGTGAGGTCGTCGAGCGGGGAGAGCCCGCCGTGCACGTCGAGCATCTCCAGTTCGGCCTCGGGGCTGGGGTAGCCGACCGAGACGCGGGCCATGAAGCGGTCGCGCTGGGCCTCGGGGAGGGGATAGGTGCCCTCCATCTCGACCGGGTTCTGGGTCGCGACGACCATGAACGGGCTGGGCAGGGCGTAGGTGGTGCCGTCGATGGTGACCTGGCGCTCCTCCATCGACTCCAGCAGCGCCGACTGGGTCTTGGGGGAGGCCCGGTTGATCTCGTCGCCGATCACGATCTGCGCGAAGATCGCGCCGGGCTTGAACTCGAACTCGCGGCGCTGCTGGTCGTAGATGCTGACGCCGGTGATGTCCGAGGGCAGCAGGTCCGGGGTGAACTGGATGCGCTGGACCGAGCAGTCGATGGATTTGGCCAGGGTCTTGGCCAGCATCGTCTTCCCGACGCCGGGCACGTCCTCGATGAGCAGGTGGCCCTCGGCCAGCAGCACGGTCAGCGCGAGGCGGACGACCTCGGGCTTGCCCTCGATGACGCGCTCGACCGACTGGCGGACCCGCTCGGCCGTGCTGGTCAGATCAGCGAGGCTCGCTCGGTCGTCGTACGTGGTCACCTGGTTCTCCTCGGCCCTTTCCCAGGGCCGACGCGCATGGCACACGGTCCGGCCCACCCCGAAACACGGACACCGCCCCGGAGTGGTTCCGGGTGACGTCTCACCGCATTCTTGACGGCGTCCGGCGCTGTGTCACTCAGCCGGCCGGATCGATCTCCCGCAGGAGCCCGGTGTGCACGTCGAAGACGAAGCCTCGCACATCGTCCTTGTGGAGCAGGAACGGGTTCGTCCGGACCCGCTGCATGGACTGGCGGACGTCCTGGTCCACGTCGCGGAAGGCCTCCACGGCCCAGGCGGGGCGCTGGCCGACCTCGTCCTCCAGCTCGTGCCGGAAGTCCTCGGTCAAGCTTTCGAGTCCGCAGCCGGTGTGGTGGATGAGTATCACCGAGCGGGTGCCGAGGGCGCGCTGGCTGATGGTGAGCGAGCGGATGGTGTCGTCGGTCACCACGCCGCCGGCGTTGCGGATGGTGTGGCAGTCGCCGAGCTCCAGACCGAGGGCCTTGTGCAGGTCGAGACGGGCGTCCATGCAGGCCACGACCGCGACGCGCAGGACGGGGCGGGCGTCCATACCGGGGTCGGTGAACTCGGCGGCGTAGCGGCGGTTGGCCGTGACGAGCCTGTCGGTGACGGAGTCGCCGGACGCCGGGCGTGCGGGGTGTGCGGGCAGGGATGCGGAGGTCGTCATGTCTACGACGTTAGTGGTCACGGGCCGTCCGGGCAGGGGGTGAGGACGGACAAAGAAGGTCAAGCATGATTGTTGTGAGCTAACCCACAAGGGTGCGAAGGAGGCCGCCGTCCGGGTGATTCGCGGCTTTTGCGGGTGCGCCGGGGGAGGGGCGCACCGCGCGCGGGCCGGTTCGTTGACCGGGGCGGGCGTTGCACTAAAGTGACGCGAACCGGCCGGAGCCCGGCCCCACCGGCCGCCCGGCCCCCTGGTAACACTCCGCGTGCGCGGCGCGGCGTATGCCTGCCGCGCCGTTATCTGAGAGGGCGCTTTGAGTAGCGAGTCCCGACATGTCCCGGTGATGCTCCAGCGGTGCCTGGACCTGTTGGCCCCGGCGCTGGAGAGGCCGGGGGCCGTCGTCGTCGACTGCACCCTCGGCCTCGGCGGCCACAGCGAGGCCCTGCTGACCCGGTTCCCCGAGGTGCGCCTGATCGGCCTCGACCGCGACAAGGAGGCCCTGCGCCTCTCCGGCGAGCGGCTCGCGCCCTTCGGCGACCGGGCCACCCTCGTCCACGCGATCTACGCCGACCTCGCCGAGGTCCTCGACGGCCTGGGGCTGCCCACCGTCCAGGGGATCCTCTTCGACCTCGGCGTCTCCTCCATGCAGCTCGACGAGGCCGACCGCGGGTTCGCCTACGCCCAGGACGCGCCGCTGGACATGCGCATGGACCAGACGACCGGCATCAGCGCCGCCGAGGTCCTCAACACCTACGCCCCCGGCGAGCTGGTCCGCATCCTGCGCCAGTACGGCGAGGAGAAGCAGGCCAAGCGGATCGTCTCCGCGATCGTGCGCGAGCGCGCCAAGGAGCCCTTCGGCAACAGCGCCCGGCTGGTGGAGCTGATCCGCGACGCGCTGCCGCAGGCGGCCAAGCGCACCGGCGGGAACCCGGCCAAGCGGACCTTCCAGGCCCTGCGCATCGAGGTCAACGGTGAACTCGCCGGGCTGGAACGGGCCATCCCGGCCGCCGTGGACCGGATCGCGGTCGGCGGGCGGATCGCGGTCCTGTCGTACCACTCCCTGGAGGACCGGCTCGTCAAGCAGGTGTTCACGGCCGGCGCCACCTCCACGGCCCCGCCCGGACTGCCCGTCGTACCGGAGAAGTACCAGCCGAAGCTGAAGCTGCTCACGCGGGGCGCGGAGCTGCCCACCGAGGAGGAGATCGCCGAGAACCGGCGGGCGGCCCCGGCCCGGTTCCGGGGCGTCGAGCGGATCCGCGAGGCACGGCCGTGACCAAGGCCGGCAAGGCGGGGAGGGCCGGGAAGGTGGCCACGCTGACCCGCGGGCAGGCGGCCCGCCTCGTCCGGGGCCGCCCGGCCGGAGCGGGCCCCGGCGGGGCCCGGCAGGCGGCGCGGATGCCCTTCGTGCTGCTGGTCGTGGCGCTGCTGGCCGGCGGCCTGATCAGCCTGCTGCTGCTGAACTCGGCGCTCAACCAGGGGTCCTTCCAGCTGAGCCGGCTGAAGAAGGAGACCACCGCGCTCACCGACGAGCAGCAGGCACTCCAGCGGGACGTCGACGGCTACTCGGCCCCCGACGCGCTCCAGCGGCGGGCCCGCGAGCTCGGGCTGGTGCCGGGCGGCAGCCCCGTCTTCCTCGGCCCCGACGGCAAGACGGCCGGCACCCCGGCGGTGGCCGAGGCCCCGCCCCCGCCCTCCCCGGCCCCGACGCCCACGCCGCCCGCTGCGGCCGCGCCGGTCCCGCCGCCTCCGTCCCCGGCCGGGGCGCCGCAGTCCGCGGCCGCCGGCCAGAACCCCGACACCCCGGCCCCGCCGGCCCCGAGCGGGGCCCCGCAGCCCACCCCGACCCCAGGCAGGTGACGTCGTGACGCGGTTCCCTGCGGGACTTCTCCCCGCCCCGCCCTTCCTCCGCCTCGACCGCCGGCGCGGCTCGTCGCAGGGCGCTGCCGCGCCCGCGCCGCGAACGCCGGCGGGCATTCCGGCCCCGGCCGGGCACAGCCCCGCCCCGCCGGTGTGTGAGGCGCGGGGTCCGGGGCGGAGCCCCAGCGGGCCGGGCGCAGCCCCCTCGGGCAGCCGCGGAGTGCACCGGTGAGCCCCAAGGAGCCCCCGCGGCGGGTTCCCGGCCCCGGGCGGCGGCCGGCCGCGAAGCCCGCGCAGCGGGCCCCGCACACCATCCGGCTCGGAAGCCCCAAGCCCCGGCTGCGCCTGGTCGGCGTCGGGCTGACCCTCGTGATGCTCGCCTTCGTCGTCCGGCTCCTCCAGGTGCAGGCCGTCGACGCCTCCGCCTACTCCGCCAAGGCCACCGAGAACCGCTTCGCCAAGTACGTCCTGGCCGCGGAGCGCGGTGAGATCACCGACCGCAAGGGCGTCGCCCTGGCCACCAGCGTCGACGCGTACGACATCACCGCCGACCCGAAGATGTTCACCCCCCAGGAGAGCAAGGCCCCCGACGCCCCCGAGCAGGCCGCCGCCCTCCTGGCACCGATCCTCGGCAAGGACGCCAAGGAGATCGCCGCCCGGCTGAAGACCAAGGACACCCGCTACGTGGTCCTGGCCCGCCGGCAGACCCCCCAGGTCTGGAACCAGATCAAGGACCTCAAGAAGCTCTTCGCGGACAAGGCGGCCGCCGACAAGCGGAACAACGGGCCCGGGGCCAACGTCATCGCCGGGGTCTTCAACGAGAACAGCAGCAAGCGCGTGTACCCGAACGGCGACCTCGCCGCCGGGATACTGGGCTACGTCAACGCCGAGGGCAAGGGCGGCGGCGGCCTGGAGTCGGCCCTCGACAAGAAGCTGGCCGGCAAGGCCGGCGAGATCACCTACGCCCAGTCCGGCGGCCGCCGCGTGCCCACCGCCGGATCCCACGAGAAGCCCGCCGTCCCCGGCGAGGACATCGAACTGACCATCGACCGCGACATCCAGTGGGCCGCCCAGAGCGCCATCGCGGAGCAGGTCGAGAAGTCCGGCGCCGACCGCGGCTACGTCGTCGTCCAGGACACCCGCACCGGAGAGGTGCTGGCCATGGCCAACGCCCCCGGCTTCGACCCCAACGACCTCAGCCGGGCCCGCTCCGCCGCCATGGGCAACGCCGCCCTCCAGGACGTGTACGAGCCCGGCTCCACCGCCAAGGTGATCTCCATGGCCGCCGTCCTGGAGGAGAAGAAGGCCACCCCCGACACCCATGTCGAGGTCCCCAACCGGCTGCACCGCGGCGACCGGCTCTTCAAGGACGACATCGACCACCCGACCTGGTACCTGACCCTCAACGGGGTCCTCGCCAAGTCCTCCAACATCGGCACCATCCTGGCCACCGGCCAGCTCGGCGCCACCCAGGCCGAGGCCAACAAGGTCCTGTACTCCTACCTGGACAAGTTCGGCATCGGACGGCCCACCGGCCTGAACTACCCGGGCGAGTCCCGCGGCATCCTCGCCAGGCCGGAGGCCTGGTCCACCTCGCAGCAGTACACGATCCCCTTCGGCCAGGGCCTGTCCCTCAACGCGATGCAGGCGGCCTCGGTCTACTCCACCGTCGCCAACGGCGGCGTCCGCGTCACCCCGACCCTGGTCCGCGGCACCAAGGGCCCCGACGGCCGCTTCACCCCGGCTCCGGCACCCGAGAAGACCCGGGTGATCAGCCAGCAGACGGCCAAGACGCTCTCCGAGATGCTGGAGTCCGTGGTCGACGACCAGGAGGGCACCGGAACCAAGGCGAAGATCCCCGGCTACCGGGTCGGCGGCAAGACCGGCACCTCCAACCGGGTGGATCCGGCCACCGGCCGCTACAAGGGCTACACCGCCTCCTTCGCCGGCTTCGCCCCCGCCGACGACCCGCGGATCACCGTCTACTGCGCCATCCAGAACCCCACCAAGGGCAGCTACTTCGGCGGCCAGATCTGCGGCCCCATCTACAAGACGGTCATGGAGTTCGCACTCAAGACCCTCCAGGTCGCGCCCACCGGAACGGCCCCCGCCGGCCTCCCGGTGACCTACGCGTCCGCTCCGCCGGCCCCCGCCCCCAACGCCGCGCAGCCCAGCCCGCAGCCCTGACAGAGAACCGACCGTCCCACCACCCACGCGTGAGGCTCCATCAGTGACAACGATCACCCCGAAACCCGGGAACCAGACGGCCGAAGCCGCCCAGGACGGGCCCTCGCTTCGCGAGCGGCCCGCCGCGCCCGGTACGCTCACCGCCGTGCCCCACGCTGATCAGCCCAGAACCGCCCAGAAAGACGCCCCGGCAGCGCCGCCGGGAGCGCCCCGGCCCGTGACCGCCCGCCCGACACCCCTGGGCGAGCTGGCCGGCCTGCTGGGTCTGCCCGAGTCCGGCGCCGCTCAGATCACCGGCATCACGCACGACTCCCGTGCCGTGCGCCCCGGCGACCTGTACGCGGCCCTGCCCGGCGCCCGGCTGCACGGCGCCGACTTCGCGGCCCAGGCGGCCGCCCTCGGTGCCGCCGCCGTGCTGACCGACCCGGACGGCGCCGAACGCGCCGCCGCCACCGGCCTGCCCGTCCTGGCCGTCGCCGACCCGCGCGGCCGCATGGGCGAACTCGCCGCGCAGATCTACGGCCGGCCCGGCGAAGCCCTGCTCCAGCTCGGCATCACCGGCACCTCCGGCAAGACCACCACCGCCTACCTCGTCGAGGGCGGACTGCGCGCGGCGGGCAGGACCACCGGCCTGGTGGGCACCGTCGAGATGCGCATCGGCGACGAGCGCATCAAGTCCGAGCGCACCACGCCCGAGGCCACCGACCTCCAGGCCCTGTTCGCCGTGATGCGCGAACGCGGCGTCGAGGCCGTCGCCATGGAGGTCTCCAGCCACGCCCTGGTGCTGGGCCGGGTCGACGGCTGCGTCTTCGACGTCGCCGTCTTCAACAACCTCAGCCCGGAGCACATGGAGTTCCACTCCGACATGGAGGACTACTTCCAGGCCAAGGCGCAGCTCTTCACCGAGCGCCGCGCCCGCCTGGGCGTGGTCAACGTGGACGACGAGTACGGCCGCCGCCTCGCCAAGGAGTCGCCGATCCCGGTCGTCACCTTCTCCGCCGCCGGCGACCCGTCCGCCGACTGGCGCGCCGAGGACGTGGTCAGCGGCCACATGGACTCCACCCTGACCCTGGTCGGGCCGGAAGGACAGCGCGTAAGGGCCAAGGCCCCGCTGCCCGGCCCGTTCAACGTCGCCAACACCGTCGCCGCGGTCGTCACCCTCGCCGCCGCCGGGATCGACCCGCAGACCGCCGCCGACGGCGTCGCCGCGGTCCCCGGCGTCCCGGGCCGGCTGGAGCGGGTCGACGCGGGACAGCCGTACCTGGCCGTCGTCGACTACGCCCACAAGACGGACGCCGTCGAGTCGGTGCTGCGCGCCCTGCGCGAGGTCACCACCGGCAGGCTGCACATCGTGCTCGGCTGCGGCGGCGACCGCGACACCACCAAGCGCGGCCCCATGGGCGCCGCGGCCGCCCGGTACGCCGACACCGCCGTCCTGACCTCCGACAACCCGCGTTCCGAGGACCCGCTGAAGATCCTCGCCGCGATGTTCGAGGGCGCCGTCTCCGTCCCCGCCGAGGAACGCGGCACCGTCCTGGTCGACGCCGACCGGGCCGCGGCCATCGCCGCCGCCGTCGCGCGCGCCGAGGCCGGCGACACCGTCCTCGTCGCGGGCAAGGGCCACGAGCAGGGGCAGGACACCGCGGGGGTCGTACGCCCCTTCGACGACCGCGCCGTGCTCCGCGCGGCCATCGAGAACCAGCAGCCCAGCGCCCGACAGGCCGAGGTGAACCAGTGATCGCCCTCTCCCTCGCCGAGATCGCCGACATCACCGGCGGGCGGCCCCACGACATACCGGATCCCACCGCGGTCATCAGCGGCCCGGTCGTCATCGACTCCCGCCAGGTGGAGCCCGGCAGCCTCTTCGCGGCCTTCGCGGGCGAGCACGTCGACGGCCACGACTACGCCGCGCGCGCGGTCGCCGCTGGCGCCGCCGCCGTCCTGGCCGCCCGGCCGGTCGGCGTTCCCGCGATCGTGGTCGACGACGTGGAGCGGGCGCTCGGCGCCCTCGCCCGGGCCGTCGTCGGCCGTCTCGGCACCGACGTGGTCGCCCTGACCGGCTCGGCCGGCAAGACCTCCACCAAGGACCTGATCGCCCAGGTGCTGCAGCACCACGCGCCCACCGTGTGGACGCCCGGCTCCCTCAACAACGAGATCGGCCTGCCGCTCACGGCCCTGAAGGCCACCGCCGAAACCCGGCACCTGGTCCTGGAGATGGGCGCCCGCGGCATCGGGCACATCGCCTACCTGACCGGGCTCACCCCGCCGCGCATCGGCCTCGTGCTGAACGTCGGCACCGCCCACATCGGCGAGTTCGGCGGCCGCGAGGCCATCGCCCAGGCCAAGGGCGAGCTCGTCGAGGCCCTGCCGTCCGAGGCCGAGGGCGGTGTCGCCGTCCTCAACGCCGACGACCTGCTGGTGCGCGCGATGTCCGCCCGCACGAAGGCCCGTACGGTCCTGTTCGGCGAGGCCGAGGACGCGGACGTCCGCGCGACCGAGGTGCGGATGACGCCGGCGGGACAGCCCTCCTTCACACTCCACACACCGACCGGGTGCAGCGACGTGACCTTGCGCCTGTACGGTGAGCACCACGTGTCGAACGCGCTCGCCGCGGCCGCCGTCG
This sequence comes from Streptomyces racemochromogenes, assembly GCF_044129415.1. Lineage (GTDB taxonomy): Bacteria > Actinomycetota > Actinomycetes > Streptomycetales > Streptomycetaceae > Streptomyces > Streptomyces racemochromogenes_A. The sequence goes on from NZ_JBBDHD010000060.1 coordinate 30,839, forward strand.
CCCATGTCCTGGGCATGTCAGTCGAGGAGATCGCCACCGCGCTCTCCGGGGCGGGCACCCTGTCCCGGTGGCGCATGGAGGTCACCGAGCGGGCGGACGGCGTCACGATCGTCAACGACGCCTACAACGCGAACCCCGAGTCCATGCGGGCCGCCCTGCGGGCACTGGCCGCGATGGGCGGCGCCGGCAAGGAGGGCGGGGGACGTACGTGGGCGGTGCTCGGTCCGATGGCCGAGCTCGGTGACGCGTCGCTGGCCGAGCACGACGCGGTGGGGCGGCTTGCCGTCCGGCTCAACGTGAGCAGGCTCGTGGCAGTCGGGGGCAGGGAAGCGTCCTGGCTGCAGCTGGGCGCATATAACGAGGGTTCGTGGGGTGAGGAGTCGGTGCTCGTGTCCGACGCGCAGGCGGCGATCGACCTGTTGCGCAGTGAACTGCGCCCGGGGGACGTCGTGCTGGTGAAGGCTTCCAGGTCGGTCGGTCTGGAGCGGGTGGCCTTGGCGCTGCTCCAGGGCGAGGGCGAGGTCGCCGGCCGATGAGGCAGATCCTGTTCGCCGGTGTCATCGGCATGTTCCTCACCGTCATCGGCACCCCGCTGCTGATCAAGCTGCTGGCCCGCAAGGGCTACGGCCAGTTCATCCGCGACGACGGCCCCCGCGGCCACGCGGGCAAGAAGGGCACGCCCACCATGGGCGGTATCTCCTTCATCCTGGCCACGCTCATCGCCTACGCCCTGACGAAGGTCATCACCGGCGAGGAGCCCTCCTTCTCGGGCCTGCTGGTGCTGTTCCTGATGGCGGGCATGGGCCTGGTCGGCTACCTCGACGACTACATCAAGATCGTCAAGCGGCGTTCGCTCGGTCTGCGGGCCAAGGCCAAGATGGCCGGCCAGCTGATCGTCGGCATCGCCTTCGCCGTGCTCGCGCTCCAGTTCAAGGACTCGCGCGGGCTGACCCCGGCGTCGACGAAGCTGTCGTTCGTCACGGACTTCGGCTGGGCCATCGGCCCGGTGCTGTTCGTGGTCTGGGCGCTCTTCATGATCCTGGCCATGTCCAACGGCGTGAACCTGACGGACGGTCTGGACGGCCTGGCCACCGGCGCCGCCGTGATGGTCTTCGGCGCCTACACCTTCATCGGCGTCTGGCAGCACCAGGAGTCCTGCGCCAACGCGGTGACCCTGACCAACCCCAACGCCTGCTTCGAGGTCCGCGACCCGCTGGACCTCGCGGTCGTCGCCTCCGCCCTCATGGGAGCCTGCTTCGGCTTCCTGTGGTGGAACACCTCGCCCGCCAAGATCTTCATGGGCGACACCGGCTCGCTCGCGCTCGGCGGCGCGCTCGCGGGTCTCGCCATCTGCTCCCGCACGGAGTTCCTGATGGCGCTCCTCGGCGGCCTCTTCGTGCTCATCACGATGTCGGTCGTCATCCAGGTCGGCTCCTTCAAGCTGACCGGCAAGCGAGTCTTCCGAATGGCCCCGCTCCAGCACCACTTCGAACTCAAGGGCTGGTCAGAAGTCCTTGTCGTGGTCCGCTTCTGGATCATCCAGGGCATGTGCGTGATCGTGGGTCTCGGCCTCTTCTACGCGGGATGGGCAGCGGACAAGTGACCCCCTGGCAGGACCGGAACATCACCGTCGCCGGCCTCGGCGTGAGCGGCATCAGCGCCGCCCGCGCCCTGGCCGGCCTCGGCGCGGTAGTGACCGTCGTCGACAACGGGGACGGGGACGCGCACCGTGCGCGGGCCGCCGAGCTCGCGGAGCTGGGCATCGAGGTACGCCTCGGCCGGCTGGAGAGCGGCGAGCGGGCCGGCGAGGTGCTGCCCGAGGGCACCGACCTCGTGGTGACCTCACCGGGCTGGCAGCCCGACAGCCCCCTCTTCCTGGCGGCCGCCAAGGCCGGCGTGGACGTCGTCGGCGACGTCGAGATCGCCTGGCAGCTGCGCGAGATCGGCGCCGAGCGGCGTGCGGCGGCGTCCGGTGAACCCGGCGAGCCCCGCCGGGAACCGGCCCCGTGGCTGGCGATCACCGGCACCAACGGCAAGACCACCACGACCCAGATGCTGGCCTCGATCCTGCGGGCGGCCGGTCTGAAGACCGCCGCCGTCGGCAACATCGGCACCCCCATCATCGACGTGGTGACCGGCGAGGAGCAGTACGACGTCCTCGCCGTCGAGCTCTCCAGCTACCAGCTGCACTGGGCGCCCTCCGTGCGCGCCCACTCGGCGGCCGTGCTCAACCTGGCCCCGGACCACCTCGACTGGCACGGCTCCATGGAGGCGTACGCCGCCGACAAGGGCAGGATCTACGAGGGCAACACCATCGCCTGCGTCTACAACGTCGCCGACCCCGCCACCGAACGGCTGGTCGAGGAGGCCGACGTCGAGGAGGGCTGCCGGGCCATCGGCTTCACCCTCGGCGCCCCCGGCCCCTCCATGCTCGGCGTGGTCGACGGGATCCTCGTCGACCGGGCGTTCGTGCAGAACCGGCAGAAGAACGCGCAGGAGCTGGCCCACGTCGACGACGTCAACCCGCCCGCCCCGCACAACATCGCCAACGCCCTCGCGGCGGCGGCCCTGGCCCGCGCCTTCGGCGTCGAGCCGCGGGCCGTGCGCGACGGGCTGCGCGACTTCCGCCCCGACGCGCACCGCGTGGCGTACGTGGACGAGGTCGACGGGGTCCGCTACGTCGACGACTCCAAGGCCACCAACACCCACGCGGCCGAGGCCTCCCTGGCGGCCTTCGAGCCGGTCGTCTGGATCGCCGGCGGCCTCGCCAAGGGCGCGACCTTCGACGAGCTGGTGCGGAAGTCCGCGAAGCGGCTGCGGGCCGTGGTGCTCATGGGCGCCGACCGGGCGCTGATCGCCGAGGCGCTGGCGCGACACGCGCCCGAGGTCCCGGTGACCGACCTCGAACGGACCGACACTGGGGCGATGCTCGCAGCGGTCCGGGAAGCGGCCCGGCTCGCGGAACCCGGAGACACCGTCCTGCTGGCGCCGGCCTGCGCCTCGATGGACATGTTCGCGAACTACAACGAGCGGGGCGACGCGTTCGCCCGCGCGGTGCGCGAACTCGCCTCCGGGAGCGCCGCGGACACGGCCTAGCCGAGGGCGCCCGACAGGTTCCCTCCGGCCGGCTGCTCGCCTCGTACGAGTGGAGGGGAAGATCACAGATGCCGGCCAAACAGATGCTGCCGGGACGGCGGCCCTCCGCCGTCAAGGCGCAGGGCCGCCGACGTCCCGCGGCCGGGGCCAAGCGGCCCGGGCGGGGCGGGCCCCTGGAGCGGCTGCGGCGTGCGCGGCGGCAGGTGACGAAGGCCTGGGACCGCCCGCTTACGGCGTATTACCTGATTTTCGGCAGCTCGCTGCTGATCACCGTGCTCGGCCTGGTGATGGTCTATTCGGCGTCCATGATCAAGGCCCTCCAGCTGGGCCTGGGCGACGCCTACTTCTTCAAGAAACAGTTCCTGGCCGCCGCCATCGGCGGCGTCCTGCTGTTCGCCGCCTCCCGCATGCCGGTCAAACTGCACCGCGCCCTGTCCTATCCGGTGCTCGCCGGCACCCTGTTCCTGATGGTCCTGGTCCAGGTCCCCGGGATAGGGGTCTCCATCAACGGCAACCAGAACTGGATCTCCCTGGGCGGCCCGTTCATGCTCCAGCCCAGCGAGTTCGGAAAGCTGGCGCTGATCCTGTGGGGCGCCGACCTGCTGGCCCGCAAGGGCGACAAGGGCCTGCTGACCCAGTGGAAGCACCTGCTGGTGCCGCTGGTCCCGGTCGCCTTCCTGCTGCTCGGGCTGATCATGCTGGGCGGGGACATGGGCACCGCGATGATCCTCGGAGCGGTCCTGTTCGGCCTGTTGTGGCTCGCCGGGGCGCCGACGCGGATGTTCGCCGGCGTGCTGGCCTTCGCGGGTGTGATCGTCGCACTGCTCATCAAGACCAGCCCGCACCGCATGGACCGGCTCGCCTGCATCGGGGCGACCGACCCCGGCAAGAACGACCTCTGCTGGCAGGCCGTACACGGCATCTACGCCCTCGCGTCCGGCGGATGGTTCGGTTCCGGTCTTGGTGCGAGTGTGGAAAAATGGGGGCAACTGCCCGAAGCCCATACCGACTTCATCTTTGCCATCACCGGTGAGGAACTGGGCCTGGCGGGGACGCTGTCGGTGCTCGCCCTGTTCGCGGCTCTAGGCTATGCGGGTATCCGCGTGGCCGGACGCACGGAGGACTCCTTCGTACGGTATGCCGCGGGAGGCGTGACCACCTGGATCACGGCCCAGGCCGTGATCAACATCGGTGCGGTGCTCGGTCTGCTGCCGATCGCAGGGGTGCCCCTCCCGCTGTTCTCCTACGGGGGGTCCGCCCTGCTGCCGACCATGTTCGCGGTCGGACTGCTCATCGCGTTCGCGCGGGAGGAGCCGGCGGCGCGCGCGGCGCTCGCGATGCGACGGCCGGGTGCCGGCTGGAAGCGGAGCGGGCCGATATGGAAGTCGATGAGACGGCGCGTCAAGAGGCGTCCGTCCGGAGAGCGGTGAATTTCGGTGCATGTCGTACTCGCCGGTGGGGGGACCGCCGGCCACATCGAGCCGGCGCTCGCCCTCGCGGACGCCCTGCGCAGGCAGGACCCGACCGTGGGCATCACCGCCCTCGGCACGGAACGCGGCCTGGAGACCCGCCTCGTGCCGGAACGCGGCTACGAACTGGGGCTCATCCCCGCCGTGCCGCTGCCCCGCAAACCCACACCGGAGCTGATCACCGTCCCCGGACGGCTGCGCGGCACCATCAAGGCGGCCGAGGAGATCCTCGTGCGCACCAAGGCCGACGTGGTCGTCGGCTTCGGCGGCTACGTGGCCCTGCCCGGCTACCTGGCCGCCAAACGGCTCGGGGTGCCGATCATCGTCCACGAGGCGAACGCCCGGCCCGGACTGGCCAACAAGATCGGTTCCCGCTACGCGCACGCCGTCGCCGTCTCCACCCCCGACAGCAAGCTGCGGGGGGCCCGCTACGTGGGCATCCCGCTGCGCCGCTCCATCTCCACCCTCGACCGCGCCGCCGTCCGCCCCGAGGCGCGGGCCGCCTTCGGCCTGGACCCCAACCTGCCGACGCTGCTCGTCTCCGGCGGCTCACAGGGCGCGCGCCGCCTCAACGAGACCATCCAGCAGGTCGCGCCGAACCTCCAGCGCTCCGGGATCCAGATCCTGCACGCCGTCGGCCCGAAGAACGAACTGCCGCGTGTCGACAACATGCCCGGGATGCCGCCCTATGTGCCGGTACCGTACCTGGACCGGATGGACCTCGCGTACGCCGCCGCCGACATGATGCTGTGCCGCGCGGGCGCGATGACCGTCGCCGAACTCTCCGCCGTCGGACTGCCGGCCGCCTACGTACCGCTGCCCATCGGCAACGGCGAACAGCGGCTCAACGCCCAGCCGGTGGTCAAGGCCGGCGGCGGCCTCCTCGTCGACGACGCGGAACTGACGCCCGACTGGGTGCTCGGCCAGGTCCTCCCGGTGCTGTCCGACCCGCACCGCCTGTACGAGATGTCCCGCGCCGCCGCCGAGTTCGGCCGGCGGGACGCCGACGAACTCCTCGTCGGCCTCGTCCACGAGGCGATCGCGGCCGCACGCGGGTAACCGCTGACCCAGGAGGCGCAGGAGTGGCCGGAGCGACGACGGCACGACGCGGACCGTCCGGCCGGGCGGGCGGCGGCGGCAAGGGCGCGGGCACGCCCAAGCCGCCCCGGCCGCCCAAGTCGCCCAAGGGCGCCGGCCCGCGCGGGTCCGGCGGCGGGAGACCGCGCCGGGTCCGGCTGTTGGCGACCCTCGCCGCCGCGGCGCTCCTCGCCGGGGGCGGCACCTGGGCCCTCTACGGCTCCTCCTGGCTGCGCGTCGAGAAGGTCACGGCCTCCGGCACCGAGGTGCTCACCCCCGAGCAGGTCCTCTCCGCCGCGGCCGTGCCAGTCGGCGCGCCCCTGGTCGGCGTGGACACCGACGAGATCGCCGAGCGGGTGCGCGCCCGGCTGCCCCGCATCGATTCGGTCGATGTGGTGCGGGCCTGGCCGCACGGGATCGGGCTGAAAGTGACGGAACGCAAACCCGTCCTGCTCATCAAAAAGGGCACGGACTTCATCGAAGTGGACGCGGGCGGCGTGCGGTTCGACACCGTTGCGAAAGCACCCGTCGGCGTTCCGCTCCTCGAAATGGCCGCGGACCGCTCACCGAGCGCCCGCCGCTTCGACGAGGAGCGGTTGCTGAAGGAGGCGGTGGGCATCGCGGGAAGCCTTCCCGACGCAGTCGCGAAGGAGACGTTGCAGGTCAGGGTGCGGTCGTTCGACTCGGTCGTCCTGGAGCTGACGAAGGGCCGTTCGGTGGTGTGGGGCAGCGGTGAACTGGGGGAGGCCAAAGGCCGCGCGTTGACCGCCCTGCTGAAGGCCGCGCCCAAGGCCGACCACTTCGACGTGAGCGTCCCCACCGCTCCGGCGGTGTCCGGGAGTTGACGTCGGATCGACGGCCGACGCACCCTGGTTGGCCACCGATACGGGTGATCACATAGGGTGAAAAGAAAAACGGGAGGTTCGGCGTGTTCGTTGAACACGCGCTACTTGTCGACTTAGTGTCCTGTTCGGAAGAGTCCAGGGAACAGACACACCCCTAACCCTAAACTTCAGGGTTAGGGTTCGGGTCGGCGCGTACGGACCGTCCCACATTTCGGCATCAGTCGTCGCACCGCAGACCCGCGAGGCGGCGACACGTAATCGAGGCGAGAGGCCTTCGACGTGGCAGCACCGCAGAACTACCTCGCAGTCATCAAGGTCATCGGTGTCGGCGGCGGTGGTGTCAATGCCATCAACCGAATGATCGAGGTCGGTCTCAAGGGCGTCGAGTTCATCGCCATCAACACGGACGCGCAGGCGCTGTTGATGAGCGACGCCGACGTCAAGCTCGACGTCGGCCGTGAACTCACCCGGGGCCTCGGCGCCGGAGCCAACCCGGCCGTCGGCCGCAAGGCGGCAGAGGACCACCGCGAGGAGATCGAGGAGGTCCTCAAGGGGGCCGACATGGTCTTCGTCACCGCCGGCGAGGGCGGCGGCACCGGCACGGGCGGCGCGCCCGTCGTCGCCAACATCGCGCGCTCGCTCGGCGCCCTGACGATCGGCGTGGTCACCCGCCCGTTCACCTTCGAGGGCCGGCGCCGCGCGAACCAGGCGGAGGACGGCATCGCCGAGCTCCGCGAAGAGGTCGACACCCTCATCGTCATCCCCAACGACCGCCTGCTGTCCATCTCGGACCGCCAGGTCTCGGTGCTCGACGCCTTCAAGTCGGCCGACCAGGTCCTGCTCAGCGGCGTCCAGGGCATCACCGACCTCATCACCACCCCGGGCCTGATCAACCTCGACTTCGCCGACGTCAAGTCCGTGATGTCCGAGGCCGGCTCGGCCCTGATGGGCATCGGCTCCGCCCGCGGCGACGACCGCGCCGTGGCCGCGGCCGAGATGGCGATCTCCTCGCCGCTGCTGGAGGCGTCCATCGACGGCGCCCGCGGCGTGCTGCTCTCCATCTCCGGCGGCTCGGACCTCGGTCTCTTCGAGATCAACGAGGCCGCGCAGCTGGTCAGCGAGGCCGCGCACCCCGAGGCGAACATCATCTTCGGCGCCGTCATCGACGACGCCCTGGGCGACGAGGTCCGCGTCACGGTCATCGCGGCCGGCTTCGACGGCGGCCAGCCCCCGGCCCGCCGGGACAACGTCATCGGCGCCGCGTCCTCCAAGCGTGAGGAGCCGGCCCCCGCGCCGGTCCGCGCGCCCGAGCCGGTCCGTCCGGCCTTCGGCGGACTCGGCACCGTGGCCCCCCGCGAGGAGCCCCCGGCCCCGGTCGAGATCCCGGTCGAGGCCGCTCCCGCCCCGCCGCAGGTCCCGACGGCCCGGCCCTACCAGGACAGCCCGGCCGAAGAGCTGGACGTTCCGGACTTCTTGAAGTGACGCTGGAGCAGCATCACGAGAGCGGCGCCCATTTCGCCTTCACCGACCGGTGGGGCGGGGTGAGCGCCGTTCCGTACGAGGAGCTCAATCTCGGCGGCGCGGTCGGCGACGACCCGGCCGCCGTTCGCGCGAACCGGGCCGCCGCCGCGAAGGAGCTGGGCATCGACCCGGACCTCGTGGTCTGGATGAACCAGGTGCACGGGCGGGACGTGGCCGTGGTCGACGGGCCCTGGGGCTCCGACGCGGACATCCCCTCGGTGGACGCGGTGGTGACCGCCCGTCGGGGGCTCGCCCTCGCCGTGCTCACCGCCGACTGCACGCCCGTGCTGCTGGCCGACCCCGTGGCCGGGGTCGCCGGGGCCGCCCACGCCGGGCGGCCCGGGCTGGTCGCCGGGGTGGTACCGGCCGCCGTCGAGGCGATGGTCGCCCTCGGTGCCGACCCGGCACGGATCGTCGCCCGTACCGGACCCGCCGTCTGCGGGCGCTGCTACGAGGTGCCGGCCGAGATGCGGGAGGCGGTCGCGGGGGTGGTGCCGGCCGCGTGGGCCGAGACCAGCTGGGGGACGCCGGCCGTGGACGTGGTCGCCGGGGTGCACGCGCAGCTCGCCGAGGCGGGGGTGGCGCACGGCCGGCGTTCGCCGGTCTGCACACTGGAGTCGCGGGACCACTTCTCGTACCGCCGCGACCGGGTGACCGGGCGGCTTGCCGGATATGTCTGGTTGGACTGACTCATGACGGATCGTAAGTCCGAGCTCGCCGAGAACCTCGCGCGGGTGGAGGAGCGGATCGCGTCCGCCTGCGCGGCGGCGGGCCGGAAGCGGGAAGAGGTGACCCTCATCGTGGTCACCAAGACCTACCCGGCGACCGACGTACGTCTGCTGGCGGACCTGGGCGTCCGTCATGTGGCGGAAAATCGTGACCAGGACGCCGCCCCCAAGGCGGCGGCCTGCGCGGATCTGTCGTTGAACTGGCACTTCGTGGGCCAGTTGCAGACGAACAAGGTCCGTTCCGTGGCGGGATACGCGCACGTGGTGCAGTCGGTCGACCGGCCGAGGCTCGTCACGGCGCTCTCGGCGGCGGCGGTGGCCCGGGGGCGCGAGATCGGCTGCCTCGTGCAGATCGCCCTCGACGCCGAGTCGGGGGAGCGCGGGAGCCGGGGCGGTGCCGCGCCCGAGCAGATGGCGGAGTTGGCGGATCTCGTCGCCGGCGCCCCGGGGCTGCGGATCGACGGTCTCATGACCGTCGCCCCTCTCTCCGGGCGCTACGCGGGGCGCGAACAGGCGGCCTTCGAGCGGATGATGGAATTGTCATCCGGCCTGCGCGCGGACCATCCGGCTGCCACGATGGTGTCGGCGGGAATGAGCGCCGACCTGGAACAGGCCGTCATGGCCGGTGCGACACATGTACGCGTCGGCACTGCGGTACTCGGCGCGAGACCCCGGCTCGGGTAACGTCGCGAAGAAAGTCGGACCACAGCAGAAAATATGGTCATTTCCGCAGATGAGCGGACAGACCACGTGGATCGCGGGCAGTTGGTGACTTTGGTGACACAGCGACACCTGCGACAGGGCGATCCACCACAGAGCGGAGGACTCGGAGAATGGCCGGCGCGATGCGCAAGATGGCGGTCTACCTCGGCCTCGTGGAGGACGACCGGTACGACAACCCGGGGTACGACCCCGACGACGAATTCGAGCCCGAGCCGGAGCCCGAGCGCCCCCGGGAGAGGGAGCGGCGTCAGCAGCCCGTGCACCAATCGCCCGTAACGGACGAACCGGTACGAGCGGTGCAGCCGCCGGCGCCGCGCGAACCCCTCCCAATTCCGTCAGAAAACGGACGTCCTGCGCGAATTGCCCCCGTGGCATCCATCACACCTGACCGCACCAACCTGGAGAAGAACGCCCCCGTGATCATGCCCAAGGTCGTCTCCGAGCGGGAGCCGTACCGCATCACGACGCTGCACCCCCGGACCTACAACGAGGCCCGTACCATCGGGGAACACTTCCGTGAGGGCACCCCGGTGATCATGAATCTCACGGAGATGGACGACACCGACGCGAAGCGTCTGGTCGACTTCGCGGCCGGTCTCGTCTTCGGTCTGCACGGCAGTATTGAACGCGTGACACAGAAGGTGTTCCTGCTGTCGCCTGCTAACGTCGATGTCACGGCGGAGGACAAGGCCCGCATCGCGGAGGGCGGGTTCTTCAACCAAAGCTAGACCGATCCGTCAGATACGGGGCCGGGTACAGAGCGGGAGCAGGGGAGAGGGAAGCGCGGGATGGGCGTCGCACTGCAGGTGGTCTACATCGCGCTGATGTGCTTCCTCATCGTGCTGATCTTCCGACTGGTCATGGACTACGTGTTCCAGTTCGCACGTTCATGGGCACCCGGCAAGGCGATGGTGGTCGTTCTGGAGGCCACCTACACTGTCACCGATCCACCGCTCAAACTCCTTCGGCGGTTCATCCCGCCGTTGCGTCTCGGGGGCGTGGCGCTCGACCTGTCCTTCTTCGTTCTGATGATCATCGTTTACATCCTCATCAGCTTCGTGAGCACCGCTGCGAGAAGCGTGTGAACGATGAGCTCCCCCGCGCCTGCGGGGACAGTCCCGATACGGTCCTGCCGACTGCCGACGACTACGTAGAGGTGAAGAAGACATGCCGCTGACTCCCGAGGACGTGCGGAACAAGCAGTTCACGACCGTCCGCCTGCGAGAAGGCTATGACGAGGACGAGGTCGATGCCTTCCTCGACGAGGTCGAAGCCGAGCTGACGCGCCTGCTGCGCGAGAACGAGGACCTGCGCGCGAAGCTGGCCGCCGCCACGCGTGCCGCCGCGCAGAGCCAGCAGCAGGCCAACATGCGCAAGCCGGAACCCCAGGACCAGCGAGGCCCGGGCGCCCCCGTGCCGGCGGCCATATCCGGCCCGCCGCAGCAGCAGCAGCCGCAGATGGGCCCGCCGCAGCTGCCGGGCGGCCAGCCCCAGCTGCCTCCGGGTCCCGGCGGACACGGACCGCAGGGTCCGGGCCCGATGGGCGGCCCCATGCAGCAGCAGCAGTCCATGGGCGGCCAGCACCCGATGGCGCCGCAGCAGCAGATGGGCCAGCAGCCCATGCCGCAGCAGATGCAGCAGCAGTCCATGGGCGGCCAGAACCAGCTCGGCCAGCCCATGGGCCAGCAGATGCAGCCCATGGGTCAGCAGATGCAGCAGATGGGCCAGCAGATGCAGCCCATGCAGCAGCCGCAGCTCCCGCAGCAGGGCCCCGGCGGCGACAGCGCCGCACGCGTCCTGTCGCTCGCGCAGCAGACCGCCGACCAGGCGATCGCGGAGGCCCGCTCCGAGGCCAACAAGATCGTCGGCGAGGCCCGTTCGCGCGCCGAGGGCCTGGAGCGGGACGCCCGCGCCAAGGCCGACGCCCTGGAGCGGGACGCCCAGGAGAAGCACCGCGTCGCGATGGGCTCCCTGGAGTCCGCCCGCGCCACGCTGGAGCGCAAGGTCGAGGACCTTCGGGGCTTCGAGCGCGAGTACCGCACGCGTCTGAAGTCCTACCTGGAGTCGCAGCTGCGCCAGCTGGAGACCCAGGCCGACGACTCCCTGGCCCCGCCGCGCACCCCGGCCGGCCCGGCCCTGCCGCCGTCGCCGTCCCCGTCGATGGCTCCGGCCGGTGCGATGGGCATGGGCGGTCCGTCCCCGATGGGCGGCCCCTCGCCGATGGGCGGCCCCTCCCCGATGAGCGGTGCGCCGTCCTACGGTGGCCAGCAGCAGATGTCCCCGGCGATGACGCAGCCGATGGCTCCGGTGCGGCCGGCTGCTCCGCAGCCGATGCAGCAGGCGCCGTCGCCCATGCGGGGCTTCCTGATCGACGAGGACGACAACTGACGTAGCCGTCGGCAGTCTCTACGGGCCGGGCCCGGTTCCCCTGAGGGGGACCCGGGCCCGGCCCGTTTCCGCTGCGCGGGGCCGGGCTGACATCAGCCCCGCCGGCGTTTGAGGCGGAAACGGAGAATGGGCGGGGCGGGGAGAGAACACGAAAGCGGGGGGGGCCCCCCCCCCCCCGGGGGCCGCCCGCGGGGGGGGGGGGGGGCGGGGGGGGTGGGGGGGCGGGCGGGGGGGGGTTTT
>NZ_JBBDHD010000061.1:0-42846 GCF_044129415.1 Streptomyces racemochromogenes
AAGATAACGGAGGAAACCTCTATGGCATATGGTTTTTTGGGTTGTGTTTTTTTTTTTAAAGGTAGCGCCTTGACCCGGGGCCCGCGCGGGGGGGGCGGGCCGGGGGGGGGGGGGGGGGCCGGACCCTGCGGGGCTCGTCCCCCACCGGCCCGTCCTCCGTTCCCACCCCGACCGCCGGTGCGGCTGCACACGGCGCCACCGCGCCCCCGCCCCGGACGCCGACGGGGCTGTAGCCGCCCCGCGCAGCGGGAAGCCGGGCGGCGGTGCGGTTCGTTGTCGTAAGGCGCCAGTAGGGTGGTTGGCATGGCCGACCCTTCCAGCTACCGCCCCAAGCCCGGGGAGATCCCCGACTCCCCTGGGGTCTACAAGTTCCGCGACGCGCACCGCCGGGTGATCTACGTCGGGAAGGCCAAGAGCCTGCGCCAGCGACTGGCCAGCTACTTCCAGGACCTCGCCGGCCTGCACCCCCGGACCGCCACGATGGTCACCACCGCCGCCTCGGTCGAGTGGACCGTCGTCTCCACCGAGGTCGAGGCGCTCCAGCTGGAGTACTCCTGGATCAAGGAGTTCGACCCCCGGTTCAACGTCAAGTACCGGGACGACAAGAGCTACCCCTCCCTCGCGGTCACCCTGAACGAGCAGTTCCCGCGCGTGCAGGTCATGCGGGGACCCAAGAAGAAGGGCGTGCGGTACTTCGGGCCGTACGGGCACGCCTGGGCGATCCGCGAGACCGTCGACCTCATGCTGCGCGTGTTCCCCGTGCGGACCTGCTCCGCCGGGGTGTTCAAGCGGTCCGCCCAGATCGGGCGGCCCTGCCTGCTCGGCTACATCGGCAAGTGCTCGGCGCCCTGCGTCGGCCGGATCAGCCCCGAGGACCACCGCGAACTCGCCGAGGAGTTCTGCGACTTCATGGCCGGCCGCACCGGCGCCTACCTCTCCCGGCTGGAGAAGGAGATGCACGCGGCGGCCGAGGAGATGGAGTACGAGAAGGCCGCCCGGCTGCGCGACGACATAGGGGCCCTGCGCCGGGCCATGGAGAAGAACGCCGTCGTCCTCGCCGACGCCACCGACGCCGACCTGATCGCCGTCGCCGAGGACGAGCTCGAAGCGGCCGTGCAGATCTTCCACGTGCGCGGCGGCCGGGTCCGCGGCCAGCGCGGCTGGGTCACCGACAAGGTCGAGGCCGTCGACACCGCCGGGCTCGTCGAGCACGCCCTCCAGCAGCTGTACGGCGAGGAGAGCGGCGAGAGCGTGCCCAAGGAGGTCCTCGTCCCGGTGGTGCCCGAGGACGCGGCCGCGCTGGGGCAGTGGCTCGCCGGGCGGCGCGGCTCGCAGGTCAGCCTGCGCGTCCCGCAGCGCGGCGACAAGAAGTCCCTGATGGAGACCGTCCACCGCAACGCCCAGCAGTCCCTCGCCCTGCACAAGACCAAGCGCGCCAGCGACCTCACCACCCGCTCCCGGGCCCTGGAGGAGATCGCCGAGGCCCTGGAGCTGGACGGCGCGCCCCTGCGCATCGAGTGCTTCGACATCTCCCACCTGCAAGGGGAGGACGTCGTCGCCTCCATGGTCGTCTTCGAGGACGGGCTCCCCCGGAAGAGCGAGTACCGCAGGTTCCAGATCAAGGGCTTCGAGGGGCAGGACGACGTCCGGTCCATGCACGAGGTCGTCTCGCGCCGGTTCCGGCGCTACCTCCAGGAGAAGCTCAAGACGGGGGAGTGGTCCCCCGAGGACGGCGAGCCCGAGGACGACGGGCGCCCCAAGCGGTTCGCCTACCCGCCGCAGCTCGTCGTGGTCGACGGGGGGCAGCCGCAGGTGGCGGCGGCCCGGCGGGCGCTGGACGAGCTCGGCGTCGACGACGTCGCCGTGTGCGGCCTCGCCAAGCGGCTGGAGGAGGTCTGGCTGCCCGGCGAGGACGACCCCGTCGTCCTGCCCCGCACCAGCGAGGGCCTGTACCTGCTCCAGCGCGTACGTGACGAAGCCCACCGCTTCGCCATCCAGTACCAGCGCAGCAAGCGCGGAAAGCGCCTGAAGGCGGGCCCCCTGGACGAGGTGCCCGGCCTCGGCGAGAGCCGCAGGCAGGCCCTCGTGAAGCACTTCGGTTCGGTGAAGAAGCTGAGACAGGCGACAATCGACCAGATCTGCGAGGTGCCGGGGATAGGCCGCAAGACGGCCGAGACCGTGGCCGCGGCCCTCGCCCAGGCGGTTCCCGCCGGTCCTGCCGTCAACACGGCGACAGGAGAGATCATTGAGGACGAGGCCCCCGCGCCGGCGGGGACCGCGTCCGAACGGGGGACCGAGCAATGACCGAGCACGAGACCGAGCACGACCGAGACGGAGCACAGGTGAGTACGGGCACGACAGCTGAGCCCGGCGACAACGCCGAGGGGGCCATCCCCGAGCTGGTGATCATCTCCGGTATGTCCGGAGCCGGCCGCAGCACGGCGGCCAAGTGCCTGGAGGACCTCGGCTGGTTCGTCGTCGACAACCTGCCGCCCGCGCTGATCCCCACCATGGTGGAGCTCGGCGCCCGGTCCCAGGGCAACGTGGCGCGGATCGCCGTCGTCGTCGACGTCCGCGGCCGCCAGTTCTTCGACGCCCTGCGCGAGTCCCTCGCCGACCTGGAGGCCCGCGGGGTCACCCGGCGCATCGTCTTCCTGGAGTCCTCCGACGACGCGCTCGTCCGCCGTTTCGAGTCGGTCCGCCGCCCGCACCCCCTCCAGGGCGACGGCCGCATCGTCGACGGCATCGCCGCCGAGCGCGACCTGCTGCGCGAGCTGCGCGGCGACGCCGACCTGGTCATCGACACCTCCAGCCTGAACGTGCACGAACTGCGCGCCAAGATGGACGCCCAGTTCGCGGGGGACGAGGAGCCCGAGCTGCGGGCCACCGTGATGTCCTTCGGCTTCAAGTACGGCCTGCCCGTCGACGCCGACCTGGTCGTCGACTGCCGCTTCATCCCCAACCCGCACTGGGTCCCCGAGCTGCGCCCCTTCACCGGGCTCAACGAGGAGGTGTCGGGCTACGTCTTCAGCCAGCCCGGCGCCAAGGAGTTCCTCGACCGCTACACCGAGCTCCTCCAGCTGATCGCCGCCGGCTACCGCCGCGAGGGCAAGCGGTACGTGACCATCGCGGTCGGCTGTACCGGCGGCAAGCACCGCTCCGTCGCCATGTCCGAGAAGCTCGCCGCCCGTCTCGCCTCCGAGGGAGTCGAGACCGTCGTCGTGCACCGGGACATGGGGCGCGAGTGACCGGACGGACCCTGCGGCTGCGCCGCCTGCGCCGTCTGACCCCCGGCAGGGGCGAGGACGGCGCGGGCCGCGCCGGCCGCCGCGGGGCGGCCAGGGTGGTCGCGCCCAAGGTCGTCGCCCTCGGCGGCGGCATGGGCCTGTCGGCCTCCCTCGCCGCCCTGCGCCGGATCACCGGGGAGCTCACCGCGGTGGTCACCGTCGCCGACGACGGCGGCTCCAGCGGACGGCTCCGCGAGGAGCTGAGCGTGCTGCCGCCCGGCGACCTGCGCAAGGCGCTGGCCGCGCTGTGCGGGGACGACGACTGGGGCCAGACCTGGGCCCGGGTCATCCAGCACCGCTTCCAGTCCCAGGGCGACCTGCACGGGCACGCCGTCGGCAACCTGCTGATCGTCGCCCTGTGGGAACAGCTCGGCGACCCCGTACAGGCCCTCGACCTGGTCGGAAAGCTGCTCGGGGCCCAGGGCCGGGTGCTGCCGATGTCGGCCGTGCCGCTGGAGCTCCAGGCCCTGGTCAAGGGGCACGATCCGGCGCGCCCGGACGAGGTGGACACCGTCCGGGGGCAGGCCACCGTGGCCCTGACCCCGGGCGAGGTGCTCTCCGTCCAGGTTGTCCCGGGCGACCCGCCGGCCGTGCCGGAGGCCGTCGCCGCCGTGCTCGACGCCGACTGGGTGGTGCTCGGTCCGGGGTCCTGGTTCTCCTCCGTCATCCCGCACCTACTGGTGCCGGAGCTGCTCGACGCGCTGGCGGCGACGAAGGCCCGCAAGGTCCTCTCGTTGAACCTCGCCCCGCAGCCGGGCGAAACAGAGGGCTTCTCTCCGCAGCGTCATTTGGAGGTTTTGGCCCGACACGCCCCTAAACTCGCCCTGGACGTGGTGCTGGCCGACGAGGCCGCCGTGCCCGACCGCGAGTCCCTCGCCGATGCCGCGAAGCGGTTCGGTGCGGCGGTCGAGCTGGCGCCGGTGGCCAGGCAGGACGGCTCTCCGAAGCACGACCCGGAGCTGCTGGCCGCCGCGTACGACCGTATTTTTCGGATGCATGGAAGGATCGGCCCATGGCGATGACGCCTGCGGTGAAGGATGAGATCTCCCGCCTCCCCGTCACCCGGACCTGCTGCAGGAAGGCGGAGGTCTCGGCGATCCTTCGGTTCGCGGGCGGACTCCACCTGGTGAGCGGCCGGATCGTCATCGAGGCGGAGCTGGACACGGGGATCGCCGCCCGCCGGCTGCGCAAGGACATCCTGGAGATCTTCGGCCACTCCTCCGACCTGGTGGTCATGGCCCCGGGCGGACTGCGCCGCGGCAGCCGCTTCGTCGTACGGGTCGTCGCCGGCGGGGACCAGCTGGCCCGCCAGACCGGCCTCGTCGACGGCCGGGGCCGCCCCATCCGCGGGCTCCCCCCGCAGGTGGTCTCCGGGGCGACCTGTGACGCCGAGGCGGCCTGGCGCGGTGCCTTCCTGGCCCACGGCTCCCTCACCGAGCCGGGCCGGTCCTCCTCCCTGGAGGTCACCTGCCCCGGCCCCGAGGCAGCCCTGGCCCTGGTGGGCGCCGCCCGGCGGCTCTCCATCGCCGCCAAGGCGCGCGAGGTGCGCGGCGTCGACCGGGTCGTCGTCCGCGACGGCGACGCGATCGGCGCCCTGCTGACCCGCCTCGGCGCGCACGAGTCGGTGCTGGCCTGGGAGGAGCGGCGGATGCGGCGCGAGGTGCGCGCCACCGCCAACCGCCTCGCCAACTTCGACGACGCCAACCTGCGCCGCTCGGCGCGGGCCGCGGTGGCCGCCGGAGCCCGGGTGCAGCGCGCCCTGGAGATCCTCGGCGAGGAGGTGCCCGAGCACCTCGCCGCGGCCGGCCGGCTGCGCATGGAGCACAAGCAGGCCTCCCTGGAGGAGCTGGGCGCGCTCGCCGACCCGCCGCTGACCAAGGACGCCGTCGCGGGCCGGATCCGCCGCCTGCTGGCGATGGCCGACAAGCGGGCGCAGGACCTCGGCATCCCCGGCACCGAGTCCAACCTCGACCTCAGCGAGGAACTGGCCGACAACATGGCCGGCTGAGCCCCCTCCTGCCGGGGGAGGGGCCGGGTGCGGTGCCGCAGCGCGGTGCCGCACCCCGCCCCGCCCTCCGCGGCGGGGCCGGGCGGGGCCGTGAGGCCGATTCCCGACCGGCGGGCCGGTACGCCCCATTGACAGGCGCGTCGCCCGATCGTGAGCCTGGCCCCCGAACGCTTTCGTGGCTCACGACGCCCAGGGGGGCACATGAGGCAACGCGCGAGAACGATCCTCGCGGCAAGCGCACTCGTCATCGGAACCACACTGGCCGCACTGCCCGCGGCAGCCCAGGCACAGCCCGCGTCCGGCACCGCCCCCGGAGCCGACGAGGTACGCGTCTACGACGCCGACATCACCCGCGACCAGGTCCCGCTGGTCCTCGCCACCGGCCAGGACGCCCACGAGCTCGCCGAGCGGCCGCCCGCCAGCGGTACCGCGAAGGTCGAGCTCTTCCTCACCGGGGACCAGGCCCGCGGGCTCGCCGCCCAGGGCGTCAGGCTCGCCGAGCGCAAGGTCTCCGCCCAGGGTCTGGCCCGCACCAAGGCCGCCGGGGACGGCGTCTTCCGCCCCTACAGCGGCAAGGGCGGCCTCCAGGAGGAGATCCTGCGGACCGCGCGGGAGAACCCCGGCCTGACCAAGGTCGTCTCCATCGGCAAGACCGTCCAGGGCAAGGACATCCTCGCCCTCAAGGTCACCAAGGACGCCGGCAGGACCCGCGACGGCGACAAGCCGTCCGTGCTCTACATGTCCAACCAGCACGCCCGCGAGTGGATCACCCCCGAGATGACCCGCCGGCTGATGCACCACACCCTGGACGGCTACGGCAAGGACGCCCGGATCACCAAGCTGGTGGACTCCACCGAGCTGTGGTTCCTGCTCTCCGCCAACCCCGACGGGTACGACTACACCTTCACCTCCGACAACGCCCGGCTGTGGCGCAAGAACCTCCGCGACAACAACGGCGACGGAAAGATCACCGCGGTGGACGGGGTCGACCTGAACCGCAACTTCGCCTACAAGTGGGGCTGGGACAACGAGGGTTCCTCGCCGAACCTCTCCAGCGAGACCTACCGCGGCCCCCGGGCGCAGTCCGAGCCCGAGACCGTCGCGCTCGACGCCTTCGAGAAGCGGATCGGCTTCCGGTACGCCATCAACTACCACTCGGCCTCCGAGCTGCTGCTCTACGGAGTCGGCTGGCAGGTCGCCACCCCGACCCCCGACGACGTCGCCTACAAGGCGCTCGCGGGAACCCCGGAGCACCCGGCGGTGCCCGGCTACCACCCGCAGCTCTCCTCCGAGCTGTACACGACCAACGGCGAGGCCGACGGCCACGCCGCCAACGCCAACGGCGTCATGATGTTCACGCCGGAGATGACCACCTGCCAGACGGCCTCCGCGATCGACCCGAACGACCGCTGGAGGCCCGAGGACTGCGCCTCCGGGTTCAACTTCCCCGACGACGAGAAGCTGATCCGGCAGGAGTTCGCCAAGAACGTGCCCTTCGCGCTCTCCGTCGGGGAGAGCGCCGCGCACCCGGACCGGCCCTCCTCCTCCGTCGGCCTGAGCGCCGCGGACTTCACCCTCGACCCCTTCACCACCTCCTACGCCACCCGCGACGAGGACCAGACGGTCTCCGTCACCGCACGCAAGGCGCTGAAGGACAAGCTCCTCAACTTCCGCGTCAACGGCGGCCGCACGCACGACGACGAGCTCAAGGCCTGGAAGGGCGGCGACGTCTACGGCGGCGAGGACAACAACTGGTTCGACCAGTACCGGGCGAAGGTGGACGGCGCCCGGCCCGGCGACAAGGTCGAGGTGTGGTTCACCGGCCGCGACCGCGGCAGGACCGTCTCCAGCGAGCACTTCACGTACACCGTGGCCGAGCGCCCGCGTGCGGACGTGCTGGTGATCGCCGAGGAGGGGGCGAAGGCGCAGTACGCCCAGGCCTACGTCGACGCGCTGCGGGCCAACGGCAAGTCCGCCGCCGTCTGGGACGTGGCGGTCCAGGGCGCCCCGCACCACCTCGGCGTGCTCTCCCACTTCCGCACGGCCGTCCACTACACCGGCGCCGCGGCCCCCGGCGGACCCACCCAGCTGGCGGTCCGCGACTTCCTCAACGAGGGCGGCAGGCTCGTCGAGGCCGGTGAACTGGCGGGCGGCCGGGCCCAGGTCGGACCGGCCCTCACCGACGACTTCAGCCAGTACTACCTCGGCGCCTACAGCCGGGTGACGGTCAAGGCCCCCGCCGGCTTCACCGGCGCCGGCACCCTCACCGGGGCGGGCGGCGGCCTCGGTGACGCGGCGGGCACCCCCGGCAACCCGCTGAACTCCCCGGGGGCCTTCGGCATCACCTCCGACTCCCTCCCGGCGGCGCAGTTCCCCCAGTTCAAGAGCGCGCAGGCGGGCCGGTACGCCGGGGTCGTCAACCCGTACGCCCCGTACGCGGGCACCGGGATGGCGTCGGCGCTCCACGAGGACGACGACTGGCAGCGCCTCACGCGCACCGTCGATCTCACCAAGGTCACCGCCGCCGACCAGCCGAAGCTCAAGACGGCCCTCAACTGGAACACAGAGGAGGGCTACGACCACGTCGTCCTGGAGGCGCGTACGGCCGGCGGGGAGGACTGGACCACACTTCCGGAAGCGAGCGGCTTGAGCTCCGCCACCGTCCCGGCGGAGTGCGGGGCCGGGTTCTTCGTCAACGGCCACCCCTTCCTGCGCCACTACCTCACCCTCGCCGACGGCGGCTGCTCACCGAGTGGTACCAGCGGGGCCTGGAACAGCTTCACCGGCTCCTCGGGCGGCTGGAAGCAGGTCTCCTTCGACCTGAGCGCCTACGCCGGGAAGACCGTCGAGGTCTCCCTGTCGTACGTCACCGACCCCGGTTCGGGCGGCCGCGGTGTCTTCGCGGACGAGGCCCGGGTCTCTGTGGGCGGCTCCGACCAGGCCGCCGAGGGCTTCGAGACCTCTCTCGGGGCCTGGACCGCACAGGGCTCACCTGCCGGAAGTCCCGATGTTCCCGGCGATTGGTCCAGGACCGGGGAGCTGTTCAAGTCCTTCGCGGCGGTCACTACGCGTGACACGGTCCTCTTCGGATTCGGGCTGGAGCACCTTCCGGCCGCGGCCGACCGCGCCTTTTTGATCGGCAAGGCCCTCCGCTCCCTGGACGGCTGATCGGCGACCCTCCCGGCGCTCACACCGAGTGACGGGAACCGAAGTCCCCCGGGGCCTTCGACCACACCCGTGGTACACGGCCCCGGCGGGCTGACCCCGCGAAGCGGGGGAGTGTCAGGCCCCGGCCGATTCCACTCCGAAGCTCACGGAGAGGTAGGGTCGTAAGCGGTCGGGGACATCCCATACAGCTCGCCGGCGGGACAGGCCGGCGCACCAACGAGGAGATCGGTTCGTGACGATCCGCGTAGGCATCAATGGTTTTGGCCGCATTGGCCGCAACTACTTCCGGGCGCTTCTTGAGCAGGGGGCGGACATCGAGATCGTCGGTGTCAACGACCTGACGGACAACGCCACCCTCGTGCACCTGCTCAAGTACGACAGCATCCTGGGCCGCCTCAAGGCCGATGTCTCCCACACCGACGACACCATCACCGTGGACGGCAACACCTTCAAGACCTTCGCCGAGCGCGACCCGGCGAACCTGCCCTGGGGCGAGCTGGGCGCCGACATCGTCATCGAGTCGACCGGCATCTTCACGAAGAAGGCCGACGCCGCCAAGCACATCGCGGCCGGCGCGAAGAAGGTCCTCATCTCGGCCCCGGCCAAGGACGAGGACATCACCATCGTGATGGGCGTCAACCAGGACAAGTACGACGCCGCCCAGCACCACGTCATCTCCAACGCCTCCTGCACCACCAACTGCGTGGCGCCGATGGCCAAGGTCCTCGACGAGAACTTCGGCATCGTCAAGGGCATGATGACGACGGTCCACGCGTACACGAACGACCAGCGCATCCTCGACTTCCCGCACTCGGACCTGCGCCGCGCCCGCGCCGCCGCCGAGAACATCATCCCCACGTCCACCGGTGCCGCCAAGGCCACCGCGCTGGTCCTGCCGCAGCTCAAGGGCAAGCTCGACGGCATCGCCATGCGCGTCCCGGTCCCGACCGGCTCCGTCACCGACCTCGTCCTGGAGCTCTCCCGCGAGACCACCAAGGAAGAGATCAACGCCGCTTTCCAGAAGGCCGCCGAGGGCCAGCTCAAGGGCATCCTCGACTACACCGAGGACGCGATCGTCTCCTCCGACATCGTGAACTGGCCGGCTTCGTGCACCTTCGACTCCTCGCTGACCATGGTGCAGGACGGTACGCAGGTCAAGGTCGTCGGCTGGTACGACAACGAGTGGGGCTACTCCAACCGCCTCGTCGACCTCACCGTCTTCGTCGGCGGTCAGCTCTGAGAACGTAGGGCAAGGCACCACCATGTGAGCACAGGGTCCGCTCGGCGCGATGAGGCGCCGTCCGGGCCCTGTCGCTTGCCCGTCCCATCCGCCCTGCACCTGTAACAGCCCTGTATGGGGACAAGGAGTAGAAACACATGAAGACGATCGACGAACTCCTCGCGGACGGCGTCGCCGGCAAGCGGGTCTTCGTACGCGCCGATCTCAACGTGCCGCTCAAGGAAGGCGTGATCACCGACGACGGCCGCATCCGCGCCGTCCAGCCGACCATCGCCAAGCTCGCCGAGGCGGGCGCCCGCGTGGTCGTCGCCTCGCACCTGGGCCGCCCCAAGGGCACCGGCACGGAGCCGGACTTCTCGCTCGCCCCCGCTGCCACGCGGCTCGGCGAGCTGCTCGGCGCCGAGGTCGCCTTCGCCACCGACACCGTCGGCCCCTCCGCGAAGGAGACCGTGGCCGCCCTCGCGGACGGCCAGGTCGCCGTCATCGAGAACCTGCGCTTCAACGCCGGTGAGACCTCCAAGGACGCCGCCGAGCGCGAGGCCTTCGCCAAGCAGCTCGCCGCGCTGGCCGACGTCTACGTCGGTGACGGCTTCGGCGCCGTCCACCGCAAGCACGCCTCGGTCTTCGACCTGCCCGCGCTGCTCCCGCACGCCGCCGGCTACCTGATCGCCACCGAGGTCGGCGTCCTGAAGAAGCTCACCGCCGACGTCAAGCGCCCGTACGTGGTCGTCCTCGGCGGCGCCAAGGTCTCCGACAAGCTCGCCGTCATCGACGAGCTGCTCGGCAAGGCCGACCGCATCCTCATCGGCGGCGGCATGGCCTACACCTTCCTCAAGGCCAAGGGCTACGAGGTCGGCATCTCCCTCCTCCAGGAGGACCAGATCCCGACGGTCACCGAGTACATGCAGCGCGCCGAGAAGAACGGCGTCGAGCTCGTCCTCCCCGTCGACATCCTCGCCTCCGCGGACTTCCCCGACATCAAGGGCGGGACCCCGGCCGAGTTCGAGACCGTCGACGCCGACAAGATCCCCGCGGACAAGGAGGGCCTGGACATCGGCCCCAAGACCCGCGAACTGTACGCTTCGAAGATCGCCGACGCCGAGACCGTCTTCTGGAACGGGCCCGTGGGCGTCTTCGAGCACCCCGACTACGCGAACGGCACCCGCGCCATCGCACAGGCCCTCGTCGACAGCGATGCCTTCACCGTGGTCGGCGGCGGCGACAGCGCCGCGGCCGTCCGCATCCTGGGCTTCGACGAGAACGCCTTCGGTCACATTTCCACCGGCGGTGGCGCCAGCCTCGAATACCTCGAAGGCAAGACGCTCCCCGGCCTCGCCGCCCTGGAGGGCTGAACCACCATGACGTCTGTCGCAAACGGCCGCACCCCGCTCATGGCGGGCAACTGGAAGATGAACCTCAACCACCTGGAGGCCATCGCCCACGTCCAGAAGCTCGCCTTCGCGCTCGCCGACAAGGACTACGACGCGGTCGAGGTCGCCGTACTCCCGCCCTTCACCGACCTGCGCTCGGTCCAGACCCTGGTCGACGGCGACAAGCTGAAGATCAAGTACGGCGCCCAGGACATCTCGGCCCAGGACTCCGGCGCCTACACCGGCGAGATCTCCGGCCCCATGCTCTCGAAGCTGAAGTGCACCTTCGTGGCCGTCGGCCACAGCGAGCGCCGCCAGTACCACGGCGAGACCGACGAGATCTGCAACGCCAAGGTCAAGGCCGCCTACCGCAACGGGATCACCCCGATCCTCTGCGTCGGCGAGGGCCTGGACGTCCGCAAGGCCGGCAACCAGGTCGCGCACACCCTCGCCCAGGTCGACGGCGGTCTCAAGGACGTCCCGGCCGAGCAGGTCGAGTCCATCGTGATCGCCTACGAGCCCGTCTGGGCGATCGGCACCGGCGAGGTCGCCACCCCCGAGGACGCCCAGGAGGTCTGCGGGGCCATCCGCGGCCGCCTCGCCGAGCTGTACTCCCAGGAGCTGGCCGACAAGGTCCGCATCCAGTACGGCGGCTCGGTCAAGGCCGGCAACATCGCCGCGATCATGGCCCAGCCCGACGTCGACGGCGCCCTGATCGGCGGCGCGGCACTGGACGTCGACGAGTTCGTCAAGATCGTCCGCTTCCGCGACCAGTGAGTATGCGGTAGGGCCGATCCGTCGTACCCTTGCGGGGGCCGGAGGCTGCTGGTGCAGCCGTCGGCCCCCGCTTCCTCCCAGCAGCAGACGCAAGCCCAGAAAGTAGGAATCAGCCGTGGTTATGGGGTTCTCGATCGCCCTGATCGTCTTCAGCGCTCTGCTGATGCTGCTCGTGCTGATGCACAAGGGCAAGGGTGGCGGCCTTTCCGACATGTTCGGCGGCGGCATGCAGTCCTCCGTCGGCGGCTCCTCCGTGGCGGAGCGCAACCTCGACCGCATCACGGTCGTCGTCGGCCTGCTGTGGTTCGCCTGCATCGTGGCGCTCGGCCTGCTGATGAAGTCGAGCGGCAGCTGACGGTTCCGGCCATTTCGCCCGGCCCGCTTGGTCTTTACGTAAACTGAGGCGCCCACAGCGGGTATACCCTCACGCTGGGCGGCACCATCACGCAGGGAGTTACGACCGTGGCAAGTGGCAACGCGATTCGTGGAAGTCGGGTCGGAGCCGGGCCGATGGGCGAGGCCGAGCGCGGTGAGTCCGCGCCGCGCCTGCGCATCTCCTTCTGGTGCTCGAACGGGCACGAGACGCAGCCCAGCTTCGCCAGCGACGCGCAGGTCCCGGACACCTGGGACTGCCCGCGCTGCGGGTTCCCGGCCGGCCAGGACCGGGACAACCCGCCCGCGCCGCCGCGCACCG
This sequence comes from Streptomyces racemochromogenes, assembly GCF_044129415.1. Taxonomy (GTDB): domain Bacteria; phylum Actinomycetota; class Actinomycetes; order Streptomycetales; family Streptomycetaceae; genus Streptomyces; species Streptomyces racemochromogenes_A. The sequence goes on from NZ_JBBDHD010000061.1 coordinate 12,545, forward strand.
AGCCGTACAAGACGCACCTCGCGTACGTACGGGAGCGCCGCACGGACGCCGACGGCGAGGCGATCCTCGCCGAGGCCCTCGCCAAGCTCCGCGGCGAGATCTGAGAACGGCCGCAGCAGGGGCCACACCCAAGAGCGTTCGGGGCCCGGCCCGTGGGAGTACGAATCCCGCGGGCCGGGCCCCTTTGTGTGCGTTGTCCCCCTTCGAATCCCTTAGGTTGGGGGTGGCGGGGCACAACAGGACGGAAGAAGTGGGTTGATGTCCGAGATGAACGCGGAAAGCCGCACGAGGCTGAACCGGCTGCCCGAGTGGAACGCGCTCGGCAAGCACCGGGAAGAGCTGGGTCAGACGCATCTGCGGGAGCTGTTCGAGACGGATCCGGGCCGGGGCACCGGCTACACCCTGCGGGTCGGCGACCTGCACATCGACTACTCGAAGCACCTCGTCACCGACGAGACCCTCGCGCTGCTGCGCGAGCTGGCGGCGGTGACGGGCGTGGCGGAGCTGCGGGACGCCATGTTCCGCGGCGAGAAGATCAACGTCACCGAGGACCGCGCGGTCCTGCACACCGCGCTGCGCGCGCCCGCGGACGCGGTCGTCGAGGTGGACGGCGAGAACGTCGTCCCCGCCGTCCACGAGGTCCTCGACAAGATGGCGGCCTTCTCCGGCCAGGTCCGGTCGGGTGAGTGGACCGGGTTCACCGGCAAGCGCATCAAGAACGTCGTCAACATCGGCATCGGCGGCTCCGACCTGGGGCCGGCCATGGCCTACGAGGCGCTGCGCGCCTTCACCGACCGCTCGCTGACCGTGCGGTTCGTGTCCAACGTGGACGGCGCCGACCTCCACGAGGCCGTGCGCGACCTGGACCCGGCCGAGACGCTGTTCATCATCGCCTCCAAGACCTTCACCACCATCGAGACCATCACCAACGCCACCTCGGCGCGCCAGTGGCTGCTCGCGGGTCTGGGCGGCGACCAGGCCGCCGTCGCACGGCACTTCGTGGCCCTGTCCACCAACGCCGAGAAGGTCACCGCGTTCGGGATCGACCCGGCCAACATGTTCGGCTTCTGGGACTGGGTCGGCGGCCGCTACTCCTTCGACTCGGCCATCGGTCTCTCCCTGATGATCGCGATCGGCCCGGACGCCTTCCGGGAGCTGCTCTCCGGCTTCCACGCCATGGACGAGCACTTCCGCACCGCGGCGCCGGAGGACAACGCCCCCATGCTGCTGGGCCTGTTGGGCATCTGGTACGGCGCGTTCTTCGACGCGCAGTCGCACGCGGTGCTCCCGTACAGCCACTACCTCTCCCGTTTCACGGCCTACTTGCAGCAGCTGGACATGGAGTCCAACGGCAAGTCCGTGGACCGCGACGGCAATCCGGTGGACTGGCAGACCGGCCCGGTGGTGTGGGGCACGCCCGGCACCAACGGGCAGCACGCGTACTACCAGTTGATCCACCAGGGCACCAAGATGATCCCCGCGGACTTCATCGGCTTCGCCCGCCCGGTCGCGGAGCTGGAGCCGGCGCTGGAGGCCCAGCACGACCTGCTGATGGCGAACTTCTTCGCGCAGACGCAGGCCCTGGCCTTCGGCAAGACGGCCGAGGAGGTGCGGGCGGAGGGCGTCGCCGAGGCGCTCGTCCCGCACAAGACCTTCCACGGCAACCACCCGACGACGACGATCCTCGCGGGTGAACTGACGCCGTCGGTGCTGGGCCAGCTCATCGCCCTCTACGAGCACAAGGTGTTCGTCCAGGGCGCGGTGTGGAACATCGACTCCTTCGACCAGTGGGGCGTCGAGCTCGGCAAGGTCCTCGCGAAGCGCGTGGAGCCGGCGCTGACGGAGGGCGCGGACGTGCCGGGCCTGGACCCCTCGACGCGGGCCCTGGTGGCCGTGTACCGGAAGCTGCGCGGGCGGCAGTAGGAGCGGCGACGCACAAGGGCCCCGTACCGCTCCCGGAGACCGGTACGGGGCCCTTCGCCGCCCCTGCTCAGGCGGAGGCCGGGGGGTACAGCCCGGACGGGAGCTTGGCCGCGGCGGCCCGGTCCAGCAGCCAGAGCGTGCGGCTGCGGCCGTAGGCCTCGGCCGCCGGGGCCTGGACCCCGCCCGCCCCGCCGAGGGCGATGGAGACCGCTCCGGCCTTGTCCTCGCCGGCCGCCAGCAACCAGACCTCGCGGGCCGCGCGGATCGCCGGCAGGGTGAGGGAGACGCGGGTCGGCGGGGGCTTGGGGGCGCCGTGGACACCGACGACGGTGCGCTCGGTCTCACGGCTCGCGGGGTGTTCGGGGAACAGGGACGCCACGTGGGTGTCGGGGCCCACGCCCAGCATCAGCACGTCGAAACGGGGGACCGGACCGTGGTCCTCCGGGGTGGCCGCCCGGGCCAGCTCGGCGGCGTACGAGGCCGCGGCGGCGTCCACGTCGGCGCCGTGCGGGCCGTCGGAGGCGGGCATGACGTGCACGCGCGCGGGGTCCACCGGGACGGAGTCCAGGAGGGCCTCACGGGCCTGCACGTGGTTGCGCTCGGGGTCGTCGGCGGGGACGTAGCGTTCGTCGCCCCACCACAGGTCGATGCGGGACCAGTCGATCGCGTCCCGGGCGGGGGCCGCGGCGAGGGCCGCGAGGAGGCCGTTGCCGTTGCGGCCGCCGGTCAGGACGACGGAGGCGCTGCCCCGGGCGGCCTGCGCGTCGACGATCTTCGTGATGAGCCGGGCGGCTGCGGCCTGGGCCATCAGCTCTTTGTCCCGGTGGACGACCACCTGGGGAGTCGTCATACCCATGTGCTGCCGCCTTCTTGGTAGTTCTGGTGGTGTGCGGAGGGGAGGGTACGGGTGAACCGCTGCGCGGAGCCGTTCCCCAACCCCGCCCCTTTCCGAAACCGGGCGCTCCGCCCGGACCCCGTACGCGCGCTTCGCGCCCGGCGCCTCGAACGCCGACGGGCTGTCCGTAGCCCCGCCGGCGTTCGAGGCGCGGGGTCTGGGGCGGGGCCCCGGGGAACGGGCGAAGGGCGCGGCGGGGAGATGTCCCCCGCCCCGCCCCCCGGCGGGCCGGCTACTTCGCCGACGCCCGCTTCGACGCGCGCGCCGGCTTGGCGGCCGGCTTCTCCGCCGGAGCCTCCGCTTCAGCGGCCGCGGCAGCCGGCGCCGCCTCGGCCGGCGCCGCCGGAGCGGTCGCCGCCAGGCGGGAGACGCCGAACTTCAGGGCCGCCGCGTACGTGTTGTCCGGGTCCAGCCGGCGGAGCTCCTCCGCCAGCAGCTCGGCCGTGTCACGCCGCTTCAGCGCCACCGCACGGTCGGGCTGCCCCGGCATGGACAGCGTGGCCAGCGAGCCGTCCGCGCGGTCCAGGACGATCGGGCCGTCCTTGGTCTCCATGCGGACGGCGGTCAGCCCCGGCCCCCCTGACAGGGTCCGGTTGACCGGGACCCCGAGACGGTCCGCCAGCCACATGGCCAGCAGCTCGCAGCTCGGGTTCTCGTCCTCGCCCTCGACGGTCGCCGAGACGACCGGCGACTGGGGCATCTGGTCCAGCGCGGCGGCCAGCATCGAGCGCCACGGGGTGATCCGGGTCCAGGACAGGTCCGTGTCACCCGGCGCGTACGCCTCCGCCCGGGCGGCGAGCGCCTCGATCGGGTGCTCGGAGGCGTAGGTGTCCGTGATCCGGCGCTGCCCCAGCGCGCCCAGCGGATCGCCCGCCAGGTCGGCCGGAGCCCCCTCCGGCCACCAGACCACCACGGGGGCGTCCGGCAGCAGCAGGGGCAGCACGACGGACTGGGCGTGGTCGACCAGTTCGCCGTGGAGCCGCAGTACGACGGTTTCGCCGGTACCGGAATCAGCGCCGACACGGATCTCCGCGTCGAGCCGGGCTTCGCGGCGGCTGCGCGGGGAGCGGCTGACCCGCTTGACCACCACGACGATCCGCGAAGGGTGTTCGTGGGAGGCGTCGTTCGCCGACTTGAGCGCGTCGTACGCGTTCTCCTCGTCGGTCACGATCACCAGCGTGAGGACCATGCCGATGGCCGGCGTGCCGATGTCCCGGCGCGCCTGCACCAACGCGGCGTTGATCTTGCTGGAGGTGGTCTCCGTGAGGTCGATCTTCATGGCCGGCGCCAGCTCCGTCCGTCTCGTGCGAGCATCTCGTCCGCCTCGACCGGCCCCCACGTGCCCGCCGGGTACTGCGCGGGCTTGCCGTGCTTGTCCCAGTACTCCTCGATCGGGTCGAGGATGTTCCAGGACAGCTCGACTTCCTGGTGGCGCGGGAAGAGGTTCGCGTCGCCGAGGAGGACGTCGAGGATGAGCCGCTCGTAGGCCTCGGGGCTGGATTCCGTGAAGGACTCGCCGTAGGCGAAGTCCATCGTGACGTCCCGGACCTCCATGGAGGTGCCCGGCACCTTGGAGCCGAAGCGGACCGTCACGCCCTCGTCCGGCTGGACCCGGATGACCAGGGCGTTCTGCCCCAGCTCCTCGGTCGCGCCCGATTCGAACGGCAGGTACGGCGCCCGCTTGAAGACCACCGCGATCTCGGTCACCCGGCGGCCCAGGCGCTTGCCCGTGCGCAGGTAGAACGGGACGCCCGCCCAGCGGCGGTTGTTGATCTCCAGGCGGATGGCCGCGTAGGTGTCGGTCTTGGAGTTCGGGTTGATCCCGTCCTCCTCCAGGTACCCCTTGACCTTCTCGCCGCCCTGCCACGCCGCCGAGTACTGGCCGCGCACGGTGTGCTTGCCCAGGTCCTCGGGGATCTGGACGGCGCTGAGCACCTTCAGCTTCTCCGCCACCAGGGCCTTGGGGTGGAAGGAGCCGGGCTCCTCCATCGCCGTGAGCGCCAGCAGCTGGAGCAGGTGGTTCTGGATGACGTCACGGGCGGCGCCGATGCCGTCGTAGTAGCCGGCCCGGCCGCCGATGCCGATGTCCTCCGCCATGGTGATCTGCACGTGGTCGACGTACGACCGGTTCCAGATCGGCTCGAACATGGTGTTGGCGAAGCGGAGCGCCAGGATGTTCTGGACGGTCTCCTTGCCGAGGTAGTGGTCGATCCGGAAGACCTCGTCCCGGGGGAAGACCTCGTGGACGACCTGGTTGAGCTCTTCCGCGCTCTTCAGGTCGTGGCCGAAGGGCTTCTCGATGACGGCGCGCCGCCAGGAGCCCTCCTTCTGGGCCAGCCCGTGGTTCTTGAGCTGCTGGACCACCTTGGGGAAGAACTTCGGGGGCACCGAGAGGTAGAAGGCGAAGTTCCCGCCCGTGCCCTGTGCCTTGTCGAGTTCGTCGATCGTCGCCTTGAGGGTCTCGAAGGCCGCGTCGTCGTCGAACTCGCCCTGGACGAACCGGCAGCCCTGTACGAGCTGCTGCCAGACCTCCTCACGGAAGGGGGTGCGCGAGTGCTGCTTGACGGCCTCGTACACCTCCTGGGCGAAGTCCTCGTCCTGCCACTCGCGGCGGGCGAAACCGATCAGCGAGAAGCCCGGAGGCAGCAGGCCGCGGTTGGCGAGGTCGTAGACGGCGGGCATGAGCTTCTTGCGCGACAGGTCACCCGTAACGCCGAAAATCACCAGGCCGGACGGTCCCGCGATGCGCGGGAGCCGCCGGTCCTGTGCGTCACGAAGCGGGTTCGCTCCGTTCACCGACAAAATACTCAGTCCTCCGCGGGGGCGAGGCGCTTCAGCTCCGCCTCGGTCGACTTCAGCAGGTCGTTCCAGGACGCCTCGAACTTCTCGACGCCTTCGTCCTCCAGCAGCTGCACCACATCGTCGTACGAGATGCCCAGCTTCGCGACCGCGTCGAGCTCGGCGCGCGCCTGCTCGTACGTGCCGCGGATGGTGTCGCCGGTGACCTCGCCGTGGTCGGCGGTGGCCTCCAGGGTCGCCTCGGGCATGGTGTTGACGGTGCCGGGGGCGACCAGGTCCACCACGTACAGGGTGTCCTTGTACGCCGGGTCCTTGACGCCGGTGGAGGCCCACAGCGGACGCTGCTTGTTGGCGTGCGCCCTGTCCAGGGCCGCCCAGCGCTCGGAGGAGAAGACCTCCTCGTACGCCTCGTAGGCCAGACGGGCGTTCGCGAGCGCCGCCTTGCCCTTGAGGGCCTTGGCCTCGTCGGTGCCGACGGAGTCCAGGCGCTTGTCGATCTCGGTGTCCACGCGGGACACGAAGAAGGAGGCGACCGAGTGGATCAGGGCGAGGTCCAGGCCGGCGGCCTTCGCCTTCTCCAGGCCCGCCAGGTAGGCGTCCATGACCTCGCGGTAGCGCTCCAGCGAGAAGATCAGCGTGACGTTGACGCTGATGCCCCGGCCGATGACCTCGGTGATCGCCGGCAGGCCGGCCCGGGTCGCCGGGATCTTGATGAGCGTGTTCGGGCGGTCCACCAGCCAGGCGAGCTGCTTGGCCTCGGCGACGGTCGCCCTCGTGTCGTGCGCCAGACGGGGGTCGACCTCGATCGACACCCGGCCGTCCTGGCCCTCGGTGGAGTCGTAGAGGGGGCGCAGGATGTCGGCGGCGTCGCGGACGTCCGCCGTGGTGATCATGCGGATGGCCTCGTCGACGGTGACCTTGCGGGCGGCGAGGTCGGCGAGCTGCTGCTCGTAGCCGTCACCGCTGCTGATCGCCTTCTGGAAGATCGACGGGTTGGTGGTGACACCGACCACGTGGCTCTGGTCGATGAGTTCGGCGAGGTTGCCGGACGTGATGCGCTTGCGGGACAGGTCGTCCAGCCAGATCGCCACGCCCTCGTCGGAGAGGCGCTTGAGTGCGTCTGTCATCGGGATTGCATCTCCTACTGGTTCTTGTACCGGGTCAGCGCGCGTTGGCGGCGAGGGAGTCCTTGGCGGCCGCGGTCACGGCTTCGGCGGTGAGGCCGAACTCGCGGAACAGCACCGCACCGTCGGCCGAGGCACCGAAGTGCTCCAGTGAGACGATCCGGCCGGCGTCCCCGACGTAACGGTGCCAGGTCAGGCCGATGCCCGCCTCGACGGCGACTCGGGCCTTGACCGAAGGCGGCAGCACGCCGTCCTTGTACTCCTGGGACTGCTCCTCGAACCACTCGACGCAGGGCATCGAGACGACCCGGGCGGGCACGCCCTCGGCCTGCAGCGCCTCGCGCGCGGCCACGGCGAGCTGCACCTCGGAGCCGGTGCCGATGAGGACGACCTGGGGAGCGGTGTTCTTTCCGTCGGGGCCCTCCGCCTCGAACAGCACGTAGCCGCCCTTGGCCGCGTCCTCGTTGCGCTCGTAGGTCGGCACGCCCTGGCGGGTGAGGGCCAGGCCGTGCGGGGCGCCCTTGCCGAACACCTTGGTGTGGCGGCGCAGGACCTCGCGCCAGGCGATGGCGGTCTCGTTGGCGTCGGCCGGGCGGACCACGTTCAGGCCCGGGATGGCGCGCAGCGAGGCGACGTGCTCGACGGGCTGGTGGGTGGGGCCGTCCTCGCCGAGGCCGATGGAGTCGTGCGTCCACACGTACGTCACCGGCAGGTGCATCAGGGAGGACAGGCGCACGGCGTTGCGCATGTAGTCGGAGAACACCAGGAAGGTGCCGCCGTAGATGCGGGTGTGGCCGTGCAGCGCGATGCCGTTCATGGCGGCGGCCATGGCGTGCTCGCGGATGCCGAAGTGGATGGTGCGGCCGTACGGGTCGGCCTCCGGCAGCGGGTTGCCCACCGGCAGGAACGAGGAGTTCTTGTCGATGGTGGTGTTGTTGGAGCCGGCCAGGTCGGCCGAGCCGCCCCACAGCTCGGGGATGACCGCGCCGAGCGCCTCCAGGACCTTGCCGGAGGCGGCGCGGGTGGCGACGCCCTTGCCGGTCTCGAAGACGGGGATCTTGTCCTCCCAGCCCTCGGGGAGCTCGTTCGCCTCGATGCGGTCGAAGGCGGCGGCGCGCTCCGGGTTGGCGGTGCGCCAGGCGGAGAACTCCTTCTCCCAGGCGGCGCGGGCCTCGCGGCCCCGGTCCACCAGGCCGCGGGTGTGGCTGATGACCTCGTCGGAGACCTCGAAGGTCCGCTCCGGGTCGAAGCCCAGTACGCGCTTGGTCGCGGCGACCTCGTCGTTGCCGAGGGCCGAGCCGTGGGCGGCCTCGGTGTTCTGGGCGTGCGGGGCCGGCCAGGCGATGATCGAGCGGGCCGCGATGAAGGACGGGCGCCCGGTCTCGGCCTTGGCGGCCTGGAGTGCGGCGAAGAGGGCCTTCGGGTCGAGGTCGCCGTTCGGCTGCTGCTCGACGCGCTGGACGTGCCAGCCGTACGCCTCGTAGCGCTTCATGGTGTCCTCGGAGACGGCCGTCTCCGTGTCACCCTCGATGGAGATGTGGTTGTCGTCCCACAGCAGCACCAGGTTGCCGAGCTTCTGGTGGCCGGCCAGCGCCGACGCCTCGTGGGAGATGCCCTCCTGGAGGCAGCCGTCGCCCGCGATCGCGTAGATCATGTGGTCGAACGGGGAGGTGCCCGGAGCGGCCTCGGGGTCGAACAGGCCGCGCTCGTAGCGGGCGGCCATGGCCATGCCCACCGCGTTCGCGACGCCCTGGCCCAGCGGGCCGGTGGTGGTCTCGACGCCGGCGGTGTGGCCGTACTCCGGGTGGCCCGGGGTCTTGGAGCCCCAGGTGCGGAACGCCTTGAGGTCGTCCAGCTCCAGGCCGAACCCGCCGAGGTAGAGCTGGGTGTACAGGGTCAGGGAGGAGTGCCCCGCGGAGAGCACGAAACGGTCCCGGCCGACCCACTGGGGGTCCGCCGGGTCGTGCCGCATGACCTTCTGGAAAAGCGTGTACGCGGCGGGGGCCAGGCTCATCGCCGTACCGGGGTGGCCGTTCCCGACCTTCTGGACCGCGTCGGCGGCAAGGATGCGGGCGGTGTCGACGGCCCGCTGGTCCAGTTCGGTCCACACGAGCTCTGGGGTGGTCGGCTTGGTGCTCACCGTTGGTCAGGGCTCCTCTCCACATGTCGTTTCCCGGTGACGAACGGTGACACCGGGGCGATTCCGAGCCTACCCCCGCCAGCGCGTGCGGCTATTCGAGTGCAGGCAGTGCGTCGCCTTCCCGGTGTCCGCCGTTCACCTGGGAACGACCATCGATGATCTTGCCGTCGGTCCGATCGGCTCAACACGAGGCGACCCCCGCGCAGGGCGGGGCAAGAGCTACGTCTACAGTGGCGTGGTACGCGCAAGCCTTTACCGAGCCTTCATTTACTGGAGGCATCGCTTCGGAAGCTTGCTGGATTCTCTCTCAGGGGTGTGCGTGACGGCCGTCGAATCCCGTCCAGCGGGGGTACTCGGGACGAGCCCCGGTCACCGGCCGTTCGGGGCCCGGGTCATGGCTTTCGTGGCTTTGACCAAGCCGCGGATCATCGAACTTCTGCTGATCACCACAGTGCCGGTGATGTTCCTCGCCGAGCAGGGCGTGCCGTCGCTGTGGCTGGTGCTCGCCACCTGCTTCGGCGGCTACCTGTCGGCGGGCGGCGCCAACGCGCTCAACATGTACATCGACCGGGACATCGACGCCCTGATGGACCGCACGTCGCAGCGTCCGCTGGTGACCGGCATGGTGAGCCCGCGCGAGTGCCTGGCCTTCGGCATCACGCTCGGGGTCGTCTCCACCCTGTTCTTCGGCCTGCTCGTCAACTGGCTGTCGGCCGCCCTCGCCCTCGGCGCGCTCCTCTTCTACGTGGTCGTCTACACGATGCTGCTGAAGCGGCGCACCGCGCAGAACATCGTCTGGGGCGGGATCGCCGGCTGCATGCCGGTGCTCATCGGCTGGTCGGCGGTGCGCAACGAGGTCTCCTGGGCCGCCGTCATCCTCTTCCTCGTCATCTTCTTCTGGACTCCGCCGCACTACTGGCCGCTGTCCATGAAGGTCAAGGACGACTACGCGCGGGTCGGCGTGCCGATGCTGCCGGTCGTGGCGGGCAACAAGGCCGTGGCGCGCCAGATCGTCCTCTACAGCTGGGTGATGGTCGCCGTCTCGCTGCTGCTGACCCCGCTGGGGTACACCGGCTGGTTCTACACCTCCGTCGCGCTGCTGGCGGGCGGCTGGTGGCTGTGGGAGGCGCACGCGCTCAGCGCCCGGGCCAAGGCCGGCATCACGGGCGCGAAGCTCAAGGAGATGCGGCTGTTCCACTGGTCGATCACCTACGTGTCGCTGCTCTTCGTGGCCGTGGCCGTGGATCCCTTCCTCCGTTGATTACTCGCCGGTAGCATGCCGTCCATGGCAGAGACCGCAGACACCGCACAGACCGCAGAGGCCGCGGACAGGAAGCACAGCCGTACGGCGGCGAAGCTGGCCCGGCAGATCGGCGCGTTCGCCAAGCAGCACGGCGGCGCCGAGGGCCAGCTCGCGCACATCGGGCAGGCCGGCACCCGGATCGTCCTCGTGGGAACCGACGGCGGCTGGGGCGACCTGGTCGCCCCCACGTACGCCGTGGCGCAGCTCGCCGCCGAGCAGGCGGGGCTGACCCTCCACGAGGACTTCGACGGAGAGCTCGCCGCGCGCGTGAAGACGGGCCCGTACGAGTGGACCCGCATGGCCGGAATCCAGGTGGGCGGCCCGGCCAACCCCGCCGCCTGAACCACCCGGTCAACGACCGGGGCAATACTTCATCCCCCGCTCACCCGTTAGGACGTGTGGAAGCCGCTTCCCCACGTCCGCAACGGGATGACCGGATGATCGAAACGCCGCCCCTGGTGGACCAGCACTGCCACGGGGTGCTCCGTACCGAGCTGGGGCTCGCCACCTTCGAGGCCAGGCTGGTCCACTGCGCCGGCCCGCCCGCGGCCGGTACCACCTTCTTCGACACCCAGGCCGGCTTCGCCGTGCGCCGCTGGTGCCCGCCCCTGCTCGGCCTGGAACCGCACTGTGCGCCCGCCCGCTACCTGGCCCGGCGGCGCGAGCTGGGGGCCGCCGAGAGCGCGCGGCGGCTGCTGCGGGGCTCCGGGGTGGGCGCCTACCTCGTGGACACGGGAGCCCCAGGAGACCTCACCGGACCCAAGGACCTGGCCCTCGCCGGCGACGCGGAGGCCTTCGAGGTGGTCCGGCTGGAAACCCTCGCCGAAGGGGCCGCCGACGCCGCCGGCACCGTCTCCGCCTTCCTCGCCGGCCTCGCCGGAGCCGTCCACCACGCCGCCGCCGGAGCGGTCGCCTTCGGCTGCGGGGCCCACGCCGGGTACGCCGCCGCCCTGGCCGGCGCGCCGGAGCCGCCCGGGCCCGGCGAGGTGCGCGGGGCGGCCGGGCGGTGGCTGGCCGCGCGGACCGGGGGAGGGGCGGTACGGGCCGGGGGAGGGATGCCGCCGGACCCCGTCCTCCTGCGGCACCTGCTGTGGAGCGCGGTGGCGTCCGGGCTGCCGCTCCAGCTGCACACCGGCGGGGCGGGACCCGGGCCGCTGGCCGGGTTCGTCCGGGCCACGGCGGGCCCGCGGGCGCGGCTCGTCCTGCTCGGGGGCTATCCGCACCACCGGGACACGGCGCGGTTCGCGGCGGCGTACCCGCACGTCCACGCCGATCTGGGGCCTGCCCTGGCGCGGACGGGGGCGCGGGCCGCCGGGGTCCTGGCCGAGCTGCTGGAGCTCGCGCCGTTCGGGAAGCTGATGTTCTCCAGCGGCGGCCGCGGCCTGCCCGAACTGCACGCGGTCGGCGCCCTGGCGTTCCGCGAGGCGCTGGGCCGGGTGCTCGGTGGCTGGGTCGCCGACGGGGCCTGGTCCCGGCGGGACGCGGACCGGGTCGCGGGGATGCTCGCGGCGGGCAACGCCCGCCGCGTCTACCGGCTGGACGAACGGGGCTGAGGGCGGGCCCGTCAGACCGCGGAGAGCCGCGCGTCCTCGGTCGACGCGGCCTCGACCGCCGCGTCGGAGCGCTCGCGCAGGCTCAGGGCCAGGCGCAGCACGGTGATCCACACCAGGCATGAGCCGAGCATGTGGGCGGCGACGAGCACCTCGGGCAGCGAGGTGAAGAACTGCACGTAGCCGATGGCGCCCTGGGCGAGCAGCACGACCAGCAGGTCGCGGGCGCGGGCCCGGGTGTCGGCGGGGGCGTCGACCACCCGCAGCACCAGCCACATCGCCACGCCGAGCGCGCACACCAGCCAGGCGGCGATCGCGTGCACGTGGGCGGTGGCCGCCCAGTCGAAGGGCATCCGCTTGATCTCGCTCTTGTCGCCCGCGTGCGGCCCGGAGCCGGTCACCACGGTGCCCGCGGCGATCAGCACCAGGGTGGTGGCGATCAGCGCCCAGGACAGCTTGCGCACCGGACCCGGGACCCGGGGCCGGGGGGCCCCGTCACCCTCGCGGGTGCGCTGCCAGGTGATCGTGGTGACCGCCAGCAGGCTGGTGGCCAGCAGGAAGTGTCCGGCGACGCTGTACGGGTTCAGGCCCGTCAGCACGGTGATGCCGCCGAGGACGGCGTTGCCCATGACGAGGGCGAACTGGGTCCAGCCGAGCCTCGTCAGCGAGCGCCGCCACGGCTTGGCGGAGCGGGCCGCGAGGATCACGCCGCCGACGGCCGCGCAGAGCACGTACGTGAGCATGCGGTTGCCGAACTCGATCGCGCCGTGGAAGCCCTGCGCCTCGGTGACGATCAGGCTGTCGTCCGTGCACTTGGGCCAGGTGTCGCAGCCGAGGCCGGAACCGGTCAGCCGCACCGCTCCGCCGGTGACGACGATGACCACGCTCATCAGGAGCGCGACGGACGCGGCGCGCTGGACGATCCGGGACGACGGGGTCCAGCGGTCGGCGAGGGATGCGAATGGGTTCAACACGGCCCCTATCGTATGCGCCGCTTTGTGCAAACTTTCACGAGGGGGTGGGTGCGCGTGCGTCCGGCCCGACGACCAGGCGGAACCTGGCCCCCGCCGGGTCGCCCTCCTCGTGCCACCACACCCGGACCCGCCACAGCGCGGTGTCGCCCGGGTACTGCGGGGACGCCATGAACCCCCGCACGACCTCCGCCCCCACCTCCTCGGCGGTCCGCTGCCGCACCTCCGCGGAGCCCCGCCACGGGGCGGGCTGCACCGCCCACAGCCCGTCGGCGCCGCGCACCTCGACCCGCCACACCGCCCGCCAGGGGGTGACCTCCAGCATGGTGGCGACCTGCTCGGCGTCCAGCCCCAGCCGGGCGGCGACCGTCTCCTCGGGCACACCCTGGATCCGCGCGGCCACCACCGCCTGCGGCAGCAGCCGCTCGGGCAGCATCCCCTCCGCGCGCAGCCCGGCCAGGGAGTCGAACGACAGGTAGCGCAGCCGCAGCTCCAGCTGGCGGCCGATGTGGTCCAGGGCCTCCTCCGCCTCCTGGGCCTCCTCGGGTGCGGGGGCGGCCAGCAGCAGCCGGCGGAACCCGCCCTCGGCGTCCACCGCCCAGGCCACGGCGTCGGCGGCGAAGCCCAGCTCCGCGAGGCGGTCCCCGAGGAACACCTTGGCCTGGGCGAGCCCGCGCCGGTTGACGGGGTCGTCCTGGTCGAGCCCGGCCCAGACGGCGACGGCGGCCCGGGTCAGGTCGCGGGCCCGTTCACCGGCCGCCCGCTCCATGGCGCTCGGGCCCTCCTCGGCGCCCTCGCCGAGCGGGTGCCGGGGCAGGCGGGCCGCGTCGCTCAGCGGCCAGGCCAGCCAGACCCCCTGGTTGATCAGGCCCCGGGCGTACCACCGGGCGTACTCCGGCGCGTGCCCGGCGGCCGAACGGGCGTGGCGCAGACCCTCCTCGATGGCGGCCAGGGCCCCCGCCCGGTCCCCGGCGGCGAACCGGCGGGCGGCGAGGTCGCCGAGGCGCAGCCCCAGCCGGGCCGCGCACTCCGGGTCGGTCCGGGCGGGCTCGCGCAGCGCCCCGATCAGCTCGCCGAGCAGCCGGTCGGCCTCGCCGGGACCGGCCTGCGCGGCCCCCGACCGGATCCGCTCCCACTGCCCGTCCAGCCGCAGTACGGCCTCTCGCTGCCCCATGCCTGTCGTCCCCCGGCGTCGCCGATCCGCTGTCCGTGGAGGTGGTCGGCCTCCCGCCGGACCAACGACCGGGCGAGGGGATTCACTCCCGCCGCAGGAGCCGCGGGCGGAGAGACGTGTCACCCCTTCCGAGTGGAACCGGGGGCGGGGGAAGCGGCGTCGACTACTCCCAGCGGAACCACTTGGCCGCCGCGCCGAGCCCCAGCACCGCCCAGCCGGCCAGCACGGCGGCGTCCCCCCACGGCAGCGCGGCCCCGTGCTGGAGCACCGCGCGCAGCCCGTCGGACAGGGCCGAGACGGGCAGCAGCCCCAGGACGTCCCGCACGGCCCCGGGGAACTTCTCCAGCGGCACGATCACCCCGCCGCCGACCAGGAGCAGCAGGAACACCAGGTTGGCGGCGGCCAGCGTCACCTCGGCCTTGAGGGTGCCCGCCATCAGCAGGCCGAGCCCCGAGAAGGCGGCGGTGCCCAGCAGGAGGAGCGCGGCGACCGAGAGCGGGTTCCCGTGCGGGGACCACCCCAGCGCGAGGGCGATCACTGTCAGCAGGGCGACCTGGAGCACCTCGGTGACCAGCACCGACAGCGTCTTGGAGGCCATCAGAGCCCAGCGCGGCAGCGGCGAGGCCCCGAGCCGCTTGAGGACGCCGTAGCGGCGGTCGAAGCCGGTGGCGATGGCCTGCCCGGTGAAGGCGGTGGACATCACGGCGAGCGCGAGCACGCCCGGCGCAAGGAAGTCCACGGACTTCTCCGCACCCCCGGGCTGAAGGGGCACGGTGATGATGTCGACGGTGGAGAACAGGGTCAGCAGCAGCGCCGGGATGATCACGGTGAGCAGCAGTTGCTCCCCGTTGCGCAGCAGCATCCGGGTCTCCAGCGCGGTCTGCGCCCAGATCATCCGGGTGACCGGCGCGGCCCCCGGCCGGGGGGTGAACGTACCGGCGCTCATGCGCGCAGCTCCTTACCGGTCAGTTCGAGGAAGACGTCTTCGAGGGTGTGCCGCTCCACCGTGAGGCTGCTGGGCATCACCCCGTGCTGGGCGCACCAGGAGGTGACGGTGGCGAGCAGCTGCGGGTCCACGTCGCCGGTCACCCGGTAGGAGCCCGGGGTGAGCTCGGCGGCCTGGGTGCCATCGGGCAGGGCCTTGAGGAGGGAGGCGAGGTCGAGGGAGGGGCGGCCGGAGAAGCGCAGGGTGTTCTCGGCGCCGCCGCGGCACAGCTGCTCGGGGCTGCCGTGGGCGATGACCCGGCCGGCGTCCACGATGGCCACCTCGTCGGCGAGCTGCTCGGCCTCGTCCATGTGGTGGGTGGTGAGGACGACGCAGACCCCGTCGGCGCGCAGCTCCCGTACGAGGTCCCAGGTCGCGCGGCGGGCCTGCGGGTCGAGGCCCGCGGTGGGCTCGTCCAGGAAGACCAGCTCGGGGCGGCCGACGACGGCCATGGCCAGGGAGAGCCGCTGCTGCTGGCCCCCGGAGAGGCGGCGGTAGGGGGTGCGGCCGCAGCCGCCGAGGCCGAGGCGCTCGACCAGGGAGCCGACGTCCAGCGGGTCGGCGTACAGCTTCGCCATGTGGCGCAGCATCTCGACGGCGCGGGCACCGGAGTAGACCCCGCCGGACTGGAGCATCACGCCGATCCGCGGGCGCAGGGCCTCCGCCTCGGCGACCGGGTCCAGGCCCAGGACGCGGACGGTGCCGGCGTCGGGGCGGCGGTAGCCCTCGCAGGTCTCGATCGTGGTGGTCTTGCCCGCGCCGTTGGGGCCGAGCACGGCGGTCACCGCGCCCCGGGGGACGGTGAGGTCGAGGCCGTCGACGGCCGTCTTCGATCCGTACCGTTTCACCAGTCCGCGGATCTCCACGGCGGGGTCGTTGCTCATGCGGGTGAGTCTACGGAGCGGTAAGGGCGCCCACGGGCGCCGGGGGAAGGTTCCCCCGTACCGGGCATCGCCGCTGGCCAGGGCGGGGTGGCCGGGGCTCTCCGCTCACTCTCCGTGGAGAGATTAGGTAACCCTTAGTGATGGAGGACACCAGTAGTGGCGTCCGTCACGGCTTGTCGGGGCTCCGGTAATTACGCAACAATGGCGTTGTGAAATACGGCGAACGGATGAGCGAGGCCCCCCAGGGGGAGCTCGCGACCGGGGAGCGGTCAACCCGCAACCGGGTCGCGAGGTCCATCCTGGACCACGGTCCCTCCACCGTCGCCGACCTCGCGCAGCGTCTCGGCCTCACCCAGGCCGCCGTCCGCCGCCACCTCGACACGCTCGTCGCCGACGACGTGGTCGCACCCCGTGAGCAGCGTGTGTACGGCGCGCGCACCCGGGGCCGGCCCGCCAAGGTGTTCGCGCTGACCGACTGCGGGCGCGACGCCTTCGACCAGTCCTACGACAAGCTCGCCGCGGACGCCCTGCGCTGGATCGCGCAGTCCGTGGGCGGCGGGGAGAAGGGCGAGGCGGCCGTCGCCGACTTCGCCCGGGCGAGGATGGCCTCACAGGCGGAGTCCTACCGGGAAGCCGTCGAGGCGGCCGCACCGGCGGACCGCACCGAGGCCCTCGCGAAGGCGTTGACCGCGGACGGGTACGCTGCTACGGCGAAGAGCGCTCCCGGTCCGCACAGCGGTGAACAGCTCTGTCAGCACCACTGCCCGGTCGCACACGTCGCCGAGCAGTTCCCGCAGCTCTGCGAGGCGGAGACCGAGGTCTTCTCCCGCCTGCTCGGGACGCACGTGCAGCGCCTCGCCACGATCGCCCACGGCGACGGGGTGTGCACCACGTTCATCCCGCGAAGCGGGGCACAGCACGACACATCAGCATCTGCAAGCACGGCCGGGAGGAACCCCGCATGACCACGGAGACTGCTCACCCTGAGCTGGAGGGTCTGGGCAACTACGAGTACGGCTGGGCCGACTCCGACGCGGCCGGCGCCGCCGCCAAGCGGGGTCTGTCCGAGGACGTCGTCCGCGACATCTCGGCGAAGAAGTCCGAGCCGGAGTGGATGCTGAACCTCCGCCTCAAGGGCCTCAAGCTGTTCGACAAGAAGCCCATGCCGAAGTGGGGGTCCGACCTCTCGGGCATCGACTTCGACAACATCAAGTACTTCGTGCGGTCCACCGAGAAGCAGGCCGAGTCCTGGGAGGACCTGCCGGAGGACATCAAGAACACGTACGACAAGCTCGGCATCCCGGAGGCGGAGAAGCAGCGCCTCGTCGCCGGTGTCGCGGCCCAGTACGAGTCCGAGGTCGTCTACCACCAGATCCGCGAGGACCTGGAGCAGCAGGGCGTGATCTTCCTCGACACGGACACCGCGCTCAAGGAGCACCCGGAGCTCTTCCAGGAGTACTTCGGCACGGTCATCCCGGTCGGCGACAACAAGTTCGCCTCGCTGAACACCGCCGTGTGGTCGGGCGGCTCCTTCATCTACGTCCCCAAGGGTGTCCACGTGGACATCCCGCTCCAGGCCTACTTCCGCATCAACACGGAGAACATGGGCCAGTTCGAGCGGACGCTGATCATCGTCGACGAGGACGCCTACGTCCACTACGTCGAGGGCTGTACCGCCCCGATCTACTCCTCGGACTCGCTGCACAGCGCCGTCGTGGAGATCATCGTCAAGAAGGGCGGCCGCTGCCGCTACACGACCATCCAGAACTGGTCGAACAACGTCTACAACCTGGTCACCAAGCGCGCCGTGGCGTACGAGGGCGCGACCATGGAGTGGATCGACGGCAACATCGGTTCCAAGGTCACCATGAAGTACCCGGCCGTCTACCTGATGGGCGAGCACGCCAAGGGCGAGACCCTGTCCATCGCCTTCGCGGGCGAGGGCCAGCACCAGGACGCCGGCTCCAAGATGGTCCACATGGCGCCGAACACCTCCTCGAACATCGTCTCCAAGTCGGTGGCGCGGGGCGGCGGCCGCACCTCCTACCGCGGCCTGGTCGAGATCGGCGAGGGCGCCTCGGGCTCCAAGTCCAACGTGCTGTGCGACGCGCTCCTGGTCGACACCATCTCCCGCTCGGACACCTACCCCTACGTCGACGTCCGCGAGGACGACGTGACGATGGGCCACGAGGCCACCGTCTCCAAGGTCTCCGACGACCAGCTCTTCTACCTCATGCAGCGCGGCCTCACCGAGTTCGAGGCCATGGCGATGATCGTCCGAGGCTTCGTCGAGCCGATCGCCAAGGAGCTGCCGATGGAGTACGCGCTGGAGCTGAACCGGCTGATCGAGCTGCAGATGGAGGGTTCGGTCGGTTAAGCACCGGCCGCCCCGTCCCCTCCGCAGCACATTCTTTGACGTAGGAAGAGAGCAGAACGACAGCCATGGCTGAGGCTCAGAACATTCCGGCGGGCTCCACCACCGCCGGCGCGATCGCGGTGGCCGCCGAGTCCACCGTCGCCACCCGGATGAGCGCGCCCCCGTCCTTCGACGTGGCCGACTTCCCGGTCCCGCACGGCCGCGAGGAGGAGTGGCGGTTCACCCCGCTCGCCCGCCTCAAGGGCCTGCACGACGGCACCGCGGTCGCCAACGGAACCATGAAGGCCCAGATCGACGCCCCCGAGGGCGTGACGGTCGAGTCCGTCGAGCGCGACGACGAGCGGATCGGCAAGGCCGGCACCCCCGTCGACCGCGTCGCGGCCCAGGCCTTCTCCTCGTTCGCCAAGGCCACGGTCGTCACCGTGCCCAAGGAGACCGTGCTCGCCGAGCCCATCCGGGTCGCCCTGCACGGTGAGGGCGGCACGACCTTCGGGCACACCGTCTTCGACATCAAGCCCTTCGCCGAGGCGATCATCGTGATCGACCACACCGGCGACGGCGTGCGCGCCGCCAACGTCGACATCCTCGTCGGCGACGGCGCCAAGGTGACCTTCGTGTCCGTCCAGGACTGGGACGACACCGCGGTCCACACCTCGCAGCACAACGCCCTCATCGGCCGCGACGCGAGCTTCAAGTCCGTCGTCGTGACCTTCGGCGGCGACCTCGTCCGCCTGCACCCGCGCGTCACCTACGCGGGCCCCGGCGGCGAGGCCGAGATGCTCGGCCTGTACTTCACGGACGCCGGCCAGCACCAGGAGCACCGCCTCCTGGTCACGCACGACGCCCCGCACTGCAAGTCCAACGTGGTCTACAAGGGCGCGCTCCAGGGCCAGGACGCCCACGCGGTCTGGATCGGCGACGTCCTCATCGAGAAGTCCGCCGAGGGCACCGACACCTACGAGATGAACCGCAACCTCGTCCTGACGGACGGCGCGCGCGTCGACTCGGTGCCGAACCTGGAGATCGAGACGGGCGAGATCGTCGGCGCCGGCCACGCCTCGGCCACCGGCCGCTTCGACGACGAGCAGCTCTTCTACCTCCAGGCCCGCGGCATCCCGGCCGACGAGGCCCGCCGCCTGGTCGTGCGCGGCTTCTTCGCCGAGCTCGTCCAGCAGATCGGTGTCGCGGACATCGAGGAGCGCCTGATCGCGAAGATCGAGGCCGAGCTGGCGGCGGCCGTCTGATGACGTACGTCAAGGCCTGCGCGCTGAGCGAGCTGGAGGAGAACACCCCCAAGCGGGTGGAACTCGACGGCACGCCGGTGTCCATCGTCTCCACCGAGGGGGAGGTGTTCGCGATCAACGACATCTGCTCGCACGCGAACGTCTCGCTCTCGGAGGGTGAGGTCGAGGACTGCATGATCGAGTGCTGGCTGCACGGGTCGGCCTTCGACCTGCGCACCGGCAAGCCCTCCGGTCTGCCCGCGACGCGCCCCGTCCCCGTTTACCCCGTCAAGATCGAAGGGGACGACGTGCTCGTCTCCCTCACCCAGGAGTCCTGAGGTACCCATGGCAACGCTTGAAATCCACGACCTGCACGTCTCCGTCGAGGCCGAGAACGGCGCCCGCGAGATCCTCAAGGGTGTCGACCTGACGGTCAAGCAGGGTGAGACGCACGCCATCATGGGCCCGAACGGCTCCGGCAAGTCCACCCTGGCGTACTCCCTCGCCGGTCACCCGAAGTACACCATCACCGGTGGCACCGTGACCCTCGACGGTGAGGACGTCCTGGAGATGTCCGTCGACGAGCGCGCCCGCGCCGGCGTCTTCCTCGCCATGCAGTACCCGGTCGAGGTCCCCGGTGTCTCGGTCTCCAACTTCCTGCGCACCTCCGCCACCGCCATCCGCGGCGAGGCCCCCAAGCTGCGCACCTGGGTGAAGGAGGTCAAGTCCGCCATGGAGCAGCTCCAGATGGACCCGGCCTTCGCCGAGCGCAACGTCAACGAGGGCTTCTCCGGCGGTGAGAAGAAGCGCCACGAGATCCTCCAGCTGGAGCTCCTCAAGCCGAAGATCGCGATCCTCGACGAGACCGACTCCGGCCTCGACGTCGACGCCCTGCGCATCGTCTCCGAGGGCGTCAACCGCGTCCGCGAGACCGGTGAGGTCGGCACCCTGCTGATCACCCACTACACGCGCATCCTGCGCTACATCAAGCCCGACTTCGTGCACGTGTTCGCGAACGGCCGCATCGCCGAGTCCGGCGGCGCCGAGCTCGCCGACCAGCTGGAGAACGAGGGCTACGACAAGTACGTGAAGGGTGGCGCGACCGCGTGACACAGCTGCCTGGCCTCCTCGACATCGAGGCGATCCGCAAGGACTTCCCCCTGCTGGATCGTGTGGTCCACGACGGGAAGAAGATCGTTTACCTGGACAACGCGGCGACCTCGCAGAAGCCGCGCCAGGTGCTCGACGCGCTGAACGAGTACTACGAGCGGCACAACGCCAACGTCCACCGCGGCGTGCACGTGCTCGCCGAGGAGGCCACGGCGCTGTACGAGGGCGCCCGCGACAAGGTCGCCGCCTTCATCAACGCGCCGAGCCGCGACGAGGTGATCTTCACCAAGAACGCCTCGGAGTCGCTCAACCTGGTCGCGAACATGCTCGGCTGGGCCGACGAGCCCTACCGGGTCGACCGCGAGACCGAGATCGCCATCACGGAGATGGAGCACCACTCCAACATCGTGCCGTGGCAGCTGCTCGCGCAGCGCACGGGCGCGAAGCTGAAGTGGTTCGGCCTCACCGACGACGGCCGGCTCGACCTGTCCACCATCGAAGAGGTCATCACGGAGAAGACGAAGATCGTCTCCTTCACGCTGGTCTCCAACATCCTGGGCACGGTCAACCCGGTCGAGGCGATCGTCCGGCGGGCGCAGGAGGTCGGCGCGCTGGTGCTGATCGACGCCTCGCAGGCCGCTCCGCACATGCCGCTGGACGTGCAGGCGCTCGGCGCCGACTTCGTGGCCTTCACCGGCCACAAGATGTGCGGCCCGACCGGCATCGGCGTCCTGTGGGGCCGCCAGGAGCTCCTGGAGGACCTGCCCCCGTTCCTCGGCGGCGGCGAGATGATCGAGACCGTCTCGATGCACTCGTCCACGTACGCCCCGGCCCCCCACAAGTTCGAGGCGGGCACGCCCCCGATCGCCCAGGCCGTCGGCCTCGGCGCGGCCGTGGACTACCTGACCTCGATCGGCATGGACAAGATCGCCGCGCACGAGCACGCGATCACCGAGTACGCGGTCAAGCGCCTCCAGGAGGTCCCCGACCTGCGGATCATCGGCCCCACCACGGCCGAGGACCGCGGCGCCGCGATCTCCTTCGTGCTCGGCGACATCCACCCGCACGACGTGGGCCAGGTCCTCGACGAGCAGGGCATCGCGGTCCGCGTGGGACACCACTGCGCGCGCCCGGTCTGCCTGCGCTACGGAATTCCGGCGACCACGCGGGCGTCTTTCTACCTGTACTCCTCTCCCGCCGATGTCGACGCGCTGATCGACGGGCTGGAGCACGTACGGAACTTCTTCGGCTGACGAAGGCGACGAGGACGAGGACGCTGTGAAGCTGGATTCGATGTACCAGGAACTGATCCTGGACCACTACAAGCACCCGCACGGCCGCGGCCTGCGCGACGGTGACGCCGAGGTGCACCACGTCAACCCGACGTGCGGCGACGAGATCACCCTGCGTGTGAAGTACGACGGCGAGACGCTCACCGACGTCTCCTACGAGGGCCAGGGCTGCTCCATCAGCCAGGCCAGCGCGTCCGTGCTGAACGAGCTGCTGGTCGGCAAGCAGCTGACCGAGGCGCAGAAGATCCAGGCCGTGTTCCTGGAGCTGATGCAGTCCAAGGGCAAGATCGAGCCCGACGAGGAGATGGAGGAGGTGCTGGAGGACGCGGTCGCGTTCGCCGGTGTCTCCAAGTATCCGGCGCGCGTGAAGTGTGCTCTGCTGAGCTGGATGGCGTGGAAGGACGCGACCGCCCAGGTGCTGGGCGACGCGGAGAGGAAGACGGCATGACCGAGAACGCGACGCCCGAGGCGTCGATCAAGCCGGCCACCGAGGAGGAGGTCCGCGAGGCCCTCTACGACGTGGTCGACCCCGAGCTGGGCATCGACGTCGTCAACCTGGGCCTGATCTACGGCATCCACATCGACGACGCGAACATCGCCACCCTCGACATGACCCTGACCTCGGCGGCCTGCCCGCTGACGGACGTCATCGAGGACCAGGCGAAGTCGGCGACGGAGGGCATCGTCAACGAGCTCCGCATCAACTGGGTCTGGATGCCGCCGTGGGGTCCGGACAAGATCACGGACGACGGCCGTGAGCAGCTGCGCGCACTCGGCTTCAACGTCTGACCCGCGCGGTCCCTGGGAGGGCCCCCGGCACGGTCGTGCCGGGGGCCCTCCCTGTTCTTGCGGCGGACGACCGGTGTGCACCGGACGTTGGCCGAGGTGGCCGAACCTTCTCGACGGCCGTCACGGAGTGACGCCGTGACCCGTGAGGGAGAGGACGCACCTTGAAGAAGCAGCTCGGTATCGCGGGCACGGCGGGGATCGCCGCCGTGATCGTCGCCGCGACGGTCATGCCCGCGCACGCGGTCACCTACGGGACCCCGACGATCTCGCTGTCCGCCGGCTACCTGTCCGGGTCCGTCAACGGCGTCGGTGACCAGACCGTCGACGTGACCGTCGGCCAGAGCGGCGCCGACGTCTCCGCGCTGACCGTCAGCGCCTCCGCCTCCAGCAAGGCCTCCGTCGCCGGCACCGGCGACGTCACGGTCACCGGCTCGGGGGCCGTGCGCCGCCTGGCCGTCACCGCGCACGGCCGCGGCTACACCAACCTGACGATCAAGGTCACCGGGCTCGGCGGCAAGACCGCCAGCAAGACCCTCTCCTACGCCGCCTCCGCCGCGGTCGGGAACCCGGCCGACGCCCGCTACTTCAGCGGCGCCTCGGACTCCTCCGCGGCCGTGGACGTCGGCGGCGGCTACACCGTGGTCGCCGACGACGAGAACAACGTGCTGCGCCTGTACGACCGTTCCCGCTCCGACGCCCCCGTGCGCACCTGGGACTTCAGCTCCCGGCTCGGCGTCACCAAGGAGGTGGACATCGAGGGCGCCACCCGGATCGGCAACACCGTCTACTGGACCGGCTCGCTCGGCAACAACAAGGACGGCGAGTACAAGGCGCCCCGCAACACCGTGTTCACCACCACCATCAGCGGATCCGGCTCGGCCACGCAGCTCGCGTACGGGCGGTCCTACACGCACCTGCGCGAGGACCTCGTCGCCTGGGACCGGGCGCACGGCGACCGGTACGGCTTCGCGGCGGGCACGGCGGCGGGCCAGGCGCCCAAGCAGATCGACGGGTTCAACGTGGAGGGCCTGGAGTTCGCCCCCGGCTCCACCACCACCGCCTACGTGGGCTTCCGCGCCCCCCTCGCCCCGGCCGTCCCGGGCGGCAGGGCACTGCTCGTGCCGGTCACCAACTTCGACGAGGTGCTCTCCGGCGGGGCGTCGGCGAGGTTCGGTTCCGCGATCGAGCTGGACCTCGGCGGGCTGTCGGTCCGCGACATCCGCAAGAACGCGCAGGACCAGTACCTGGTCCTGGCCGGGTCCTGGGCGGCGGACGACAACTCCGACCCCTACGCCCTCTACCAGTGGGACGGCGTCGCGGGGCATGCCCCGGTCAAGCGGGCCGACCTGCCGACCGGCGACCCCGGCGGCTGGGAGGCCATCGTGGAGGTCCCGGACCTGTCGGTGCCGGGCGCGCGGGTGCAGCTGATCACCGACAGCGGCTCCGCGGACCTCTACGGGGACGGTATCGAGGCCAAGGACCTCACGCACCCGGAGTTCAAGAAGTCCCGGGCCGCCTGGTTCACGCTGAACTGAGTCCGGCTCAGGCCGGTCCGGCCGACTGCGGATCCGTCGCGAGGGCCTCGGCGAGGTGCTCGCGGCGGATCCGGCGGTCCACGTAGAGCAGTCCGGCCGGCAGCTGCGGGACCGCGGGCAGCAGGACCAGCGCCGACAGGGCCCCCGGCAGCCCGAACCACAGCAGCAGCCCGTACGCCGCCGCCCCGGTGGACACCACCGCCGGGGCGGTCACGGCCAGGGCCCGCCACCATGCGCCGCGCACCAGGTGCGCCGAGCGCCGCAGCGCCGCCACCGGCCCGAGCCCCTCGTACCCGGCGGCGATCGGGGCCAGGGCGGACAGCACCCCGAGCCACAGCGCGACGGGGAGCAGGGGGAGCACCGCCAGGGGCGCCGCACCGAGCGCGAGGAGGACCGCGAGGGGGCCGGCCGCGGCCGACAGGGCCAGCAGCTGGGCGCCGAGCACCGCCGGGGTGCGGGGCAGCGCGGCGAGCAGCAGCCCCGGTGCGGTCACGGCCCGGCCGAGCACCGCCGGGCGCAGCAGGGCCGCGATCAGGGCGGTGGCCAGGGCGCAGGTGAACAGCAGGAACAGGGCCGCCGCCGGGAACAGGGTCCAGACGAAGACCCGGCTGCCCGACCTCGGGCTGAGCGAGGCCAGCGTGGCCGCGCCGGCCGCCGCGGTGACCAGCAGCCCGGCCATCAGCTGGCCCAGCAGCAGCGCGCCGCACAGCGGGCCGCCGTAACGACGCAGGGCGGCGAGGGCCCCGCCGACGATGTCCGAGGTGCCCAGCGGGCGCAGGGGCACCACCCCGGGCCCGGGCCGCTGCAGGGGCAGCCGGCCGCCGCTGCGGTGGGTACCGTGCTGCATCGCCATGAGCGGCCCCCTGTCCCCTGAGTGGGGACACCGTAGCTCCGATGCGCGCCGGTGTCCCGGGGTCTGCGTGTGTACATGTGTACGCATCGATGCGTACAGTCGTACGCATGCCGTACGTACTGCTTGCCATGGCCATAGCCGCCGAGGTCGCGGGGACCACCGCGATGAAGTACAGCGAGGGATTCACCCGGCTGTGGCCCTCGCTCGGCACCCTGCTGGGCTACGTCATCGCCTTCACCCTGCTCGCCCAGACCCTCAAGTCGATGTCGGTGGGCACGGCGTACGCGATCTGGGCCGGGGTCGGCACCGCCGCCATCGCCGCGATCGGCATGGTGTTCATGGGCGAGGCCGCCACCGCGGCGAAGATCGCCGGGATCGCGCTGGTCATCGGCGGGGTGGTCCTGCTCAACCTGGGCGGGGCGACCCACTGATGGCCGCCGCCCCGGTGCGCCGGTACGACCCGGAGCGCAGGCAGCGGATCATCGACGCCGCGATCCGGGTGGTCGGGGCCAAGGGGATCGCCGGCCTGAGCCACCGCAGCGTGGCGGCGGAGGCGGACGTCCCGCTGGGCTCGACGACGTACCACTTCAAGACCCTGGACGACCTGCTGGTGGCGGCCCTGCGGCAGGCGAACGAGGCGTACGCGCCCGCGCTGGTGCTGCGCCCGGGCGAGGACCTGGCGGGGGCGCTGGCCCGGCTGCTGGGGGAGCTGCTGGGGGCCGACCGCGGCCGGGCGGAACTGGAATACGAGCTCTACCTCGCGGCCCTGCGCCGGCCCGCGCTGCGGCCGGTCGCGGCCGAGTGGTGC
This sequence comes from Streptomyces racemochromogenes, assembly GCF_044129415.1. Taxonomy (GTDB): domain Bacteria; phylum Actinomycetota; class Actinomycetes; order Streptomycetales; family Streptomycetaceae; genus Streptomyces; species Streptomyces racemochromogenes_A. The sequence continues at coordinate 38,280 of NZ_JBBDHD010000061.1, forward strand.
GAGGCCGTCGTCGAGGCCCTGGCGGACCACGCCGACCCGGTCACGGCGCGGGCGCTGGTGGCGGTGATGGACGGCATCGGCCTCCAGGTCCTGCTGACGGGAGCCCCGTACGAGGAGCCGTACGCCCGCGACGTCCTCGGCCGGGTCCTGCGGTCCGCGTAGCCGGGGTACCGCCGTGCGGGGCGGCGAGGGCCCCGCGCAGCGGCACCCGGACCCCCGGCGCCCTCCACCCGGAGGGCCCCGCTATCCCGCCGCCCGCACCGCCGCCAGCGCCGCGGCCACGCTCGCCTCGATGTCCCGCACCGGGTAGAAGACCTCGCGCACCGTCCGCTCCCGGTCCAGCACCAGCGTCAGCCGCTTGATCCGGCTCACCCCGGCCGCGCGGAACGTCGGCAGCCGCAGGGCCGTGACCAGGTCGAGGTCCGCGTCCGACAGGAGCGGGAACCGCAGCCGCTCGTGCTCCGCGAACTCCCGCTGTTCGTCCGGCCGCTGCGTCGAGACCCCGTGCACGGTGGCGCCGGCCGCGGTGAACTCCGCGAGCTGGTCGCGGAAGGTGCACGACTCCAGCGTGCAGCCCCTCGCCCCCGGGATGCCGCCCCATCCGGGCGGGTAGGACTCGGCGCGGGCGTAGGCCCCGGGGAAGCAGTACAGGACGGTGAACGGGGTGTCCGCCACCGGGTCGCGGAGCTCGCCGAAACGGTCCGGCAGCAGCAGCTCGGGCAGCCGGGTGCCGCGCAGCGCGTGGACCCGTGCGGCCTCCTTCGAGGACTCCTCGGTCGTCGCGGTCATCTCTCCGTCTCCCAGGACCCAGGTGTCGCCCCAGTCCTGGAGGGCCACCAGGACCGGCAGCAGCCCCCGCCCGCGCGGGGTCAGCCGGTACTCGTGCCGCACCGGGCGCTCCTGGTACGGCTCGCGCGTCAGCACCCCGGCCTCGACCAGCAGCTTCAGCCGCTCGGCGAGCACCTTCCGCGACACCCCCAGCTCCCGCTGGAGCTCCTCGAAGCGGTACAGCCCCCGCGCGGTGTCGCGCACGATCAGCAGCGTCCACCAGTCGCCCACCACGTCGAGGGCCTGGGCGATGGAGCAGTCCGCGTCGCCGAGGTGCGTGCGCTGGGCCATGGGAACTCCTTTGTCCGTTGACCCAAGGCTGTCATGCTGACATAGTCCGTTCCCAAAAGGAACTTACTCGGGACGGGCGAGGGGGACACGGGTGTGCTGCAGGGGTTCAAGGACGTACCGCGGGTTGTGTGGCTGCTGGCTGCGGGGGTGTTCGTCAACGCCCTCGTCAGCTTCACCTTCGTCTTCGTCTTCCTCTACCTGACCGGCCCGCGCGGCCTCGGTGCCGCCCAGGCGGGCGTGGTCACCGGCATCGGGGGCATCGGCCTGGTCGCCGGGAACTTCACCGGGGGCTGGTACGGCGACCGCTACGGCCACCGCCGGGTCCTGCTCGCCGCCTCCGCGCTCGGCGGGCTGACCCTGGCGACCCTGCCGCTGCTGGCGACGCCGCTGCTGTACGCCGTGCTGCCGCTGGCCCAGTACGCGAACGGGGTGGTGCGGGCGGCCAACTCCGCACTGGTCGCCGTCACCGTCCCCGAGGGCGCCCGCCGGCAGGCCTTCGCCGTCGTCCGGTGCGTGTCCAACGGCGGCTTCACCCTCGGCCCGCCGCTCGGGGCCCTGGTCGCGGCCGGGCTGTCGTACGACTGGCTCTTCCTCGCGGACGGCCTCGGCACCCTGTTCTTCGCCGTCTGGACCGCCCGCGTCGTCCCTGCGCGCGGTGCCTCGCGCACCCCCGCCGCGGCCCCGGACGGGGGTCTGGGCCGCGGCGGGGTGTGGGCAGAACTGCGGGCGCGGCCCGCCGTCCTGGTCCTGCTCGGCGCGATCCTCGTCGCGGACGCGGTCTACCGACAGCAGTACTCCACCTTCCCGGTCTTCCTCGCCGACCACGGCCTCGACGTGCGCGCCTTCGGCCTGGTGATCGCCCTCAACGGGGCCGTCATCCTGCTGCTGGAGCTGCCCGCCGCCGTCGCCCTGCGCTCGCGGCCGCCGCTGGCCGTCACCGGTACCGGCCTGGTGCTGGTCGGCGCCGGGTACGCGGCGCTGCTGCTCGGCGCCGGCGCGGCCACCGCCGTCGCCATGATGGTGCTGCTCAGCCTCGGCGAGATCCTCTACAAGACCACCGCCACCGCGTACGTCGCCGACCAGGCCCCCGCACACGCCGTCGGGCGGTTCCAGAGCCTGTACGCCGGGGTCTCGGTCAGCGGGACCGTTCTCGCCCCGCCCGCCGGCGGCGCCCTGTACGCGGCGGCGCCCTGGCTGCTGTGGCCGCTGTGCGCGGCGCTGGCCACCGGGGCCGGGGCGGTGCTGATCAGCCTGTCGCGGCGGCAGGGCCGTGCGGCAGGGGCCGCCTCCGCCGAAGGAGCCGGCCGGGAAGGGGCCACGGGGCCCGTCGCGGAACGGGGCCCCGATCCCGGTACGGGACGCGTTCCCGGACGGGCCCCGGCGAGCGGCCCCGACGCGGCCGGGGCGGTGTCCGGTGCGGATTCCGGGGCTCCCGGGGCGGGGAGCGGCCGGCCCGAGGCGCGCCCGGCACATGAGACCGGTTCGCGGCCGCGGCCCGTCGCCGGTTAGGTTTCGGGCATGACTGCTACGCGTACCACCGGCGCCGTCGCCGCCGGACTTGCCACCCTCGCCGCCGACGGCACCGTCCTCGACACCTGGTTCCCCGCCCCCGAGCTCTCCGCCGAGCCCGGCCCGGCCGGCACCGAGCGCCTCACCGCCGAGCAGGCCGTGGAGCTCCTCGGCGCCGCCGCGGCCAAGGCGATCCGCTCGGACGCGGTCCGCGGTGTCGAGGTCGTAGCCGTCCGCACCGTGATCGCCTCCCTGGAGGACAAGCCGCTGGACGCGCACGACGCGTACCTGCGCCTGCACCTGCTCAGCCACCGCCTGGTCAAGCCGCACGGCCAGAACCTGGACGGCGTCTTCGGCCTCCTCGCCAACGTCGCCTGGACCTCGCTGGGGCCGGTCGCCGTGGACCAGGTCGAGACCGTCCGGCTGAACGCCCGCGCGGAGGGCCTGCACCTCCAGGTCACCTCGATCGACAAGTTCCCCCGCATGACCGACTACGTCACCCCCAAGGGCGTGCGCATCGCCGACGCGGACCGGGTCCGCCTCGGCGCGCACCTCGCCGAGGGCACCACCGTGATGCACGAGGGCTTCGTCAACTTCAACGCCGGCACCCTGGGCACCTCCATGGTCGAGGGCCGCATCTCGGCGGGCGTCGTCGTCGGCGACGGCTCCGACATCGGCGGCGGCGCCTCCACGATGGGCACCCTGTCGGGCGGCGGCAAGCAGATCATCTCGATCGGCGAGCGCACCCTGATCGGCGCCGAGGCGGGCATCGGCATCGCGCTCGGCGACGAGTGCGTCGTCGAGGCCGGCCTCTACGTCACCGCCGGCACCCGCGTGACCCTGCCGGACGGCCAGATCGTCAAGGCCCTGGAGCTCTCCGGCGCCGACAACATCCTCTTCCGCCGCAACTCGGTCACCGGCGCCGTCGAGGCCCGCCCGTACAAGGCGAACTGGGGCGGCCTCAACGAGGTCCTGCACAGCCACAACTGACGCCCGGCCGCTCCCACTAGCGGCTGAGCAACCGACCAACGCCCTGACCAGCGGCTGAGCCGCCACCGGTTGTCAACGTTGGTCACCAACGAGCGCCCTCCCACGGCCCCAACACGGCCCGGGAGGGCGCTCTGGGATGTGGGTTGGTGTGAAGACTGCAACCTGCCAGGGACCTCGCTTGGGGCACGGAGCATCTCTGTTTCCGCGAAAATGACTGTGTGACAGATACGACTTGGGTTGCTCTCATCACTGCTACCTCCACCCTTCTCGCTAGCGGTGTTACGGGTACTTTGGCGTTCTTGACGGGTAAGCAGCAGTTGAAGTCTCAAGCGCTACTCCAGCGTGCGCAAGTGAGCGAGGAGCGGGCGGCCTCTATTCGCGAGCTGAGGCGTAGTGCCTATGTCGCTGTACTGAACCAGCACTCAGTCGTGGAACGGGCAATGAGGGGCGCCTGGGAGGAAACCCCATGCGTCGAGTTTGATTCGTCCGGGCGCTACGCTGAAATAGTCAGAGAGGTGAATCTCCTCCAGGAAAAGCTTCATCTGGCGGAGCTGGAAGGTCCGCTCGACGTTGCTACCCGGGCTGCGCGGATCATGGCCTTCGAAAGTCAGAGCATTGCGAATCTGGTGGCTGTGGTTGAGTCCAATGGGTCCAGCAACAGAAGTCCTGAGCATTGTGACTCGAATATGTCCCGAGATGATCACGATGGTCGGATCAATGTGCGAGACGCTTTTATCGACACCGCGCGAGATATGCTGGGTACCACTTTCTAATACGTGTGGGGCGACGGTGAAGGGGCTGCCCTAACCGGCAGTTGCCAGGAAAGTGCGCCAGCTCCCATCCCGTCTGCCGTCGACCCACACGTATGTGGAGCGGGCGCGCACCCGTACACCACCCTGGCGACGACCATGCTCGCCCTGGGCACCGTCGGGATCGTCGCCCTCCAGGC
>NZ_JBBDHD010000320.1:0-551 GCF_044129415.1 Streptomyces racemochromogenes
CTCGTCGAGGAGGACGGAGCCGCCGTCGGAGACGAGCTTGGAGGCGGTGGGCTCGGGGACCCAGGCGCCGTCGATGGAGCCCTGCTTGAAGGCGTCGGGGGTGACCTTGTTGTCGGTGCGGACCACGGAGACGTCGCCCTTGCCGGACTCGGGGTCGACCGTCCAGCCCTTCTCGGAGATCCAGTTGAGGAAGGCGACGTCCTGCGTGTTGCCCTTCTGCGGGGTGGCGATCTTCTTGCCCTTGAGGTCGTCGAGGGTCTTGATCTTCTCCGGGTTCACGACGAGCTTGACGCCGCCGGAGGCGGAGCCGGAGATGATCCGCAGGTTGGAGCCCTTGGACTTGACGTAGCCGTTGATGGACGGCGAGGGGCCGATGAAGCCGATGTCGAGGGAGCCGCCGTTGAGGGCCTCGATCTCGGAGGGGCCGGCGTTGAAGGTCTGCGGCTTGATCCTGGTGCCGTTCAGTTCCTTCTCGATCAGGCCTTCCTGGAGGCCGACCAGGGCGGTGGCGTGGGTCAGGTTCGGGAAGTACCCGATACGGACCTCGGACG
>NZ_JBBDHD010000062.1:0-41920 GCF_044129415.1 Streptomyces racemochromogenes
CCGGCCGCCCCCCGCCCGCCCCGGGGGGGGGGGGCCGGCGCGGGGGGGGGGGGGCGGGGGGGGGCCGGGGGGCGCCCCCCCCCCCCCCGCCGGCGCGGGGTGCGCCGGTTACACCGGCACACCGTCCTTGGGGCCCGCCGAGGGGCCGGGGAGGGGAGCGGCGGGGCCGGCGGGGGCCGGGGCGTGGTCGTCGTCCACGAGCACGGCCTCGTCGAAGGGAAGGCGTCCCGCGAGGACTTCGGCGGCCCGCTCGCGGTCGAACTCCTTGGTCCACGTCCCGATGAGGACCGTCGCGACCGCGTTGCCCGCGAAGTTCGTCAGCGCCCGCGCCTCGCTCATGAAGCGGTCGATGCCCACGATCAGGCCGACGCCGTCGACCAGTTCCGGCCGGTGCGACTGGAGCCCCCCGGCCAGGGTGGCCAGTCCGGCCCCGGTGACCCCGGCCGCGCCCTTCGAGGCCACGATCATGAAGAGCAGCAGCGAGATCTGCTCGCCCAGGGCCAGCGGCTTGCCCATGGCCTCCGCGACGAAGAGCGAGGACATCGTCAGGTAGATGGCCGTGCCGTCCAGGTTGAAGGAGTAGCCCGTCGGCACGGTGATGCCGGTGACCGGCCGGGAGACGCCCAGGTGTTCCATCTTCGCGATCAGCCGCGGCAGCGCCGACTCCGAGGAGGAGGTGGACAGGATGAGCAGGAACTCGCGTCCCAGGTAGCGCAGCAGCGCGAAGACGCTCACGCCCGAGCACAGGCGCAGCAGCGTGCCCAGCACCACGACCACGAAGACCAGGCAGGTGGTGTAGAAGCCGATCATGATCACGGCCAGCGACTTCAGCGCGTCGATGCCGGTCGCCCCGACCACCGCGGCGATCGCCCCGAAGGCGCCCACCGGCGCCGCCCACATGATCATCGCGAGCACCCGGAACACCAGCTTCTGCACGTGCCCGATCCCGCGCAGCACCGGCTCGCCCGCAGGGCCCATCGCCTGGAGCGCGAACCCGCACAGCAGCGCCACCAGCAGCGTCTGCAGCACCTGGCCGCCGGTGAACGCCGACACCAGCGTGGTCGGGATGATCCCCAGCAGGAACTCCGGCGTGCTCTGCGCCCCGCCCGCCTTGGCCTGCGCCTCGCCGGCGTGCCGGGCGGCCTCCGTCAGGTGGAGCCCGCTGCCGGGCTCCAGCAGGTTGCCGACGACGAGCCCGATGGCCAGCGCGACCGTGGACATGACCATGAAGTAGCCGAGGGCGAGACCGCCGACGGCGCCCACCTTGGCGGCCTTGCGGACCGAGCCGATCCCCAGCACGATCGTGCAGAAGATCACCGGCGAGATCATCATCTTGATGAGGTTGACGAAGCCGGTGCCCAGCGGCTTCAGCTCGACCGCGGTACCGGGCGCGGCGAAGCCGACGGCGATGCCGAGCAGCACCGCGGCGATCACCGCGATGTAGAGGTAGTGCGTTCTGTCGGGTCTGGCGGCCACGTCGCCTCCTGGTGGTGAATGCGTTCCGGGAGACCATCGCCCACCCTGTGACCCCGGTCACCCTTGCGTTCATTGAGTTCATGGCCAGGTGCACACTGAGCGTCATGTTCCGCTTCGCCCGCCCGCCCCGGAGCCTCGCCGGCCAGCTGTTCGCCATGCAGGTGCTGCTCGTCGCCCTCGTCGTCGCCGGCTGCGCGGTCTTCGCGTACGTGACGGCCCGCGGCCAGGCCGAGGACGCCGCCCGGCGCCAGGCCGGGGCCGTGGCCCGGGCCGTCGCCGACTCGCCTTCCGTGCGCGAGGCGGTACGGGACGCGGCGCGCGCCGGGGCGGACCCCTCCGCCGCACTCCAGCCGTACGCGGAACGGGTACGGGCGGACGCGGGGGTGGACTTCGTGACGATCATGGCGCCCGACGGGCGGCGCTGGACCCACCCCGACCCGCGGCGCATCGGCGAGCGCTACCTCGGCAACACCGCCCGGGCGCTGCGCGGGGAGACCTTCAGCGAGACCTACACCGGCACCCTCGGCCCGTCCATCCGCGTGGTCACCCCGCTCACCGAGCCGGGCGGCGCGGTCGTCGGCCTGGTCAGCGCCGGGATCACCATCAGCGCCATCAGCGCCCGGCTCGCGCAGCAGCTGACCGCCCTGGCCTGGGTCGCGGCCGGGGCGCTGGTCCTGGGCGGCGCGGGCACGTACGTGGTCAACGCCCGGCTGCGCCGCCACACCCACGGGCTGGACGCCGCCGGGCTCAGCCGCATGTACGACTACCACCAGGCGGCCCTGCACGGGGTCCGCGAGGGGCTGCTGCTGCTCGACGGCCGGCGCAGGATCACCCTGATCAACGACGCGGGCCGGGAACTCCTGGGCCTGTCCGGCGAGGTCGCCGGTACCGGCGCGGACGCGCTGGGGCTGCCCGCCCCGCTCACCGGGGCCCTCCTCGCCGACCGGCCGCGGGTCGACGAGGTGCACCTGACGGCGGAACGGGTCCTCGTCGTCAACAGCGCGCCGGTCGCCGGCGGCGGGCGCCGCGGAACGGTGGTCACCCTGCGGGACCACACCGAACTCCAGGCCCTCACCGGGGAACTGGACCACGAGCGCGGCTTCACCCAGGCCCTGCGCTCCCAGGCCCACGAGGCGGCCAACCGGCTGCACACCGTGGTCTCCCTCATCGAGCTGGGCCGCAGCCAGGAGGCGGTGGAGTTCGCGACCGCCGAACTGGAACTCGCCCAGGCCCTGACCGACGAGGTGGTCACCGGCGTCGGCGAGCCGGTGCTGGTCGCCCTGCTGCTCGGCAAGGCCGCCCAGGCGCACGAGCGCGGCATCGAGCTGTACGTCACCCCGGACAGCGGAGCGATCGACGCCGGGCCGGGCCTGCCGCCCGCCCGGGACCTGGTCACCGTCCTGGGCAATCTCGTCGACAACGCCCTCGACGCCCTCACCGGCGTGCCGGGCGGGCGGATCGCCGTCACCGTGCGCCGGGACGCCGACGGGCTGCTGCTGCGGGTCGCGGACAACGGGCCGGGGCTGCCGGAGGGGGTGGACGTCTTCCGGCGCGGCTGGTCCGGCAAGGGGGCGGGGCGGGGCCTGGGCCTGGCCCTGGTCCGCCAGGTGGCCCACCGGCACGGCGGCTCGGTGGAGGCCGCCGGGGCCCCGGAGGGCGGGGCGGCGTTCACGGCCCGCCTTCCGGCGCCTCCGCCGGAAGGACCGCCGCCGACCGCCGCCCCGGCCCCTGCGCCCCCGCCTGCCCGGGGCCCGTCGGCCTCGGCCCCGCCTGCCCAGGGTCCGTTTGTCCCGGCCCCGGCCGCCCGGGGCCCGTCGGCCTCGGCCCCGGTCGCCGCAGGTCCGCCCGCCCCGGCCGCGGCCCGTCCCGGTCCGGGGGCCACGGGGTGGTCCTGTACGGACCCCGGGGTGCCCGAGTCTGCGGGGGCGGGCGGCGGCCCGCCGTACGCGGAGGCCGGCCGCGCCGGTGGGGCTGCCCCTGTGGCGCGCGATGCGGAACGCCGGCCCGCCGATGGCGCCGCCCGGGCGGGGGAGCCTCCCCTGCCCGGTACGCCCGCCGCGGGCGGCACCGCATGAGCGCGCCCGTGCGGGTCCTCGTCGTCGAGGACGACCCCGTCGCCGCCGACGCGCACGCGCTCTACGTGGAACGCGTGCCCGGGTTCACCGCCGTGGCGGCCGTCCACACCCTCGCCGACGCCACCCGGGTGCTGGAGCGCACCCGGATCGACCTGCTGCTGCTCGACCTCACCCTCCCCGACGGCAACGGGCTGCGCTTCGCACGCGGTCTGCGGGCCTCCGGCCATCCGGCCGACGTGATCGCGGTGACCTCGGCGCGGGACCTGGCCGTGGTCCGCGAGAGCGTGTCCCTGGGCGTCGTCCAGTACGTGCTGAAACCCTTCGCCTTCCCCACCCTGCGCGAACGGCTGCTGCGCTACGCCGAGTTCCGGGCGGCGGCCGGGGAGGCCGTGGGCCAGGACGACGTCGACCGGGCGCTCGCCGCGCTCCGCGCGCCCGCCGCCGCCCAGCTCCCCAAAGGGCTCAGCGCCCCGACCCTGGACCGGGTCGCGGCGCTGTTGCGGGAGGCCCCCGAGGGGCTGACCGCGGCGGGGGCGGCCGGGGCGGCCGGGATCTCGCGGATCACCGCCCGCAGGTACCTGGAGCACCTGGTGGACACCGGCCGCGCCGACCGGGCTCCCCGGTACGGCCAGGTCGGCCGCCCCGAGCTGCACTACCGCTGGCGGGCGGCGGAGGCGGGCTCGGTGTCGAAGGTGTAGAACTTCCGGTGGTCGAGCATGTCGGCCGGGGTCACGTCGTTCCAGGGGCGCATGGTGTCGTGCAGGTCGACGACGTTGGGGGTGCCGGCGGCCGGCAGGTACGGCGAGTTCGGGTTCTTCGCCTGCCAGTCGGCCCACAGCTTGTCCACGAAGGCGTGGTGCATCCAGAACACGGGGTCGTTCGGGGAGACGCCGGTGGCCATCTGGCCGCCGACCCAGACGTGCACCCGGTTGTGCAGGTTGGCGCCGCGCCAGCCCTCCAGGTGGTTGCGGAAGCCGTTCGAGGAGCTGTTCCACGGGGCCATGTCGTAGACCGGCATCGCGAGCACCGCGTCCACCTCGGCGCGGGTCGGCAGCTGGGCGACGCCCTCGCCGAGCGCCCGGCGCAGGTAGGAGCGGCCGTCCACGCGGACCGAGACCTCCCACTTGCCTGCGGCGTAGGCGAACGGGCCGTCCGTCACCTGTCCGTCGCGGGCCCGTCCGGTGCCGCCGAGGAAGTCGGCGGCCCACAGGGAGGAGCGGGTGGTGCGGTCCGCGGTCCAGTCCCAGTACGGGAGCGAAACGCTCTTGTCCACCGCCTGAAGAGCCGCTTCGAACTCCAGCAGAAAGCGGCGGTGCCAGGGGAGGAAGGAGGGGGAGCGGTGGCCGACGCGGTCGCCCGAGTCGGTGTCGCCCATGATGAACCCGTTGTGGGTGGTGACGAAGCGGTCGTAGCGGCCGGTGCGCTTGAGTTCGAGCAGCGCGTTGGTGAAGGCGCGCTTCTCCTCGGCGGTCAGCGCGGCCTGGTTCTTGCGCACGGTCATCACATGCCGCCCATCTGCATCGGCGCCAGCTGGGAGCCCTGGAGCTCGCGCACGGCGGCCCGCGCCAGCGAGGTCGGGTCGGCGTACGTCTCGTAGTGGTTGACCACGCTGATCCAGGTGCCGTCCGCGTTCTGCATGACGTGCAGCTCGCGGCCGTCGATCCGGACGGAGGGCAGGCCGGCGCCGCCGTGGTGCCCGCCGTGGTGCCCGCCGCCCGAGGCGGGGGATATCTGGATGCGGCGGCCCATGTACACCTCGTCGACGGTGCCGGCCGGGGTGGTGGCGGCCCGCGAGTCGGTTGCGGCGGCGTGCGCGGTGGCGCCCGCTATGCCGAGGACGGTGAGAGCGCCGGCGGTGGCGCCCAGGGCCTGCCGGCGGGTGATCTTGTTCATGGCCGAAGAACTATCAGCGTCCGAAAGGCAGTTGGCCGGAATCCGGACATCGGCGGATAAGTTCTATGTAGAACAAATTAAATGATCTTCCCGTCCGGACCGGCTCCGGTGGTCGGGACGGGAAGATCTGCGGCACTCATGCTACCCGACGGTAATTTTTACGGTCCAGCGGTACGTATGTGGATGGCGTCACTCTCCGGAGTCGGCCGGAAGCAGTGCTGGAATCCGCCATTCCCGATCAGTCCTCAAGGGCCCTTGAAGACCGTTTTGGGGTGATTGAGCATCTATAGTCCGGTTATGGCTCTTCATCAGACGAAGGACACGCGCCCCGAGGACGCCGACACGGACGTCTTCGCCTCCGCCCTGAGCGGCCAGATCCTCCCCAAGTACCGGATCCCCGACGACCACTCCTCCTCCGAGGTGGTCTACTCGCTCCTGCACAACGAGCTCCTCCTCGACGGCAACGCCGCCCAGAACCTGGCCACCTTCTGCACCACCTGGTCGGACGACGGCGTGCACCGGCTGATGAACGAGTGCCTCGACAAGAACATGATCGACAAGGACGAGTACCCGCAGACCGCGGAGATCGAGGCCCGCTGCGTCAACATCCTGGCCGACCTCTGGAACGCCCCGTCCGGCACCACCGGCACCGGCTGCTCCACCACCGGCTCCAGCGAGGCGGCCATGCTCGGCGGGCTCGCCCTCAAATGGCGCTGGCGGGCCCGCCGCACGGCCGAGGGCAAGCCCGCCGACCGCCCCAACCTGGTCTGCGGCCCCGTCCAGATCTGCTGGGAGAAGTTCGCCCGCTACTTCGACGTCGAGCTCCGCCAGGTACCCCTGGAGCCCGGTGCGACGGGGCTGCGCCCCCACCAGCTCGCCGCGCACGTCGACGAGAGCACCATCGGCGTCGTCGCCATCCTCGGCGTCACCTACACCTGCGACTACGAGCCCGTCGCCGAGCTCGCCGCCGCACTCGACCGGATCCAGGAGGAGCGCGGCTGGGACGTCCCCCTCCACGTCGACGCCGCCAGCGGGGGCTTCGTCGCCCCCTTCCTCCACCCCGACGTGGTCTGGGACTTCCGGCTGCCGCGCGTGGCCTCGATCAACACCTCGGGTCACAAGTACGGGCTCGCGCCGCTCGGCGTCGGCTGGATCGTCTGGCGCACCGCCGACCTGCTGCCCGCCGAGCTCGTCTTCGACGTGGACTACCTCGGCGGCGACATGCCCACCTTCGCGCTCAACTTCTCCCGTCCCGGTGGCGAGGTCATCGCCCAGTACTACCTCTTCCTGCGCCTGGGCCGGGCCGGCTACCGCCGGGTCCAGCAGGCCTGCGCGGACACCGCCCAGTACCTGGCCCGCGAGATCGAGGGCCTGGGCCCCTTCACCCTGCTCTACGACGGCCGGGGCGCCCTGCCCGCCGTCTCCTACACCCTCACCGACCCGGCCGGGGCCGGCTTCAGCCTCTACGACCTCTCCGACCGGCTGCGGATGCGCGGTTGGCAGGTGCCCTCGTACCCGCTCCCGCCGGACCGCGAGGAAACCGTCATCCAGCGCGTCCTGATCCGGCACGGGGTCACCCGCGACCAGATCGCCCTGCTGGTGGAGGACATCCGCCGGTCCGTGGCCCACCTGCGGTCCGTCCCCCAGCTCGTCCCGGCCACCCCGAGCCGTTCGGGCTTCCACCACTGAGGGACCTTCCCCACGCAGGGGCCTTCACCGCCGAGGGCGTCCACGGCCGTCGGGCGGCCCTCAGCGCGAGGACGCCGACCAGCGCATCCCCAGGGCCGTCAGCGCGGCCGCCCGCTCCGGGGTCAGGCCCGCCGCCCGGGAGCGCTGGTTGGCGATCCACGACCCCAGCCGCAGCTCCCGACCGCCGACCCGCTCCACATGCGTGCGCGGCACCCTCAGGTGCCCCTCGCGGGCGTGGAACTGCCGGGCCGCCTCCAGGTGTCCGGCCCAGGCGTCGGCATGGCTGCGCCGCGGCGGCGGCCGCTCCTCCGCCGCCGCCGGGGCCAGCCCCAGCGCGTGCTCCAGCAGCCACCGCTGCGCCCAGGCCAGCCGGTCCCAGCCGAGGCGCTGCGCCCGTACCCACGCCCCCAGGTCCTCGCCCTGCACCACCACCCGCCCCGGCTCGGACGGCACCGCGCCGCCCGCCTCCAGATGGGCCCGGGTCAGCCGGAAGCCCCGCTGCCAGCCGATGTCCCAGGCCGGGCACCACGCCGGGTCGATCTCCTCCAGGGCCTCCCGCCGCTCCTGCGGCAGCCCGCCCGGCCCCTCCCGGCGGGCGGCGGCGCGGTTGTTCTTCATCCACACCCCGACCGGCACCCCGTGCCAGGTGGCGTCCACGGGCGGCAGCAGGTGGCCGTGCTCCGCCGCCCAGGCGCGGGCCGCCGCGAGCCCCTCCTCGAAGGCCACGTCGAAATGGCTCCACACCATGCCGAGTTCGTCCAGCTCCCGCGTCCGCTCCCGGCTCAGCGCGCCCCGCCGGTACGTGCGCCGCGCGTCCGCGATCCACTGGCCCAGCGGGAACCCCGCCAGGGCGGCCGGCCACTCCTCGCGGTCCGCCGGCACCCGGTAGGCGAACGGCACCCTCAGGTCCCCGGCCGCCGCCGCGTAGATCCGGGCCGCCTCCGCCCCCCGCCGCCAGCGCGTGTGCTCCGGATTGAGCACCCGCAGCCGGATGAACGCCGCCAGCAGCGCCGGGTCGCGGGGGGTGGAGAAGCTCAGCAGCGCCCGTGCCCCCGCGCCGGGGCCCGACTCCGTCGCGGCCGCCGCCGGGGCCTTCGCCGCCGCGCTCGGGGCCTGGGGCTGCGCCAGGTCCTCCACCAGCCGGGCGTCGTGCGCCCGCAGCGCCTCCAGGAGCCGCGCGAGGTCCCCGTACGCCCGTGAGGTCAGCATCGACTCCGGTGACTCGCCCGGCCCCAGCAGCACCGGTACCACCAGCGAGGCCACCTTCCCCTCACCCGGCCGGATCCGCAGCGCCCGGCCCACCGCCTGCACCAGGTCCGGCATGGAACCGCGGACGTCGGCCCAGAAGACCGAGTCGCACTCCTTGGTGTCCACACCCTCGCCCAGCACCCGGACGCTTCCCAGGAAGGCCTTGTCCGCCACCCGGTCCGCGGCGAACGCCTCCAGCACCCGCCGCCGGTGGGCCGCCGTGTGCTGCCCGCACAGCCAGTCCGCCCACACCGTGCGCGGATACACCGGCTGCGGGCTCCGGCTCGTCGCCCGCAGCCGGGCCGCGACGGCGGGCAGGCCCGCCGCGAACGCCTCGGCCTCCTTCGTCAGGTGGTGGAACACCAGCGTCCGCCGGAAGCCCTGGTCCGCCGCCGCCTTCACCAGCGCCGCCTGGAGCGCCGCCAGCCGCATCCCGCGCACCCGGTCCGAGCGGCCGTCGGCCCCCAGCAGCACCGCCGACTGGAACGCGGGGTCGCTGACGTCCACGCACACCACCCGGTACGGGGCGCAGATGCCCCGGTCGATGGCCTCGGACAGCGACAGGGTGTGACAGCGGGAGCCGAACGGCCCCTGCGGATCGTCCTCCATCGACGCGACCAGCTCGCCCCGCCCCCGGGGCTCCCGGCCGCCGCCCTCCTCTTCCTCCTCCACGTCCTCGCCGTCGCGCCACACCCGGGGCGTGGCCGTCATGTACAGCCGGCGCAGCGACGGGATCCGCACGTTGTCGTGCACCACCGCCCAGGGTTTGCCGATCCGTCCCGAGGTCCGGTGTGCCTCGTCGACCACCACCAGGTCCCAGGACGGCAGCCCCGCCAGGTGCGCCCGTTCGATGGTGCCCAGGCCCAGCGAGGCGTACGTGGCGAACACCGTCACCCGTTCCACCGGCAGGGCCCCCCAGCGGGCCAGGATGCGCGGGTCCGTGGTGGTCGGCACCCCCACGTCCTCGCCGCGCAGCGAGCACACCGCCAGGGCCCGCCCGGTGCGGCCGCCCTCCCGCCAGGCGGCGACGGTCTGCACGAGCAGGTCCAGGGAGGGCACCAGGACGAGCACCCGGCCGGCCCGCAGTTCCTCGGAGGAGCCCACCGCGACCAGGGACTTCCCCGACCCGGTCGCCATGATCACCTGGGTCCGCAGGCCCTGCGGTGGCACCAGGCCGCCGGCGGGCAGCTGGAGGGCGCGCACGACGGCGTCGACGGCCTCGCGCTGATGGGGCCGCAACTCCTTCCTCGGCACGCACCTCACCCCGCCTGTTCTGATCAGTCCTTTGGTCTCCAGTTCCTATCTTGCCCGGATTCTGAATCGAAAAGGAGGATGCGGGGCGGGCCGCGTCACATACGGGCCCCGAAGTTCTGCGTCCACCAGGGGCCGCCGGTGCCGGGGTGCATGCCCACCCCGATGTCCTTGAAGGAGCAGTTGAGGATGTTCGCCCGGTGCCCGGGGCTCTTCATCCAGGAGTCCATCACGTCCTGGGCGGTCTGCTGCCCCTTGGCGATGTTCTCCCCGTAGGTGGACCAGCGGTAGCCGGCGGCCGTGATGCGGTCGCCCGGGTCCGCGCCGTCGGGGTTGGTGTGGTCGAAGAAGCCCCGGCGCGCCATGTCGTCGGACTGGCCCTGCGCGGACCTGTCGAGCTGGGCGTCCTCCTTGAGCGGGCCGCAGCCGGCCGCCGCGCGCTCGGAGTTGACCAGGGATATCACCTGCCCGACCACCCCCGCCGGAGCGGGCGCCGGGGCGGGCGGAGCCGGCTTCGGCGGGTTGCTCCGGGTGGGTTCGGGCCGCGGGTCGGCGGCCTTGGAGCTGCTGGAGGACGGCGAGGGCGAGGCCGAACCGGAGGGCGAGGCGGAGGGCGAGGGCGAGGCCGAACCGGAAGGCGAGGCGGAGGGGGAGCCGGAGGGCTGCGGCGAGGCCGTGTCGGGCGCGGAGAGCGCGGCCAGCGGGGAGGCGGGGGCGCCGCCGGCCTCGGTGCCCCGATCGCCGGGGGTGGCCGTCAGGTAGACCAGGCCGCCCCCCGCCACGCACGCCGCGATCACCGCACCGCCGATCGCGCGGCGGCGGTTCTGGCGCCGCTTGCGCTGCGCCCCGCGGCCGTCGGCCGGGCCGCCGGCCCCGTGGTCCGCGCCCTTGCGCCGGGCGGCCCGGCCCGGGCCGGACACCACCGGGCTCAGCTGCGTCGCCGCGTCGGCGAAGGCCACGGGGGCGGCGCTCGCGGTCACGGCGGCCCGTACGCCCGCCGTCAGCGCCGCCGCCACCGGAACCAGCGCCAGCCCGGCCAGCAGGCCCTCCGCGGGCATCAGCCCGTTCCACAGCCCGGAGCAGCGCAGGCACTCGCGGGCGTGCCGGGCTATGCGCTTGCGCCACAGCGGCGAGGGGCGGCCGTCCCAGGTGCCCGTCATCGCGCGGATCTGCTCGCACGGCGGCTGCGCCTCCAGGGCCCGCTCCACCACCCGCGCCGACTCCAGCTGCGCCTTCATCCGCTGCACCCGCACCGCCGTGTGCTGCGGGGTCAGCTCCAGGGCCGCGGCCACGTCGGCGCGGGTCAGCTCACCGGCGCACTCCAGCCACCACAGCGACAGCAGCGCCCGGTCGTCGGGCTCCAGCCAGCGGGTGGCGCGGGCCGTCTCCCGGCGCTGCCCCGACAACTGGAGCCGGACCACCGTCAGGTCGGCGAAGTCGGCGCCGGGGTCGGCCACGTCCTGGGCCGCCTCCAGGCCGCCGGCGGCCTGGGCGCCGCTGCGGGACTGCCAGTGGGCCCGTATCCGGTTCATGGTGATCGCCACCAGCCAGGAGCGGAAGTTCTCGTCGGCGCGCAGGGCGCCCAGGCCGTAGAGCGCCCGCAGCATGGTGTCCTGCACCACGTCGTCCACGTCGACGGAGCCGTTCAGGGCGCGGCCGACGATGTTGTAGACGAGCGGGAGGTGGGTACCGACCAGCTCGTCCTGCGCGCGGGGATCGCCCGCGCGGGCCGCTGCCACCAGCTCTGCCGTGTGCTGTGTACTCATGTGAACTTCCCTGTCCGTACCGGCGGTCGATGATGTCCGACAACTGGGAGACCGTCGAGGGCGGCACCGATAACACTTATCCGGAAGAAATTTTTATCCGAAGGGGGTTCTCCGGATCCGACCGGCCCTGGGATGTGTAAGGTCTGGACCAATAAGTTCCCGTGCACCACGCCGAGTTCCCCCCGGGGAACGGCCGGGAGGGACCCGCCCGTGTCCTTGCGTCCGTACGAAGTGCTGGCCGCCCAGCGCCTGCTCCCGGTGCTGCGCAGCGGCGACGCGGACGGGGCCGTCCGCGCCACCGTCGCCCTCCTGGCCGCGGGCTGCCGCGCCGTGGAGCTCACCACGACCACGCCCGGCTGGGCCGGGGCCGTGGCCCGTACCGCCGGTCTGTCCGACGCGCTGGGCCGGCCGGCGCTGATCGGCACGGGCACCGTCACCACCGCGGCCGACGCCGAGGCGGCCCTCGACGCGGGCGCGGGCTTCCTGGTGTCCCCCTACCCGGCCCCCGAGGTCCGCGAGGTCGCCGAGCGGCGCGGAGCGGCCTTCCTGGAGGGCGGCTTCACCCCCGGCGAGATCGCCGCCGCCGTCCGGCGCTCGGGTGCCGCGAAGGTCTTCCCGGCCCACGTGGGCGGCCCGGCGTTCCTCCGCTCCCTGCGGGCCGTCCTCCCCGGCGCCGTTCTGATCCCCACGGGCGGCATCGCGCCCGGCGAGGTCCGCGACTGGCTCGCGGCGGGAGCGACCGCGGTCGGCGTCGGCAGCGGCCTCCCGGCCGATCCGGCCGAACTGGCCTCCCTGTTCGCCTCCCTGGCGGCCGACCCGGCCGCCCCCGGCCCCCCGAAGGCCCCCGCGGCCCCCCTCCGGCCAGGGGACCGGCCCAGCGGCTCTGAGGTCCGCGCCGCCGTGCGCGGCGCCCCGGACCCCTCCGCGCCGGGCGCCGACGCCCGCACCCCGCCCGGCGGGCCGCCGGAGCCGTTCCCGGGGCCGGGCGGGGAGGGCTGACGTGGCCGCTTCGCCGGCCGGCGGGCCGTACGACGTCCTCGTGCTCGGCGAGGTGCTCGTCGAGATCCACGCCGACACCCCGCTGCGCGACGCCGCCGACGGGACCGCCGCCCGGATCTCCTACTCCGGCGACGCCCTCAACGCCGCGGCCGCCTCGGCCGCGGCCGGCGCCCGTACCGCCCTGCTCGCCGTCGTCGGGGAGGACGAGCTGAGCGTCCCGCTGCTGCGCCGGGCCGCCGAGCTGGGCGTGGACGTCTCGCACGTCCACCGCGCCCCGTACCCCAACGGCGCCTACCTGCTCAGTGCGGACACCGAGGGCGAGCGCGAGTTCGTCTACTGGCGCACCCGCAGCGCCGGTTCCACCCTCTCCCCGGCGCACGTCGAGGCCTGGCGCGGGCTCCTGACCGGCGCCGGGGCGCTGATCACCGGCGGGATCGCCGGGGCGCTCTCCCCTTCCAGCCGCGCGGCGGTGCTCGCCGCCGCCCGGACGGTCCACGGGGCCGGCGGCCACGTCACGTACGACCCCAACTTCCGCCCCCGGATCACCGGGCGGGCCGACGCCCGCTCCCTGCTGGCGGCGATCGCGCCACTGACCGGGCTGCTCAAGACCTCCTGCCCCGCCGACGCCCTCGCCCTGGTCGACACCGACGACCCGCGTACGGCGGCCGCCCGCTACCGCGCGCTCGGGGCCCGCGCCGTCGCCGTCACCGCCGGGGCGGACCGGCTGCTCCTGGACGAGGGGGCCCGGGCGGCCTACCACCCCGTCCCGGTCGACCCGCACCCCGTCGACGCCACCGGCGCCGGGGACTGCTTCACCGGCACCGCCACCGCCCGGCTCGCCCTGGGCGACCCGCTCCCCGAGGCGGTGGCGCACGGCATCGCGGCGGCCTCGCTGTCGGTCTCGGGCCGCGGGGGAACCGGCCGTGTCCCCGCCTTCGCGCAGACGGCGGCCCTGGCCGCGACGCTGACGCCGCCTATTCCTCTGCCTCCCAGGCTTCCGCTTCCTCCCGCAGCTTCTCCTCCAGGGTCTTCTCCGCCGGCTCCTCGTACGCGAGCGGATCCGTGACCCAGCCCGCCGCCACGACCAGCCGTGAGGTGCGGTGCACGGCCAGGAAGCCGAAGGGACGGTCGAAGGACACCTCGGCCCGGCGGACGCGGTAGCGGGCCCGGGGCGGCACACCACAGCCGCCCACCGCACCCATGGCCGTCACGGCCGCGGCCTCGAAGCCCTCCGCGTGGAACCGCGCCACCGCCGACTGCCGGGCGGAACCGATGGCCAGTGGTACGGAACTGATCCCGGGGAAGTGGCCGCGGCTGCTGTCGCACGCCTGCTCCAGGCCGAACAGGTGGGCCCGCTCCAGGAGATCGTGCTCCGCCCGCACCTCGAAGGCGGGGGTCTTGACCACCAGTCGGGGCTCGGGCGAGACCGCGAGGACGTCGGCCACGGCCAGGCCGGGACCGGGGCGGCCCACCGGGAGCAGGCTCGCCGGCGTGGCCGGCCGGACCCGGGTGACGGCCTCGACGCCCGTGCCGAGAACCCCGCCGGGCCGCGCACCGGGCTCGCCCAGCACGAGGTGGACGTCCACCCCGCCGTCCCCGACCACCTCCAGCAGGGTCACCGCTCCGGCGGCCCCCTGCGCCACCCGCACCCGGTCCGGCAGGGCCGTCGTGCGGTGCAGCATCCGCACCGGCCGGCCGGCCCACGGCCCGGCGTCCGGCTCACCGGGCCATTCCCCGAACGGCCGGAGCCACTTCGTCCGCAGCATCAGGGCCGAAGCCAGCACCAGCCGCGTCCCGTCGGGACCCTCGGTCAGCGTGACCGGCATCCGCTTGACGAGCCCGTCCGTCCGCCGCTCGGCCCAGGCGTCCAGTGCCTTGTGGTCGGCCTCCGCGCTGCCGCTCAGGGCGCCGTGGCTCCCCGGCGCGAGGCGCTCCAGCCAGGCCGCCTCCAGCGGCAGGTCCTCCCGCGTCCACAGGCCCGTCGCCGCCCGCAGCCCCCGTACGCCGTCCAGCGCGGCCAGCAGTTCCCGAGCGGCCTCCGCCGCCCGGTCGGCCGGCAGGCCCAGGGCCTCCGCCAGCTCCGCCCGGGCCGGGCCGGCCGCCCCGTCCGCGAGGGGGGCGAGCAGCGGCCAGACCCCGGCCGCCGTGAAGACCGTACCGGTGTCGCCCCCGTGGGCCCCCGCCCAGCGTGCCGTCAGCCGGTTGACCGCCCGTACCGTCGAAATCCTCATGCTCATGCCGGGGGAGCGTACGGGGCGGGAAGCGGCCCTGCCGAATGCTTTCTCCGCCACCGGAGTTCCAGGTCCGGACCGGTCCGAAAAACATCCGCCGCGCCCCTGGGTTCCTCCGCGCCCCGTCGCTACCCTCCGCGCATGATTCCCACGGTGGTCTGGGGCACGGGCAACGTAGGCCGCGCGGCGATCCGCGCCGTCGAGGCGCACCCGGCGCTCGCCCTCACGGCAGTGATCGTCCACAACCCCGCCAAGGTCGGCCGCGACGCGGGCGAACTCGCCGGGCTCGACCGGCGGCTCGGGGTGGCCGCGACCGACGACATCGGGGCGGTGCTCGCCGCCCGCCCCGCCGCCGTCGTCTACGCGGCGTCCGGCGACGTCCGCCCCGACGACGCCCTCGCCGACATCACCCGGGCCGTCGCGGCGGGCGCGGCCGTCGTCAGCCCCGCCCTCTACCCGCTCTACGACCACCGCAGCGCCCCGCCGGAGTTCCGCGACCCGGTGCTCGCCGCGGTGGCGCAGGGCGGCGGCTCCTTCTTCGCCTCCGGAGTCGACCCCGGCTGGGGCAACGACGTGCTCCCGCTCCTGCTCAGCGGACTGGGCACGACCGTGGAGGCGATCCGCTGCCAGGAGATCTTCGACTACTCCACCTACGACCAGCCCGACTCCGTCCGCCACCTCGTCGGCATGGGCCGGCCCATGGACTACGAGCCGATGATGCTCATGCCCTCCGTCCCCACCATGGTGTGGGGCGGGCAGATCCGGATGATGGCCCGCGCCCTCGGCGCCGAACTCGACGAGATCCGCGAGACCTCCGACCGGCGCGCCCTCGACGCGACCGTCACCACCCCCGCCATGGGCGTGTTCGAGGCCGGCACCCAGGGCGCCATCCGCTTCGAGGTCCAGGGCATCGTCGCCGGCGAACCCCGCATCGTCATCGAACACGTCACCCGCATCCACGCCTCCTGCGCCCCCGACTGGCCCTCCCCGCCCGACGGCGGCGCCGGCGCCCACCGGGTCGTCATCGAGGGCAGTCCGCGCATCGAGGTCACCGTCGAGGCCACCGACGAGGGCGAGAACCGCTCGGCCGGCGGCAACGCCACCGCCGTCGGCCGGCTGGTCGGGGCCATCGACTGGCTGGTGGAGGCGGAACCCGGGCTCTACGACGCCCTCGACGTCCCGCTGCGCCCCGCAGTCGGCAAACTCGGAAGGAAACGGCCATGAGGATCGACGTTCCCGACGGACAGCACCCCATCGAGTACGTCTGGGGCGACCTGGTCCCCGGCATCGGCATGGCGGCGGCCAACTTCTCCCTGTCGGTCTACGCCCACTCCACCCTCGGGCTGCGCGAGTTCGAGGCGGCGCGGCTGCGCATCGCGCAGATCAACGGATGCGTCTTCTGCCTGGACTGGCGCACCGACCGGGACGGGGAGAAGGTCGAGGAGGACTTCGCCGACGCGGTCACCGCATGGCGCACCACCGAGGCCTTCGACGACCGCACCCGCCTGGCCGCCGAGTACGCCGAGCGCTACGCCCTGGACCACCACCATCTCGACGAGGAGTTCTGGGAGCGGATGACGGCGCACTACACCCAGGTGGAGATCGTGGAGCTGAGCATGAGCATCGGCTCCTGGCTCGCCTTCGGCCGCCTCAACCACGTCCTGGGCCTCGACAGCGTCTGTGTGCTGCCGGGGAGCTGAACGGCGGCGGGGCCGGCCGGGGCGCGCGCTGCGCCCGGCCGGCCCCGGTGACCGTCCGCCTCAGAGGTCCGTGGCGATGATCTTCTCGATGTTCCGCTCGGCCAGGGCCGTGATCGTCACGAACGGGTTGACGCTGGTGTTGCCGGGGATCAGCGCCCCGTCGATGACGTACAGGCCCGGGTGGCCGTGCAGCCGGCCGTAGTTGTCGGTGGCCTTGCCCAGGACCGCGCCGCCGAGCGGGTGGTACGTGAGGTGGTCGCCCCAGATCTTGTTGGTGCCGAAGAGGTCGCTGCGGTAGATCGTCCCCTCCGTTGCGTTGATCTTGTCGAAGATGGTCTTCGCCATGTCGATCGACGGCTGCTTCCAGGCGGTCTGCCAGTTCAGCTCGACCCTGCCCGTCGCCGCGTTCCAGGAGAACTCGCCGCGGTGGGGGTTCTTGGTGATGGAGAGGTAGAAGGAGGCGTACGTCTCGATGCCGGTCGGCAGCGGCGCCACTTCGGCGAACGCGCCGCCCGCGTCCCAGTTGTCGATGCCCCCGCAGGGGATGGACGCCTGCACCTTGCCCGTCGGGTCCCACATGTGGTTCGCCCGGCCGCACATGACGTTGCCGTTGTCGCCCCAGCCCTTGCCGATCTCGTCGTTGAGCAGCGGCAGCGCCCCGGTGGCCTTCAGCCGGACCAGCAGCTTGCTGGTGCCGACGCTGCCGGCGGCGAAGAACACCCGGTCGGCGGTGACGGTCTTGACGCCGACCACGTCGCCGGAGGTGTTCAGCTCCTCCATGGCGACCGTGTAGCCGCCACCGTCCGAGGGGGCGACGGTGGTGACGCGGTGCAGGGGGGAGACGGCCACCCTGCCGGTCGCCCGGGCGGCGGCGAGGTAGGTCTTCTGGAGGGACTTCTTGCCGGCGTTGTTGCCGTAGAGGATCTCCCCGTCCACGGCGGACTTGGGGACGGTGCCGGCCACCTCCTGCTTCATGTAGTCCCAGTCGTAGACGTCGGGCACGAAGACGAAGGGGAAGCCGGAGCGCTGGGCGTGCTTGCGGCCGACACGGGCGAACTGGTAGCAGTCCACCGTCTCGAACCAGGCCGGGTCGATGAGCCCCACCCCGAGCCCGGCGTTGGCCCGCGGGTAGTAGGTGCCGTACATCTCGTCGGCGTCCACCGTGGGCAGGATGGCGGCGAAGTTCTGCCGCTTGGGGGTCACCGCCATGCCGCCGTTGACGAGCGAGCCGCCGCCCACGCCGCGGCCCTGGTAGACGATGATCCCGCCCATCTCCTCGGCATCGAGGATGCCCGTGTACTTCGGGACGTCCTTGTCGATGGGGAAGCCGAGGAAGTTGCTCAGCGGGGCCTTCGTGCGGGTGCGCAGCCAGAAGGAGCGGTAGTCGGGCCTGGTGGTGTTGGCGAAGATCTTGCCGTCGGTGCCCGGGGTGTCCCAGGCCATGCCCATCTCGACCATGTGGACGTCGACACCGGCCTGGGCGAGCCGCAGCGCGGCGACGGAGCCGCCGTACCCGGTACCGATGACGAGGGCCGGGACGCGGGCCCCGGACGTGAGGGGGGCGTCGGCGGCGGAGCCGGTGGCGGGACGCGCGTGGGCGGCGGTGCTGTTCACCGAGAGCGCCAGGGCCCCCAGAAGAGAACTGGTTCCAGCGATGAATCCGCGCCGGGACACACCCTTGGACACCTTGCTGTGCAGGGATTTGTCACTCATGTGGTGTTCCTCACTCTCGACGGAGTGGGAACAAGTTCTACTGTCGAGTGCCTGCTAAGTCACTAGATACGTCGAGGTAATTTCCGGCCGGTTCCCACAGGGTCACGAGAGGCTCCAGTGGGCGACGTCGCTTCCGAGCCCGGAGTCCAGGGCGAACTGCACGGCCGCGGGGCGGGCTTCCCGCGGCAGCCGGAAGACGACGTAACCCGCGGCCGACCGGCCCGGGGCGAGGGTGACGGTGTCCGGGAGGGCCGGGCCCGCGTCGGCGGCACCGTCGAGGTCCGCGGCACCGCCGAGGCCGGTGAACCGCCGCCCGGTGGTGTCGAGGAGGTGCGCGGACGGGGCGGGGGAGTCCTCGTACGGCACGGTCCCCGTGTTCTCCAGGCGCAGCCCCACGGCGACCAGCCGGTCGGCCCCGGGCGCCGGCGCCGGGCCCGCGGGGTCGACGACCCGGGTGAGGGTGACGTCGAGGCGCTCCCCGGGGTGGTCGCCGTCGAGCGAGACGGTCTCGCCGGAGCCGTCGGTGCCCGCGCCCAGCAGCAGCGCCGCGAGGACGGGGGCCAGGAGGACACGGGCCGTCCTGGCCGCACGCCCCGGAGATCCGTGGCCCCTGTGGCTGCCGCGACGCATGACCGACCTCCTCCACCCCCCCTCGCCGCCCACGATCCTCCGTACGGGCCGGTCCCGCCACCGGCGGCGTTCCAGGCCCTTCGTGGGGCAAACACCGCATCTGGCAGACTTGGCGGCATTGTCCCGGGCGGTGCAGGACAGGAAACCGGTGCGAATCCGGTGCGGTCCCGCCACTGTGACCGGCGGCCCCCTCCACGGGGGTCCCGGGAGTCAGACACTGACGCACCGCCTCTTCACTTCGACCGGGGACGAGGATCCCCCGGAGAGGCCTCACCATGCCGCGTTTCCGCGCTGCCCTGCGCCCGCTCCCCGCGCTCGCGCTCCTGATGACCCTGACCGCGTGCGGCGGTCCGTCCGGGCAGGAACGGCCCGCGCCCGGCGCGCAGGCCGCGCCCGGGTTCCCGTACACCGTCACCAACTGCGGTGTCAGCACCACCTACCAGGCCCCGCCCGAGCGCGCCGTCACCATGAACCAGCACGCCACCGAGATGCTGCTCGCCCTCGGCCTGCAGGAGCGGATGGCGGGCACGGCCTACCTCGACGACTCCGTCCTGCCCGCCTACCGGAGCGCCTACGAGGGCGTCAGGGTGCTCGCGAAGGAGTACCCCTCGAAGGAGGTCCTCCTCGGCGCCGACCCGGACTTCGTGTACGGCGGCTACGCCAGCGCCTTCGACAAGGGGCAGGGCCGCGACCGGGAGGGGCTGGCCCGGGCCGGCATCCGCACCCGGCTCGGCATCGAGTACTGCACCCCCGGCCGGGTCGGGCTCGCGCAGCTGAAGACCGAGATCACCGAGGTCGCCCGGACCTTCGGCGTGCCCGAGCGGGGCGCGGCCCTGATCGAGGAGGAGCAGCGCCGGATCGACGCCGTCACCGCCCGGGTCAAGGACCGGGCCCGCCCGGCCGTCTTCGTCTACGACTCGGGCGAGGGCTCCGCCTTCACCGCCGGCGGCAACGGCATCGGCAACGAGATCGTCTCCCTCGCCGGGGGCACGAACGTCTTCGCCGACCTCGACGACACCTTCGGCGACGTGTCGTGGGAGAAGGTCATCGAGCGGAGGCCCGAGGTCGTCCTCATCTACGACTACGGCGGCACCGCCGTGGAGACCAAGAAGCAGCGCCTGTTGAACGACCCGGCGCTGGCGGAGGTTCCCGCGGTGAAGAACCGGCGGTTCGCCGTGCTGCCGCTCTCCTCGGCCGTCCTCGGCGTGCGCGTCGCCGACGCGGTCGAGTCCCTGAGCCGCCAGCTCCATCCCGACGCCGCGTGACCGGCCGCCGTCGCACCGCGGCCGTGCTGGCGCTCCTGGCCGCCGCGCTGGCGGGCTCGGCGGTGGCGGGGCTGGCGCTGGGCCCCGTACGCATCGCTCCCGGGCAGGTGCTCGACGTGCTGTCGGCGGGGCCGGAGGGACGGCGCGGAGCCTTCGCTTCCATCGTGTGGGACGTCCGGATGCCCCGGGTCCTGCTCGGAGCCGTGGTCGGAGCCGGTCTCGCGGTCGCGGGCGCCGTGCTCCAGGCCCTCGTCCGCAACGCGCTCGCGGACCCCTTCCTGCTGGGGGCCTCCTCGGGAGCCTCGGCGGGGGCCGTGCTCGTCATCGTGCTGGGCGTGGGGGCGGGCAGCGCCGTCGGGCTCCCGCTGGCCGCGTTCGCCGGCTCCCTCGCCGCGCTCGTCGCCGTCTACGCCCTGGCCCGGCGTGGCGGCACCATGACCACGGGCCGGCTGATCCTGGCCGGGGTGGCGGTGCAGTACGTGCTGTCCGCCCTGACCAGCCTGGTGCTCGTGGTGTCGGCGCACCCGGACCAGATGCGGTCCGTCCTGTTCTGGACCCTGGGCGGTCTGGGCGGGGCCCGCTGGGAGGAACTCGCGCTGCCGGCCGGCGCGCTGCTGGCCGGTACCGGCCTGCTGGTCGCCCTCGCGCGCCCGCTGGACCTGCTGCTCGCCGGGGAGGAGGGGGCCCGGACCCTCGGCCTGGACACCGGCCGCTTCCGGGCCGCCGTCTTCGTCCTCTCCTCCCTCGTGATCGGGGTGCTCGTGGCCTACAGCGGAGCGATCGGCTTCGTCGGGCTGATGGTTCCGCATGCCGCCCGCATGGTGGTGGGCGCCGGGCACCGGAGGCTGCTGCCCGTCTGCGCGCTCGCCGGGGCGGTCTTCCTGACCCTGGCCGACCTGCTGGCCCGTACGGTGGCCGCGCCCGAGGAGATACCCGTCGGGGTGGTCACCGCGCTGGTGGGCGGCCCCTTCTTCCTGTGGATGCTGCGCAGGTCCACCCGGAGCGAGGGGGTGGCCGGATGACGGGCCGTCCGGTGGAACTCGCGGTCGAGGCCCTGCGGTGCCAGGTCGACGGGCGGACGCTGCTGGACGACGTCGGTCTCGCCGCCCGGCCGGGCGAGACGGTCGGGGTCGTCGGGCCGAACGGCAGCGGCAAGACGACCCTGTTGCGCTGCGTCTACGGCGCCCTGCGGCCCACCGCCGGCCGGGTGCTGCTCGACGGGGCCGATGCCGCGGCGCTGGGCGTGAAGGAGCGCGCCCGGCGGGTGGCGGTGGTCCCGCAGGACACGGCGGGCACCTTCGGGCTGACGGTCCGCGAGGTCGTGTCCATGGGCCGCAGTCCGCACAAGCGGTTCTGGGAACAGGACGGCCCCGACGACCGGCGGCGCGTCGCCGACGCCCTGGAGGGCGTCGGCGTGTCCGCCTTCGCCGGGCGCCGCTTCGACGGGCTCTCGGGCGGTGAGCGCCAGCGGGCGCTCATCGCCCGCGCCCTCGTCCAGGAGCCCGGGCTGCTGGCGCTGGACGAGCCGACCAACCACCTCGACATCCGCTGTCAGCTGGAGGTCCTCGCGCTGGTCCGGCGGCTTCCCGTGACGAGCCTGATCGTGCTGCACGACCTCAACCTGGCCGCCTCCTTCTGCGACCGGCTGTACGTGCTGTCCGGCGGCCGGGTCGTGGCGCAGGGGCCGCCGCGGGACGTGCTCACCGAGGACCTGCTGGCGCAGGTCTACGGGGTCCGCGCCCATGTCGCCGTCCACCCCGCGACGGGCGCTCCGCACATCGTCTACCTCCCGGAGCGGCCGGTGGGCGGCGGGGGCGCGCCGCCGTGATCGCGGCGGGGGAGAGTGCGCGAGGGGGGGGGGGGGGGGGGGGGGGGGGGGGGGGGGGCGGGGGGGGGGGGGGGGGGGGGCCCCCTCGGGAGGGTGTCAGCCGCCGTACGGGCGGGTGATGATCTCCATGGCGTGGCCGACGGGGTCGAGGAAGTAGACCCCGCGCCCGCCGTCGTTGTGGTTGATCTCGCCCGGGTGCCTGCGGTGCGGATCGGCGAAGTACTCGATGCCGCCCGCGCGGATCTTCTCGAAGGCGGAGTCGAACTCCTCCTCCGAGATGAGGAACGCGTAGTGCTGCGGCGTGATGGACTCGACAGGGATGGTGGCGAAGTCCAGGGTCACCCCGTTGCCGGTCTCCACCGGGATGAAGGGGCCCCACTCCGGGCCGACTTCGAGGCCGAGGATGTGTGCCAGGAACTCGGCGGACTCCCGGTTGTCACGGGAGTGGACGATCGTGTGGTTCAACTGCACGGACATGTGTGAATGCCTCCACAAGGCATGTCACGGCACCTCCATGCCTCACCCGGTCGGTGACCGGCACGCGATGCCGTCGCCCCGATCCTAAGCACCCCGGTCGCGCCGGGTCCACCGGAATACCCGGTGCCCGGCGCTCTCACGAACCGTCGCCGTACACCGCCTTGACGTTGTCCCGCGCGGGGTGCGTCCGTCCGGCCGGTCCGGCGGCGAACGCGCGCAGCAGGTTCTCCGTCACCCGGGTCGTCAGCGCACCGGAACGGGCGTCCAGGCCGTGGTTGGCCCCGCTGCGTCCGTCACCGGTCGCGTCGAGGGCCTCGACCCAGCGCATCGTGCCGGTCGCGAAGACCCCGGCTCCGCTCGCCACCGTGTAGTACGCCGTGTCGTGGTGGCTCGGCCGGCCCTCGCACACCACCGGGGAGTGGGCCAGTATCTCGATCGGACGCGGCGTCGGGAACGCGGTGTTCACCTTGTCGTACTCCACCCCGACCAGGTGCGCGAAGCCCTCGCCGGCCTTCACGCCCGTCCCCTCGAACAGCCAGTGGCCCGGGTTCGTCACCACGTACGGGGCGTCCACCGGGTAGCCGTCGTAGATCACCCCGAGCAGCGAGCTCTCCGGGTCGGCCGCGGGCGGCGAGCGGAAGTCGACGGTCGCCGGATGCCCCCGCTTGAAGCCGGGGTCCTGGTCGTAGGAGGACTTGTAGCAGACCACCGTACGGTCCGGGCCCAACTCGGAGGGCTCCAGCCGGATCCGGCGGAAGCAGCAGTTGGCACCCAGTACCGCGAGGTTGCTGCCCGCGTCCCGGGCCGCCGTGACGTGCGCGCGCTGCTCCGGCGACCAGTACTCGTCGTGGCCGAGCGACAGCACTGCCGCGGCCCCCTCCAGCAGGTGCCGTTCACGCGCCACATCGGTGGTCGTGGCGTACGCGAGGGGTATCCCGAGCCGCTCGGCGAGCGCCACCAGCGGAGCCTCGTAGACGAGGAACAGCCCCGCCCCGTCGTCGTACTCGTACGGCCGGTCGAAGGTCACCGACAGCGAACGCGAGGCGTAGCCGCCGTTCGGACCGTCGTAGCTGCCGTAGCCGCCCCAGCGGTTGTACGCCTGCCAGGTCGCCACGGCGTTGACGAGCACCGTCCGGCCCGCCGTGGCCGCCGAGCGGACGGTCAGCGGCACGAACCGCTGCCCCTCCCCGCCCTGCGCGTCGAGCCGCAGCAGGTAGCAGCCCTCCGGCCAGCCCTTGGTGTCCACCGTGGCGGTACGCGGCCACCGGGTGCGCACCATACGGGTGCCGGCGTCCACCGTGGGCTCGGGCTGGCGGACCCCGGGCAGTGCCTCGGAGCGCCACACCAGCCGGGCGCGCGCCCCGCCGTACCAGCCCATCCGGTACGCGGAGACCGTGAAGCGCGGGGCGGTGGTGGACACGTGCAGCCCGAACGACTCCCCGGGCAGGACGCCGACCCTGTCCGCGAACCCCTCGATCGCACGGGCCGGACCGGCCTTGGTCACCCGCCAGTCGGCGTTGCCCGGCCGGTCGTTCTCCGCCTTCACATCGAAACCGGCCCGGCCGCCGGGCGCCGCCGGCGACTCCTTGCCCGCACCCTTCCCCTTGAGCGCCGCCCCGCTGTCGCCGCGCCCCCCGCCCGCGCAGCCGGCGGCCGAGCCGAGCCCCGCGGCGGTGGCCGCGCCCGTCGCGAGGGCGAGGAAACGCCGCCTGCCCGCGCCCTCGGCGCCCCCGGGTATGTGCTCCTGATCCATGAGGGCACGCTACGTCACCCCCCGCCCCCTCGCTCCACCACCGGCGGTCCGTCCGCACTCCCTCCCCGGTCCGATCCGTACCGGTCCCGCGGTCCGGTTCATTCGACGTGCTCGCGGTAGCGGGCGATCACCTCCCCGAGCACCTCGCGGCCGTCCCGTGCCCACAGGCCCGGATGGAAGATCTCCACCTCCACCGGCCCCCGGTAACCGGCGCCGTCGGCCAGCTCCCGGAAGGCCCGCAGGTCGACGCACCCGTCACCGAGCTGTCCCCGCCCCAGCAGGACGCCCTCGGGGAGCGGGGTCACCCAGTCGGCCAGCTGGACGGCCGTGATCCGCCCACCCGCACCGGCCCGGCCGAGATCGGCGGCCAGCCGTTCGTCCCACCACAGGTGGTAGGAGTCCGCCACCACCCCGACCTGCTCCGCCGGGAACTGTTCGGCGATGTCCAGGGCCTGCCCCAGAGTGGAGACCACACAGCGGTCCGCCGCGAACATCGGATGCAGCGGCTCGATGCCCAGCCGCACCCCGTGGCCGGCGGCCCACGGCGCCAGGTCCCCCAGGAACCCGGTGATCCGCCGCCGGGCCTCCGCCAGGTCCCGCTCGCCGGCCGCGAGTCCGCCCGAGACCAGGACCAGGACACCCGCGCCCAGTTCGGCCGCCTCCTCGACCGCCCGGCGGTTGTCCTCCAGGGCGGCCGCCCGGCCCGCCCGGTCGACGGCGGTGAAGAACCCGCCCCGGCAGAGCGAACTCACCCGCAGCCCGGCGGCGGCGACCAGCCGGGCCGTCTCCCGCACCCCGAACCCGCGCACCGGATCCCGCCACAGCCCCACCGCCCCCACTCCGGCGGCGCCGCACCCGTCCACCAGCTCGGGCACCGACCACTGCCGCACCGTCTCCTGGTTCAGGCTGAACCGGGCCGGGGCCGCCGCCCGGTTCACGCCCCCACCCCCCGGTCCGCCAGGAGCCGGCGCATCCGGTCCGCTGCACCCTCCGGGTCGGGGAACAGGCCCAGCCGGTCGGCCAGTTCGTAGGCACGCGCCAGATGCGGGAGCGGGCGGGCCGACTCCAGCCCGGCCAGCATGGTGAAGTGCTCCTGGTACCCCGCCAGCCAGGCCAGCAGGACCACACCCGTCTTGTAGAGCGGGGTCGGAGGGGCGAACAGGTGCCGCGACAGCGCGACCGTCGGATCCAGCAGGGCCCGGAAGCCGCCGGGATCCTCCCGGTCGAGGGCGAGCGCCGCCCGCGCCGCGATCGGGGCGATCGGACCGAAGATCCCCAGCAGGGCGTCGCCGGCCCGCTCCCCGTCCCCGGCGATCAGCTCCGGATAGTGGAGGTCGTCGCCCGTGTAGCACCGTACGCCCGGCGGCAGCCGACGTCTGAGCTCCTTCTCCAGCTCCGCGTCCAGCAAGGAGACCTTGACGCCGTCCACCTTCCGCGGATGCTCCTCGACGATCTTCACCAGGACGGCCGCGGCCTCGTCCGGCTCGTCGTGGCCCCAGTACCCCGCGAGCGCCGGGTCGAAGACCGGGCCCAGCCAGTGCAGCACCACCGGCCGGGAGCTCTGGCGCAACAGCGCTCCGTACACCTCCCGGTAGTCCTCCGGACCGCGGGCCACCGAGGCCAGCAGGCGCGAGGCCATCAGAACCGCCGACGCCCCGCAGTCCTCGACGTGGGCCAGTTGCTCTTCATACGCCGCGGTGATCGCCGCCAGCGAGTGCGCCGGGCCCGGAGGCAGGTGGTCCGTGCCGGCGCCGCAGACGATGCGGCCGCCCACCGCCCGGGCCTCCCGGGCCGAACGGCGGATCAGCTCCGCCGCGTCCGGCCAGCCCAGGCCGGCCCCCCGCTGGGCCGTGTCCATGGCCTCGGCGACCCCGAGCCCCCACTCCCACAGACGGTGCCGGATGCCCAGGGTGGCCTCCCAGTCGACCGCCGGCGCGCTCGCTCCCGGGCCGGCGGCCGGGGCGGCCGCCACATGGGCGGCGGCGTAGAAGACGCGGCTGCGGGCCGGACCGCGGGCGAACGGCGCGAGCCCCGCGGCCGAGGGCCGGTGCACGCGGAAGCCCCCGTCCGCGCAAGGGAGCCGGATCGCCTTCACAGGACCACCTCCGGCACCGGCAGCCGCCGCCCCTCGGCACAGGAGCGCAGGCCCAGCGAAGCCAGCTGTACGCCCCGCGCCCCGGCGACCAGGTCCCACCGCCAGGGCTCGTCCCGCACGACATGGCGCAGGAAGAGCTCCCACTGCGCTTTGAAGCCGTTGGCCACCGGCCCGTCGTCCGGCACCTCCTGCCACTGCGCGCGGAACGAGCCGGCCGACGGCACATCCGGATCCCACACCGGTCTCGGGGTGCTCCCACGCGGCTGGATCCGGCAGCTGCGCAGGCCGGCGACGGCCGAGCCGTGCGTCCCGTCCACCTGGATCTCCACCAGTTCGTCGCGGTGCACGCGGACCGCCCAGGAGGAGTTGATCTGGGCGACGGCGCCGCCCTCCAGCTCGAAGATCCCGTAGGCGGCGTCCTCCGCCGTCGCCTCGTACGGCCTGCCTTCCTCGTCCCATCGGCGGCCTACGTGCGTACGGGTCAGGGCCTGCACCGTACGGACCCGGCCGAACAGCTCGTGCAGCAGGTAGTCCCAGTGCGGGAACATGTCGGCGACGATGCCCCCGCCGTCCTGTGCCCGGTAGTTCCAGGAGGGGCGCTGAGCCGGCTGCCGGTCACCTTCGAAGACCCAGTAGCCGAACTCCCCCCGGACGGACAGCACCCGGCCGAAGAACCCGCTCTCGGCCAGCCTCCTCAGCTTCACCAGGCCCGGCAGGAACAGCTTGTCCTGCACCACGCCGTGCTTGACCCCGGCCGCCGCCGCCAGCCGGGCCAGCTCCAGGGCGGAGGGGAAGTCCAGTGCGGTCGGCTTCTCGCAGTACACGTGCTTCCCGGCCGCCACCGCCCGGCGCACGGCCCCCTCGCGGGCGGCGGTCACCTGGGCGTCGAAATAGACCTCCACCTTCGGGTCGGCCAGGACGGCCGTCAGGTCGGTGCTGACGTGTTCCAGGCCGTGTTGTTCGGCGATGGCCCGCAGGGCCGCCTCGCGGCGCCCGACCAGCACCGGCTCCGGCCACAGCACCGTGCCGTCTCCCAGGTCCAGCCCGCCCTGCTCGCGCAGGGCGAGGACGGACCGGACCAGATGCTGGCGGTAGCCCATCCGCCCGGTCACGCCGTTCATCGCGATCCTGATCGTCCTGCGTTCCATGATGACGTCCCTTCCGGTCCCGTCGGCGCCGTCCGCCGACGATAGAAAGCGCTTTCTGTCGATCAGGCTAGGGCTCGCAATCCGCCTCCTTCAATTACCCGTTCGGGTGATAGAAAGCGCTTTCTGGATGGGGCATCATGAAGTCCACGCACCGAAGTCGGAAGACGGCCCGCGGCAACGGCGGGCCACAGGGGGAGGGGATCTCGATGGCAGTGACGCTCGCAGAGGTCGCGGTCCGCGCGGGGGTCTCGCCCGCCACGGTCTCGCGCGTACTGAACGGCGGCTATCCGGTGGCCGGCGGCACCCGGACCCGCGTCGAGCGGGCCGTGGAGGAACTCGGCTACGTCGCCAACGCCTCCGCCCGCGCGCTCGCGGCCGCCACCTCCGACCTCGTCGGAATCCTGGTGCACGACATCGCCGACGCCTGGTTCGGCATCCTCGGGGGCTCCCTGCAGGGCGCCCTCGACCCCGCCGGAGAGGGGGAGGCCCGCCGCCTGTCCGTCGTCTGCAACACCCAGGGCGCCCCCGCGGCCGAGAACTCCTACCTCGCCCTGCTCGAAGGCCAGCGCGTCGGAGGCGTCGTCCTCACCGGCGCCGCCGCGGAGGACCCTGAGCACACCGCCGCACTCACCGCCCGGATCACCCGCATGGCCGCCTCCGGAACCCGGGTCGTGCTGTGCGGACGCCCGCCCCTGCAGGTACCCGCCGCGCTCCCCGTCGCCACCCTCGTGTTCGACGACCGAGGGGGAGCCTTCCGTCTCGCCGAACACCTCCTGGCGCTCGGCCACCGGCGCATCGCCCACATCGCCGGCCCGCCCGGGCTGAGCGCCACCCGCGAGCGCCTCGCCGGACACCGGGAGGCCCTCCGGCGGCACGACCCGGCCCTGCCCGAAGCCTGCGCCGCACTCACCGTCCACGCCGCTTCCGAGCGCTCCGCCGGCTATGACGCCGCCCGGGAACTGCTGCGCAGGGGAGAGCCCTTCACAGCTGTCGCCGCCGCCGGCGACACGGTCGCCGCGGGCGTCGCCGCCGCACTGCGCGAAGCGGGCCTGCGCATACCCGAGGACGTATCGGTCGCCGGTTTCGACGACCTGCCGTTCAGCCAGGACACCGCCCCGGCCCTCACCACCGTCCGGCTGCCGCTGCGGGAAGCGGGCGTGCTCGCCGCCCAGCTGGTGACCGGCCGCCGGGCCCTGCCCCCGGGAGGCATCACCACCCTGCCCACCGAACTCATGGTGCGCGGCTCCACGGCACCGCCCCCGACCGCGAGGAGGGCGCCATGAGGTACGCCTTCTCCACCCTCGGCCTGCCGGGCGCACCGCTCGCCCGCAGCGCGGCCCTGGCCGCCCGCCACGGCTACGACGCCCTCGAACTGCGGGCCCATCCCGAGGAACCCCTGCATCCGGGGAGCCCGTCCGGGGACCGGGCCGTCGGACTGAGGACCCTCACCCGGGCGGGGGTGAGCGTGCTCGGCGTCGCGGGGTACGCCCGGGTCGCGGCGCCCGGCCCCGACGGGCCCGTCCTCGACGAGCTCCGGTCGCTGGTCCGGCTCGCAGCCGACCTCGAAGCCCCGTACGTGCGGGTCTTTCCCGGCGGGGGCGGCCTGCCCGGGCCGGAAGCCGACGCCAACGCCGTGCGCCGCATGGGGGAAGCCGCCCCCCACGCGCAGGACATCGGGGTGCGGATCCTGTTGGAGACGCACGATTCGCACCGGACGGCGGCCGACGCCGGCCGTGTGCTCGACGCGGTCGGCCATCCGGCGGCCGGTGCGCTCTGGGACGTACTGCACACCTGGCTGGGCGGTGAACGGCCCGCGGAGTCGAGACGGCTGCTCGGCCCGCATCTGGGCTACGTGCAGGTCAAGGACGTGGCGTCGGCCGACGACCTGACGCCTGTCGCGCTGGGCGCGGGAGTGCTGCCGCTCGCCGGGGCGGTGGCCGCGGCACCGGCCGACGGCTGGCTGTGCTGGGAGTACGAGAGACGCTGGTACCCCGGGGCGGCCGAGCTGGCCGGGCACCGGCTCAGACGGGGGCGCGAGTACCTGGAGGGGCTGGTGGTCCATGGCGATCAGGCCGAGTAGGCCAGACGGCCCGGATCCACCGGGTACCGGAAGCCGACGCCCTGTGCGTAGCGCTCCAGCTCCTCGACCGCGGTGACCGCCAGCCGGTCCAGCTCCCGGCCCAGTGAACCCGCCACATGGGGGGTGAGCAGGACGTTCGGCAGGTCGTACAGCGGGGATCCGGCGGGCAGCACCTCCGGCTCGGTGTGGTCGAGCACCGCGTGCAGCCGCCCGGCGACCAGCTCCCGCGTCAGCGCCGCCGTGTCGACCAGGGCACCGCGCGCCGTGTTGACCAGCGTGGCGCCGTCCGGCATCAGGGCCAGCCGGGGCGCGTCGAGCAGGCGACGGGTGCCGGGGAGCTCCGGGGCGTGCAGGCTCACCACATGGCTGCGGCCGAGCAGTTCGTCCAGGCCGCAGGGCTCGCCACCGAGGGAGGTGATCTCGGCCGGGTCGGCGTACGGGTCGTGTACCAGGACCCGCAGGTCGAACGGCCGGAGCAGCTCCAGTACCCGCCGGCCGACGCGGGAGGCGCCGACGAGCCCGACGGTCCGCCCGTAGTTGCCCACCGCCGGGTAGCGGCCCAGCGGGTCGACGGGTCCGCGTGCGGCCCGGTAGGCGTGGGCGGCTTCCAGGACCCGCTTGTTGGCGAAGAGGATCGCGGCCAGCGTGTACTCGGCGACGGGCAGGGCGTTGGCGGCCGCCGCGCTGGAGACCAGCAGACCGCGTTCCCAGCAGGCCTCGGTCACATGCCCCTTGACGCTTCCGGCGGCGTGGACGACGGCGCGCAGCCGGGGCATCCGGTGCAGGGCGTCCGCGTCCAGCACCGGGCAGCCCCAGCCGGTGAACAGCACCTCGGCGCGGGCGAGCCGGGCGTCGAGGATCGCGTCGTGCCCGGCGAAGCCCGTGAGCAGCAGGTCGGGGTCCACGTCCGCGACCCGGACGAGCGCGGCCAGGGTCCGGTCGCCGAGCACGGCCGCCCGGGTGTCCGGACTCATGGCGAGCACCGTGGCGGGCCGGGCGTGGGCGACGGGTCGGGTCACGCGGCGCCTCCAGCGGTGGAGCCCGGCCGCCGGAGGCGTCGGAGCCGACGGCTCCCCACGGCGGCACGGTGGACGCCACGATGGTCACAGAGTCCGGCCGGGCGGGGAGCGGCGACACGTGGCCGGGGCCCGCGGTTCACCCGCAGGCCCGACGGTCAGTGCGGGGTGGTCTGGGTGATCCGCCACAGGCGGCGCGGCAGCTCGCCCTCCTCGCAGGGGTGGACCTCGCGCAGGGTCCAGCCCTCCGCCGGCGCGTCGGCCGGCGCGCGAGGGAAGAAGTGGACAGCGAAGCCCCCGTGCTTCCAGATGTCGTCGCCGTGGGCGGTGCCGGTCCCGTAGTGGGCGTCCCCGGTGTGGCGGACGGTGTCACGAAGGTGCCGCCCGGCCCCAGCACCCGGCGCACCTCGCCTGCCAGGGCGGCGATCTCCTCCGTGGACAGCGCCGTGCACAGGAGCAGGTGCGCGAACACGCCGTCCCCCGAGCCGTCCGGGAGGGGCAGCGGTTTGCGGACGTCGTGGACCGCGGTGGTGACGTGTCCGGCCGCCCCCCGGGCCGCGGCGCTCCGGCGCAGCTGCTCCAGATCGGCCGGGCTGAAGTCGGTGGCCAGTACGTCGAAGCCGGCGCCGGCGAAGTACAGGGCGTCGCGCCCGTGCCCCGCCCCCGGTTCGAGCACCCTGCGGGCGCCGGCGGCCAGGCCTGGATCGGCACCGGTGAGGGAGGTGAGGGATGGTGAGGCACGGCACGGCACGGCACGTAACCGGGCTGCCGGCAGCGGTCAGGGCGCGAGCGTGGTGTCGGCCAGCTCGGGCCAGTGTGCCGCCGCCCCCTGCCGGGCCGCTTCACCGTACCCCGCGTCGCCGAGGGCTCGGCGCGCGGCCCGCTCGATACGGGCGGCGTCGGGGTGGGAGCGGTCGCGGAGCCCCCGTACGCCCGTGCTCGCCGCGAGCAGCCGTGCCGCCTGCGCGTGCTCGCCCTGCCGCAGGGCCAGGTCCGCGACGCCCACCAGCACCTGGGCGATCAGCGGCGCGTGCCCCGCCCCGGCCGCCGCCGCGCAGGCCGCGGCGTGGTGCGCCCGGGCCTCGCCGAGGTCGTCGGCCAGGTAGCCCAGCAGATCGTGCGTCACGGCGAGGACGTTGCGCTGCAGCGCCTCGCCGCCCAGCAGGGCCGTCGCGACGCCCAGGTGCCGCCGCGCCTCCTCCGCCTCGCCGCCCCACCGGGCGAGCTCCGCCCGCGCGAGCGCCAGTTCGGCCAGGGCGTCCGGCCAGGTGACCCGCTCCGCGTACCGCTGCGCCTCGGCGAGCGCGGCGGCGCAGGCGTCCCCGTCACCCCGCAGCCAGTACAGCTGCGCCTGCCGGGACCGCATCCGGATGACGTCCTCGACCGCCCCGACCTCGGTGACGACCGTGATCGCCTGCTCCAGGTGCTCGCACGCCCCGGCGAACCCGCCGCGCACGGCGATCCGCTCCGCCAGCTCCGTCTGGGCGAACGAGATCCCGAACCGCTCGCCGAGCGTCCGGAACTCGGCGAGCGCCGTCTCCAGGTACTCGTCCGCCTCGCGCCCCGTGTGGCCCAGCATGATCCGCATCTTGCCCAGGTGCAGCCGCCCCAGCGCCCGCACCCAGGGGTCCTCGCTGTCGAGCAGCGGCTCGAACGCCGGCAGGAAGGCGTCCGGTGCCTCCAGCATGCGTTCCAGCGCGGTGACGAGCCCCAGCAGCGGATTGCGGCGCCGGCTGCGCAGGCTGAACCGGTACGCCTCGTGGATCCACTCCGCGGCCTGGTGCTCGTCGCCCCGCCCGGCGCTCGCGAACAGCACGACCAGCGCGTACGCGGTGGCCCGCACGTCGTCCGCCACCTCACCGGGCGTGCCGACGGCCGCGGTGATCAGCTCCATGCCCTCGGTGCGGTGCCCGCTCAGCCACCAGTACCAGCCGGCGGCCGCCGCGAGCCGCATCGCGGGCTCCGCCTCGCCCGCCGCGAGCGCGCCGCGCATCGCGGAGCCGATGTTGTCGTGCTCGGCGCCGAGCACCGCCAGCCACTCCAGCTGCTCGGCGCGGCGCAGATGGGGCTCGGCGGTCTCGGCGAGCCCGGTGAAGTGGGCCAGGTGCGCCCGCCGCGCCCGCTCCGCCTCCCCGGCCTCGGCGAGCCGGTGCGCGGCGTACTCCTTGATCGTGCCCAGCATCCGGTAGCGCGGGACGCCATCGCCCTCCGCGCGCAGCAGGGACTTCTCGGTCAGGGCGGTGAGCAGTTCGAGTACGTCGCCCGCCTCGACGCCGGCTCCCGGACCGTCCGCGCCGCCGACGCCGTCCGCGCCCCCGACACCGTCCGCGCAGACCCGCTCGGCCGCCTCCAGGCTCGCCCCGCCGGAGAACACCGAGAGCCTGCGCAGCACCGTCCGCTCGGCCCCGCTGAGCAGCTCCCAGCTCCAGTCGACCACCGCCCGCAGCGTCTTGTGCCGGGGCAGGGCGGTGCGGCTGCCGCTGGTCAGCAGCCGGAAACGGTCGTCGAGCCGGTTGGCGAGCTGGTCGACGGTCATCGTCCGCAGCCGGGCCGCGGCCAGTTCGATCGCCAGCGGCATCCCGTCCAGCGCCCGGCACACGCGCCCCATCACCGCCAGCGTCCGGGCGTCGGTGCCCGCGCCGGCCGCGAGGTCCCGCCGTACCGCCCCGGCCCGGTCGCGCAGCAGCCGGACGGCCGGCGAGGACGCCAGCTCGGCCGGGTCCGCGTCGCCCCGGGGCAGGGCCAGCGGTTCGACCGGCCACAGGGCCTCACCGGTGATGCCGAGCGGCTCCCGGCTGGTCGCCAGGATCCGCAGCCGCCGGCACTCGCCGAGCACCCGGTGGGCGAAGACCGCGGCCGCCTCGATGACGTGCTCGCAGTTGTCGAGGATGAGCAGCGCCTCACGCTCACGGACCGCGGCGATGAGCCGGTCCGTCAGGTCGGCGTTCGGAGCCCCGCCGAGCAGGGCGTCCCGCAGGCCCAGTCCGTCGAGCGCCGACTGCGCCACGCCGCCGCCGTCCGCGCCGACGGCGGCCAGCTCCACCAGCCAGGCGCCGTCCGGCAGGTCGTCGAGCAGCGTGCGCGCGGTCTCCGCGGCCAGCCGGGTCTTCCCCGCGCCGCCCGGCCCGATCACGGTGGTGAGCCGGTGCTCGGCCAGCAGGCCGCGGACGGCGGCGACGTCGGCGTCCCTGCCGACGAAGCTGGTGAGTTCGGCGCGCAGGTTGGTCCTGCGGAGCTCCTCGCGCCGTCCGAGCTCGCCGCGCAGCAGCGCCGTGTGCACGGCGGACAGCTCGGGCGACGGGTCGGCCCCCAGGGTGTCGGCCAGGGCCTCGCGCGCCCGCTGGAACACCTGGAGCGCCTCGCTGTCACGGCCGGCTGCGGCGAGGGCCCGCATCAGCGCGGCGACGAGCCGCTCCCGCACCGGGTGCGCGGTCACCAGATCGGTCAGCTCCGTGACCACCTCCGCGCCGCGCCCGAGGGCGACGTCCGCCTCGGCCCGGGTCTCGGCCGCGGTCAGGCGCAGCCCCTCGAACCGCACGACCGCCGCGTCGAGCGCGGCGCTGTCCGGCAGGCCGACGTCCTGGAGGGCCGCACCGCGCCACAGTCCGAGGGCCTCGCGCAGCAGCCGCACCCGCCCGGAGACGTCCTCGGTACGGGCCTGGCCGGCGGCGACGAGCCGCTCGAAGCGCACGGCGTCGACGGCGTCGGGCTCCACCGCCAGCCGGTAGCCGTCCGTCAGCCCCTCGATCGCCCCGCCGGGCAGCAGCTTGCGCAGCCGGGACACCAGGCGCTGCAGGGCGTTCGCCGCGTCGGCCGGCGGGTGCTCCCCCCAGATCCAGTCGACGAGCGCCGTCCGGGGGACCACGCGTCCCGGCCTGAGCGCGAGGGCGACCAGCAGCCCGCGCAACCGCGCACCCGGCACGTCGACCGGATGGCCGTCCTCCGTGCGCACCTCCAGTGGGCCCAGCATCCCGATCTGCACCCGTCGATTCTGTCACGGGGGCACGACGTGCACCGACGGGTCAACTCCCGCTCCCCGGAAGGCGACCGGGCGCGGCGCGGGGGACCCGGAGCGCAGGGGGGAGTCGGCATGCCGGCACGGGGGCCTCCCGCACGCGCGCGACCGGCGGGCGGGGCGGCCGCTGATCGACCGTGCGTGCGCCGGCCCCGGCCCCCCGGCCGGGCGCGTGCCCGGGGTCCGGCGCCGGCTCCGGTCCCGTGCTGCGCCCCGCCGGGGCCGGGCGCAGCCGCCGGTCCGTGGGCGGACGGCCCCGGAGGGAGGTGTTCCCCCGGGGACAGTAGGGTGGGCCGGGTGAACCTTTCTTCCGCGCTTCCGCGTTCCTTTCGGCTGCTCGTCACGGGTGGGGGGACCGGTGGTCACACCTACCCCGCCCTGACCGCGATCCGTACCCTCCAGGGCCGACTCGCGGCCGCCGGCGGCACGCTCGACGTGTTGTGGATCGGGACCGCCGACGGTCTGGAGGCGCGGGTCGCGCCGGCCGAGGGGATCGCGTTCAAGACCGTCGCCACGGGCAAGATCCGCCGCTCGGCGAACCCGCTGAAGATGCTGTCGGCCGCCAACATGAAGGACATGGCGCGCGTCCCGCTCGGCGTGGCCCAGGCGCGGGCGATCGTGTCCGAGTTCGAGCCCGACGTCGTCCTGGCCACCGGCGGCTACGTCGCCGTGCCCGCCGGGCTCGCCGCACGCCTGTGCAAGCGGCCGCTGGTGCTGCACGAG
This sequence comes from Streptomyces racemochromogenes, assembly GCF_044129415.1. Taxonomy (GTDB): domain Bacteria; phylum Actinomycetota; class Actinomycetes; order Streptomycetales; family Streptomycetaceae; genus Streptomyces; species Streptomyces racemochromogenes_A. Next base: position 35,072 of record NZ_JBBDHD010000062.1, read on the forward strand.
CAGACCGTGCGCCTCGGACTGGCCAACCGCAAGCTGGCCGGGTCCGCGACGCGCATCGCCGTGTCCTCGGAGTCCTCGCTGCCGCTGCTGCCGGCCGAGGTCCGCGAACGCGCCGTCGTCACCGGCAACCCGGTCCGCCCCGAGGTGCTGTCCGGACACCCGGACAAGGCCGTGCAGGCCCTGAACCTCGTCGGGTTCGACCGCCGTCTGCCGACCGTCTACGTCACCGGCGGCGCGCAGGGCGCCCAGCAGATCAACGGCGTGGTGCGCGAGGTGCTCCCGTGGCTCCTGAGCCACGCGAACGTGATCCACCAGTGCGGTCCCGCCAACGTCGACGAGCTCCGCTTCGCCGCGGCCGGACTGGACCCGGTCCTCGCCGGCCGCTACCACGTCACCGGCTTCGTCGGACCGGAGCTGCCCGACGTGCTCGGCCTCGCCGACATCGTGATCTCCCGCTCCGGCGCGGGCACCCTGGCCGAGCTGACCGCGCTGGGCAAGCCCGCGGTGTTCGTCCCCCTGGCCACCTCGGCCGGCAACGAGCAGGCGCACAACGCCCAGTACCTGGCCGACGCCGGCGCGGCCGTCGCCCTCCTCGGCGAGGTCACCGCGCACGGCCTGGCCGAGGCGGTCGGCCCGCTCCTCACCGATGCCGGCCGCCGCGCCCAGATGGCCGAGCGGGCCCGGGCCTACGGGCGGCCGGACGCGGCCGAGCGGCTCGTGGACGTGCTGCTGGCCGCCGCGAACGGCTGATCCGGAACACATGCGGAGGGCGTCGCCGGCACCGGGCCGACGGCGCCCTCCGCTTCGTTGCACGGTGTTCACGCTCCAGGAGCCGCAGGCCGTGTTCCCCGACCGGCCGGTATGCCTAGACTGACCGCTCGTCGATCATGCAACCGAGTGGAGGACGGTCCGTCATGCGTTACCTGCCCCTGGGAAGTTCAGGTCTTCTGGTCTCCGCCGTGGGCCTCGGGTGCAACAACTTCGGAGGCCGCCTCGACCTCCAGGCCACCCGGGCCGTCGTCGACGCCGCCCTCGACTCCGGGATCACCCTCCTGGACACCGCCGACATCTACGGCGGCCAGGGCGGCTCCGAGCGCCACCTCGGCCAGGTCCTCAAGGGCCGCCGCGACCAGGTGGTCCTGGCCACCAAGTTCGGCTACGACGGCGTCGACATGGGCTACGGCCCCGCCGCCGGCTCCCGCGGCGGGCGCGGCTACATCCGGCGCGCCGTGGAGGAGTCCCTGCGCCGGCTGGAGACCGACCACATCGACCTCCTCCAGCTCCACAGCCCCGACCCCGCCACCCCGATCGCCGAAACCCTCGCCGCGCTCACCGAGCTCGTCGCCGAGGGCAAGGTCCGCTACATCGGGCACTCCAACCTCAGCGGCTGGCAGCTGGCCGAAGCCGCCCACACCGCCCGCGAGACCGGCGCGGTGCCCTTCGTGTCGGCGCAGAACGAATGGTCGCTGCTGGAGCGGTCCGCCGAACGCGAACTGGTCCCCGCGGCCCGCCACTACGGCCTCGGCGTCCTCCCCTACTTCCCCCTCGCCAACGGCCTGCTCACGGGCAAGATCCGCCGGGGCGCGCCCGTCCCGTCCGGCTCGCGCCTCGAAGGCCGCGACTCCTACCTCACCGAGGAGCGCCTCGACACCGTCGAGGCGCTGGCCGCGATCGCCGAGAAGCACGACCGCACCGTGCTGGAGCTCGCCATCGGCTGGCTGTCGGCCCAGCCCGGCTGCGCCTCCGTCATCGCCGGCGCCACCTCCGCCGCGCAGGTGCGCGCCAACGCGGCCACCGCCGACCGCCCGCTGGAAGCGGAGCTGCTGGCCGAGATCGAGGCCGTCGCCGGAGCCCACGCCGTATGAGCACCCCCTCCCTGCGCTGCGCGGTGCTCGACGACTTCCAGGGCGCGGCCGCGGCCTTCGCCGACTGGTCGCCGGTCACCGCGCGGGGCGTGGAGGTGGTCGCCTACCCCGACCACCTCGACGACGAGGACGCGCTCGCCGACCGCCTGGCCGACCACGACATCGTCGTCACCCTGCGCGAGCGCGTCCCCTTCCCCGCGAGCCTGCTGGAGCGGTTGCCCCGCCTCACGCTGCTCGTGGCCAGCGGCATGCGCAACTCCGTCATCGACTACGCCGCCGCCGAGCGCGCCGGAGTGACGGTGTGCGGCACCGCCAGCTCCTCCACCCCGCCCGTGGAGCTCACCTGGGCGCTGCTGCTCGGCCTCGCGCGCGGCGTCGTCACGGAGAACACCGCCCTGCGCGAGGGCGGCCCCTGGCAGCAGACGGTCGGCGCCGACCTGTACGGCCGCCGCCTCGGCCTGCTGGGCCTCGGCAAGATGGGCAGCCGGGTGGCCCGCGTCGGGCTCGCCTTCGGCATGGAGGTGACGGCCTGGAGCCGCAACCTGACCAAGGAGCGGGCCGAAGCCGAGGGCGTCGCACTCGCCCCGTCCAAGGAGGCGCTGCTCGCGGACAGCGACTTCGTCTCCGTCCACCTCGCCCTCGGCGAGCGCACCCGGGGGCTGATCGGCGCCGCCGAGCTCGCGCTGATGCGGCCGACCGCCTACCTGGTCAACACCTCCCGGTCCGCGATCGTGGACCAGGAGGCGCTGCTCGACGCCCTGCGCACGGGACGTATCGCGGGAGCCGGACTCGACGTCTTCGACACCGAACCGCTGCCCGCCGGCCACCCGCTGCGCACCGCCCCGAACCTCCTCGCCACCCCGCACCTCGGCTACGTCACCCGGGACAACTACGCCACGTACTACGGCCAGGCGGTCGAGGACGTCCTGGCCTTCCTCGACGGCGCGCCCGTACGCGTGCTGCCCTGACGCACCGGACGCACCGGGGCCCTCCCGCCGACGGCCGGGAGGGCCCCGCCCCGGAGGCGCGGCGGGGTCTCAGGACACGATGTCCTTGCGGGAGAAACCCCGGAACGCGAGGGCGAACAGCACCACCGCGTACGAGACCGACACCACCGCCCCCTTGGCCATCCCGCCCCACTCCAGCTGCGGCTGCAGCGCGTCCACCCAGGCGAACTGCCAGTGCGCGGGCAGGAACTCCCGCCACGACCCGAGCGCGGTCACCGCGTCCAGCACGTTCCCCACGATGGTCAGCCCGACCGCCCCGCCGACCGCGCCCAGCGGCGCGTCCGTCCGCGTCGACAGCCAGAACGCCAGCCCGGCCGTCACCAGTTGCGAGACGAACACGAAGGCCACCGCCAGCGCCAGCCTCGCCAGGGTGTCCCCGGCGGGCAGCGCCCCGCCCGCCGGCAGCTTCAGCGGCCCCCACCCGTACGCGGCCGTGCCCGCGGCCAGCGCCACCACCGGCAGCAGCACGATCGCGGCGAGGCTGAAGCCCAGCGCCACCACCAGCTTGCTCCACAGCAGCCGGGCCCGCGGCACCGGCGCGGCCAGCAGGTAGCGCAGGGAGGACCAGCTCGCCTCCGAGGCCACGGTGTCCCCGCAGAACAGTGCCACCGGCACCACCAGCAGGAACCCGGCCGACACGAACAGGCAGGTCGCGGCGAAGTTCGCGCCGGAGGCGGTGGCCGTGTCGATGAAGCCGACCCGGCCGTCGCTCCCGCCCCGGCCGTCGTCCGCGCCGCCCACCGCGAAGGCGATGATCATGACGAACGGGAGCGCGGCCAGCACCCCGCCCATCACCAGCGTCCGCCGCCGGCGCCACTGCCGCAGCGCCTCCACGCGCAGCGGCAGCGTCCGCCCCGGCCGGTAGCCGGGCGCGGTCTCCCGGGCGGTCTCCCCGGCGTGCGCCGGGGCCCCTACGGCGTTCATGCCGCACCTCCGATCAGGGTCAGGAAGGCGTCTTCCAGCCGGCGGTGCGGCCCCACCGCCGACACCGGGAGCTCCAGCCGCACGAGTTCGGCGATCAGCGCGGCGGGCGTCACGCCGTCGAGCCGGACGAGGAGCCCCGCGTCGGCGGGGACCACGGACGCGACGCCCTCCAGCGCCGCGACCTTCCCGACGGCCGTCTCGTCCACCGGCTCCGCCAGCGCCACGAGCAGGGTGTCCCCGCCGCCGGTGATCTCGGCGACCGGACCGGCCTGCACCAGCCGGCCGCGGTCCATGACCACCAGGTGGGTGCAGGACTGCTCCACCTCCGACAGCAGATGGCTGGAGACGATCACCGTCCGGCCGCCGGCGGCGTAGCGGATCATCACGTCGCGCATCTCCCTGATCTGCGGCGGGTCCAGACCGTTCGTCGGCTCGTCGAGGATCAGGAGGTCCGGAAGCCCCAGCATGGCCTGCGCGATGGCCAGGCGCTGGCGCATGCCCTGCGAGTACGTGCGCACCGCGCGCTCCAGGGCGTCACCGAGCCCGGCGATCTCCAGGGCCTCGGCCAGGTGCGCGTCCTCGGCGGGACGGCCGGTGGCCTGCCAGTACAGCTCCAGGTTGGCCCGTCCGCTCAGGTGCGGCAGGAAGCCGGCGCCCTCCACGAACGCCCCGACCCGCGACAGCACCGGCGCCCCGGGACGGATCGCGTGCCCGAACACCCGGATCTCCCCGGCGTCCGGCGCGATCAGCCCCATCAGCATCCGCAGCGTCGTGGTCTTCCCGGCCCCGTTGGGCCCCAGCAGACCCAGCACCTGGCCCCGCTCCACCCGGAAGGACAGGTCCCGCACGGCGTACCGGTCCCGTGCCTTCGCGTAGCGCTTCGTCAGTCCGGTGATGTCGAGCGGCACCCCGGACAGCGCGGGATCGGGCGCGGCCGCCGGGCTTCCGCCCGGGCGTCGGATGCCGAGGAGGGCGGCCGCCAGCGCCAGCGCGCCCAGCGGCAGCCACCAGATCCAGCCGGGCAGCCCGGCGGTGGCGGTCCGCACCCCGTCCGCGACGGGCACCAGCAGCGGTTCGCGCACCGAGACGGTGTACGAGGCCGGCTCGGCCGGGGAGGCGTAGCCCAGGTCGGTGGCCGCGACCACCAGCCGCAGCCGGTGCCCGGCCTGGAAGGCGTGGTCGACGGCAGGGAGCCGCAGCCGCACGCTCCGGCCCTGCCCGGCGTCCGTCACCCGCACGGGGGCGACGAGCTGGCTCGGCAGGACCTGCTGGCGCCCGTCGGGCCCGACGTCGTACAGCTTGCCGAACAGCACGGCCGAGCCGTCCGCGGCCGTCGACCTCAGGTTCAGGGTGATGGCCGGGGTCCCGGTGACCCTGACCTCCGCGGCCAGCGGCTCCGACTCGAAGCGGGCGTTCTGGCCGGGGAAGTCCAGCGAGAAGCCGGTCCCGAGGGAGGCGAGCTGCCCGCCGATCCCGGGCAGCGCCGACAGGGCGGGCGGCGCGCCGCCGGCCGGGTTCGCGAAGGTCTGCTCCCGCCCGGCCAGGGGAACCGCACGCGGGTCGGAGTCGAGCCCGGGGTAGCGGTCGGCGCTCGCACCGCGCACCATGACGCGCCCGTCGGTGGAGTCGATGCCGCCGGTGCGCGAGACGCGGAACGCCGGGCCGGTGTCCGCGTTCCCGTCCCCCTTGAGGTAGCGGTCGAACCAGGCCGTCACCCGGGTCTCGATCCGCGCGGACTCGCGCATGCCGCCGTCGTGCCCGCCGGCCGCCCAGTCCACGGAGACCGGGGCGCCGTTGGCGGCGATGGCCTTCGCCATGGCGTCGGCCTGGTCCAGCGGGAACAGGGAGTCGTCCTGCCCCTGCACGATCAGCGCCGGCACCCTGATGCGGTCGCCCACGGCCGAGGGGCTGCGCCGCTCCAGCAGCTCGCGCGCCTCGGCGTCGGGCTTCCCGGCCACCGCGACCCGCTCGTACATGGCGCACAGCCGCGGCTCGAACCGGCCGCAGCCCGGGGCCGGAGCCTCCGGGGGACCGGCGGCTCCGGCCGGGCGGCCGGCCGGCTGGAGGCCGTCCGCCGCCCCGCCGGTGAAGAAGATCCCGGCCCAGAGCTTCTTGAACACGCCCTGCGGGAAGAGGGAGTCGGCGAGGTTCCAGTACGTGATCTGCGGGGCGATCGCGTCCACCCGCCGGTCGTACCCGGCGGCCAGCAGCGCCACGGCCCCGCCGTAGGAGGCGCCGGCCACGCCCACGCGCGGGTCGCCGTCGGCGTCGAGGCGCACCTCGGGGCGGTGGGCCAGCCAGTCGATGAGCGCGGAGACGTCCTTGACCTCGTGCTCGGGGTCGTTCAGTCCGATGCGCCCGCCGGACCGGCCGAACCCGCGGGCCGACCAGGTCATGACGGCGTACCCGTCGCGGGCGAGGCGTTCGGCCTGGGCGCGCACGTCGTCCTTGCTGCCGCCGAAGCCGTGGCCGAGGAGGACGGCCGGACGGCGGTTCGCGGCCTCCCCGGCGGTGAAGAAGGAGGTGTCGATGTCGGCGGAACCGTTTCCGTCCGTGCCGGGCATCCGCAGGACCTGGTCCTGGCGGTGCACGGCCGGCCCGTCTCCGGAGGCGGCCGCGGCCGTCCAGGTTCCGGCACCGGCGAGGACCGCGAGTGCGGCGGCGCCGGCGAGCAGGCGGTCCCGGGGCCGCCGGGGCAGTCGGAGCTTCATGGGGGAACCCTAAGGCCCGTGATCGCCCGTCCCGAGCTCCCTCAGGGGGAGCCCCGCCCCTTCTCCAGGACTACCCGCGCGGCCCTGCGTACCGCACCTGCGGTATCCGACCGCCCCCACGAACCCGGAACCTCTCCCCCCGACCCCCTCCCGGAACCTCCCCCCGGCCCCCTCCCGGGGCCTCCCGCCCGGGCCCGTCCGACGCGGCCCCGCAGGCGTCCGGCCCCGGCGCCCTGTTCCGCCGGCGGCCCGGGACTGCCTCCCGAGCCGTCCGACGCGGCCCGGCCGCCGCCTGCCCCTACGGGCCGCGCCGCCGGGCGGCGGCGGGGGGCCGTGTTGGCC
>NZ_JBBDHD010000321.1:0-545 GCF_044129415.1 Streptomyces racemochromogenes
GCTCGCTCCACCACCTCCGCGAAGATCGTGGTGGCGGGCGGCTTCGGCGTGGGCAAGACCACGTTCGTCGGCGCGGTCTCCGAGATCAACCCGCTGCGCACCGAAGCCGTCATGACCAGCGCCTCGGCCGGCATCGACGACCTCACCCACACCGGTGACAAGACGACCACCACGGTCGCCATGGACTTCGGCCGCATCACCCTGGACCAGGACCTGATCCTGTACCTCTTCGGTACCCCCGGACAGGACCGCTTCTGGTTCATGTGGGACGACCTCGTCCGCGGCGCCATCGGCGCCGTCGTCCTCGTCGACACCCGACGCCTCGCCGACTGCTTCCCCGCCGTCGACTACTTCGAGAACAGCGGCCTCCCCTTCGTCATCGCCCTCAACGGCTTCGACGGACACCAGCCCTACACCCCCGAAGAAGTCCGCGAGGCCCTCCAGATCGGCCCCGACGCCCCCATCATCACCACCGACGCCCGCCACCGCGCGGACGCCAAGAGCGCACTCATCACCCTCGTCGAACACGCCCTCATGGCACGGCT
>NZ_JBBDHD010000063.1:0-41509 GCF_044129415.1 Streptomyces racemochromogenes
ATGACGACCTCCGCATCCCTGCCCGCACACCCCGCACGCCCGGCGTCCGGCGACTCCGTCACCGACAGGCTCGTCACAGCCGGTGACGGCGCTTTCGTGTGCCCGCCCAGTGACACGCGTCTCGCTCGGGTTGCGGCAGGGGGCTGTCCTGACCGGGCCGATCAGGAGATATCTTGATGTCGAGCAATGTTGCAGACGAGAGACGCAGACTGTGGAGCGGAGCATCCGGTGACTGACTCGACCATCATCTACACGCACACTGACGAGGCCCCGGCCCTCGCGACGTATTCCTTCCTGCCTGTGATCCAGGCCTACGCGTCGACGGCCGGTGTGAATGTCGAGACCCGTGACATCTCCCTGGCCGGTCGGATCATCGCCCTGTTCCCCGAGTACCTCGAAGAGGGGCAGCGCATCGCCGACGCCCTCGCCGAGCTCGGCGAGCTGGCGAAGACCCCCGAGGCCAACATCATCAAGCTGCCCAACATCTCGGCCTCGATCCCGCAGCTGAAGGCCGCGATCGCCGAGCTCCAGGGCCAGGGCTACGCCCTTCCGGACTACCCGGACGACCCGAAGACCGACGAGGAGCGCGACGTCCGCGCCCGCTACGACAAGGTCAAGGGCAGCGCCGTCAACCCGGTCCTGCGCGAGGGCAACTCCGACCGCCGCGCCCCCGCCTCGGTGAAGAACTACGCCAAGGCCCACCCGCACCGCATGGGCGCCTGGACCCCCGAGTCGAAGACGAACGTCGCCACCATGGGCGCCAACGACTTCCGCTCCACCGAGAAGTCCGCGGTCATCGCCGAGGCGGGCACGCTGCGCATCGAGCACGTCGCCGCCGACGGCGCCGTCACCGTGCTGCGCGAGTCCGTACCGGTCCTGGCCGGCGAGGTCGTCGACGCGTCCGTCATGCACGTCGACGCGCTGCGCACCTTCCTCAACGACCAGATCCAGCGCGCCAAGGCCGAGAACGTCCTGTTCTCCGTGCACCTCAAGGCCACGATGATGAAGGTCTCGGACCCGATCATCTTCGGCCACGTGGTCCGCGCCTTCTTCCCGAAGACCTTCGCCCGCTACGGCGAGACCCTGGCCGCCGCCGGCCTCTCCCCGAACGACGGCCTCGGCACCATCCTGAACGGCCTGGGCGCCCTCGCCGACGGCGACGCGATCAAGGCCTCCTTCGACGCCGAGCTCGCCGAGGGCCCGGCCCTCGCGATGGTCGACTCCGACAAGGGCATCACCAACCTGCACGTGCCGTCCGACGTCATCGTCGACGCCTCGATGCCGGCCATGATCCGCACCTCCGGCCACATGTGGGGCCCGGACGGCGCCGAGGCCGACACCCTCGCCGTCCTCCCGGACAGCAGCTACGCCGGCGTCTACCAGGCCGTCGTCGAGGACTGCCGCGCCCACGGCGCGTTCGACCCGGCCACCATGGGCTCGGTGCCGAACGTCGGCCTCATGGCCCAGAAGGCCGAGGAGTACGGCAGCCACGACAAGACCTTCGAGATCGCCGCCGCGGGCACCGTCCGCGTCGTCGACGCCGCGGGCAACGCGCTCATCGAGCAGGAGGTCGCCGCCGGCGACATCTTCCGCGCCTGCCAGACCAAGGACCTGCCGATCCAGGACTGGGTCAAGCTCGCCGTCACCCGCGCCCGCGCCACCGGCGCCCCGGCCGTGTTCTGGCTCGACGAGGACCGCGCCCACGACGCGCAGCTGATCGCCAAGGTCAAGACGTACCTGGCCGAGCACGACACCGAGGGTCTGACCATCGAGATCCTCTCCCCGGTCGAGGCCACCAAGTACTCCCTGGAGCGCATCCGCCGCGGCGAGGACACCATCTCGGTGACCGGCAACGTGCTGCGCGACTACCTGACCGACCTCTTCCCGATCCTGGAGCTGGGCACCAGCGCCAAGATGCTGTCGGTCGTCCCGCTCATGGCGGGCGGCGGCCTCTTCGAGACGGGCGCCGGCGGCTCCGCCCCCAAGCACGTCCAGCAGCTGGTCAAGGAGAACTACCTGCGCTGGGACTCGCTCGGCGAGTTCTTCGCGCTGGCCGCCTCCTTCGAGCACCTGTCCGCGACCACGGGCAACGCCCGCGCCCAGGTGCTGGCCGACACCCTCGACCGCGCCACCGGCACCTTCCTCAACGAGGACAAGTCGCCGACCCGTCGCCTCGGCGGCATCGACAACCGCGGCAGCCACTTCTACCTCGCCCTGTACTGGGCCCAGGAGCTGGCCGGCCAGAGCGACGACGCCCAGCTGGCCGCGGCCTTCGAGCCGCTCGCCAAGACGCTGGCCGAGCAGGAGGAGACCATCGTCTCCGAGCTCGTCGCCGTCCAGGGCTCCCCGGCCGACATCGGCGGCTACTACCAGCCCGACCCGGCCAAGGCCGCGGCCGTCATGCGTCCCTCCGCGACGCTGAACCAGGCGCTCGCGCTCCTGGGCTGACGCCCCCGGCGCCAGCAGTGACACGGGTCCGCCCCGGCCGGCACACCACGCCGGCCGGGGCGGACCGGTGTCCGCACCCCGGCTCAGAGCCGGTGCACCCGGCCCTCGCCGACGGCCAGGGGATGGCGGCCCGCCGCCAGGATGCGCACCCCGGGAGCCACCGAGAGCAGCCGCCGCAGCCAGGCCAGGGCCTCGGGGGAGAGCCGGTCGCTGTCGTCCAGCACCAGCAGCATGTCCCGCTCGGCGAGCCAGGAGGCGGCGCTCGCGGTGCCGCAGGGCAGGAAGGGCATCCCCGGCAGCCGGCCCAGCGCCGACACCAGGTCGTGCACCCCGCCACCCGCGGAGAGGCGGACCACGGCCGCGCCGTCGCAGAAGTTGGACGAGATCCGGCGCGCGATGTCGCGCACCAGCAGGCCGCGCGGCTCGCGGAAGCGGCCCGTGACGGTCAGCACCCGGCCGCGCCGGACGGCGGTGAGCAGCTGCGAGAGTTCGGCGGACGTGGCCGGGAGCGTCCCGGTCGCCCCGTCCGGTCGTACCGGTCCTGGTTCCCCCATCATCACGATGCCCCCCATTGCATGCGTGACCGGTGCGGCAGCAGGGATGGTTCCGGCCGCGTGTCGACGATTATGCGCCACTCCACCCGTATGGCCAGGGGAATGTCGTATTCCGTGGCGGTGGGGTTCAGCCGATGCCCTGCCGGTCCGGCTGGAGGGCGAACGCGGCGCGCTGCGGGCTCGCCGCCGTGGTGTGGACGGCCTCTTCGAGGAGGTCCCGATGGCGCCGCACGGGCTCGCGCCGGTTGGGTGGGGCGAGCCGCTCCAGATCGTCCAGACAGGCCGCGATCCGCCGGGTGACCTGCACCGAGCCGAGACCGTAGTCCCGGACCTCGGTCAGGGCCAGGTCCAGCAGTTCCGGCCAGCAGGGAAGGGTCTCCACCAGCCGCACCGCGCCGTCGGCGTCCCTGTGGTACGCCCGCCCCAGGGGCTGGTGGGCGAAGGCGGTCAGCAGCACCTGGATCCGGTCCAGAGCCTGGACCGCCGTCGTCGGATCGTTGACCGCGGGGGACAGGGCGCGCGAGGCGATGTCGGCCAGCTGGCGGATCCCGAAGGCCAGGTCCTGCTCCGTGGTCCGCTCCACCCCCAGCTCCAAACCCGCCTGGAGGTCCCCGTCCGACGGCGCGGGCCCCCCGGTGACCCGGAACAGGGGGGCGTGCGGAACGAGGTAGTCCCCGATCCGGGGGACGAGGTGGAGGACGAGCCCGTCCCGCCCGGCCAGCGCGACCAGCCGGGGCACGTCCACGGCCTGGAGGACGCCGGGCCGCCAGACGTGCGCGACCGGCGTGCCGCCCGCCTCCGCGCCCCGCTCGCCGGCCTCCCCGTCCCCGGCCCGCGCGGGCCCCGCGCTGTCCCGGATCAGGCGCAGGCTCTCCCGGCACACCCGGTCCATCACGTACGTGACCCTCATCAGCCGGATGGTGGAGTGCACGTAGACGACGAACAGGGCCAGGCTCAGCAGCAACAAGCCCATGGCGAGCGAGGCGCCCAGGGAGGGCACGACGGCGTCCGCGCCGCCGGTGGACGGTCCGTATTCCTGCTGCACGCGCAGGGTGTACAGGAACGTGCAGAGGAAGGTTCCCAGGGTCAGCTTCGTGACCCGGCTCTCGACGTAGAAGCTCAGCACCCGCGGCGAGAACCGGCCCGCGGCCATCTGGACCGCCACCAGGCTGATCGAGAAGACCACACCGGTGAAGGTCAGCATCGCCGAACCGACCGCGGCCGCAGCCGTCCTGGCCGCCGATCCGAAGTCCGCCGCCGTCCGCAGGAACCACAGGCCGGACAGGTCCACGTCGGACCGGCCGTCGAGGTCGTGGACGAAGGAGTCGGCCCGCACCGCCAGGGAGGCCAGCGTCCAGCCGGTCAGCAGCCCCGCGAACGGAACGAACAGGAAGGAGTTGCGCATGCGTGTGCGCAGCCGCGGGAACACCCCTCGGCGGCGCCGCACCACGGTCATCGGCATGCACGCCAAGTTAGCCCCGGCAAAGCGGTCTTCGTCGTTCCGCCGGTCCGCGTGACGTACGCGCCGCGGCCCGCCCGGGCGAACGGTTGTCCGTACCGCGGACATCGGCTCTACTGCTGTCCAGCCCCCGCAGGGGCGGGTACCGGGGAGGGACTCACGATGACAGCGGACCGGCGGACCAACGGGCGCGCGCGCACGCCCTCCTCGCACCGGCGCCGCCCGCGGTGGCGGGGCGGCAGGACGTTACCCGTGCTGCTGCTCTCGGTGTTCCTGCTGCTCGGCGCCGGCGCCGCCACCGGCATCGCCTGGGACCCCTTCCCCCGGGACGCCCCCGGGTCACTCCCGTCCGCCGCCCCCTCCGGCGAGCCCGCCTCCGGCGCCCTCCCCTTCGACCTGCCCGGCCCGGCCGTGCTGCGCTCCGGCGAAGCGGGCCGGAAGCTGGTGTTCGCCCACTACTTCCCCCCGTACCCGCTCTCCCTGGACAACGCGGCCGCCGACGCCGACTACTACACCCGCAACTACCTCGACCCCGCCGGCGAGGGCGGCAAGCACCAGCGCTACGGCGGACTGCTGCGCGACCGCCCCCTGCCCGTCCCGCCCCGGGGCGGCGACTGGGAGTACGCCAACCTCCAGCAGGAGGTGCGCACCGCACGCGCCGCGGGCATCGACGGCTTCACCCTCGACCTGCTCTCCCTCTCCGGCAAGAACTGGGAACGGGCCCGCCAACTGCTGCGGGCGGCCCACGAGGTGGACCCCGGCTTCCGGATCATGCTGATGCCCGACATGACCGCCCTGGACACCGAGGACCCCGCCGTGCTCGCGGACGCCGTCGCCACCCTCGCCGCGTCACCGGCCGCCCACCGGCTCGCCGACGGCCGCCTCGTCCTCTCCCCGTTCAAGGCCGAGCAGAAGGACCCCGCATGGTGGACCGGGGTCCTCGACGCCCTCGGGACCCGGCACGGGATCCGGACCGCCTTCGTCCCGCTCTTCCTCGACTTCGACGCCCACGCCGCGGCCTTCGCACCGATCAGCCACGGCTTCTCCGCCTGGGGCAGCCGCAGCTACGCCGGCCAGGAGGGCGCCACCGCCGACGTCCGGCGCGCCCATGCCCTCGGCAGGATCTGGATGCAGCCGGTGTCCGTCCAGGACGCCCGCCCCAACCAGGGGGTCTACGACGAGGCCGGCAACACCGCCACCCTGCGCGCCACATGGACCCACGCCATCGACGACGGCGCCGACTGGGTCCAGCTGACCACCTGGAACGACTACTCCGAGGGCAGCCAGTTCGCGCCGTCCCTGCACAACGGCCACGCCTACCTGGACCTCAGCTCGTACTACCTGACCCGCTTCAAGACCGGCGCCTGGCCGGCCATCGTCCGCGACACCCTGTACCTCACCGCCCGCACCCAGTTCGCCGACGCCGACCCGACCGGCTCCCAGTCCCTGCTCATGTCCCTGCGCAAGGGCAGCGCCGCCGCCCGGGACACGGTGGAGGTCCTCGGCTTCCTGACCCGGCCCGGGACCGTCCGCACCGCCGTCGGCCGCACCGCGGGGGAGTACGGGGCCCCCGCCGGCCTCCACTCCCGGCTGCTCCCGCTGGGGCCCGGCGTCAGCTCCGCACGGCTGGTCCGCGACGGCAGGGCCACGGCGGAGGTGGAACTGCCGTACCCGGCCGACCGCACGGTGCCGGTGCAGGACCTCCAGTACTACGCCGCGACCAGCGGCCGGGCGCAGTAGCCCGGCCCGGCCCACGAGGGGCAGACGCGGGGAAAACGGGCGCGGCACGGGCGCAGCCAGGCCAATCCCGCCCAAGCGGCCCTTTCCCCGCGCCCCGCGCGCGGCGCATCCTGCCCGGAGCCGGCCCACGAGGCCCGGCGCGCCCGCCCGTCCCCGACCCGGAGGCCCCCGTGACCGACCCGACCGCCCCCTCCGCCTTCCCCGGCGGCCCCGGCCTCTTCCGGCTGGACCCCGCCGTTGCGCACCTCAACCACGGCTCGTACGGGGCGGTTCCGCTGCCCGTCCAGGAGGCCCAGGAAGCCCTGCGCGCCCAGGCGCACGCCGACCCCGACGCCTTCTTCAACGGGGTCTCCGAACGGCTCGCCGCCGCCCGCGGCCGGATCGCGGCACGTCTGGGGGCGGACCCGGACGGCCTCTCCTTCATCTCCAACGCCACCGAGGGCGCCAACCTCGCCCTCGACGCCATCCCCCTCGCCGAAGGCGACGAGATCCTCGTCACCGACCACGGCTACGGCACCGTCGTCGAGGCCGCCGCCCGCCGGGCCAAGGTCACCACCGTGGCCCTGGACCCCCGCCTCCCCGACGAGGACGCCGTACGGGAGGCCGTGCTGGCCGGAGTGACGCCCCGCACCAGAGTGGCCGTGCTCGACCACGTCAGCTCGCCCACCGCCCGCCTCATCGCGGGACCCCGCCTGCTCGCCGACCTCGCCGACCGCGGGATCACCACCGTCGTCGACGGCGCCCACACCCCCGGCATGCTGGCCGAGCCGATCGCAGCCGGCGCCGACTTCTGGTTCGGGAACCTGCACAAGTGGGGCTACGCCCCCTCCGGCAGCGGCATCCTCGCCGTGGCCCCCGCGCACCGCGCCCGGGTCCGCTCCCTCAGCCCGTCCTGGGAGGACCACCGCGGCTTCCCGCTCTCCGTCGAGTACCGCGCCACCTTCGACTACACCGGCTGGCTGGCCGCCCCCGAGGGCCTCGACCTCCTCGAACGCCTCGGCGCCGACCGGGTCCGGGCCCACAACAGCGCACTGGCCGGCTACGGGGCCGACCTGCTCGCCCGGATCCCCGGGATGACCCCGCTGCCGCACACCCCCGGCCTGGCCCTGCGCTCCCTCCTGCTGCCGCCCGGGGTGGCCGGGACCCGGGAGGCGGCCACGGCACTGCGCGAGGAACTCGCCGCGAAGCTCCGTATCCGGGTGCTGGTCTGGCCCTGGCCGGGCGGCGGCGGGCTGCGCGTCTGCGGACAGGTCTACAACCGGCCCGAGGAGTACGAACGCCTCGCCGCGGCCCTGCCCGCCTACCTGCGCTGACCCGCCGGCGCCGTCACGGCCGGCGCAGCAGGTAGGTGTCCATGATCCAGCCCTTGCGGGCCCGGGCCTCGGTGCGCAGCTCCTCGATGCGGCCGGACACCTCCGACAGCTTCCCCGACACCAGGATCTCGTCCGGGGTGCCCACGTAGGCGCCCCAGTAGATGAACAGGTCCTGGTCGAGGTGGGCGGTGAACGCGTGCCGCGCGTCCAGCATCACCACCACGTCGTCCACGTCCTGCGGCCAGCCCTCCGCCAGCCGCCGGCCCGTGGTGATCTGGACCGGGCGCCCCACCCGGTTCAGGTTGGTGCGGTGGCGCGCCAGCAGCGCCGACACGCTGCTGATGCCCGGCACCACCTCGTGCTCGAAGGCCACCCGGCCGCGCTCCAGCACCTCGTCGAGGATCGCGAGCGTGGAGTCGTACAGGGAGGGGTCGCCCCACACCAGGAACGCCCCGGTCTCGCCCTCCGCCAGGTCCTCGGCGATGAACCGCTCGAAGATCTCGGCCCGGGCGCTGCGCCAGCCGTCCACGGTCGGGGCGTAGTCGGCCGGGGTCCGGTCGCGGTCCGGGTCGCGGCCCTCCACCAGACGGTGGCCGGGCCGGGCGTGCGCCTCCAGCATGCCGCGCCGCAGCCCCGTCAGGTCCGCCTTCTCCTCCCCCTTCTCCAGGATGAGGAATGCGTCCGCCGCGCCGATCGCCCGGACCGCCTGGAGGGTCAGGTGGTCCGGGTCGCCCGCGCCTATACCGATCACTGAGAACTTCTTCACCGGGCTATTGTGCCCACCATGCGTGTCGCCCTGTTCGTCACCTGCGTCAACGACGCCCTGTACCCCCGTACGGGGATCGCCGTCGTCCGCCTGCTGGAGCGGCTCGGCGTCGACGTGGACTTCCCGGCGGCCCAGAGCTGCTGCGGCCAGCCGCAGTACAACACCGGCTACCGGCGCGAGGCCGAACCGCTGCTGCGCCGCACCGCCCGCGCCTTCGCCGGCTACGACCACGTCGTCACCCCCTCCGGCTCCTGCGCCGCGATGGTCCGCGCGCACTACCCGCGCATCGCCCGCCTCGCCGCCCGGGAGGGGCGGGGGAGCGGGCTGGAGCGGCTCGCGGAGGACCTCGTACCGCGCGTGTACGAACTGACCGAGTTCCTCGTCGACGTGCTCGGCGTGACCGACGTGGGCGCCTACTTCCCCCACACCGTCACCTACCACCCCTCCTGCCACGGCCTGCGCACCCTCGGGCTGGGCGAACGCCCCCGCAGGCTGCTGGCCGCCGTCAAGGGCCTGGAACTCGTCGAGCTGCCGGGCGCCGAGGAGTGCTGCGGCTTCGGGGGCACCTTCGCCGTCAAGAACCCCGACGTCTCCGCGGCCATGGGCGCCGACAAGGCCGCCGCCGCCCTGGCGTCCGGCGCCGGCGTCCTGTGCGGGGCCGACAACTCCTGCCTCACCCACCTCGACGGCATCCTCCGCCGCGCCGGCGCCCCCCTGCGCACCCTGCACCTCGCCGAGATCCTGGCATCGACCGAGGAAGACCCCCTGCGATGACGCACACGCCGCCGGGCATGCCGGCGTTCCCGCCCTTCCCGCCCTTTCCCGAGGCGGCCAGGGAGGCCGTACGGGACGACGTGCTGCGCGCCAACCTCCGCCGCGCCACCCACACCATCCGCGACCGGCGGGCCCGCGCGGTCACCGAACTCGCCGACTGGGACCGGCTGCGCGAGGCCGGCAAGGCCGTCAAGGACCACACGCTGCGCCACCTCGACCGCTACCTCCTCCAGCTGGAGGCCGCCGTCACCGCGGCCGGCGGCACCGTCCACTGGGCGGCCGACGCCCACGAGGCCAACCGGATCGTGACCGGCCTGGTCCTGGCCACCGGCGAACGCGAGGTCGTCAAGGTCAAGTCGATGGCCACGCAGGAGATCGGCCTCAACGAGGCCCTGGAGGCCGCCGGGATCGCCGCGTACGAGACCGACCTCGCCGAGCTCATCGTCCAGCTCGGCCACGACCGCCCCTCGCACATCCTCGTCCCCGCCATCCACCGCAACCGCGGCGAGATCCGCGACATCTTCCGCGCCGAGATGGGGGATTGGGGCCGCCCCGCCCCCGAGGACCTCGGCGACGACCCCCGCGAACTCGCCGAAGCCGCCCGCCTGCACCTGCGGGAGAAGTTCCTGCGCGCCAAGGTCGCCGTCTCCGGCGCCAACTTCATGGTCGCCGAGACCGGCACGATGGTCGTCCTCGAATCCGAGGGGAACGGCCGGATGTGCCTGACCCTGCCGGAGACGCTGATCTCGGTCGTCGGCATCGAGAAGGTCGTCCCCACCTTCCGCGACCTGGAGATCTTCCTCCAGACCCTGCCGCGCTCCTCCACGGCCGAGCGGATGAACCCGTACACCACCATGTGGACCGGCCTCGGACCGTCCGGGGGAACCGACGGCGACGGCCCGTCCGCCTTCCACCTCGTCCTCCTCGACAACGGCCGCACCGACACCCTCGCCGACGAGACCGGCCGCCAGGCCCTGCGCTGCATCCGCTGCTCCGCCTGCCTGAACGTGTGCCCCGTCTACGAACGCGCCGGAGGCCACGCCTACGGCTCCGTCTACCCCGGCCCCATCGGCGCCGTCCTCAGCCCCCAACTGCGCGGCACCGGCAGCGCCATCGACGCCACCCTGCCCTACGCCTCCACCCTCTGCGGGGCCTGCTACGAGGTCTGCCCCGTCGCCATCGACATCCCCGAGATCCTCGTCCACCTGCGCGAACGCGTGGCCCAGGGCGGCCCCGCGACCCGCGCCGGGATCCGCGTACGCCTGCGCCCCGCGGACGGCCACACCGCCGAACGGGCCGCCCTGCGCGCGGCCCGGCTCCTCCTGGACCACCCGGGCGCGCTCCGCGCGGGTGAACGCCTCCTGGCCCGCGCCCGCCGCCTGCGCCCCCGCCGGCTCCCCGGCCCGGGCCGCGCCTGGACCGACACCCGCGCACTGCCCGACATCCCCGCGGAACCCTTCCGCGACTGGTGGCGCCGAGAACGGGAGAACCGGACATGACCACGAGGGACCGCGTCCTCGCCCGCATCCGGCGGGCCACCGCCCAGGCCCCCGACGCCCCGCCCGTCCCCCGGGACTACCTCCGCGTCCACGCCACCCGCACCCCGGCCGAGACCACCGACCTGCTCGCCGCCCACCTCGCCGAGTACCGGGCGAAGGTCCACCGCACCGACGAGGCGGGACTCCCCGCCCTCCTCGCCCGCCTGCTCTCCGCCTCCCGCACCGTCCTGGTCCCCCCGGCCCTGCCCCCGCACTGGCTCTCGGCGTCCGACGCGACCCCCGTCCCCGACCACGCGGCCTCCACCCCGCACGAACTGGACGCCGTCTCCAGCGTGGTCACCGGCTGCGCCCTGGCCATCGCCGAGACCGGCACGATCGTCCTCGACGGCGGCCCCGACCAGGGCCGGCGCCGCATCACCCTGATCCCGGACCACCACGTCTGCGTGGTCCGGGTGCCGGCGCAGGTCGTGGACTCCGTCCCGCAGGCCCTCGACCGCCTCGACCCGGCCCGCCCCCTGACCTGGATCTCCGGCCCCTCCGCCACCAGCGACATCGAACTCGACCGGGTCGAGGGCGTACACGGCCCCCGCACCCTGGACGTGGTCCTCCTCGACACGCCCGCACAATGAGGGCATGCCCACCCACATCGCCCTCACCGCCCTCCTGGTCCGCGACTACGACGAGGCCGTCGACTTCTACACCCGCGCCCTCGGCTTCGAACTCGCCGAGGACACCCCCCGCCCCGACGGCTCCCGCTGGGTCGTCGTCCGCCCGCCCGGCGCGCAGGAGTCCGCGCTCCTCCTGGCCCGGGCCAAGGACGAGGCGCAGCGCTCGCGCATCGGCGACCAGACCGGCGGCCGGGTCGGCTTCTTCCTCTACACCGCCGACTTCGCCGCCGACCACGCCCGCATGACCGCCGAGGGCGTCCGCTTCCTGGAGGAGCCGCGCCACGAACCGTACGGCTCCGTCGCCGTCTTCGAAGACCTCTACGGAAACCGCTGGGACCTGCTACAGCCCGCCCCCGCCTAGCCTCGGCGCCTCGCGGACCGGGTCCACCGCGGCCCCGGCCCCGACCCGGTGGGCCAGCTCGTCGGCCCACCGGAGGAGCCCCGGCAGGTCCATCCCGTACGCCCGCTCCACCCCGCCGAGGGACGCCGCCCCGCGCCGCAGCAACCGCGCCCCGCCGACGGCGTTCCCCCGCGCGGCGTGCGTCAGGCCCACGGCGAGCTGCGCCAGCCCCCGCCACAGCGCGGCGTCCTCCTCCGGCCCGGACTTCCAGGCGTCCTCGAACACCTCGTGCGCGTGGAACGGCATCCCGGCGTCCAGCAGCCGCTGCGCCTCCGCGACCGTCTCCCCGGGCGACCGCACGACCCCCTCGGGCTGCCGCGCCACCCCCTCGGCCCCATGGGCCAGCGGCCGCCCCAGCCCGTCCCGGGGCCGCCCGCTCCGGGCCCGCCCCGCACCATCCCGATCCCGCTCCCGACCGTCCACCCGCCCATCCTCCACCGCCCCGCTCACCCGTGCACACGCACCCCTCAACGTGGGGTAATGTTCTGCATGTGCCCGGCGCACGGAGGGGAAACCCCAGGTCGCAGGGTCGCAAGCAGTACAACGGGACGTGGCGCAGCTTGGTAGCGCACTTGACTGGGGGTCAAGGGGTCGCAGGTTCAAATCCTGTCGTCCCGACCACGCGGAAACGCAGGTCGAAGGCCGTTCTCTCATCCATGAGAGGACGGCCTTTCGTGCGTCCTCCTGTGCCAACGAGGAGTTCGTCGAACGCTTCGGCGAGCAGTCTGCTCGGGCGGCCGGTGTACGGAGGCTCCCGGTCCCGTGTGTGCTCGGTGTGCCGGCTCTGCGCCGAGGGCGCCGACACGTCGACGGCCAGGACCGCCATTGCCCTGCCGCACGGCGCACGAGGGGCGCATGGGGAGGCGTAGGGCGCGTGGTTCTCGCCAGGAGCATGTGCTGTGAGCCGTCGCGTGCGCCGTGTGCCCGGAGCGCTTCCGCCGGGGGCGCGCCGTCTGTTCTCCCTTCGCGCCGTCCGGGCAGGGTTCGGGCGCCGGGGTACCGCCATGGGTCCGCCTGAACTCCCGCACGCCCCTACCGCAGACCTCACCCACCACCCACGAGGCCTGACGGCCGCCGGCGGCCGACGCCGGCGCCCGCCGAGCGGGTTCGGGCACCCCGGGGGTGGGCGGGTGGTCGCGGGGGCGCGGGCGTCAGGTCCGTGACGCCGTGAGGACGCGGTCCCGCGTGGTGCGGGCGCCGCGACCGGATTCCGCCGGGACGCGGGGTTCCCGGGCGGTGGTCGTCGCCTCCGTGTCCGTCAGGAGTGCGATGAGGTTCAGCCGGGCTCGGGCCACGCGGGAGCGGACCGTTCCGACCGGGCAGCCGATGGCAGTCGCGGCCTCCGCGTAGCCGAGGCCCAGGAGCTGGGTGAGGACGAAGGCTTCACGGCGCTCGCTGGGGATGGAGGCCATGAGTTCGGCGAGGGCGATCCCGTCCTCGAATCCGGGGATGCCGTAGGGCTGGGTCTGCTCGGCGGCGGTCTGCCAGTCCTGCTGGTCCGACAGGCGGGGGCGGGCGGCGGCGTGGCGGATGCTGTCCACGACCGTGCGGCGCGCGATGGACAGCAGCCAGGTCCTGGCGGAGGAGCGGCCCTCGAAGCGGGGAAGGGCGGCCAGCGCGCGCAGGAACACGTCCTGGGTGAGGTCGTCGGCGGCCTGGGTGTCGGCGCCGAGGTAGGCCACGTACCGCCAGACGTCGCGGTGCAGCGCACGGACGAAGCGGTCCGCCTTGACGGGATCGCCGTCGCGGGCGTCCAGGGCAAGCCGAGTCACCGCCTCCTCGGAGCCGGTGGTGGGCCGGGAGCCCTTCCGGTCGGCCGTGCGGGCATGGGTGGGCAGGGCAGGAGTCATCGCCACAAGGTCCTCATGGGTGAAGGAAGTCCGGCGCCGCGCACGGCGGGACCGGTGAAAGGGGTACGGCCTGCCGGAGGGCATGGCCGATGCCCGAGGCGCGGCGGCGTGGTGCCGTCAGCGTGCGCTCGGGGAGCCGGCTGTCACAGGACAGCGGGTCCCGTCGGCGGACCCCGTGAGGTGATGGCGTGGACGAGGAGGAGCTGCCGCAGCGCGTGGCGGTGCCGGGACCGGCGGACGCGGACGCGGGGAAGGTGCGGTGTGGTCGGGTTGAGAAGGCGGAAGAGGACCCACAGGGGGGTCCGGAGCCATCCCGCGACGGCATGCAGGAGGCGGAACGCCGCCTGCTCCGCGCAGGCGAGCCAGAGGCCGCACAGGACGGCGGCGAGCAGGTGGGCGGCCAGCATGCCCGTCGGGGACATGCCGGCCATGTCGTGGCCGGTGGCGGGCATGCCGACACCGGCCGTGGCGGAGGCCATGTCGTGCATGGCATGCATGCCGTGCATGCCGTGGGCGTCCGTCATCGAGGTGCCGGGTGGCGGCTGGGACACGAGCGTGCCGAGCCCCGCCTCGTTGACGATCTTCAGGGCTTCGTGGGTCGACAGGCCCGTTCCCGTGCCGTCGCCGCACGTCAGGTACGCGGCCCACTGCCGTGCGAACGAGTGGCCGGCGGCCGGCGACGGGTGGGTCAGCGACTGGGCCAGGGAGAACCCGGCGTGGAGTACGGCCTGGACGGCGACCGTCGTGCCGGTGACCGCGAGCAGTCCGCGTTCGCGCTCCGCCAGGGCCCAGGCCGCGGCGACCGTCCCGGCGAAGGCGGCGGGCATCGCCCACCAGGGGACGGCCACGCCCGACATGAGGATGTGGCCGGTGGCCGCGAGCAGCACACAGACGGCTGCGAACATCGCAGCCCTCGCGGCTCTGGAACAGTGGCCCGGCTTCATGGCGCGTTCATCTTCGCACCGGGTTTCCGGGCACGGCAGCGGGGTGCGCACTTCACGAAAAATCCTCGCCCTCGCCCTTGGTACGACTGGCTTCGGCCGGTTGTGGCGCACGGCACAGGAGGGGACGGGAACCGGAGCGCCGTGCCACCCGACTGCCTTCCCGGTCGGGCCACGCGTGCGACATCCGGAGAATGGGGGCTTCAGTGGCGGCAGCGCAAGACACCTCGGCGCCAACGGGGTTGGACGGTCGGGCGGGGCGGCGGCAGACCGCGCTCCTCACGTGCGCCATGGCGTTCTCGATGCTGCAGCTGTTCCTGCTGGGGGCGCTGGGCCCGCGTCTCGTGGCGGACATGGGCCTGTCGCCCGGCGTTCTCGGGCTGACGACGACGATCGGGTTCGCAGCGGCCGCCGTCCTGTCCCCGGTGGGCGGCCGGATCGTGGACCGCATCGGCCCAAGGCGCTCCCTGGTCCTCCTCCTGCTGCTCTCGACTGCCTCCCTGGCCCTGATCGCAGCCGCTCCGGGTACCGCCGTCCTGCTCGGCGCGGTCGCCCTGGGCGGAATACCGCAGGCGCTGGCCAACCCGGCCACCAACAAGGCCGTGCTGGCAGCCGTTCCGCCCGCCCAGCGGGGCGCCGTGACGGGCCTGAAGCAGTCGGGGGTGCAGCTGGGCGCGTTCGTGGCCGGCCTGCCGCTCGCCGCTCTCGCCGCCGGGCCGGGCTGGCGCGCCGCGGTCTGGACGGCTTCGGGCGCCGCGCTGTCGGCGGCTGCCTGGGCGCTGCGGTCACTGCCGGCCGACCCCGCGCCGTCCGCGGCCCCTCCTCCGGCATCGTGGGTTCCGCGCGGGATGGTGGCCCGGCTGGCCGTCTTCTCGCTCTTCCTCGGGGCCGGAATCGCCTCGGTCAACACCTACTTGGCGCTCTACGGCGTGCAACGGCTGGGGATGGATCCGATGGTGGCGGGCGCTCTGGTGGCGGTCCTCGGCGTGACGGGGATCGCCGGCCGGGTCGGTTGGTCCAAGGCGGCCGTTCCGGGGCGTGCCGAATGGCTGCCGGGGTGGCTGGCGTGGGGTGCGCTGGGGGCGGCGGTCCTGCTGGCAGCCGCCGAGTCGGCGGGCCCGCTGGTGTGGCTCGGCGCCGCGGCGGTGGGCGTGTTCGCCGTCTCCGGCAATGCCGTGTCCATGGTGCTGGTCGTGCAGCGCGCTGTGCCGGGACGGGCCGGGCAGGACTCCGCGCTGGTCGCCACGGGTTTCTTCGCCGGGTTCGCGATCGGTCCTTCGCTCTTCGGGCTGTTCGCGGAGCGCGGCCGGTACGGGACGGGCTGGCTCCTGGTCGGCGCGGAATTCGCCGTGGCCGGCGCCGTCGCGTTCGTCTGGGCGCGTCGGGACCGCCGGGACGGGAAGGGGCACGGCGCGTGAGCTCTGAGGACTGGGCCGGTCGGGCACGGGCTGCCACGATGGCCCGGATCGCGGTGACCCAGGCGGAGGTGGGCGTACGGTTCCCCCTGTACGCCGACCCCCGGAGCGGGACCTGGACGACCACCGGGCATGGGTCGTGGGCGGGCGGATTCTGGGCCGGGCTCCTGTGGCTGCGGGCGCGTGACACGGGGCACGAGGCCGACCGCCGCGCCGCCGCCGAGTGCACGGCCCGACTGGAGAGCCGGCTGCGGGCCGACACCGCGACCCGCGGCCTGGTCTTCTGGTACGGCACCGCTCTCGCCGAAGGCGACGCAGCAGCCTCCTTGCTGCGGCACCGGGCGGCGCGGGCCTGCCTTGCGGACTTCGACGCCAGGGCCGGGATCGTCCCCTGGGGCGGCGCCTTCGGCGGCCCCCGCATGCTGGCCCGCGTGGACGGCGTACCCGGGACGGTGCCCCTCCTGGCCTGTGCGGGTCCTGCCGGGGCGGCCGCCGCGGCCGCCCATCTGGACCGGCACCTCGACCTCTGCCTCGGCGGAGTGGGGGAGCGGCGGCCGCTTGCCTGGCGGTTCGGCGACGGGGACGGCACGTGGAGCCCGTGCGGGGAACCGCGGCCCGGATGGAGCCGTGGCCGGGCGTGGCTGCTCCTCGCGCTCGCCGATGCCCTCCTGCGCCCGGAAGTCGCCGCGCGCTGCTCGGTGCGTCTTGAGGCGGCAGTAGAGCGGCTCGTGGCGTGGGACGACATGGTGACCGGGCCGCCGGTCCCACCGGCCGAGGGCGCCGACCCGGACGGGCCGTCGGACACCTCGGCCGCGGCGATCACCGCGGTCGCCCTGCTGAAGCTCGGCCGGCTTCCCGGCGCGTGGACGCGCGCGTGCGCCCGCCGGGGCGTCGCGATCCTGAGCCGGCTCGCGGAAGCCCACCTCTCCCGCGAGGGGGACGGCCTTCCGGCCGGGATGCTGCTGGACGGCTGCTACGACGCGGGCAAGGGCCTGGCCGTACGCCACGAGCTGGTCTGGGGCGACTTCTTCCTGGCCCTGGGGCTGGCCTCGCTGGACGGGCTCGTCGACCTCACCCGGGTGTGACCGGCCGCGGACCGTAGGCGCGCAGGGTCCGCCGGGCGACGGAGGTGATGTGGAGCTCGTCCGGGCCGTCGAGGATGCGGGCCGTCCGCCCGCCGCGGAACAGCGCGGGCAGCGGCGTGTCCGGGCCGAGCCCGGCGGCGCCGTGGACCTGGATGGCGGAATCGGTGACCTGTTGGAGCAGCCGGGCGGCGGCCACCTTGGCGAGGCCGACCTCGGTACGGGCGTCCTGCCCGGCCGCGATGAGCGCCACCGCCTCGTGGACCAGGGGCCGTGTGCTCCGCAGCGCGAGCAGGGCGTCGAACACGTGCTGCTGTACGAGCTGGTGGTCGGCGAGCGGCCCTCGGGAGCCGCTGCGCGTGGCGGCCCGCTCGCACATGAGGTCGAAGGCGCGCTGGGCCTGGCCGAGCCAGCGCAGGGAGCGCAGGGTCCGGCCGAGGGCGAGCCGTTCGCCGGCGACGGCGAGTGCCCCGCCCTCTTCGCCGATCAGGTGGTCGCCGGGCACGACGACGCCGTCGAGTTCGATCTCGTATTGGCCCGCCGCCCCGAGGACGGGAAGCTCGCGGACGATCCGGAAGCCGGGGGAGCCGGTGGGGACGAGGACCAGGGAGAGGCCTTCACGGTCGCCCGGCGCCGCGCCGGTACGGGCGAGCACGGTGACGAGGTCGGCGGTCGCGGCCCCGGAGGTGAACCACTTGCGGCCGGTGATCCGCCGGCTGCCGTCCGTCTCGCGGTCGGCCCGGGTGCGGGTGAGGAAGGGGTCGGTTCCGGGTGCGTCGGCTTCGGTCATCGCGTAGCAGGTACGGATCCGGCCGGCGACCAGCGGCTCCAGGTACGTCTCGCGGACCCGGCTGCCGGCGTGCCGGGCCAGCATGGTGACGTCGAGCAGCGGGGCGGAGCCCAGGGCGGCCGGGCCGTGGTCGCTGGCGCCTTCGGCCTCCGCGAGCTGCGCGTACGCGGAGAACGGCAGTCCGCCGCCGCCCAGTTCGGCCGGCAGGGGCAGCGCCCACAACCGCTCGGCCCGGGCGAGGGCCTGGAGTTCCCGCAGGGCCGATGCGGCGGCCGGCCCGCCCGCGTCGAGGACCGGCTCCCGCGGGATCACCCGGGTGTGGATGAAGTGCTCCACCCGCCCCTTCAACTCCGCCAGCTCAGCGCTGGGTTGGCCGACCGTGTCGTGCGTCGTGCGTGAATCCGTCACCGTTTTCCTCCCGGTTCCCGGGAACTCGCGGGAACGTCTGTCCGACTGCCTGTTCGTGGAACTGGTCGGGCGCGGAGGCTCCCGAGTTCCCGCGTTCCGCGTTTTCCGCACGACCTGGGCGACGGCCACCGCCGCGCCGGGAGAGGACAGGCATGGCGTCACCGGCAACCTCGCAGACGGTCCGGCCACTCGACTCACTGCGCCTGGGCATCTCGGGCCCCCCGCAGATCACGACGGTCGCCGCACGGCACCTGCGGCTGCTCGGCGCGCACGACGAGCCCCCCGGGCAGCAGAGGGCGCCCGGTGCCGTCACGCTCACCGGCGGGGGGTACGACACCGCGCACGCGACCGTCGGCTGGGGCGACCCCGGAGCCGGTCTCGTCGACGAGGCCACGGTCCAGGCCGCCACCGGCGTCATGGCCGTCCACGGGCGGCGTGACGGCAGCCCGCGCGGACTCGCCGCCGACTACGCGGCGACGGCCACCGGTGTCCTGGCCGTTCAGGGGC
Organism: Streptomyces racemochromogenes; assembly: GCF_044129415.1. Lineage (GTDB taxonomy): Bacteria > Actinomycetota > Actinomycetes > Streptomycetales > Streptomycetaceae > Streptomyces > Streptomyces racemochromogenes_A. Next base: position 18,615 of record NZ_JBBDHD010000063.1, read on the forward strand.
TGCTCGCGGGGCTGGTGGGCCAGGCCCGCGGCACGGCCGCCGCCCCCGTCACCACCAGCGCGGCTCGCGCCGGGCTGCTCGCGGTCTCGCAGTACCTGGCCGCCGCCGGGGCGGACGAGGGCGAAGCCGCGGAACTCGCCCCCGGCGGACCGCCCTTCACCTCCGCCGAGGGAGTGCTCTTCGAGCTGGAGACGCTCGACCCGGGCGCCTGGGCCGCGTTCTGGCGGGCCCTGGAGGCGCCCGCCGACGCGATGCGGGCGGGCTGGCGGCCCTTCCAGTTCCGGTACGCCACCGCCTGCGCGCCGTTCCCGCAGGCCCTCCACACCGTCACCCGGACGCATCCCCTCGCCCGGATCCGGCAGGCCGCGGCCCTCTCGGGAGCCGAGGTGTGCGTCCTGCACACCCTCGCCGAACGGCACGCCGAAGCCGACGGCGCGCCGCCGTGGACTCTCCGGCCGTACGCGGCCGACCGGCCCCACCCGTCATCCCGGGCCCCCTCGGGCAGGCCGGCGCTCCCCGCCGAGGCGCTGCCGCTCGCCGGTGTGACGGTGCTGGAGGCGGGCCGTCGCATCCAGGCCCCGCTCGCCGCGCATCTGCTGGGCCTGCTGGGCGCCGAGGTCATCAGGATCGAGCCGCCGGGCGGGGATCCGCTGCGCGGCATGCCCCCGGCCTGTTCCGGAATCTCGGCGCGCTGGCTCGCCCTCAACCGGGGCAAGAAGGCCGTGGAGATCGACATCAAGTCCGAGGGCGACCGCCGCAGACTGCGGGAGATGACCGGCGGGGCGGACGTCTTCCTGCACAACTGGGCGCCGGGCAAGGCCGCCGAGCTCGGCCTCGACTCCGACGACCTGGCACGGGTCAATCCCGCGCTCGTGTACGCGTACACCGGCGGCTGGGCCGACCGGATCGCCGACGCCCCCATGGGAACCGACTTCATGGTCCAGGCCCGGACCGGGGTCGGCGAGGCCGTACGCCCCGAGGGCGAGAGCCCGGCCCCGTCCCTGATGACCCTGCTCGACGTGCTCGGGGGCCTGCACGGCGCCGAAGCGGTACTCGCCGGGCTGCTGCTGAGGGAGCGCACCGGTCGCGGAGCCCGCGTGGACTCCTCGCTCCTCGGCGCGGCCGACACCCTCACCGCTCCCGCCCTGGGGCGCGCGGCCCGAGGAGAGAACCCGCGCCTCCCGGCCGGCTTCCGGCACCCGCTGCCCACCGCCGACGGCTGGATCGCCCCCTGCGACGACAGCGCCCCGGCCGCGGCCGCCCACGACCTGCGCGACCTGAGCACCTCCGACGCCCTTGCCCGGCTGGGCTCGCACGGCCTGACCGCCACCGCGGTCACGACCGACCTGGCCGACCTGCACCACGACCCGCGCTTCGCCGGCTCGATCAGCCGTGACGCGCACGGTGCCCCCGCCGTTTCCGACCCCTGGAGCTTCGCATGACCGTCGACAGGCTCGAACTGCACGACCTGCTGCCCCGCGAACTCCGCCGCTCGTGGGTGGTCGACGGCACCTGCCCGGACCTCGACCTGTACAGCCTCTTCCGGGCCCGCCAGATCGCCAACCTGCACCACACGGCCGTCCTCGACGCCAAGGGCACGCTCTGCTACACCGCCCTGGACCGCAAGGTCCGATGTCTGGCCGCCGGCCTCAGAGGCCTGGGCATACGCCCGGGCGACGTGGTCGGCGTCCAACTGCCCAACCACCGCAGCGCCGTGATCGCCGACCTGGCGCTGGCCGCCCTCGGCGCCGTCGCCCTTCCCTTCCCCGTCGGCCGCGGCGTCCTGGAAGCCGAATGCCTGCTGCGCCGGGCGGAGGCCGTCGCCGTCATCGCCTCCGTCGCGCACAAGGACTTCCGGCACGCCGCCGACCTGCACGCGCTGTCGCGGACCATGCCCGCCCTGCGCCACGTCGTCGCCGTGGGCCCCGGGACCGCACCGGAGGGCACCGTGGCCTGGTCCGAGCTCCTGCGCTCCGACCCCGGGGCGTTCGTACCCGCCCGTCCCGACCCGGACGGCGCGGCCCGCATCCTCGTCTCTTCCGGCTCCGAGGCCGAGCCGAAGATGATCGCCTACTCGCACAACGCGCTCGCGGGCGGCCGCGGGAACTTCCTCGCCTCCCTCATTCCGGACGGCACCCCGCCCCGCTGCCTGTTCCTGGTCCCGCTGGCCTCCGCCTTCGGCTCGAACGGCACCGCGGTCACCCTCGCCCGGCACGGCGGCACCCTGGTCCTGCTCGACCGGTTCACACCCGACGCCGCCCTCACGGCCCTGCGCGAGCACGAGCCCACCCACGTCCTGGGCGTGCCGACCATGATCCGCATGATGCTCGAACGCCTCGACGCGACGGACGAACCGCTGCCGGCGCCGACCGCCCTGGTCCTCGGCGGCGCGCCCCTCGACGAGACCACGGCGGAGGCCGCGGCCAAGGCGTTCGGCTGCCCGGTCGTCAACCTCTACGGCTCCGCCGACGGCGTCAACTGCCACACCGGGCTCGCCCACACCGTCCCGCCGACGGACGGCGCGGGGGTCGTTGCCGGCCGTCCCGACCCGCGGGTCGCGGAGATCCGCATCGCCGACCCCGACACCCACGCGGCGCTGCCCGACGGGAACGTGGGGGAGATCATCTCGCGCGGGCCCATGACCCCGCTGTGCTACGTCGCCGCCCCCGATCTGGACGCCCGCTACCGCACGCCCGACGGCTGGGTCCGTACCGGCGACCTCGGCTACCTGGACCCCGACGGCGTCCTGCACGTGGTCGGCCGGCTCAAGGACATCGTCATCCGCGGCGGCGCCAACATCAGCCCCGCCGAGGTCGAGCGCGAGCTCAGCTCCCACCCCCGGGTCCGCGACGTCGTCTGCGTCGGCGTGCCCGACCCGCTGATGGGCGAACGCCTGGCGGCCTGCGTGGTCCCCCGCGGCGGGCGGCCCCCGACCCTCGACGAACTCGGCGCCCACCTGACCGGGCGCGGCCTGGAGCGCCAGAAGCACCCCGAACACCTCCTCGCCGTCGACGTGTTGCCCCTGACCCCGGCCGGCAAGCCCGACCGCGCCGCCCTCCGCGAACGGCTGACCGAGAACCGGCCGTCCGCCTCGGCGGCCGAGCCCGGACTCCCCCTCGCGCAGGCCGGCTGACGGGCTACGCGTCGACCCGACCACCCACCGCGACCAGACCAGGAGCACCTGATGAACCGAAGGGACCTATTCCGCGCCTCGACCGCGATCGGCGCCACCGGCGCGGTCGCGGGCCTCGCCGGAGCCCTACCGGCCGCAGCGGCGACCACCGCCACCGCGGCCGGACGGCCCTCCGCCCCCGCCGGCAGCCCGCTGCGCGTCCACATCGTCATGTTCGACGGAGTCGAGGAGCTCGACTTCGCCGCCCCGTACGAGGTCTTCTCGGCCGCCCGGTTCTTCACCGGGCGGCCGGTGGAGGTCCGCTACGTGACCACGTCCCGGCCCGGATTCGTACGCGCCTCGTACGGCTCGCGGATCGAGGTCGGCCACGCATGGGCCCCGGACGAGGCCGACGTGATCGTCGTACCGGGCGGCGGATACGCCCGCCGCGAGGACCCGGGCGTGTGGGCCGAGATCCGACGCGGCACCCTCCCGCGTGCCCTGCGGGCCGCACCCCGCGAGGGGCTCACCGTCAGCGCCCTGTGCACAGGGGTCATGCTGCTGTCCGCCGCCGGGCTGACCCGGGGGCGGCCCTGCACCACCCACCACAAGGCGCGCCCCGACCTCGAACAGCAGGGCGGGGTGGCGAAGAACGCGCGGGTCGTCGACGACGGCGACCTCGTCACCGCCGGAGGCATCACCTCCGGCCTGGAACTCGCCCTGTGGCTCGTACGCCGCGAACTCGGGGCGGACGCGGCGACGGGCGTGGAAGCCATGCTGGAGTACGAGGCCCGCGGCACGGTCTGGACCCGGTAGGCCCGGAACCGGGCGCAGGGGAACACCGGGGCGGGAGGGCGTGCGCGATGCCCTCCCGCCCCTTCTGCTCAGGCGGTCCGGAACCGGGTGCCGGGGCCGATGGAGGCGGGCCCCGTCGGTCAGGAGGCGCTCATGGCCTTCCTCACCTCGGCCGCCGCGTTGCGGTAGACCGGCAGCAGGTCGAGGTCCTCGCCGGGGTAGTTCACGATCCCGACCTGCCTGGCCCCGGAGTCGGGCAGCACCGTCCCGGTCGACATGTGGGCGTTGTCCAGGACCAGGGCCGGCTTCTTCGCGGAGAGCTCGGCGAGCTGCGCCGGGGTGACGGCCTCGGGGCCGTACGTGCCCACGGTGGTGGCGCCGGCGAGCCTGGCCGCCCAGGTGGTGAACACCTGGGTCACGACGTCGGGGCTCCTGCCGCCGGGCCACGCGGCCCGGAGGTCCTTGTTCAGCTTCGTGTACTCGGCATCAAAGGCTGTCTTCCACGCGGTCGCCGCGTCGGCCGTGCCGAAGAGCCCGCCCAGCTTGCCGACCTCGGCCCTGACCTTGTCGGGGTCGTTGTCGAGGTCGACCTCCACCAGCTTCGCCTTGGAGCCCGCAGCTTCCCTGATCTTCGCGGCGTACGGCTCGAAGGGCGCGTACAGCACGAAGTCGGCCTTGGCCACGGTGGCGAGGTCGGAGGGTTTGGGGTTGTAGTCGGGGGCGTGGTGGACGGACCGGGGAACGATGACCTTGACGTCCTCGGCGCCCGCGGCCTTCGCGAAGGCCCCTTCCCAGGCGGTGGTGACGACGACCACGGGCTTCTTCCCGGCCTTGGGGGCGCCGGAGCCGGCGGGGGACGCGGCGGCGTCGTCCTTGCCGCCACCGGTGCTGTCGGTGGTGTCGCCGCAGGCGGTGACGAGGGCCAGCATGACCGCGCTCAGTGCGAGGAGGGAAGGGATGCGGACGCGGGTGCGCGCCATGGGCTGGTTCTCCGTTCGGATATGAGAGGGACGGCGAGGACGAGCGCCCCCGCCGTCAGGACGAGGACCGGACCGGGTGGCCAGTCGAGCCACAGGGCCAGCAGGAACCCCGTCAGGTTCACGGTGACGCCGATGCCGATCGCCCAGAGGGTGATCGACTTCAGCGAGGTGCCCAGCCGGCGTGCGGCGAGGGCGGGCAGCAGGGTCAGGGCGTCGACGAGCAGGGCCCCGGTGAGCTTGATGGCCCCGGCGACCGCGACCGCGACGAGCACCAGGAGCGCAGCGGTGAGGGCCCTGACGGCGACGCCGGAGCACTGGGCGAGTTCACGGTCGTACAGGAGCAGGCCGATGTCGCGCCGCTTCCACCAGAACAGGCCCGGTACGAGCACGGCGAGCGCGCCCAGCACGAGGAGGTCGGGGGTGCCGACCGACAGGATCGACCCCCACAGGAGGGCGAAGGCCCCCGACGCGTTGACCCCCGACACCGCGAGCAGCAGCAGGGCCGCGGCGACGGCCAGGCTCATCAGCAGGCCCATCGCCCCGGACAGGCCGTCCGGGGTGCGGGCGAGGGGTGCCACGCCCGCACCGGCCAGGGCACAGGCGACGAGCGCGCACAGCACGGGGTCGAGCCCGGTGAGCAGGCCGAAGGCGATGCCGAGCAGGGCGACGTGCATCATCGCGAACCGCACCGGCATGATGTCGAGCCCCACGATGACGACCCCGATGACCGGCAGCCCGACCGCGGCGAGCAGCAGGGCCGCCCCGGCTCTCCGGACCGGGACCAGCTGGAGCAGCGCGCCGATGTCGGCGGTGGCGAGGGTGGTCACCGGACCTCCCGCAGCCGGCCCGCCGCCATCTCCAGGACCCGGTCGCAGCGGTCCGCCAGGGCCCGGTCGTGGGTCACGACGACGAGGGTCACGGGGAGCGAGGTCAGGACCTCGGCGGCCTCCGCCTGCCCGTCGAAGTCGAGGGCGGCGGTGGGCTCGTCGGCCAGCAGTACCTCGGCCCCGGCGGCCACGCAGCCGATGGCCCGGGCCAGGTACATGCGCTGCAGCTGCCCTCCGGACAGCGTGTGCAGCGGCCGCCCGGTCAACCGGCCCACGCCGAGCCGGTCCGCTGCCCCGGAGGCCTCGTCCGGCGCGGTGCTGCCGGCCAGCAACTCCTCACCGAGCAGCGGGAACCGGCCCGCGGCGGGCTTCTGCGGGATCCAGGCGCAGGCCCGACGCCGCCACGCCCACTCGGCGGGGGTACGGGTGTTCCGGCCGCCGACCAGGATCGAGCCCGTCACCTGCCGGTGCAGGCCGAGCACCGCGCGCAGCAATGTGGTCTTGCCCGAACCGTTGGTGCCGGTCAGTGCCACCCGCTCACCCGCGGCGACGTCCAGGTCCACCTCGGCGACGGCCTCCACCCGGCCGTGCCGGCAGGCGACTCCCCGCATCCGCACATCCAGCCCGCCCATCACTCGCCCTCCGGTCGTTCGCCACACAGCGGTAGTCGGACGGTGCGGGCGAGGAGTTCCCGGGCCCCGGCATCCTTTCGCGCCGATCTCCCTGGTGTGAGGGGGGCGGGACGTCAGGGCGCCCTCATTTTCATCCGCCGTACATGGAAAGGCGGTTCCGCTTCACCTACTGTCGTCGCCATGGCAGCAGCGATCCTCACGGTGCGCCGCCACGTCGGCCAAGGGCGTACGGCGAGCGCCCTGTGTACGGCCGCCCCGGCGCGCTGACCACGGCATCCCCACCCCGCGCCCCCGCCTGACTCCCGTCTCTTCCCCTTCACACCCGCAGGAGGCGGCGCGAAGCCTGGCCGTCCGGCTCGCCGCCGACCGCGTGGCCTGACCCACACCACAGAACCGCCGACCGGGCGCCCCCACCGCGAGGTACGGGCGCCCGGCCGCCCACCGTCCCGACGGAGCCGCCATGTCCGACTGCTGCACCCCCGGCCACGCCCACGCCCCCACGCTCACCCTCGCGCCGCCGCCCGCCGCGGCCCCGGCCTCCCGGGTGGCCCGGCAGCTGCTCACCCTGCCCGGTGGCCGCTTCCTCATGGGGACCGACGACCCGGAGGGCTTCCCGGCGGACGCCGAGGGGCCGATCCGCGAAGTGACCGTGGAACCCTTCCGGATCGCGGCCACGACCGTGACCAACGCCCAGTTCGCCACCTTCGCCAAGGCCACCGGCTACACGACGGAGGCCGAACGCTTCGGCTTCTCCTTCACCTTCGGGGCCTTCCTCGCCGACGAGGTCGCCGCGGTCTCCGCGCCCGTGGCGGCAGTCCCGTGGTGGCGGGCGGTGCAGGGGGCCGGCTGGCGCCATCCCGAAGGGCCCGGCTCGCATGTCACCGACCGGCAGAACCACCCCGTCGTCCATGTGTCCTGGAACGACGCCCAGGCGTACTGCGCCTGGTCCGGCACCCGCCTGCCCACCGAGGCCGAGTGGGAGTACGCGGCCCGCGGCGGCCTGGAGCAGCGCCGTTACCCCTGGGGCGACGAACTCATGCCCGGCGGCCGTCACATGTGCAACATCTGGCAGGGCGAGTTCCCGGTGCTCAACACCGGTGCCGACGGCTACGTCTCCACCGCTCCCGTGAACTCCTTCCGGCCCAACGGCTTCGGCCTCTACAACACGGTCGGCAACGTCTGGGAGTGGTGCGCGGACCGGTTCACCCCCGCCGAGGAGACCTCCCGCGCGATGCGCGGAGGCTCGTACCTCTGCCACGACTCCTACTGCAACCGCTACCGCGTCGCCGCGCGAAGCTCCAACACCCCCGACAGCTCGACCGGCAACATCGGGTTCCGCGTGGCCGCCGACCTCGCGTGAAGACGGCCCGTCGTCCGCATATCCGCCGTCAACCGCCGAAGGGGCCGTTCCGGAGTGATCCGAAACGGCCCCCGGCATCGCGGGCGCCCGAGGTCAGGACACGGTGACCCGGGCCAGGGCCCAGGTGGTGTGGTCGAAGGACGTGCGGTTGTTGGCGTCCTCGACCACCAGCCGCAGGACGTGGACGCCGCGCACGTCCAGGTCGACCCGGACGGGGCCGGTGGCCGCCGTGAGGGTGGGGGTGGTGAGGAGCAGGCGGTCGTCGCCGTAGACCTTGGCGCGGGTGGCGCCGACAGCGCTCTGCTTGGCGGAGAAGTCGTCGATGCCGACCAGGGACGTGAACCGTACGGCGCGCCCGCCGAGGTGGTAGGCGACGTCGCTGGGCGCGTGGACGCCCAGACCCTTGGGGTACGTCGTACCGCCGAAGGCGATCGGCGGGCCGTCTCCGGCGGCGTTCCTGCCGTTGGAGGCGTCGAGTTCCACCGGTCCCCAGCCGTTGGTGGCGCTGATCCAGGTGAGGTCGGAGAGGTAGGAGTCGCGCGCGGGGGCGGGGGGCGGGGGGCGGGGTCGGGACGGTGCCCGTCGCCGGGAAGCGGACCGGGCCCGCAGGGGTGAGGGCGGTGCCCTCCGCGGTGAGCTCCCACGTGGTCGCGGGAGCGGCGTCCACGGGCGGGGTGACCTGCCAGGAGGCGGTGAGCCGGGCGCCGACGGCGAGTCCCTCCGCCGTGGTCGGGGAGGCGGGGGCCACGGTCCATCCGGCCGGGGCGCGCAGGCCGAGCGCCGCGGTGGTCCAGGGCCGTGCGGACCCGTTGTCCAGGGTGGCGGTGACGGTGAACGCCTGGCCGGGGACGGCCAGACGGGGCAGCGTCAGGCGGGTCCCGAACGGCGTGCGCGGACAGGTGTCCTTCCAGGAGGAGCGCATCAGCGCCACCAGTTCCGTGGCCGTGGCCGGGTGCTTGTCGATGACGTCGTGGGCCTCGCCGAGGTCGGATGCCAGGTCGTACAGCTCCACCTGCCACTTGTCGTCGGGGAGGTCGTGGTCGCGTTCGGGGGCGAAGCGCACGGCCTTCCAGTTCTCCCGGCGGACCGCCTCGGCGAGCCAGGTGGCGCGCTTCTTGTCCTGGGCGTTGGCCCGGCTGGTGACCCCCAGCTCGTCGCGGAACCAGTACAGGTGCCCGTGGCGCGCCGCGTCGGCGCGGCCCGCGAGCAGGGGAGCGGCGGAGAGCCCGTCCACGTCGGTGGGGGCGGGGGCACCGCCGAGCTCGGCGAGGGTGGGCAGGACGTCGGTCAGGGGGGTGGGGCGGTCGCTGGTGCCCCGCTGGACCCGGCCGGGCCCCCAGGCGATGAGGGGGACGCGCACGCCGCCTTCGTAGAGGTTGCGCTTGTAGCCGCGCAGCGGACCGTTGGCGTCGAACAGGTCGGGGTTGACGCCGCCCTCCTCGTGGGGGCCGTTGTCGCTGGTGACGAGGACGACGGTGTCCTGCTCCAGGCCGAGGTCGCGGAGCCGGTCGATCACCTTGCCCACCAGCGAGTCGAAGTAACCGACCTGGGCCGCGTGGCCCTTGTCCGCAGCCGGCCAGCTCCGGTCCGCGTAGGCGCCGGTGTCGGGGATGTCGCTGGGGGCGTGCGGGACGTTCGGGGTGAGCAGGAGGAGGAACGGTTCGGCGGCGTGGGTGCCCATGAACTCCAGGGCGTGCTGTTCGAGGAGGTCTGGGGCGTACACCGCCTTGGCGCCGCCGGCGTTGGCGGGGATGGGCTCCTTGACCGCGTTGTGCCACAGGTACTCGGGGTAGTACTGGTGGGCGTGGCTGTGGTCGATGTAGCCGTAGAACTCCTCGAAGCCGCGGGCGGCCGGATGGCTGTCCTGGCCGGCGGCCTCCGGTCCGAAGCCCCACTTCCCGATCACGGCGGTCCGGTAGCCGCGCGCCCGGAGCACCTGGGCGAAGGTGGTGTCGGTGGCGGTGAGAGAGCCCTGGCCGCCGGACGAGGGGTTGGCGCGGACCGTGGAGTGGCCGGTGTGGAGTCCGGTCAGCAGGGAGCAGCGGGAGGGTGCGCAGACGGCGGCGGTGGAGTAGGCATCGGTGAACCGGAGGCCCTCCGCGGCGAGCCGGTCCAGGCGGGGGGTGGCGATCAGCTTCTGTCCGTAGGCGCCGAGCTCGCCGTAGCCGAGGTCGTCGGCGAGGACGACGACGATGTTCGGCAGCCGGGTGCCGGAGCCGTCCGCCGCGTCCGGGACCGCCACCGCGGACACCGCCTGCGCCGACCCGGCGGCGGTGGCGGTGACGGCCGTGAGACCGAGCGCCGCGGTCGATGCGGTGAGGAAGGTACGGCGGCTTGGCATGGGGGACTGCTCCTCGGGTGCGGGTACGACCGGGCCGGGTCGGGCCCGGCGTCTGCTGATCGTGCGCGGAGGAGCCGTTCGAGGACCATGCACGGAGCATGAAGAACGTGTGACAGCAGCCCACTTGAGGCCCTCGCGGGCAGGTCCGGGCGCCCGGGCGTACTCCCGTCGTTCCTCGGCAGGAGGAGGAACGCGTCCTCTTCTGCGCCGTCGCCGGCACCCGCTCATCGCGGGCGCGCTCCGCCTCCGGTGGATCCGCGCGAGCCGGGGTAGACTTGCAGAGTTATGCAATTCGGCAGTTTCGGAGATGTGCGGGGGTTGGGGCGTGGCGGGGTTCGCGGAGGCGGCGAGGGAGCGGGTCGGGGTGGCGCGGGCTCGCCTGGCGGCCGCGCGTGCGGTCGGTGACGCCGTCGAGGAGGCGCAGGCAGCCGAGGAACTGGAGGACGCGCTCCGGACGGCTCGCGATCACGGGGTGGACGCCGGCGCCGGAGCGGAGGGGCCGTGAGGAACATCCTGTCCCCCCGCCGGGCGGGGGCCCGGTGATGGCCCGGCGTCCCGGTGCGGAGGAGCGGGCCCGGTCGGCGGTGCGGGTCCGCCGGCACGCCTGGACGGTCCCTCTCGTGCCCGGGTCGGTCCGGGCCGCGCGCGAGCGGGCGGAGCGGTCCCTGGTGCTGTTCGGCCTCGCCGCCGGCTCCTCGCTGTGCGGAGCCGTACTGCTGGTCGTCAGCGAGCTGGTCGCCAATGCCGTGCGCCACGCCGCGCAGTCCCCGGACGCCGAGGTCGTCCTGACGATGACCGATCACCTCCTGGTGGTCGGCGTCGGGGATCTGGACCCCCGCCCGATGACCCTCCCCCACCGCTCCCCGGGCGAGGGCTTGCGGACGGTGGCCGAGCTCGCGCGTGCCCATGGCGGAGACGTACGGATCGAGCCCGCTTCCGACGGGCGCGGAAAGACCGTCGTGGTCCGCTTCGTCCTGCCGGAGGGCACCCCGTGAGAGGAGCGGTCGTGAGCGAGGAGCCCGGTGACGAGGCCGCGGCCGAGCACGAGAGGTGGCTGGAGAAGGGTGTCGCGCTGCGCGCCTTCTTCTACGTCTTCGGGACCCATGCGTTCGCCGGGTTCGTGTGGCTGCTGTTCTACCTGGGCCGGCACGCCCAGAAGTGAGCGGGCCGAAGGGGAAAGGGGGGCGGCCGCCGTCCGGGGTCCGACGGCGGTGTGCCCTCGGAGCCTTCCCTACCGCGGACCGGCGGCGCGCAGGTCGGCCAGGAGTTCGGCCTGGCCCTGCAGCACGCCGGAGAGGATGCTGCGGGCGACGCGCAGCAGTTCGGCGACTTCGGGGCTGGTGAGGCGGTAGTACACGGTGGAGCCCTCGCGGCGGGCGAGGACGAGGTTGGCCTTGCGCAGGACGGCGAGCTGCTGGGAGAGGCTGGCCGCTTCCACGCCGACCTCGGCCAGCATCTCGGCGACCGCGTGCTCGCGCTGGCTCAGCAGCTCCAGGACCCGGATGCGGACCGGGTGGCCGAGGGTTTTGAAGAACTCCGCCTTGAGCTGGTAGAGCGGCGCCTGCGCGTTGTCGGCGCCGCCCGCTTTGCCCGTCGCGCGTGTACTGCGCACCTGATCCACCCCACGCTCGTCATCACGGGGACGGCCCCTCCGTCCCCACACACCGTGTGCGACCTCCAGAATTGCAGATTCCTGCAATTCCCGGCCCCGGAGGGCCCCCACCCGGCTCGCGGCCGTCACCGGTCCGCCCCGTGGACGGGGCGGGAAGGGGTGGGGCCGCGCCCGCGGCTGCCTGCGGGCGCAGCAGCCCAAGTGGTTGACCGGCTCGGCTAGGAGGGGACGGTCCTTCGGGCGCCCGGCGACGTGGTGCCGGCCGGGCGGCGGCCCCGGCGGGCCCAGGACACCGCGAGGACCAGGGCGGCCGCGGACCCGTAGGCCAGAGCGCTCAGCGCCGGCTGGTAGTGGAGCGGGGGGCCGAGGAGGTAGACGGCCGCGCTCGCCAGGGCGACCCCCAGCCATTCCCGTCGTCCGTCGAGGGCGACGAGGGCCACCAGCAGCAGGGCGTACCACGAGTACCCGGGCGTCAGGAGCAGGAACGCCCACCCGGTCACCGTCAGGGCGCCGGCCCACGGACGCCCCGGGTCCCCCCGCCGCATCACGTACAGGGAGACGGCCGCGAGGACGGCGGCCAGCGCCGGGAACGCCCAGGAGTCGGGCAGGACCAGGCGCAGCAGCGCGTAGCGGGAGCCCGTCGAGGCGTCCCCGTACCCCTCCTCCTGGACGTACCCGCCGAGATAGCCGAAGACCGAGCCGTGCGAGAGGAGGACGTACGGGAGGTACGACAGGACGGCGAACGCCGCGGCCGGCAGCAGTACGGCGGCCGCCTCGCGCGGGCGCCGCACGCCCGACAGGGCGCCGGGCAGGACGACGGCCGGCATCAGCTTCGTGGCGACCGCGGCGCCGATCAGCGCGCCGCCCGCCGCGCGCCGGGCGAGTGCCCGCGAGGCGACGAGGCCGAGTCCGGCGACCGTGAGGAGCACGCCCAGGACGTCGACGTGGGCGTTGTTGACGGCCTCCAGGGCGACCGCGGGGCACCAGGCCCAGCAGGCGGCCCTGCGGAGGTCCTCGCCGCGCCGCCGCAGCACGGCCAGGAGCGCGCCCGTGACGCCGAGCGCGATCAGCGCGGCGCCGGTCTGCAGCGGCTTGTGCCGCGCGCCGCCGGGGGAGAGGCGGTCGACGGCCAGGAAGTACGCCTCCGCGACGGGCGGGTAGAGGGTGTGGACGGCCGGCCTGTTGATGCGGGTGCAGCGGCGGGTGCCGTCGGCCGACGGGATGCGGGCCAGGTCGGGGCCCGCGCAGCCGGACCCGGTGGGGAAGAGCCAGGGGTCGCGCAGCGGGGCGGTCGCCGGGTCCTGCGGGGCGTGGTCGTAGGGGGAGACGCCGGCGGCCTGGACGCGGCCGTCCCAGGCGTACCGGTAGGAGTCGGTGCTCGTCCGCGGCGCCGCCACCAGTCCGGACGCCGTGACGGCCACGGCACCCGCCATGACCACCGCCGCGACGAGGCGGGACGGGACGCTCCGCAGCGCGAGCAGGGCCACCGCGAACAGCACCCAGCAGGCCGCGTACCACCCGAACAGGCCGGCGCCGCCGCCGGAGCGGTGCCCGTACCGGAGGGTGAGGACGAGTCCGGCGGTGAGGGCGGCGAGAGCCAGGGCGGTGGCGGCGATCGCGGTACGAGGGGTGCGGGCCGTAAGGGGGTTCACCCGAGGCAGCCTTCCAGGAACCTGCCGTCCCGGGGCGCCAGGCGCCGCCGCCGTCCGCGTTTCGTAAGGTGTTCCGGGCCCCCGGGCGGACCCCGCCGGGGGTGTGATGGGGGCATGCGCCTCCCCCTTCCCCACGTGCCGCCCGTGACCTTCAGGGCGCGCCTGCACGACGCCCGTACCGCGACCGCGATCGGCCGCGTGCTCGGCCTGGCCATGGCCGTCTGCTTCGCGACCGGGCTACTGAGCCACTGGCTCCAGCATCCGCCGGGCTGGCTGGCCGACCGTCTGCCGAGCCGCCCGTACTGGGGCTACCGGGTCACCCAGGGCCTGCACGTGGCGTCCGGGACCGCCGCGGTCCCGCTGCTGCTCGCCAAGCTCTGGACGGTCTACCCGAGGCTGTTCGCCCGGCCGGTCCTGCGGTCGGTGCCGCACGCGCTGGAGAGGATCTCCGTGGCCGTGCTCGTCGCCGCCGGGCTGTTCGAGCTGTCCACCGGGCTGCTGAACACCTTCCAGTGGTACCCCTGGCCCTTCGCCTTCGTTCCCGTGCACTACGCCGTCGCCTGGCTCCTCATCGGCGCCCTGGTCCTGCACGTCGCCGTGCAATGGCCCGCGATCCGCGACCACTTCACGCTCCGTTCCCCCGGGACCCTGGCGCTGCCCGAGGCCGACGGGCCCGACCGGCGCCAGTTCCTCCTCGGTGTCTCCGCCGCGGTCGGGGCGGTGGCCGTGACCACGGCGGGGCAGTCCGTGACCGCGCTCGGCCCGCTGGACCTGTTCGGCCCGCGCAGCCCGGCCCACGGGCTCCAGGGACTGCCCGTGAACCGTACGGCCGCCGCCGCGCGCGTCACCCGCGCCTCGACGGCCGGCTGGCGGCTGACGGTGGACGGGCCCCGGCCGTTCACCCTGACCCTGGACGAGCTGCGGGCCATGCCCCAGCGCCGGGTGACGCTGCCCATCGCCTGCGTCGAGGGCTGGAGCATGTCCGCCCACTGGACCGGGGTACGGGTCCGCGACCTCCTCGAACGGGCGGGCGGCGGGCCCCGGTCGCGGGCCCGCGTGGTCTCCCTCGAAGCGGCGGGCGCCTACCGGGTCACGGAGCTGGGGCGCCGGTACGCGCAGGACCCGCTCACCCTGCTCGCGCTGCGCCTGAACGGCGAGGAGCTGTCCCTGGACCACGGGTACCCGGCGCGGATCATCGCCCCGAACCGGCCCGGCGTGCTGCAGACCAAGTGGGTCGGCCGGCTGGAGGTCGCGTGAGCGGCCCGCGATGCGTGACCGGCGGGTTCGGGCTGGCACTCGCCGGCTGGGGCGGATGGCTGCTGCTGCGGCAGCCCGAACCGTGGCGGATCGCCGTCTGGCTCGGGGGAGCGGTCCTGGTGCACGACGCCCTCGTCGCGCCGCTGGTGCTCGCGGCCGCCGCCCTCGCCGCGTCGGCCGGCCTGCGCCCGCGCGGCTTCCCGAGGGCGGTCCTGATCGTGGCGGGCTCCCTGACCGTGATCGCCCTGCCACCGCTGCTGCGTCCCGGCGGCGTGGCCAACCCCACCGTCCTGCCGCTCGACTACCCGCGCAACTGGCTCCTCGCCATGGCCGCCCTCGCCCTCGTCGCCCTCGGCCACGTGGCCGCCCGGGCCGCCCGGCGCCGACTGCGCCGCGCGCACCGCGAGGGCTGACCCGGACGCCCCGCGCAGGACGCCGCGGGGGCCCGTACGTACACGTACGGGCCCCCGCGGTCCGCCGAGCGGCAGCCGTCAGCGGGTGAGGTGGACGAAATGCCGGCCGGCCGCCTGCCAGGTGCCGTGCGGGGTCCAGCCCGCCCCCGGCGCCCCGGCGCACAGGGCCCGGGTGCCCAGCCGCGCCCACCGGAAGGAGGCGCCACGGCCGCCGTTGCCGTCCTCGACGTGGACGTCGACGCGTTCGTCGACGTCGGCGGCGGCCGTCTCCACCAGCAGGGAGCCGCCGGGAGCGGCCAGTTCGCGGGCCCGGCGCAGCAGGGCGGCCGGATCGCCCCCGATGCCGATGTTCCCGTCGATGAGCAGCACCGTGTCCCAGCGGCCCGCGCCGGGCAGCGGGTCGAAGACCGACCGGCACAGGGCGCTCCCGCCGGCCCGCACGGTCCGGGCCACCGCCTCGGGGGTGACGTCCACGCCGAGTGCGGTGCGACCGAGCCGGGCCAGGGCCGCGACCAGGCGGCCCGGTCCGCAGCCGATGTCGAGGACCCTGCCGGTGCAGCGCGCCAGGACGGTGTCGTCCGCCGCGTCGGGCTCCGCACACCACCGCTCGACCTCCAGCGGCAGCAGCCATCCGTCCTGACGGCGCAGGTAGAGCGGGCCGCGGCCCACGCGCAGGGCGTCGGCGTACGGGTCGGCCCGCCACGCACGCGCGGCGGGTTCGGTGAGCTGGGCGGTCATCGCGCCACCGCGCACAGCTTGGCGTGCAGGGCGGCGAAACGGGTCCCCGGGGCGGCCGCGGCCACCCGCGCGGCGTCGGCGGGGGTGTCCACGTCGCACAGCCCGGGCAGGTCCCGTACGGCCAGCCCCGCTCCGGTGAGCCGGCCGCGCTGCACGGCGCCGGTGTCCGGTACGGACATGGGCACGCCGAGCAGCAGCGCCGGATCGGGGCGGGCCAGGCCGAGCGCCCAGAACCCCCCGTCGTCCGCGGGCCCGAACCAGGCGTCCGTCCCGGTGAAGTCGAGACCGGGGGCCAGGAGGTCCGCGGTGACCTGCGGGGTGTCCATGCCGAGGAGCAGCGCGGGTCCGTCGGCCACCGCGAAGGCGGCGGCCAGCCGGACGTCCAGACCGCCGGCCGCCTGCGGAACGACCTCGATCCCCTCCGGGAGCCAGGGCCCCGGCTGCCCGTCGAGGACCAGGACGCGGCGCCGGGCCGGGGCGGCCACGACGGCGTCCAGGGTGTCCCGCAGCGCGGCGAGGGCCAGGGCGGCCGCCTGCCGCGGGGTGAACGCCGTGGTGAGGCGGGTCTTCACCCGGCCCGCGACGGGCGCCTTGGCGATGACGAGGAGCGTGCTCACGCGGAGATCCCCTCGGCCGGCGTCCGCCCGCTGCGGGGCGGCTCGGCCAGGACCCGGCGCATGTCGCGCACGGCCTGCCAGGTGCCCCGCCAGGTACCGGTCACCTTGGACTTCCCGGAACGGGGCAGGTAGGGGACGTCCGTCTCCGCCACCCGCCACCCCGCGTCGGAGGCCCGGACGACCATCTGGAGCGGGTAGCCGCTGCGCCGGTCGGTCAGGTCCAGGCCGAGCAGCGCCTCGCGCCGCGCGACCCGCATCGGCCCCAGGTCGTGCAGCCGCAGCCCGGTACGCCGGCGCAGCATCCGGGCCAGCGCGAGATTGCCCGCGCGGGCATGGGCCGGCCAGACCCCGCGCCTGCTCGGGCGGCGCCGGCCGAGCAGCAGGTCGGCCTCGCCGGCCGCGACGCGCCGCGCCATCGGGGCGAGCAGACCGGGGTCCATGGAGGCGTCGCAGTCGCAGAAGCAGACCAGCTCGGCGCGGGCCGCGAGCAGACCGGCGTGGCAGGCGGCCCCGAAGCCGCGCCGGGCCTCGTGCACGACGGTGGCGCCCAGGGAGCGGGCGATGTCGGCCGAGCCGTCGGCGGAACCGTTGTCGACGACGATGGCCCGCCAGCCCGACGGAACCCGCGCCAGAACCCAGGGCAGGGCTTCGGCCTCGTCGAGGCAGGGCAGTACGAGATCCGCGCGGAGCGGACCGGAAGCAGAAGGAGTCACCCTCCACACCGTAGGAACGGGACGGCCGGGACGGGCGCCCGAAGACCTTACGAAACGCGGACACCCCGGCCGCACGGCCGCCGACCGGGTCCGCGCGGGGGCGGCGCGATGTCACCCTTGGGGGCATGGCACCCCCTGACGCAGCCGTTCCCGGCCCCGCCCCCGACGACATCGGCGGCCGGGTCCTCGTGGTGGACGACGACCCGACCGTCTCCGAAGTCGTGGCCGGCTACCTGGAGGGGGCCGGGTTCGCCGTGGACCGCGCCGCCGACGGGCCGGCCGCCCTGGAGGCCGCCGCCCGGCACCGCCCGGACCTCGTCGTCCTCGACCTGATGCTGCCGGGCATGGACGGCCTGGAGGTCTGCCGCCGGCTGCGGGCCCGGGCCGACGGGAGGCCTCCCGTACCCGTGGTCATGCTCACCGCGCGCGGCGACGAGGAGGAGCGGATCCTGGGCCTGGAGGTGGGCGCGGACGACTACGTGACCAAACCCTTCAGCCCGCGCGAACTGGTCCTGCGCGTCAGGTCGGTCCTGCGCCGGGTGTCCCCGGCGGCCCCTGCCGACGCGCCGTGGCTCGCGGCAGGGGGCCTGGCGGTGGACCCCGCCGCCCGCCGGGCGACCAAGGACGGCGCCGAACTCCCCCTCACCCTGAGGGAATTCGACCTCCTCGCCTACTTCCTCCGGCACCCGGGGCAGGTCTGCGACCGGGAGCGGCTGATGCGTGAGGTCTGGGGCTGGGACTTCGGCGACCTCTCCACCGTCACCGTGCACGTCCGCAGGCTGCGCAGCAAGATCGAGGAGGACCCGGCCGATCCACGGCTGATCACCACGGTATGGGGCGCGGGCTACCGGTTCGACGCGGTCCCCCGCCCGTCCGGCCCCTCGGCGGCGGTCGCGGCCCGGGAGGAGGGCGGCGCCGGTGCGTGACCTCCTCCTGATCGCCCTGTACGCCTTCCTCGGCGCGGCGGCCGCCGGGCTGCTCGGCGCCGCCGCCCTGCGGATGCTGCGCCGGCGCAGCGTCGCCGCGTCCCTCACCGTCGTCGCGGCGGTCGCCGTGTCCGCGATGCTCGCCGGTACCCTCGCGGTGGCCTGGGCGATGTTCCTCTCCTCCCACGACCTCGCCGTGGTCACCACCGTCGCCGCGACGGCCGCCGCCGTCTCCCTCGGCACGGCCCTGCTGGTGGGGCGCCAGGTGGTGCTGCGCTGCCGCGAACTCGTCGGCGCGGCGCGGGACTTCGGGGAGCAGGGCACCTTCACGGCGCCCGCCGTGCCGGCCCCGGCCGAACTCGCGGCGCTCAGCCGCGAACTGGCCCTCACCAGCGAGCGCCTCGCGGCCTCGCGCGCACGCGAGCGCGCGCTGGAGACCTCCCGGCGCGAGCTCGTGGCCTGGATCTCGCACGACCTGCGGACCCCGCTGGCCGGCCTGCGCGCGATGTCGGAGGCCCTGGAGGACGGCATGGCGGCCGACCCGGCCCGCTACCACCGGCAGATGCGCGCCGAAGTGGAACGCCTCAACTCCATGGTCACCGACCTGTTCGAGCTCTCCCGCATCCACGCGGGCGCGCTCTGCCTCAGCCCGACCCGCATGTCCCTCCACGACCTGGTGGGCGACGCCCTGGCGGGCGCGGACGCCCTGGCCCGGGCGCACGGCGTGCGGCTGGCGGGCGGGGGTGTCGCCGCGCTCCCGGTGGAGGTCGACGGCAAGGAGATGACCCGGGTGCTGTCCAACCTGCTGGTCAACGCCATCCGCCACACCCCGGCCGACGGCACCGTCGCCATCGCCGCCGAACGCCGCGCCGACGCGGTGGTCCTGACCGTCACCGACGCCTGCGGAGGCATTCCCGAGGAGGACCTGCCCCGGGTCTTCGACACCGGCTGGCGGGGCAGCCGGGCGCGTACCCCGCCCTCGGGGGCGGGGCTGGGCCTGGCCATCGTCCGGGGCATCGTCGAGGCCCACTCCGGCCACGCCGACGTCCACAACGTCCCCGGCGGCTGCCGCTTCGTCCTGACCCTCCCGTCCACCCCGTAAACCGCCCCCCGCCCCCCGGCGGCGACCGGCCCTGGCAGGACCGCCCAGCCCGGCGTACCGCACCCCCGAACGGCAACCGCCCCACACGCCGGAAACCCGCAACCTCGCGGCAGAACCGGCGCCCCTGGCCGGGACCCCGCGGCCTCTGGTCGGGACCCCGCGGCCCGTGGTCGGGACCCCGCGGCCCGTGGTCGGGACCCCGCGGTCCCGGCGGGAACCTGTGGCCCCGGCGGGAGCCTGCGGCCCCGGGTGGGACCCCGCGGTCCCGGCGGGAGCCTGCGGCCTCGGGTGGGAGCCTGCGGCCTCGGGTGGGACCCCGCGGTCCCGGGGGAAACCTGTGGCCTCGGGTGGGAACCCGCGGCCCTCGGCGGGACCCCATGGGGTCCGGCGGGAATCCGCAGCCCTGGCGGAAACCGTGCGCCCAGGAACGGAAGCCGTGGCCGCAGGGCCGGAACCCGTGCCCGGGGCCGAATGTGGCCTCAGGGCCGGAATCCGTGGCCCGTCGTGAACCGGCCCCGCGCGGCGGGAATCCGTGCTCCCGGGCGGGGATCCGTGCTCCCGGGCGGGGATCCGTGCTCCCGGGCCGGGATCCGTGCTCCCCGGCCGGAACCTGGGGTTCTCGGCCGGAATCCCCGGCCCCCGGCCGGACCCCGCGACCCTTGGCAGGCATATCCGCGACCCCGCGGGAGCCCGTGGCTCCGGGCCCTTCCCCCGTGGCCCCGGGGCCGGGACGCGTGGCCTTGGTGGGGCGGGTCCCGCGCGGCGGGAATCCGCGCTCCCGGGCGGGGATCCGCACCCCGGGCCGGAGGCCTTGGCCTCCGGTGGGGATCCGGGCCGCCGGCCGGACCCATGGCCCGGCGCGGGAGTGCGCGGGGCAGCGGCCGGGCTGGGGCGTGGTGTGGGCGTCAGGCGGCGGGGGCCGCCGACGTCCGCTGGCCCGCACGGGCGAACTCGGCCATCCCGCGGGCGAAACCCACCCGCGGGCGCCAGCCCAGTTCGTCGCGCAGCCGGGCCGAGTCGGCGGTGATGTGCCGTACGTCGCCCAGCCGGTACTCGCCCGTGACCACCGGCTCCGGTCCGCCGTGCGCTGAGGCGAGCGCGGAGGCCATCTCCCCCACCGTGTGCGGCTCCCCGCTGCCGGTGTTGTACGCCACCAGCCCTCCGGACGGCATGCCGCCGACGGCCTCCAGCGCCGCCACGTTCGCCGCGGCCACATCCGTCACGTGGACGAAGTCCCGTCGCTGCGCCCCGTCCTCGAAGACGCGGGGGGCCTCGCCCCTGGCCAGCGCCGAGCGGAAGAACGAGGCCACCCCGGCGTAGGGGGTGTCGCGCGGCATCCCCGGCCCGTACACGTTGTGGTAGCGCAGCGACACCGCACGGCCCTGCGTACAACGGGCCCAGGACGCCGTCAGGTGCTCCTGGGCCAGCTTCGTCGTCGCGTACACGTTCCTCGGGTCCGCCGGGGCGTCCTCCCCGACCAGACCGGGGGCGAGCTCGGCGCCGCAGTCGGGGCACCGCGGTTCGAACCGGCCCGCGGCGAGGTCCTCCGCCCTGCGGGGTCCAGGACGTACGGTGCCGTGCCGCCCGCAGGTGTACCGCCCCTCCCCGTAGACGACCATCGACCCGGCGAGGACCACCTCCCTGACTCCCGCCGCGGCGGTCTGCGCCAGCAGCACCGCCGTTCCGAGGTCGTTGCAGCCGACGTAGTCCGGGGCGTCCGCGAACTCCTTCCCCAGGCCGACCATCGCCGCCTGGTGGCACACCGCGTCCACCCCGCGCAGCGCCGCCCGGACGGCGTCGGCGTCCCGGACGTCGGCGCGCACGAACTCCGCGTCGGGCAGCGGCGGGGTGCCGGGGTGGGCGGCCGGGAGCAGGGCGTCGAGGACCACGGGCTCGTGCCCCCGGTCCTTGAGGGCGGTGACGATGTGGGAGCCGATGAAACCCGCTCCTCCGGTGACGAGTACGCGCATGCCGAGGACGCTACGCAGGACGCCGCCCCCCGGGGACCCGCGACGCGTGCACGTAAGACTTCCGTCATGAGAAGGCCGGCCCGGCCCGCGCCCGGGCGGGATCCGGAAGGGACGGCCGGCGCGCGAGAATGGGGGCGTGTACGCCCACCACGGCCCCTCCGCCCGCCGCCTCCTGGTCGCCGCCCTGATCCCGTTGGCCGCCGACGCGGCTGCGCAGCGGGCGTGGCTGAGGTCGTTCCCCATCGCCACGGACGACCTGATGTACGACTTCGACAACGCCCTGCCGGTCTTCGCCCATCAAGAGTCGGACGAGATGGACGCCGCAGCCGTGATGGGGGAGCTCCGCCTGATCGGGGATCACTTCCGGGAGATGTGCGGTGAACGGCCGGCTGACCCCTGGACGTACGAGGCCCTGGCCACCGATCCGGCCTGGGCGGCGGTACGGGACCTGGCGCGCGCGGTCCTCTTCGTCCTCACCGGCGACCGCACCCTCCCCATGCCCGAGATCGACGTCATCCCCGCAGTCTCCGACACGGCGGCCCCGCTGCCGGTCGACCACAGCGCCCCGTAGACCGTCTCTTCCGGATCGTGGTCCGCCAGCCACCGCAGGGAGGCGCCTCCAGACAGGCGCCCCACCGGCTCCCCGCCCCCGCGCCGATGCACAGCACCGGACGATGCGGGCTTGACCGCCAAGATCCGGGAGAAACGGCTAGGCCGGTCGGCCCAGGCCGGGCTGCGCGTCGCCGGGGGTGTACCTACCGTGACCGGATGAGCCTCAGTACGTCAGCGCGCGGATCCCTCTGCCGCGCGGCCGCCCTGGCCGCCGGTGTGGGCCTCGTCCTCACGCCCCCGTCCGCCGGTGCGGCGGCCCGGGCCGAGCCGGCCCCGCCCCGGGCGGAGGCCCCGCCGGACCCCGCCCTGCTGCACCGGCCCGGCGTGCAGCTGCGGGCCCGCCCGGGCGCCCCCGCCCTGCCCGACGACCTCTCCGCGCTGTCCTGGCTGGTGGCGGACGCCGGCAGCGGTGAGGTGCTCGCGGCCCACAACGCCCACCTGGGGCTGCCGCCGGCCAGCACCATGAAGACGCTCTTCGCGGTGACGGCCCTGCCCCGCCTGCCGCGCACCGGCACCCACACCGTCACCGACGCCGAACTCGCCGACGTCGGCGAGGGGAGCAGCCTGGTCGGCCTCGACGCCGGGCTCACCTACCGGATCCCCGACCTGTGGCGCGGCGTCTTCCTCAGCTCCGGCAACGACGCCGTCCACGTCCTCGCCGCCATGAACGGCGGCTGGGCGCGGACGGCCGCCCAGATGGAGGCCAAGGCCCGCGCCCTGGGCGCCACCGACACCCACGTCGTCTCCCCGGACGGCTACGACGCCGAAGGCCAGGTGTCCTCCGCCTTCGACCTCGCCGTCTTCGGCCGCGCCGGCCTCACCGACCCCGACTTCGCCCGCTACGCGGCACTCACCGACGCCCCGTTCCCCGGGGACACGGACGCCGCGGGCCGGCCCAGCTGGACGTACGACATCGAGAACACCAACCGGCTGCTCACCGGCGAGGACGGCGTCGGCCGCTACCCGGGCATCATCGGCATCAAGAACGGCTACACCTCCGACGCCGGATACACGCTGGTCACGGCCGCACGACGCGACGGCCGCACCCTCCTGGCCACCGTCATGAACCCCCAGCGGGGCGGCGCCTCCGCGGTGTACGAGGAGGCGCGGTCCCTGCTGGACTGGGGCTTCGCCGCCGCCGGCCGGGTGACCCCGGTCGGATCGCTCCAACCGCCGCCGCCACCGCCGCGTCCGGCCGCCGCGGCCGGCGGACCCCCCGCGGCCGCCGCCCCGGCG
>NZ_JBBDHD010000322.1:0-541 GCF_044129415.1 Streptomyces racemochromogenes
CGCGCCCGGCCCAGCGGCCGGCCCGGGCGTCCTCGCCCTCGGCGACCCGGCGGGTGCAGGGGGCGCAGCCGACGGAGGTGTAGCCGTCCATCAGCAGCGGGTTGGTCAGGACGCCGTGTTCGGCGACGTACGCCTCGACGTCGTCCTGGGTCCAGCGGGCGATCGGGGAGATCTTGACCTTCCGCCGCTTCTCGTCCCAGCCGACGACCGGGGTGCCGGCCCGGGTGGGGGACTCGTCGCGGCGCAGGCCCGTCGCCCAGGCCTCGTAGCCGGCGAGGCCCTCTTCGAGGGGCTTGACCTTGCGCAGGGCGCAGCACAGGTCGGGGTCGCGGTCGTGGAGCCTCGGCCCGTACGCGGCGTCCTGTTCGGCGACCGTCTGGCGCGGGGTGAGGGTGATGACGTTGACGTCCATCACGGCCTGGACCGCGTCGCGGGTACCGATGGTCTCCTCGAAGTGGTAGCCGGTGTCCAGGAACACCACGTCCACGCCGGGGAAGGCACGGGAGGCGAGGTGGGCGACCACCGCGTCCTCCATCGAGGA
>NZ_JBBDHD010000064.1:0-40881 GCF_044129415.1 Streptomyces racemochromogenes
CACACCCCCATCGGCGTCTTCCGCGACATCCGGCGCCCCGTCTACGACACCCTCATGGCCGACCAGCTGGACACCGCGGTCGACCAGCGCGGCAAGGGGGACCTGGCGACGCTGCTGACCGGCAGCGACACCTGGACCGTGGTCGGCTGAGCCGACGCGGCCCCACGCGGCACATGAGCCCGGATCCCGTCCCACGGGACCCGGGCTCCGTCGTATCCGACCCCACCACGCGGAGCACTTTCTAAAAGTTAGCGCTTTCTGTACGATAGTGGAGCACCCGCACCCACCACAGGAGCGCATCATGAGCATCGTCGTCACCGGAGCCACCGGATCCCTCGGCCGTCTCGTCGTCGAGGAGCTGCTGGCCCGGGTTCCCGCCGCCGAGCTGGCCGTCGCCGTCCGCAGCGAGGAGAAGGCCGCCGACCTGGCCGCCCGCGGCATCGAGGTGCGGATCGCCGACTACGACGACCCCGCGAGCCTGGCCGGCGCCTTCCGGGCCGGCGACCGGGTCCTGCTGATCTCCGGCAGCGAGGTCGGGCGCCGCGTCCCGCAGCACATCGCCGTGATCAAGGCCGCGGAAGCGGCCGGGGTGGCCCAGCTCGCCTACACCGGGATCCTCGGCGGCCCCGAGGCGGACTTCGAGCTGGCCGCCGAGCACAAGGCCACGGAGCAGGCCATCCTCGACTCCGGCCTCCCGTACACCTTCCTGCGCAACGGCTGGTACCACGAGAACTACACCGCCCAGCTTCCCGTCGTCCTGGAGCACGGCGCGGTCGTCGGCAGCGCGGGCGAGGGCCGGATCGCCTCGGCCGCACGGGCCGACTACGCGGCGGCCGCCGCGGCGGTGCTGACCGGCGAGGGCCACCTGAACCGGGTCTACGAGCTGTCCGGGGACACCGCCTGGAGCCTGGCCGAGTACGCCGCCGAGGTGGCGCGGCAGTCCGGGCGCGAGGTGGCGTACGCGGCGGTGGCCGGCGACGCCCACCTGGCCGTACTCACCGGCGCCGGGGTGCCCGAGGGGTTCGCGGCGATCCTCGTCGACGTGGACGCGGCGATCTCGCGCGGCCGGCTGGCGGGGACCAGCGGCGACCTGGCGCGGCTGATCGGGCGGCCGACGACCCCGGTGGCCGAAGCGATCACCGCTGCCCTCGCCTGAGGCCCGGCGCACCCGGCACACCCGGCGCGAGCCCACGGCGCGACTCCACAGTGTCATGAGTATCTCCATCGAACGGGCATGACAGCAGCCTCGTCCGGCGATACCGTCGTGAAGTTGTGAGATTGGCCGGAAGTCGTACTGGAGGTCCCGTGAAGGCGGAGAACGAGCAGCGCACGGGTTTGCTCTATGGATTCGGCGCGTACGGGATGTGGGGGCTGGTCCCCCTGTTCTGGCCCCTGCTCATGCCGTCCGGGGCGATCGAGATCCTGGCCCACCGCATGGTCTGGTCCTTGGCGGTGGTCGCGGTCGCACTCCTCGCGCTGCGCCGCTGGCGCTGGATCGCCGAGCTGGTCCGCCAGCCCCGCAAGCTCGGGCTGACCGCGCTGGCCGCGTCCGTGATCAGCGTGAACTGGGGCCTGTACATCTGGTCGGTCAACAACGGGCACGTCGTCGAGGCCAGTCTCGGCTACTTCATCAACCCGCTGGTCACCATCGCGCTCGGCGTGCTGGTCCTCGGCGAACGGCTGCGCCGGGCCCAGTGGGCGGCCGTCGGGGTGGGCTTCGCCGCGGTCGTCGTGCTGGCCGTCGGCTACGGGCGGCCGCCGTGGATCTCGCTGGCGCTGGCCTGCTCCTTCGCCACCTACGGGCTGATCAAGAAGAAGCTGGACATGGGCGGTCTGGAGTCGCTGACCGCCGAGACGGCCCTGCTGTTCCTGCCCGCTCTCGGCTACCTGGTGTGGCTGGGGGTGGAGGGACGCTCCACCTTCACCTCACAGGGGCTCGGGCACTCCGCACTGCTGGCCTCGACGGGGCTGGTGACCGCGATCCCGCTGATCTGCTTCGGGGCCGCGGCCATCCGGGTGCCGCTGTCCACGCTGGGGCTGCTCCAGTACCTGGCACCGGTGTTCCAGTTCGCGCTCGGCGTCCTCTACTTCCACGAGGCGATGCCGCCCGCGCGCTGGGCCGGCTTCGGGCTGGTCTGGGTCGCCCTGGTCGTACTGACCTGGGACGCCCTGCGGACCTCCCGCCGCGCCCGGGCCCGGCTGGCCGGGGCGGCGACCGGAGCGCAGGGCGCGTCCGCCGCCCCGGGTCCCGCTTCCGCGCCGGCGCCGAGCCGCGAGCCCGCGTAGCCGCGCCTCCGGCTCCCCAGGGCGGCCCTGCCCCCCCTTTACGCCCCGCGATCCCCGGTACGGACCCCCGTGCCGGGGATCGTCCGCATTCCGAACGACTCTGACCGGATTGCGCTCTTGACGGTCAGTCATACTCTCGCTGAACATCAGGCTCGCACTGACGCACCAACGCTCACCTGCACGATTCCCGCACGTTCCGTCCCATCCCCGACGGATCATCCCCCACGGAATCCCGGAGCCCCCACATGAGCCTGTCCGTCTCCCGGCACGTGACCGCCGTGACCGCGCTCGCGGTCGCCGGGCTGTTCGCGGCCACCGCCCCCGCCGCGCTCGCCGCGCCTTCCGGGGCGCACGCGGCCGCCGCCCCCGCCGCCGTCACCGCCGCGCCGACGCCGCCCGACATCCCGCTGGCCAACGTCAAGGCCCACCTGTCCCAGTTCCAGTCGATCGCCACCGCCAACGGCGGCAACCGCGCCCACGGCAGGGCCGGCTACAAGGCCTCGATCGACTACGTGAAGGGCAAGCTGGACGCGGCCGGCTTCACCACCACCCTCCAGACCTTCACCTCCAGCGGCGCCACCGGCTACAACCTGATCGCCGACTGGCCGGGCGGAGACCCCGGCTCGGTCCTGATGGCCGGCTCCCACCTGGACTCGGTGACCGCGGGCCCCGGCATCAACGACAACGGCTCCGGCTCGGCGGCCGTACTGGAGACGGCGCTGGCCGTTTCGCGCGCGCAGCTCCAGCCCACCAAGCACCTTCGCTTCGGCTGGTGGGGTGCCGAGGAACTGGGCATGGTCGGCTCGAAGTACTACGTCAACAGCCTGCCGGCGACGGAGAAGTCGAAGATCTCCGGCTACCTGAACTTCGACATGATCGGCTCGCCGAACCCGGGCTACTTCGTCTACGACGACGACCCGACCATCGAGCAGACCTTCAAGACCTACTTCGCGGGCCTGAACATACCCACGGAGATCGAGACCGAGGGCGACGGCCGTTCCGACCACGCGCCCTTCAAGAACGCGGGCATACCGGTCGGCGGCCTCTTCTCCGGCGCCGACTACACCAAGACCTCGGCGCAGGCCCAGAAGTGGGGCGGCACGGTCGGCCAGCCCTTCGACGCCTGCTACCACTCCTCCTGCGACACCACGGCGAACATCAACGACACCGCCCTGGACCGCAATTCCGACGCCATCGCCTACGCGATCTGGAACCTCGGGGCCGGCACCCCGGTCCCGCCCGGGCCGTCCTTCGAGAACACCGCGGACGTGAACGTCCCCGACTCCCCCGGCGCCGCGGTGGTCTCGCCGATCACGGTCTCCGGTGTGAGCGGCAACGCCCCGGCCACCACCAAGGTCGACGTGAACATCGTCCACACCTACCGCGGTGACCTGGTGATCGACCTGATCGCCCCGGACGGCACGGCGTACCGGCTGAAGAACTCCTCCAGCTCGGACTCCGCCGCCAACGTGGTCGCGAGCTACACGGTGAACGCGTCCAGCGAGGTGGCCAACGGGGTCTGGAAGCTGCAGGTCAAGGACGTGGCGGCGCAGGACACCGGCTACATCAACAGCTGGAAGATCACCTTCTGACCGGTTCCTGGATGAGGACGCGGAGCTGGTGCGCGACCGCGGAGACGTCCGCCCGGCCCAGCTTCGCGTCCTCGACCAGGTCCCCGAGCTCCTCGGGCGACGGCAGCTGCTTCGCCCCGGCCACCCGCAGGTACGAGCGGGTGGCCGCGGCCGCGTAGAACTCGTTCATCGGGGACTCCAGCGCCGGGCAGACGGCGAGGGTGTGCAGGAACGCGGCGGCCCGCCAGGCCGTGTCGGGGGCGGGCTGCTCGGGGACCAGCACCAGGTCGTTCTGGTGCCGGGCGACGGCGGCGGCCACCCCGGAGGGGTCCCACACGGCGGGGTCCGACGGCAGATGGTGGGCCAGCGCGGTCCAGGCCCACTCCATGGTGATCTTCAATGGCCGAACCGCTCCTGGAAATAGCCCCAGTGATCCGCGAACTCCTCTATCCCGGACAGGAAGTTCTTCCGGTCCTCGTCGAGTTCGCGTTCCGTGACCTCGGTGATCAGCGCGGTGACCGTCGTCCCCAACGCCGCCGCGCGCGCCTTGAGGCGGTCGTGGAACTCTTCGTCCAGGCGGATGGTGACGTGTCTCGACATGTCCATCACGGTACAGCGGGCGCGCTGTACGCAGGAGGGGAACGGCACAAGGGTGGCCCGGGGCCCCCCCCCCCGGCCCCCCCCCGCCCGCCCCCCCCCCGCCGCCGAGGGTGCCCTCGGCGGCCCGTGAGGCCGGCGGAGCCACCAGCACGGCGGCCGAACCGAGGACGGCGACGGCAAGGGCCGCGCGCAGGCCCCGCCTCTTGCGGCGGACGGGGGGCGGGGGAACGGCGTTCGATCCCATGAAAGAACCTCCAGGGCAGAGAGCACGGAAGGAAGAGCACGGAAGGAAGAGCACGGAAGGAAGAGAGCGGAAGGAAGAGCACGGAAAGAGCGCGGAAGGAGCGGAGCGCCGCGGAGCTGCCGCGTGCGGGCTCAGTAGCCGTAGATCATCTTGTAGGCGGCCTCCGGCAGGAACTGCCCTGCCGAGGAGCCCGTCCCGACGCCGCAGTTGCCGTCGGACTCTCCGGGCATCTTGATCCACAGCAGCATCTCGGCACCGCCGCCCAGCCGGCTGGGCGTACCGGTCCGGCGGCCGGCGGGATTGCACCACTGGCCGTTGGAGCCGTTGCCGTTGCGGCTGGTGTCGATGACGAACGGCTTGGTGTAGCCGTAGGAACGCAGGGCCGAGTTGACGGCGTTGCCGTAGGAGCTGTTCTGGTCGGTGGTGAAGTAGTTGGAGACGTTCAGCGCGAAGCCGTGCGCCCCGCTGATCCCGGCGGCGGCCAGCTGCTGCGCCATGGCCGAGGCGCCGACCCAGCCGGCGTTCCCGGCGTCGAGGTAGACCCAGGTGTGCGGCGCCTTGGCGTTGAACTGGGCGATCGCGTACTTCAGCATGGCGTTGCGCTCGGCGATCTGGCCGGCCGTCATACAGCTCTCGTGCCCCAGGGCGTCGGGTTCGAGGACGACGACGGCCGGGCGGCTGCCGATGCCGCCGGCGAAGGCGGCGATCCAGCTTTCGTAGGCGGCCCGGCTTCCGGCGCCGCCGCCGGATTGACCGGCGCAGATGTCCCGGTCGGGGATGTTGTAGGCGACCAGGACCGGCAGCTTGTCCTGGGAATCCGCGCGGCCGGTGTACGCGCCGGTGGCCGTGCCGATGTCGCCGCTCCAGTTCCCGAACCAGCGGGCGGCGGGGGTGTGGGCGAGGGAAGTCCGGATCGCCGCGGCCCGGCCGTCGCCTGGGTTCGCGGCGGCCCACCGCAGGGCGGAGTTGTCGGGGTCGGTGTAGAAGCCGCTGGTCATGGTGGTCGGGTCGGCGGCGTACGCCGGTCCGGCGGGCAGCAGGGCGAGACCGCCGGCGAGGAGGCCGGCCAGCAGTGCGGACGCGGCTCGGACGGGCTTGCGCATGGGTGGTCCTCCGGTGGGTGAGAAGGGCGGGGGAGGCGCCCGCGGTTGCGGGAGGCGCCCTCCCCCGGGGAGTGGGCCGTCGAGCGGAACCGTGAGGGGCCGGGGGCGTCACGGACGCGGTTGCCCGGACGGTTCCTCGCGGCTCGGGTACGTGATGTCGAACGACGTGAAGTGCGCGTGGTGGGTGGAGGCGCGGCCGTTGGAGGTGGCGTAGAGGCCGAGCTGGACGCCGGTGAACAGCGGGGTGAGGAAGGTGGCTTCGACGGCGGGCAGGTCCTGCCAGGCGCCGCCGGGTACCGCGTGGGCGAAGGTGTGGTGGAAGCCGCGGATGCGGACCCCCAGGAGGACGGGGCCCCGGGGGACGGCCACCCGGGCCAGGACCTCGTGCCCGCGGCGGAGGCCGAGTCCTTCCGCGGTGCGCAGGAGGAGGAGATGGGTGTCGTCGTCGAGGACCACGGCGAGGCCCGCCTCTTCGCCCGGCGCGGCGGGGGTGGAGCGCAGTTCGGTGGAGACGTCGCAGTCGGGCTGTTCCTGGGGGCGGGCCAGGAGGGACGGGGTGGTGCGCTCGCCGAGCCGCTCGGGCCGGAGCCGGAGGCGGAGCCCGTCGCCGGTGGTCCAGAACCGTGCCCGTGGGGTGCGCAGGGTGTTCCAGCCGGGGGAGAGGGTGGTGAAACCGTCGTGGAGGGGGCGGCGCGGGTCCGTGTGGTGGACGGGGGAGAAGACCGGCCAGCCGTCGTCCCAGGTGATCCGGCTGAGGAAGGTCTCGCGTCCGAGCGCGGAGCCCGGGCGGACGCCCAGCAGGACGGCCCGCCAGTCGCCGTCCGGGGTGCGGACGAGGTCGGCGTGCCCGGTGCAGGTGACGGGACCCTCGGCGGCCGGCAGCACCGGGTTGCCGGGGGCGCCCTCGTAGGGGCCGGTCACCCGGTCGGCTCGGGCGGCCACCACGCTGTGGTCCACATCGGTGCCGCCCTCGGCCGTGAGCAGGAGGTAGGTGCCGTCGACCCGGTAGAGGTGCGGGGCTTCCGACCAGCGGGCCCCCGGGCGGCTCCCCGACCACAGGACGTACTCGGGTCCCGTGAGCCGTCGTTCGCGGGGAAGGTAGGCGCGCATCCAGATCTCGGTACGGCCCGCGGCCTCGTCCACCACCCGGGCCGCGGTGAACCAGGCCCGGCCGGTGCCCCCGTCCGCTCCGTCGTCGAAGAACAGCGACGGGTCGAAGCCCTCACCCTCCAGCCACTGCGGCCGCGACCACGGCCCCCCCCGGATCGGTGGCCGTGACGACGAAGTGCCCGGGGCCGTCCATCAGCGTGCAGACGAGATGGAAGACCCCGTCGTGGTGGCGGATCGTCGGCGCGAACAGCCCCCGGGAGGGAGCGCATCCGGCGAGGTCGAGCTGCGAGGCCCGGTCGAGCGCGGATCCGATGCGCCGCCAGTGCACGAGATCGCGGCTGTGGAAGACGGGGAGGCCCGGGAACCATTCGAAGCTGGACGTCACCAGGTAGTAGTCCGCTCCCACCCGGCAGACGGACGGGTCGGGCCGGAAGCCGGGCAGTACGGGGTCACCGGAGAACCCGGTCATGGAACCGGGACGGTCTCGACCGGCACGGACAGCACCCGGTCGGCCCCCGGATGGCGTACCGGGCCGCGCAGGGTGAAGGAGCCCCGGAGCGGGAGGTCGCCGCTGGACCGCCCCACGGCCACGCCGATCTCCCCGGGCTCCACTCTCCTGCGCAGGTCGAGCCCGGTGAAGCAGGTCCGGTCGGCATGGACGCGGAAGGCGACCCGGGCGGCCGCGCCCGGAGGCAGCTCGACCCTGGCGAATCCGGCGAGCCACCTCTGCGGCCGGACGACGGACGCCACGGGGTCGGAGAGGTACAGCTGGACCACCTCCGTCCCGGCCACCTCGCCGACGTTGCGCACGGTGGCCGAAACGGTGACGGCCCCGTCCGTCGCGGCGACGGGATCCACCGCGAGCTCCGAGAAGGCGAAGCGGGTCCAGCTCAGCCCGTGTCCGAAGGGGAACTGCGGGGTCGGGTCCACCGAACTCCAGTCGGTGCGCCCGCCGAGCCCGGCGTGCAGATAGGTACCGGGCTGGCCGCCGGACCGGCGCGGCAGGGACACGGGCAGCCGCCCGGACGGTTCCGCCGCCCCGCTGATGACCCGGGCCAGGGCCGTCGCCCCCTCCTCCCCGGGGAAGAAGGCCTGGATGACGGCCGACGCGCGCTCGGCCAGGGCGCCCAGCGCGTAGGGCCGACCGGAGACGACGACCAGGACGGTCGGCACCCCGGAGTCCAGGACGGCGGAGGCCAGCGCGGCCTGGCCGCCGGGCAGGTCGAGGGTCTCGGCGTCGCAGCCCTCCCCGGAGGTGCCCCGGCCGAACAGCCCGGCCCGGTCCCCGAGCAGCAGGACGTTCACGTCCGGGTCGTCGGCGGTGACCGTGAACCCGGCGGCGCCGAGCGCCCCGCCGAGCGTGGGGATCTCCAGCCCGGGCTCGCCGGGCGGCGCGACGTGGTTGGGGAAGGAGTAGCAGCCGAGGAAGGCCCGCGGGTCGTCGGCGTGCGGTCCGTGGACCGCCACCCGGCAGGGCCGCAGCGGCAGGGTGCCGTCGTTGGTGAGCAGCACGGTGGACCGTTCGGCCAGGAGCCTGGCCAGGGCCCGGTTCTCCGGCGGGTCGAGGTCGACCGCCTCGGGCGCGGCGGGTTCCCAGCCGGGGTCGAGCAGGCCGAGTTCGGCCTTCTGCAGCAGAACCCGTTCCGCGGCCCGGTCGACGAGCTCCTCCGGTAAGCCTCCGGACCGCACGAGTTCCGTCAGCGGCCCGCCGTAGCAGCGGGCCGTGGGCAGTTCGACGTCGATTCCGGCGGTCAGCGCCAGCGCGCCGGCGGCTCCGCGCGATCCGGCGACGCCGTGCCGGGTCTCCAGGAAGGAGACGGCGTAGTAGTCGGCGACCACCACACCGCCGAAGCCGAGTTCACCCCTGAGCAGCCCGGTCAGCAGTCGTTCGTCGGCGGCCACCGGGACGCCGTCCACGTCCGTGTAGCTGTTCATCACCGACCGGGCGCCCCCCTCGCGCAGCGCCCGTACGAAAGGCTCGACCAGCACGTCGGTGAACTCGCGCGGTCCCACGGCGACGGGGGCCATGTTCCGGCCGGCCCGGGAGGCCGAGTAACCGGCGAAGTGCTTGAGCGTCGCCACGATCCCCGCGCCTTCCAGACC
Source organism: Streptomyces racemochromogenes (assembly GCF_044129415.1). GTDB lineage: Bacteria > Actinomycetota > Actinomycetes > Streptomycetales > Streptomycetaceae > Streptomyces > Streptomyces racemochromogenes_A. The sequence goes on from NZ_JBBDHD010000064.1 coordinate 9,018, forward strand.
CTGCACGTAGGCGGTGCCGATCGCTCCGACGAGGCAGGGGTCCTCACCGATGCACTCCTCCGTCCTGCCCCACCGGTAGTCGCGGACCACGTCGAGGACCGGAGCCAGCCCCTGGTGGACACCGGTCCGCCGCATCCCCGCGCCGATCGCGGCGGCCATCCGGCGCACGAGCCCGGGGTCGAACGAGGCGCCCCAGGCGGGCGGTGCGGGAAAGACCGTCGCCCCCCACGTCATGAACCCGGTCAGGCACTCCTCGTGGGCGAGGGCCGGGATCCCGAACCGGCCGGACGCGGCCACCTGCCGCTGGAGCGAGGCGAGCCGCTCCATTCCGGCTTTCGCGGTGACCGGCGCGGTGCCGTACACCCGGGTGAGGTGGCCGAGCCCGTGGGCGGCGAGGTGGTCGAGGTCCGGTGCGGACTCGCCGGAATCGTCCTCCATGGGCGCGACCGGCGCCCCCGGAGCCGAGGGCTGCGCCCAGAAGGCGGTGAGCTGCCCGGCCTTCTCTTCCAGGGTCATCCGTTCCAGCAGATCGGCGACGCGCACGGACACGGGCAGGAGGGGGTCGCGCCAGGGCTCGGTCAAGGAGTTCTCCTAGAGACGGGGCGGGGCGGTGGAGAGGCGGACCTTGAGCTCGGTCGAGAGCTCCATCCTGGGGCTGACCAGGGGCTGGCCGTCCAGCAGCTGGAACAGTGTGCGAGCGGCGAGCCGGCCCATCTCCTCCAGCGGCTGGCGCACCGTCGTCAGCGGCGGGGACAGCCACTCGCACATCGGCAGGTCGTCGAAGCCGACCACGCTGAGGTACTGGGGGACGCGCAGCCCGCCTTGGCGGGCCGCCTCGTAGACGCCCATCGCCTGCTGGTCGCTGCCGGCGAAGACGGCGGTCGGCGGCTCGGGGAGCGCGAGCAGTTCGCGGGCGCACCGGAACCCGCCCTCGTGCTGGAAGTCGCCGAACCGGATCAGGTCGCGGCGGACCTCGACGCCGGCCCGCTCCAGCGCGGCGCGGTACCCGTCGATGCGGGCCTGGCTGCAGAGCATCTCCCTGCGCCCGCCGATCGCGGCGATCCGGCGGTGGCCCAGCTCCAGCAGGTGCTCTGTGGCGGCCAGGCCGCCCGCCCAGTTGGTGGCGCCGATGCTCGGCACCCCGTTGCCCGGCAGGTCGATCGGGTCGATGACGACCAGCGCCACCCCGGCCTGTTCGATCTGGGCGCGCTGGGCACGGGTGACCGAGGCGGTGACCAGGATGACGCCGTCGCTGTGGTGCAGGACCGGCAGCGCGGCCCAGCTCGACGGCGTGGCCTCGCCCGGCGGGACGAGCGACACGACGGTGCCGACGCTCCGCCGGGCGCACTCCGCCTCGACGCCCCGCAGGATCTCCACCGCCCACGCGCTGTCCAGACCGCCGATGATCAGGTCGACCAGGCCCGATCTGCGGGCCCTGCCCTGCCGGCCGGGGTGGAGGTAGCGGTGGGACCGCAGCAGGCTCTCGATCCGTTCGCGGGTCGAAGCCGCGACATCGGCGCGGCCGTTGAGCACCTTGGACACGGTGGCCTGGGAGACCCCCGCCTCAGCGGCGATGACGGCCAGGGTCGGACGCTGCTCGCTCAACTTCTCTCCTCCGCCCGACCGTCTCGGGCTGGCGACAGATATCGCAAACTTTCGAGGAGTTTCCGGCGGGTGCGACCCGATTGTCAAGCAGTAAGAAGGCTTGTGTGAACGGTAATTCGGCAAGAAGGCTTGACCGGAGGACCTTGCGTTCCTAGTTTGTGGCAGCGCGAATTCAAGAATGTTACGAAACATTTCGAACTCGAACCGGCTTTCCTCACCCCGGAGGTCCCATGGCCAGCTCACCCCCGAGTCGACGGAGTTTCCTCGCGCTCTCGGGCCTGACCGCCCTGTCCGTCTCCCTGACCGCGGCCTGCGGCGGCGGCGCCTCCGGCTCGGCGCCGGCGGCCGACGGGAAGGTGGCCCTCACGTGGTGGAACATCGCCACCACGGAACCGGGCAGGTCCCTGTTCCCGCAGCTGTCCTCGGCGTTCACGGCCGCCCACCCGAACATCGCTATCAAGACGACCTCGTTGGAGAACGAGGCGTTCAAGTCCAAGATGACGGCGGTCACTTCGTCGGGCAGGCTCCCCGACGTCTTCCAGACCTGGGGCGGCGGCGTGCTGCGGCAGCAGGTCGACGCGGGGCTGGTCGAGGACCTCACCGACGCGTTCGGCTGGTCGTCCGACCTCACCCCGGTCTCGCTCCAGCCCTACCGGTTCGAGGGGCGGACCTACGCGGTGCCCTACGACATCGGCATGGTCGGCTTCTGGTACAACAAGAAGCTCTTCGCCCGGGCCGGCATCACCGCTCCCCCGGCCACCTGGGCCGAGCTGCTCGAAGACGTCGGGAAGCTCAAGGCGGCCGGCGTCACTCCGATCGCCCTCGCGGGCAAGGAGAAATGGCCGGGCCACTTCTACTGGGCCTACCTCGCGATGCGGGTCGCCGGGCTCCCCGCCCTGGGGCAGGCCGCCGCCGCCAAGGACTTCACCGGCGAAGGCTTCGTCCGGGCGGGCAGCCACCTCAAGGAGCTCGTCGACCTCCAGCCGTTCCAGCCGGGCTTCCTCGGCGCCGGCTACGCCGCTCCCGGCGGCCAGGCCGCGACCATGGGCAACGGCAAGGCCGCCATGGAGCTGATGGGCCAGTGGGCGCCGTCGGTCCAGAAGGACGCGGGCACGGACCTCGGAGCGGACCTGGGCTTCTTTCCCTTTCCGACGGTCGACGGCGGCGCCGGCCGGGTCACCGAGGTGCTCGGCGGTGGCGGCGGTTTCGCGCTGCGCAAAGGAGCCCCGAAGGAGGCATTGGACTTCCTGAGGTTCTTCGTCCTGGAGAACCAGACCAGACTGGTGGCCTCGAACGGCTACCTGCCGGTGGTCAAAGGCGCGGAGAGCGGGCTCGCCGACACCAACCGCAGGGCGGTGGCCGACAGCCTCGTCGGGGCGACGGGCTTCCAGCTCTTCCTCGACCAGGCCTACCCGCCGGCGGTCGGCCAGGAGGTCAACGACAGCGTCGCCGACCTCATCGCGGGCAAGAAGACGCCCCAGCAGGTCACCACGTCGATCACCGAGGCGGCGAAGGGTGTCTGACTCCCTGTCCGCCCTCGCCGGGGAACGGCCGCGCACGGCCTTACCGGTGGGAGCGCCCGCCCCGGGACGCCGCCCGGGCCCGGGCGGGTGGGGAACCTGGGCGTCCACCGCCTGGTTCCTGGTCCCGGCCCTGGTCCTCTTCCTCGTCTTCGTCCTCGCCCCGATCGTCGTCGCCGTCTACACGGGTCTCTTCCGGTGGAACGGCACCGGGCCCATGGACGACTTCGCCGGCCTGGAGAACTACGCCAGGCTGCTGCACGACCGGGTCTTCCTCGGAGACCTGGAGCGCGGGCTGTACCTGATCGCCCTGTCGGTCACCCTCCAGCTGCCCTTCGCCCTGTTCACCGCCGTCCTCCTCAACCAGAGGCTGCGGGGACGGGCCGTCTACCGGATGCTGTTCTTCGCCCCGTACGTCCTGTCCGAGGTGGTCACCGCGGTCCTGTTCACGATGGTCTTCCTCCCCGGTGCCGGCATGGCCGACCACCTCGCCGGCGCCTTCGGCCTGGAGGGGCTGAGGGGGAAGTGGCTCGCCGACCCCTCGACGGTCGTACCGACCCTGTTCACGGTCATGACCTGGAAGTACTTCGGGTTCCACATGATGCTCTTCCTCGCCGGACTGCAGAGCATCCCGGGCGAGGTCCTGGAGGCCGCCGCCATCGACGGCGCCGGCCCCTGGCAGCGCTTCCGGCACGTGACGCTGCCGCTGCTCGGACCGACGATCCGGATCAGCACCTTCCTTTCGATCATAGGAGCCATCCAGCTCTTCGACCTCGTGTGGGTCATGACCGCGGGCGGACCCAACCACTCCTCCGAGACGATGGCGATCTCGATGTTCCAGTTCGGGTTCAAGCGCTACCAGGTCGGCTATGCCAGTGCGATCAGCGTGGTGCTGTTCGTGATCAGCCTGGTCTTCTCCCTCTTCTACCAGCGTTACGTGCTCCGCCGGGACCTGAGCGGGGCCGTCACCCCGGGAGGCGGCCGATGAAGGTCCGAAGGGCGGCGCGTGGCCTGTCCCTGCACGCCGTGGTCTGGCTGATCGGGGCGTTCGTCGCCGTGCCGCTCGTCTACGCGGTGATCTCCGGGTTCAAGAGCACCGGCGAGCTGACGACCAACCCGTTCGGGCCGCCCGAGCGGTGGAAGGCCGGCAACTACACCGGGATCCTCGGCGACGGCATGTTCTGGCGGCAGATCGCCAACAGCGCGGGCATCGCGGTCGCCACGACGTGCTGCACGGTGGCGGCGTCCGCGATGGCGGCGTTCGTGCTGGCCCGCTACGCCTTCCGGGGCAGGGAACTGTTCTACACGCTGTTCACGATCGGGCTGATGTTCCCGTTCGCGGTGGCCGTCCTGCCGCTGTTCCTGCTCCTGCGCACCTTCGGCCTGCTCGACAACCCGCTCGGCGTGGTCCTTCCCCAGGCGGCCTTCGGGCTCCCCACGACGATCGTCATCCTGCGGGGCTTCTTCCGGACCATCCCGGCGGAGGTCGAGGAAGCGGCCGTCATGGACGGCTGCGGCAAGTTCCGCTTCTTCTGGCGGATCCTGCTGCCGATGGCGCGCCCGGCGCTCGGCACGGTGTCCGTGCTGGCGGTCGTCGCGAGCTGGAACAACTTCTTCCTGCCGCTGCTCGTGCTCGACGGACCGACCTGGCAGACGGTCCCGGTCGGGGTCCAGCAGTTCCAGGGCCAGTACTCGACCGACTACGCGCTCGTCCTCGCCTACATCGTGCTCGCGATGGTCCCCGCCCTCGCCTTCTACGCCGTCGCCGAGCGGCAGTTGATCGGCGGTCTCACCGCGGGCGCCACCAAGGGCTGACCCCTCGCACGTGACCGCTCCCGAGGCGCCGCGGTGACGTGTAGGCGCGTGCCGGCCGCGCAAAATTGTTAGCGCTAACATGCCTGGCCTCGCCGGTAGCCCGAAGGCCGCAGACCCCTCGTCCCTTCTTGTCCCCCTCATCCCCTCTCACCTTCCACCCCGAAGGAGCTCACCCATGCGGTTGCGCCGTCCCTCCCCTCCGTCCCCGGCCCGCCCGGTACGACGCCTGCTCGCCCTCCTGGGGCCCCTGCTGCTCCTGGCCGCGGTCCTCGGCGCGCAGCCCGCCGGCGCGGCGACGGCCGTCGACCCCGACGCCTCGTACGCGCTGGTCAACCGCAACAGCGGCAAGGCCCTGGACGTCCACAACCTGGCGACGGGCGACGGGGCCCGCATCACCCAGTGGACCAGGAACGACCAGAGCCAGCAGCTGTGGCGGTTCGTCGACGCCGGTGGCGGCTACTACCGCATCACCTCCCGCCACTCCGGCAAGGTGCTGGACGTCCAGAACGGGTCCACCGCGAACGGCGCCCCGGTCGTCCAGTGGACCGACGTGAACGGGACCAACCAGCAGTGGCGGCTCGCCGACAGTCCCGACGGCTACGTGCGGCTCATCGCGCGCCACAGCGGCAAGGTCCTCGAAGTGCAGGGCGGATCCACCGCCGACAACGCGAACGTCGTCCAGTACGACGACTGGGGCGGCACCAACCAGCAGTGGCAGCTCGTCCGGGTCGGCGGCGGCGCCCCCGGCACGTGCGCCCTCCCGTCGACGTACCGCTGGACGTCAACCGGCCCCCTGGCGCAGCCCAAGCCGGGGTGGGCCTCGCTCAAGGACTTCACCGTCGCCCCCTACAACGGCCGGCAGCTCGTCTACGCGACCACGCACGACACGGGGTCGAAGTGGGGCTCGATGAACTTCGGCCTGTTCACCGACTGGCCGCAGATGGCCTCGGCCGCCCAGAACGGGATGTCCTCCTCCACCGTCGCGCCCACGCTCTTCCACTTCGCGCCGAAGAACATCTGGGTGCTCGCCTACCAGTGGGGCAGGACCGCCTTCTCCTACCGGACGTCGACCGACCCCTCCAACCCGAACGGCTGGTCGGCGGAGCAGGAGCTCTTCTCCGGGAGCATCGCCGGCACCGGAACGGGACCCATCGACCAGACGCTCATCGGCGACGGGACGAACATGTACCTGTTCTTCGCCGGTGACAACGGCAAGATCTACCGGGCCGGTATGCCGATCGGGAACTTCCCGGGCAGTTTCGGCACGGCCTCGACCGTGGTCATGAGCGACACGGCGGACAACCTGTTCGAAGCCCCGCAGGTCTACAAGCTCCAGGGCCAGGACCGCTACCTCATGATCGTCGAGGCGAGGGGCGCGCAGGGGCGCTACTTCCGCTCTTTCACGGCCACCGCGCTGAACGGCTCGTGGACCCCGCAGGCCGCCACCGAGGGCAACCCCTTCGCAGGCAGGGCCAACAGCGGCGCCGGCTGGACGAACGACATCAGTCACGGCGAACTGATCCGCACCGGCGCGGACCAGACGTTCACCGTCGATCCCTGCAACCTGCGGTTCCTCTACCAGGGCCGCGACCCCAAGGTGGGCGGCGACTACGGCCTGTGGCCCTACCGTCCGGGCCTGCTGACCCTCCAGCACTGACGACGACGCCCGGGCCGGGGGCCCCGGCCCGGGCGCATGAACCCGCCCGGTCGGGGGCCTGGGTGCCCGGGTGCCGGTCGTCGTCAGTGGGCCGCCAGCACCAGGGCCAGCGCGATCAGGGCCGGCACGGTCTGGACGAGGAGGATCTTCCGGCTGGCCGTCGCGGCACCGTAGGCGCCGGCCACGGCCACGCACGCCAGGAAGAACACCTTCGCCTGGAAACCCACCGGATCGGACGCGACGGCGCCCCACACCAGGCCCGCGGCGAGGAAGCCGTTGTACAGCCCCTGATTGGCCGCGAGCGTCTTCGTCTCGGCGGCGAACGCGGGGGTGGTCCCGAAGGCGGCCCGGGCCTTGGGGCCCGTCCACAGGAACATCTCCAGGACCAGGATGTAGACGTGCACGGCTGCGATGAGCAGGACCGCGACGGTGGCGGTGATCGACATGGGCCCAGGCTTGCACAGCACCGCCACCCCGTCCACGCCCGTGACCGGCCGGAGGAAGCTGCGGAGCGAAAGCGCCGGCTCGCCGCGGGCCGCGGGTGGGCCGACGAGGTCGCGAGGTGGTGTGAGCGCTCACAGCAGAGGGCCGACCGGCAAGAAGCGGTGCGCAACGAGGATCTGTTGCATGAGCCTTGACGGTGCATCGGGCCGCTGGCCATAGTGGGCCCACCCCGGGTCGTCCTTCTCTGCGCATGCCGTCGGCGCCCATTGTTAGCGCTAACAAATCAGGCAGGAGCAGCCACGCCTCTTTCCGTTCGGTGCAGGAAGAGCAGCCGAGCAGCCGGCACGGCCGCGCGCCGGGGACGTGCCGCCCCCGCCCACCCCCCCCCGTGAAGGAGAACCCCATGACCGGACCACGGATCCGAAAGGGCTGGCGCACGGTGCGCGCGGCCTGTTCCGCCGCAGTCCTCGCCGCCGGGCTGCTCATGGCCGCGACCAGCCCCTCCCAGGCCGTCGCCCAGGGCCCCTGCGACATCTACGCCGCGGGTTCCACCCCCTGCGTGGCCGCCCACAGCACCACCAGGGCCCTGTACGCGACGTACGGCGGCCCGCTCTACCAGGTGAGGCGTGCCTCGGACAACGGGCTCAAGGACATCGGCCCGCTGGGGGCCGGCGGGTACGCCGACGCGGCGGCGCAGGACGCGTTCTGCGCCGGCACCAGCTGCGTCATCACCGCCCTGTACGACCAGACCGGCAAGGGCAACCACCTCACCCAGGCCCCCCGGGGCCACTTCCCCGGCCCCGCCGCGGGCGGCAGCGACAACCTGGCCAACGCCGTCGAGGCGCCGGTCACGGTCGCCGGGCACAAGGCGTACGGCGTCTACGTCGCCCCCGGTACCGGCTACCGGAACAACCACACCTCGGGCATCGCGACCGGCGACCAGCCGGAGGGCATGTACGCGGTGCTGGACGGCACGCACTTCAACGGCGGCTGCTGCTTCGACTACGGCAACGCCGAGACCACCGGCAACGACGACGGCAACGGCACCATGGAAGCCATCTACTTCGGCGACAACAAGGGCTGGGGCTACGGCAGCGGCACCGGCCCCTGGGTCATGGCCGACCTGGAGAACGGGCTGTTCTCGGGCGTCAACCGCGGCTACAACGCCAACGATCCGAGCGTCGCCAACCGGTTCCAGACGGCCATCGTCAAGGGCGGCCCCAACCAGTGGGCCATCCGCGGCGGCAACGCCCAGGCGGGCGGCCTGTCGACCTACTACAGCGGTGTGCGCCCCAACGCACCCGGCTACAACCCGATGAAGAAGCAGGGCGCGATCATCCTCGGCATCGGCGGCGACAACAGCACCACGGGCGCCGGCACCTTCTACGAGGGCGTGATGACCTCGGGCTACCCCTCCGACGCCACCGAGAGCGCCGTCCAGGCCAACATCGCCGCAGCCGGCTACAGCAGCGCCCCGACCGGCACACCCGGTGCCCTCACACCGGGCTCGCGGATCTCCCTGCGGGCCACCACCGCCTGCTGCACGACCGGCTACCTCCGCCACGACGACACCGACGCCAAGGTCGTCCTCTCCACCGTCGACCCCTCCGGCCCCGCCGCTGCCAAGGCCGCGGCCACCTGGACCGTACGCGCCGGCCTGGCCGACACCTCCTGCCTCTCCTTCGAGTCCGCCGACGCACCCGGCCGGTTCCTGCGCCACCGCAACTTCCAGCTCTACCTGAACGACGACGACGGCGGAGGCACCTTCGCCCAGGACGCCACCTTCTGCCCCACCCCGGGCAACAGCGGCCAGGGATCCTCCTTCCGGTCGGTCAACTATCCGGCGAAGTACCTGCGCCACTACGCGTACACCGCCTACACAGCGAGCGACGGCGGCAGCAACAGCTGGGACAGCGCCGCCAGTTGGGCCGCCGACACCAGCTGGCTGGTCCAACAGCCCTTGAGCTGACGGCGCACGGCCGGGGCCGCGGGTCCCCCTTCCGGGCGGAAGCGGCCTCGGCCCGCCGTCCGGAGGGGGCGGCGGCTTCCGGTGTCCGGAGCCGGGGTCCGTTCCCGCCGGACAGTTGGCATACTTCGCCCCGTGGACCAGTTGATCGCAGCAGACCCGACCCGCATCGGCCCGTACCGTCTGATCGCCCGGCTGGGCGAGGGCGGCATGGGCCTGGTCTATCTGGGCCGTTCCGAGGGCGGCCGGACCGTCGCGGTGAAGGTCGTGCAGGCCGAGCACGCCGGACACCCCGAGTTCCGCAGGCGCTTCGCCCGCGAGGTGGCCGCCGCCCGGCGGGTGGGCGGGGACTGGACTGCAGCGGTGCTCGACGCCGACCCGGACGCCGCCGTGCCGTGGGTGGCGACGCAGTACATCCCGGGGCCCGACCTGCGCACCGTGGTCGCCGAGGACTTCGGGCCGCTGCCCGAGTACTCGGTGCACACCCTCGCCAACCGGCTCGCCGTCGCCCTGCGGGCCGTGCACGAGGCGGGCCTGATCCACCGCGACCTCAAGCCGTCCAACGTGCTCGTCACCGTCGACGGCCCCCGCGTCATCGACTTCGGCATCGCGCGGGCGATGGACAGCCTCACCGGGGACAGCCTGCACACCCGTACCGGCATGCTCATCGGTTCCCCCGGCTTCATGTCCCCGGAGCAGGTCCGCGGCCGTGAACTCACCCCCGCCAGCGACGTCTTCTGTCTCGGTGCCGTCCTCGTGTACGCCTCCACCGGCCGGCTTCTGTTCGGCGCCGCCGACTCCGGGCTGAACGCCCACCTCTTCCGGGTCGCCGAGGAGGAACCTGACCTCACCGGCGTGCCGCAGCCGCTGACCGGCCTCGTGCGGGCCTGCCTGGAGAAGGACCCCGCCGCCCGGCCGACCCCGCGCGAGATCGCCGAACGGACGGCGGTCGAACCGGCGGGGGAGTGGCTGCCGGGCGCGGTACTGGCCCAACTCGGCCGCCGCGCAGCCCGGTTGCTGGACTGGGCCCCCGAGACCACCCCCTCCGCGCAGCCGGACCCCCGTGTCCCCTCCGTGCCGCGCCAGTACCAGCCGGTGGCCGCGCCCCCGCCCCCGTACGCACCCACGCCCCCACCCCCGGCCACGCCCCGGGCCGCGGAGCGGTCCACCGCGCAGGGCTTCGGGCCGCCCCCTGCCGCCCTTCCCGACCCGGCGGCGCCGCACCCCAGGCGTTGGTGGGGCCTGGGCGTGATCGCCCTGACGCAGCTGCTGGTACTGCTCGACGTGATGGGCTTCAGCACCGCCCTGCCGACCATCCAGGCCGATCTCGGCTTCGCCGACGACGGGTTCGACGCGGTCACCGCCTACGCGGTCGCCTTCGCCGCGCTGCTGCTGCCCGGCGGCTACGTCTGCGACCGCGTGGGCGCCAAGCGGGCCCTGATCACCGGCCTGGCCGGCTTCGCGCTGGCCTCCGCGCTCTGCGGCGCGGCCGGCGACCCCGGCCTGCTGATCGCGGCGCGGGCCCTGCAGGGCGGGTTCGCCGCCATGCTGACACCGGCCGCGCTGTCCTCGGTGTCCACCGGTTTCAGCGACCCGAAGGAACGCGCACGGGCCTTCGGGGTCTACGGCGCGGTCGCGGCCGGCGGCGGCGCGCTCGGTCTGCTCGCCGGCGGCTGGCTCGCGGAGCTGGTGTCCTGGCGCATGTCGCAGTTCGCCACCGTCCCGCTCGCGGCGCTCGCGGTGACCGGCGCGGCCACCCTGCTGCCGGGCCTCCCGCGCGGCGCCGGGGCCCGCTTCGACCCCCTCGGCGTGCCGGCCGGTTCCGCCGGAGCCGCCGCCCTGGCCTACGGCATGGACGAGGGCGGGCGGCTCGGCTGGACCACCCCCCTGGCCCTGGGCCTCGTCGCGGCGGGCGTCCTCCTGCTCGCGGCCTTCCTGTGGCGGCTGGCCGCGACGGCCGGCGCCCCGTCGGCCGGGTACCCCGGCGGGCGCCGCGACCGCGTCGGCTGCGCCCTGGTGGTGGTCCTCACCGGCGCCGGGTTCCTGGCGCTGCTGCCGACGCTGAGCGTGCACATGCAGTACGTCTCCGGCTCCACGCCGGGGATGACCGGCGTGATGATCCTCCCGCTGGCCGTCGCGGCCGCCATCGCCGCCACGCAGGTCTCGGCGCGTCTCCAGGACCGCCTCGCGCCCGGCGTACTGATCGCGTCGGGGCTGGTCACCGCCGCCGCCGGGACGCTGCTCCTCGCCGGTGTCGACTCCGGCAGCGCGTACGGGCCCCGTATCCTGCCCGGCATGCTCCTCGCCGGGTTCGGCGGCGGTCTGGCCTACGGGCCGCTCTTCGCCACCGCCACCGCAGGCGTCGCCGAGCGGCGCTCCGGCGCGGTCTCGGCGGCCGTGGTGATGGCCCAGACGGTGGGCGAGTCGATCGGTGCGGCCCTGCTCGTGACCCTCATCGGGGCCCGTCTGGCCGATTCGTCGGAGGAGACCCAGTCCGAGCAGCTGCTGCACGGGTACAGCGACACACTCTGGTGGGCGGGAGGCGCCCTGCTGCTGGCGGCCCTGGCCGCCGGATCGCTGATCAGGGCCCGTGCCCCCAGGGCGTCCGGCACCGACGCCCGCTGACCGGGCCGACACGGTCGCGCCACCGGGAGCGGGTCACCGCATACCGGACACCTTGAACACCGTCCGGGCCGTCTCGCGGTCGATGCGCCGCGCCAGCTCCCGCAGGGCGGCCGCGCCCTCCCGCAGGGTGCCGCGCCGGATCGACGTACGGCTGTCCGTGTCCAGAAGGTGCCACACCGCCGGATTGCGGACCAGGACCGCCGGGTCGATCTCGACCCGGCCCCCCTGCGCGTCCCGGAGGATCAGCCGCTGGGACACCCCGTCGGACCAGCGGACCGAGACGAGCGAATCGGTACGGACCGTGTCCGTCCCCAGCATCCGTCGCGCGCTCAGCAGCCCCGGGCGGACGGAGACCCGGTGCGGCAGCATGATGGCGAAGACGAGGAAGGCCAGGCCGGTCCACAGGGCGCCGCGCGTCACGTCGAGCCTCCCGGAAGCGGCGTCCACGCAGAACAGGGCCGTGCACAGGAGGGACGCGACACCGACGGCCGAGCGCATCTCCGCGGCCCAGAGGAGGTCGTGTGCGCGAGGGCCGGACGACGCCGCGTCGGCGTCCCGGGAACCGGGCCCGGCATGAGTGAAACCTCGTCCCATGAGAACGACGTTAGGCCTGGTGGCGGCGTTGTGGTCGGACCCTGACGCACCTCTGACGCGATGCCTGCGCATCCTTGAGGGCGGTCACGGGACCTCCTCGCCGGGCACCCGGCGGGAGGACGTTGCCTAGGCCACCGGAAGGACGGGCGTTAAGAGCGCGTCAGGATTCCGTCAGACAAGGCTATAGACGTATTGGCTGCGTTCTCGCTGCGTACGCTGGCCCAGCCGTCGACTCCGATGGCTGAATCTCACCGTATGACAGGAGCCCCCCACGATGGCCATCCCTGCCCGCTCCACGCGACTGCGTGCGTGGATGCTGGAAGGCCTGACCGCCCAGAGCGGTTCGCCCGCCGTCAAGGAAGCCGCAGCGCAGCCGCACGGCCGGCCGTGGTGGCGGGTCATGTGCCTGACGGGTCTGGACTACTTCTCCACCCTCGGCTACCAGCCCGGCATCGCCTTCCTCGCGGCCGGCCTGCTCTCGCCGCTGGCGACCATCGTGCTGGTGCTGCTGACCCTGTTCGGCGCGCTGCCCGTCTACCGGCGGGTGGCCGAGGAGAGCCCGCACGGCGAGGGTTCCATCGCCATGCTGGAGAAGCTGCTCTCCTTCTGGAAGGGGAAGCTGTTCGTCCTGACCCTTCTGGGGTTCGCGGCGACGGACTTCCTGATCACCATCACCCTGTCGGCCGCCGACGCGACCGCGCACATGGTGGAGAACCCGCACCTCAACAGCACGCTGCACGGCCACGAGGTCCTGATCACCCTGATCCTGATCGCGCTGCTCGGGGGCGTCTTCCTCAAGGGGTTCAGCGAGGCCATCGGCGTCGCGGTGGTCCTGGTGGCCACCTACCTCGCCCTGAACGTCATCGTCGTGGCGGTCGGGCTGTGGAAGGTGTTCACGGAGCCGCAGGTCATCACCGACTGGACCAGCGCGCTGGTCGCCGAGCACGGCAACCCCCTCATGATGGTCGCCATCGCCCTCGTCGTGTTCCCCAAACTCGCGCTCGGCCTGTCCGGCTTCGAGACCGGCGTGGCGGTCATGCCCCACGTCGAGGGCGACCACGCCGACACCGAGGAGAAGCCCGCCGGACGGATCCGCGGCGCCAAGAAGCTGCTCACCACGGCCGCCGTGATCATGAGCGTCTTCCTGATCTGCTCCAGCCTCATCACGACGCTGCTGATCCCGGCCGCCCAGTTCGAGCCCGGCGGCGAAGCCAACGGCCGTGCCCTCGCCTACCTGGCCCACGAATACCTGGGCTCCGCCTTCGGCACCGTCTACGACACCTCCACCATCCTGATCCTGTGGTTCGCGGGCGCCTCCGCGATGGCCGGCCTGCTCAACCTCATGCCGCGCTACCTGCCCCGCTACGGCATGGCCCCGCACTGGGCCCGCGCCCTGCGCCCGATGGTCATCGTCTTCACGCTGATCGCCTTCCTGGTGACCTGGCTCTTCAACGCGGACGTCGACGCGCAGGGCGGCGCCTACGCCACCGGCGTCCTCGTCCTGATCACCTCGGCCGCCGTCGCGGTGACCATCGCCGCCCGCCGGGCCGGGGAGCGCGGCTGGACCATCGGCTTCGGCGTCATCTCGGCCGTCTTCATCTACACCACGGCCGTCAACGTGGTGGAGCGGCCGGACGGCGTGAAGATCGGCGCCTGCTTCATCGGCGGCATCATGGCGCTCTCCCTCCTCTCGCGCCTGGCCCGCGTCTTCGAGCTGCGCGTGACGCACATCGAGTTCGACGACATGGCCGAGCGGTTCATCCGCGACACCGCGAACCGCACGATCCGGTTCATCGCCAACGAGCCCGGCAACCGCGACGTCGAGGAGTACCGGCAGAAGAAGGCGCAGATCCGCGCGGACAACGACATCCCGGCCGAGGACGACGTCATGTTCGTCGAGGTCACGGTCCTGGACGCCTCCGAATTCGAGTCCGGCATGCGGGTACGCGGCGAGGTGCTGCACGGCCGCTACCGCGTCCTGACCCTGGAGAGCTCCAGCATCCCCAACGCGCTGGCCGCCCTCCTGCTCCACGTCCGCGACGAGACCGGCCAGCGGCCCCACATCTACTTCGAGTGGACCGAGGGCAACCCGATGGCCAACTTCTTCCGGTTCTTCCTCTTCGGCCAGGGCGAGGTCGCACCCGTCACCCGCGAGGTCATCCGCGAGGCCGAACCCGACCGGGCCCGCCGCCCCCACGTCCACGCCGGCTGACCCCGGATCCGGGCGGGGGCCGCCTCAGCGGAACAGGACGGCCCCCGGACGGGAGGGGTCCTTCCGGTCCCCGGTGGGGCCCGACCGGCCCAAGCGTGGCGGCAGGACCCGGGCACAGTCTGGCGGTGACCGCACGTCCGCACCGCACACAGAGAGGGCCGCGCGATGAGGGCACTCGTCTTCCACGGGCCCGGACGGACCTCCTGGCAGGACGTCCCCGACCCGGCGATCAAGGACGCCGCCGACGCGATCGTCCGGGTCGACGCCGTCACCATCTGCGGCACCGACCTGCACATCGTCAAGGGCGACGTCCCCGAGGTCACCCCGGGCCGCGTCCTGGGGCACGAGGCCGTCGGCACCGTCGTCGAGACCGGCGGCGACGTCCGCACCGTCCGCCCCGGCGACCGGGTCCTGATCTCCTGCATCTCGGCCTGCGGCCGCTGCCGCTTCTGCCGCGAAGCCCGCTACGGGCAGTGCCGCGGGGGCGGCGGCTGGGTGCTGGGCCACACCATCGACGGCACCCAGGCCGAGTACGTCCGCGTGCCCTTCGCGGACCTCTCCGTGCACCCGCTGCCCAGCGCCCTGCCGAGCCACGAAGCGGTCCTGCTCGCGGACATCTTCCCGACCTCCTACGAGGTCGGCGTCCTCAACGGCCGGGTCCGTCCCGGTGACACCGTCGTCGTGGTCGGCGCCGGTCCCATCGGGCTGGCGGCCATCGCCACCGCCTCGCTCTACAGCCCGTACCGGACGATCGCCGTCGACCTGGCGGCTTCCCGGCTCGCCGCCGCCCGCGACCTCGGCGCGGACGCCACGGCCGGCGCGCGGGAGGAGCCCGAGAAGCTGGTCGAGGACCTGACCGACGGGCTCGGCGCCGATGTCGTCATCGAGGCGGTCGGGGTTCCCGAGGCGTTCGAGATGTGCACCCGCATGGTGCGTCCCGGCGGCCGGGTCGCCAACATCGGCGTCCACGGCAAGCCCGCGACCCTGCACCTCGAAGACCTGTGGATCAAGGACGTCACCCTCACCACCGGCCTCGTCGACACCCGGTCCACCCCCATGCTGCTGCGCATGATGGCCGCAGGCCGGCTGCCCGGCGCCGCGATGGTCACCCACCGCTTCGCGCTGGACGCGATGGAAGAGGCGTACCACGTCTTCTCGCGGGCGGGCGAGACCGGCGCGCTCAAGGTCGTCCTCGCAGGCCCGCCGCCGCACGACGCGGTCGCCGTACCACCACAGGAGCAGTGATCACCATGAAGAGAAGCCCCAGTGCCCCCTACCCGCCGGCCGGCGGCACGCCCGGACGCACGGACCTCGGCCGCCGCCTGGCCAGCCGCCGTGAGGCCCTCGGCCTGAGCCGTGAGGAGCTGGGCCGCAGGTGCGGCGCCGACGGCAACTACATCGCCTACCTGGAGGAGCACGCCGCCAGCCCCGCCGCCGGCACCCTCGTGCGGGTCGCCGACGTCCTCGGCGTCACCGTCGACGACCTCACCGGCGCGAGCGCCGGCCGGGTGCAGGGCCGTGCGCCGGCCCGCCACGACACCGCGCTGGCGGCACTGGACGAGGAGGAGTGCCGCATGCTGCTGGGCACGCACGGCGTGGGTCGCATCGCGGTCTTCACCCCCGAGGGCCCGGCCGTCCTCCCGGTCAACTACATGGTGGTGGCGGGTACCGCCATCGCGTTCCGCACCGCCGCGGAGACCCTCGCGGCCAGGGCGGCGGGCACGGAGATCGCCTTCGAGATCGACAACATCGACGACGTCACCGCCGGCGGCTGGAGCGTCCTGGCGGTGGGCGAACTCCAGGCCGTCACCGATCCCCAGGAGATCCGGCACCTGACCACGACGGCCCGCTCCCACCCGTGGGCGGGCGGCCCCCGTACCCACTGGATGAAACTGGCTCCCCTCAGGCTCACCGGCCGCCGTGTGGTGCACGCTTCGTGACTCCTCCCGGACCCTGCCGGACGTCGCCCCGGCGAGGGCCGTTCGGCCCCGGCCCGGCACCCGCCCGGCCCAAGCGGACGAGCGGCCCACCGCGCGACAGTGGCACCAGCCCCGACATCCCTCGGAGCGGAGAGCGAGGAACAACCGCCATGACCACCAAACGAGTCCTGGTCGCCTACGGCAGCCGGCACGGAGCCACGGCCGGCATCGCCGAGCAGATCGGCACGACCCTCCGCGAGGACGGTCTCGACGCCGTCGTGCTGCCCGCCGACGACGTCGACGACGTCCGCGGCTACGACGCGGTCGTCATCGGCGGCGCCCTGTACGCGGGCCGCTGGAGCGGCAAGGCCGAGCGCTGCGCCGAACGCAACGCCGACCTGCTGCGGCACCGCCCCGTGTGGATGTTCAGCAGCGGCCCCCTGGACCGCTCCGCCGAGGAGAAGGACATCCCGCCCGTGGCCGCCGTCGCCCGGCAGATGCAGCTCGTGGGAGCCCGCGAGCACATGACCTTCGGCGGCAGCGTCACCGCCCGCACCCCCGGATTCCTCGCCAAGGCCCTCCTCCGCCAGGGCAAGGGCGGCGACCACCGCAACCCCGAACGGATCCGGACCTGGGCGCACCACATCAGCGCCGAGCTCGCCGCCGCCTGACCGGGCGGCCCGCGCGCCCCGGACCGGCGGAGGCACCCCATGTACCACTGGACGAGACACGCGGCCGACAACCCGGTCCGACGGGACGCCGACCGCACCCGCACCCGCCTGCACGCCGCCTTCGCGTCGGCCTGCCTGCTGGCCGCGGTCTGCGGAGTCCTGGTGGGCCGGTCGGTATGGGACGACGGCAGCAGGGCCGTCGGGGCGACCGCCGGCCACCGGCACACCGTGACCGCCACCACGACCGCCGGCACCGCGTACGTGGCCGCTCCCCGGTCGGCCGGCCCGCCGCTGCCCGTGGCGCCCGCCACCTGGCACTACCCCGGGAACCGGGCCCACGCGCAGACCGTGTCCGTCCCGGCCGGCACGCGCACGGGCGACGCCGTCCAGGTGTGGGTCGACGACCGGGGCGACGCGGCACCCGCCCCTCCCGCCACCGGTGACGTCGCCGTGCGGGCCATCGGCTACGGCACGGGCGTGCTGAGCGGGATCGTCCTCGCGGCCGGCGCCCTGGTCGCCGTACGCCTGCGGATCGTCGACGCACGCAGCGCACGGGCGTGGGAGACGGAGTGGGCGGCCATCGAACCCGTGTGGTCCGGGCGTCCGCGCCCCGGCCACGGGGCCGGCGACGACTGAGACCGGCGCCCGTCCGGGCGACCGCGGCAGTGCCGCCCGCCGCGACTCGTACCCGGGCGCCGGCAGTATCGCAAGGAGGTCATCCACACCCCCGCGTGTCGATACGCTGGCCCCAGTGGTGCCAGTGGGTGGCAGGCGGAGGAGTGGCGCGTGGGTGTGGGGGATCCGTTGACCCGGGTACCGAGGATGAGGCTCGACGAACTGCTGGACGAGCTCCAGGTGCGCATCGACGAGGTGCGCGGTACCCGCGACCGGGTGCACAGCCTGCTGGAGGCCGTCGTGTCGGTCG
The DNA here is from genome assembly GCF_044129415.1 of Streptomyces racemochromogenes. Taxonomy (GTDB): domain Bacteria; phylum Actinomycetota; class Actinomycetes; order Streptomycetales; family Streptomycetaceae; genus Streptomyces; species Streptomyces racemochromogenes_A. The sequence goes on from NZ_JBBDHD010000064.1 coordinate 26,971, forward strand.
GGCGGGAACTCGACCTCGCCCAGGTGCTCCGCCGGATCGTGGAGGCGGCCGCGCTGCTCGTGGACGCCGAGTACGGGGCCCTGGGGGTGATCGGCCCCGACGGGCGCACGCTCGCACAGTTCCTGACCGTGGGCCTCACCGACGCGCAGATCGCCGCGATCGGTCCGCTGCCCGCCGGTCACGGACTGCTCGGCGAGGTCATCCACCACCCGGAGCCCCTGCGCCTGACCGACCTCGGAGCGCACCCCTGCTCCCACGGGTTCCCCGCCGACCATCCGCCCATGCGTACGTTCCTCGGCGTGCCGATCCGGGTGCGCGACGAGGTGTTCGGGAACCTCTATCTGACCGACAAGCGGGGCGGGGTCGACTTCGACACCGAGGACGAGACGGTGATCTCCACCCTGTCGGTGGCGGCCGGCGTGGCGATCGACAACGCACGCCTCTACGAGGGGGCGCAGCGCCAGCAGCGATGGCTCAGGGCCAACGCGGAGATCACCGAGAGCCTGCTGTCCGGGAGTTCGCGCCCGGCGGTGCTGGAGCTCATCGCCCGCCGTGCCCGGGAGATCACCGGGGCGCGACTCGCGCACATCGCCGTGCCGGTGGACGGGGTCGACGGCCTGCTCGTGGAGTTCGCCGTCGGCGAGGGCGCGGACGCGCAACAGGGCCTCGTGGTCGCGTTCGACGGCACGCTCTCCGGAGCCGCGCACCGGGCGGGGAAGCCGGTGACCGCGTTGCGGGCCTCGGGCGACGGGCGCTGCGCGGACGAACCCGGGACGCGGGGACGCGAGGACGGCGCGGGACCGGCCGTCGCGGTCCCGCTCGGCACCGCGGGGAGGGAGGGCCGGGGGGTTCTGCTGCTCGCGCGCGCGGCGGGGGACCCGGCGTTCGGCGAGGGCGAGCTGGAGCCGCTCGTCGCCTTCGCGGGTCAGGCGGCGATCGCCCTGGAGCTCGCGGAACGGCGTCGGGACGCCGAGCAGATCGCCCTGCTGGAGGAGCGCGACCGGATCGCCCGCGACCTGCACGATCTGGCCATCCAGCGGCTCTTCGCGACCGGCATGACCCTGCAGAGCGCGGCCCGGCTCGTGGAGCACGAGGGGGCTGCCGAGCGCGTCGGCCGGGCGGTCGACGACCTGGACGAGACCATCAAGATCATCCGGTCGACGATCTTCGGACTGCGCACCCGGGACCGCGAGGGCGAACCCGGGCTGCGGGCCCGTGCCGCCCGTGCCGTGGGTGACGCGGCCCCCTCCCTCGGCCACCCGCCGATCCTGAGCATGGAGGGACTCCTCGACACCGACGTACCCCCGCAGATCGCCGACCACGTGGTGGCGGTCCTGGGCGAGCTCCTCAGCAACGCGGCCCGCCACGCGCGGGCCACCCGCGTCGCGGTGGCCCTCAAGGCCGGGCAGGGCGAGATCGTGCTGACCGTCTCGGACAACGGCGTGGGCATCCCCGCCCAGGGGCGCCGGAGCGGTCTGCGCAACCTCGACGAGCGGGCGCGGGCCGTGGGCGGGACCTTCACCGTCGGGACTCCCGACGAGGGCGGCAGCCGGCTGGTGTGGCGGGCGCCGCTCACCCCCGGCGGCTGAGGGAAACAGGACGGGGGGGCAGGGGGTCAGCCGCGGATCACCGGGGCGGGCGGGGGCGCCGCCGCCTCCAGCCGGAATCCCGTGACGAGATCGGGGCGGATGCGCAGGGTCCGGGTCGTCGCCCGTTCCACCCAGGGCCGCAGCAGGTCCGCGTACCGGTCGACGTCCTCGGCGTCGGCCACCGGCCGGGCGTAGCCGGTGACGACGACGCTCCATCCGAGGTGGGTGTCGGGGTCCATCGCATCGGCCTCGTAGGCCACCACCACGCCCGGGCCGTCGGCCGGCGCCGCCAGGGAGGCGAGCGCCCCGCCTTCGTGGATCCGGATGACGACGTCCTCGCCGTCGACGAGGTGGTTGACCGGCCGGACGGCGGGCAGGGCGTGCTGCGTGAAGACGATGCGCCCCAGCGACACGGTGGCGAGGAGCCGCAGCGCCTCGGCCCTGTCGAGCTCACGCATGTGCCGGGCGGGCGGCGTCCGGCCGGTCCGCCCCGGGGCGCACGGCACGCGATCCCGGCTCACGGGGACGGCTCCGTGCTCACGAGGCGGTGAACGTCAGGTCGCGGTCGGCGGAGAGCACCTGGAGGGACTTGACCACCAGGGGCGGCACGTCGCACAGGAGGAGCCGGGTGCCCGCCGTACGGCAGTGGCGGTCGAAACGGGTCAGGAGGTCTATGCCGGCGCTGTCGCAGAAGGTGAGTCCGCGCAGGTCCAGGACGATGTTCCGGTAGCCGCAGGAGGCGAGTTCGCGCAGCCTCGGCCCCAGCTGTCCGGCCGTGTAGAAGTCGAGTTCCCCGGCCAGGGCGAGCCGCAGACCCCAGTCGTTCCGGGCGACGGTCCTCAGGTCGATCAAAGCGGTCGTCATGGCGTCCTCCGCGCTGCGTGCGGCTCCGTGGAGCCGCGCCCTTCCCGTGCGGCACCAGTCCATCCGGTGGCGCGCGTACCCGGGAGGGTCCGTCAGGCCCTCGGACAGGGCCGAAGGTCCCTCCTCGGGAGGGCCGGCCGGCGGCACCCGGCGGGAAGCCGCCGTCGGATGAGGGCCGATCGGCCCTGTCGACCGGCCCGTTCGGCGGGCAGGATGCCGGTGTCCGCGCGTCCAGGGACGAGCCCAGGCGAAGGAGTCGCGTCATGACAGGCAGCGGTGCCACCTCCCCGGCGACGGGGCCGATCCGCGTCTTCCTGCTCGACGACCACGAGGTCGTGCGCAGGGGGGTCCACGACCTGCTGGACGCCGAACCGGGCCTGACCGTGGTCGGTGAAGCGGGCACGGCCGCACAGGCGCTGGCCCGCGTTCCGGCGCTGCGCCCGCAGGTCGCGATCCTGGACGTGCGGCTCCCGGACGGCGACGGGGTGAGCGTGTGCCGTGAGCTGCGCTCGCGGATGCCCGGCCTGGCCTGCCTGATGCTCACGTCGTTCGATGACGAGGACGCTCTCCTGGACGCCGTGATGGCGGGGGCCTCCGGCTACGTCCTGAAGCAGATCACCGGAACCGACCTGGTGACCGCCGTCCGGACGGTGGCCTCCGGCCAGTCGATGCTCGACCCCGGGGCCACCACCCGGCTCATGGCACGCGTACGCGGGGACGTGCCGCCGGAGGAGCGGGTCCCGGGGCTCCCCGGCTTCACGGACCGGGAGAAGGAGATCCTCCTCATGGTCAGCGAGGGGCTGACCAACAGGGAGATCGGCAAGCGGCTCCACCTCGCGGAGAAGACCGTCAAGAACACCGTCTCGCGGCTGTTCGTCAAGCTCGGGGTGGAGGGGCGCGTCCAGGCCGCCGTGATCGCCAGCCACGCCCTGACCCCGCCCGGCCGGCACCCGGTCCCCTCCGCGGAATAGGCCCTAGCGGTGCGGCACGACCGCGACGGGGCAGGCCGAGTGGTGCAGGACGGCATGGGCCGTCGATCCGATACGTGCGCCCGGGGCCGACTCCCGGATCTGCCGGCCGACGACGAGCAGCCCGGCGTCCGACGCGGCGGAGAGCAGCACGTGGCCCGCGCCGCCCAGCTCCACGTGCGCGACCACGTCCACCTCGGGGTACCGCGTGCGCCACGGCTCCAGCGCCTGCTCCAGCGCGGCCTTCTCGAACGGCTCCAGCCCGGCGAACCGGTCCGCGATCCACATCGAGCCGGGGCTGTAGCCGTAGACCGGGGGCGGGCTCCAGGCCCGGACCGCGCGCAGGGGGGCCCTGCGCGACGCGGCCGCCTCGAAGGCGAAGCCCAGCACGCCGGCGGAGTCCGCCACGCCGCCCTGCTGGCCGACGACCACCTCGCCGTCGTCGGACCCCGGCACCGCCGTGCCGTGCCGGGCGCGGACGGAGACGACGGGGCATTCGGCGGCGGCGATCAGCTGTTGCCCGTACGAGCCGAGCAGGAAGCCGGCCAGAACGCCGTGTCCGCGGCTTCCGATCACCAGCATCTCCGCCTCCTTGGCGGCGCGCAGCAGGGCGGGCACGGGGACGTCCGCCACCGCCTCCACGGTGAGGGAGAGCCGGGGGTGGCGGCGCCCGAGCTCGGCCTGCGTCCCGTCCAGCACCTCCCGGGCCCGGCGGGCCCAGGCCTCGCGGTCGTGGTCGACGGGGAGGGCGAGCGGCTGCCACGACCAGGCGTGGACCACGCGCACGTGCAGGTCCCGGCGTACGGCCTCCCGAGCCGCCCAGTCGGCCGCCGCCCGGCTCTCGGGGGAACCGTCCACGCCGACGACGAGGGTGCGCTCCACAGGTCTGTCCTCCGTACTGGTGCGCGAGCACCGGGTCGATGACGGGACGGGTGGCGCCGGCCGGGGGAGGACCGGGCGCCACCGGGATTCACCTTCCCCGTGCCGGGCAGGGGCGCGTAAGGGCCGACGGTCCCTCCCCGAGGGCCGGTCCTCCCCTGTCGGCCGCGGGCCGGTGGCGCCAGGGTGTCGGCATCGGCCCAGTCGACGAACGTCCCGACCCCCACCCGCAGGAGCGGACATGACCGCGTTGACCGCGCATTCGATCTCGGAGCTGGACGCCCACTGGCGCGCCGCCAACTACCTGGCCGTCGGCCAGATCTACCTCATGGACAACCCCCTGCTGACCGAACCGCTCCGGCCCGAGCACATCAAACCCCGGCTGCTCGGCCACTGGGGCACCTCCCCCGGCCTGAACCTGGTCCACACCCACCTCAACCGGGTGATCAGGGAGCGGTCGCTGGAGGCCCTGTGCGTCTGGGGCCCCGGGCACGGCGGCCCCGCCGTCCTGGCCAACTCCTGGCTGGAGGGGACGTACAGCGAGACCTACCCGGACGTGACGCGCGACGCGCACGGCATGGCCAGGCTGTTCCGGCAGTTCTCCTTCCCCGGCGGCGTGCCCAGCCACGTCGCGCCGGAGACGCCCGGCTCCATCCACGAGGGCGGCGAGCTCGGATACTCCCTCGCCCACGCCTACGGCGCCGCCTTCGACCACCCCGGCCTGCTGGTGGCCTGCGTCATCGGAGACGGAGAGGCCGAGACCGGCCCACTGGCGGCCTCCTGGCACGCGAACAAGTTCCTCGACCCGGTCCACGACGGCGCCGTCCTGCCCGTCCTGCACCTCAACGGGTACAAGATCGCCAACCCGACGGTGCTGTCCCGGATCCCCGAGGCCGAGCTCGACGCCCTGCTGCGCGGTTACGGCCACGAGCCGCTGTACGTGACCGGAAGCGACCCGGCCCTCGTCCACCGGTCCCTGGCCCGCGCGATGGACCGGGCCCTGGAGCGCATCGCCGCCATCCAGGCCGAGGCGCGCGCGGCGGGCGGCGACCCCGGCCGGGAGTACCCGCGCTGGCCGATGATCGTGCTGCGCACGCCGAAGGGCTGGACGGGACCCGCGAGCGTCGACGGGGACCCGGTCGAGGGTACGTGGCGCTCCCACCAGGTTCCGCTCGCGGGGGTGCGCGAGAACCCCGCCCACCTGAGGCAGCTGGAGGAGTGGCTGCGCTCGTACCGGCCCCAGGAGCTCTTCGACGCCGACGGCCGTCCGACGGCGCGGGTCCTGGCCTGCGTCCCGGAGGGCGCACGCCGCCTGGGCGCCGTGCCCTGCGCGAACGGCGGGCTGCTGCTGCGGCCGCTGCCGCTGCCCGCGCTCGACGCGCACGCCGTCCCGGTGGACAAGCCGGGACGCACCCTGCACGAACCGACCCGCATCCTCGGACACTTCCTCACCCAGGTCATGCGGGACACGGCCGGACGCCGGGACTTCCGGGTCGTCGGGCCGGACGAGACCGCCTCGAACCGCCTCGACGACCTGTACGGAGCCACCGGAAAGGCCTGGCAGGGCCTGACGGAGGCGACGGACCGTAACCTGTCCCGGGACGGCAGGGTGATGGAGATCCTCTCCGAACACGTCTGCCAGGGCTGGCTGGAGGGCTACCTCCTCACCGGCCGCCACGGCCTGTTCTCCACCTACGAGGCCTTCGCGCACATCGTCGACTCCATGGTCGGCCAGCACGTCAAATGGCTGAAGACCGCGCGCGAACTGCCCTGGCGGGCACCGATCGCCTCGCTCAACTACCTCCTCACCTCGCACGTCTGGCGCCAGGACAACAACGGCTTCTCACACCAGGACCCGGGTTTCGTCGACCACGTCCTCAACAAGAGCCCCCAGGTCGTACGCGCCTACCTGCCGCCGGACGCCAACACGCTCCTCGCCGTGGCCGACCACGCCCTGCGCAGCCGCGACCGGGTCAACGTGATCGTCGCGGGCAAGCAGCCCTGCTTCGACTGGCTGGCGATCGACGAGGCCCGCGCGCACGTGGCGCGCGGAGCCGGCGTCTGGGAATGGGCCGGCACCGACGACGGCTCCCGCGCCCCGGACGTCGTCCTCGCCTGCGCCGGCGACGTGCCCACCATGGAGGTGCTGGCCGCCGCCGCCCTGCTCCGCGAACACCTCCCCTCGCTGGCGGTCCGCGTCGTCAACGTCGTCGACATCGCCCGCCTCATGCCCCACGAGGAACACCCGCACGGCATGACGGACGCCGAGTACGACGGCCTCTTCACCCCCGACAGGCCGGTGATCTTCGCCTACCACGGCTATCCGTGGCTGGTGCACCGCCTCGCCTACCGCCGCGGCGGCCACTCCCAGCTGCACGTACGCGGATACAAGGAGTCGGGCACGACCACCACCCCGTTCGACATGGTGGTCCGCAACGACATGGACCGCTACCGGCTGGTGATGGACGTCATCGACCGCGTTCCCGGTCTGGCGGACCGTGCCGGGGACCTGCGCCGGAACATGGCCGGCCGGCGCGTCCGCCACCACGACTGGATCCGCGCACACGGCACCGACCTGCCGGAGGTCGCCGACTGGTCCTGGCCCTTCTGACCCGGTCGCCGTGCGGTGCCGGGCTCTCACCCGAGCTCCAGGACCTCCGTCACGGGCCGGCGAGGGGTGGCGGCCCCGGCCGGCCCGTATCCGAGGCGCAGGACCATCTGGACGTGGCCGAGGGAGACCAGCGGGTCGCGGACCGCCCAGCGCAGCTCCGGCCACTCCAGGGGCTGGGAGGTCATCGAGGTCGCGAGGCCGTCGGCGGTGGCCTGGAGGAGCACGCGCTCAAGTGCCTGGCCCGCGCGCAGCCAGTCGGCCGCGGTGTCGTCCGCGGTGCCCAGGAGGGCGAGCTGCGGGTGCTCCTCGAACACGGCCCATCCGCGGTCCGGGTCCGGGTGGGCCCGGCCGAAGTCGCGTACGGATGCCGGTCCGGCGCTCCTCGGGCCGAACGCCGCGGCGGGAATGCCGTCGTCCCGCGGCGCGGGCGCCGCACCCCGGCCCCCGGTGGTCCAGGCCGCCGTCTCCGCCCGGGCCGAAGGATCCATCTCCTCGTGGTGCTCCGCGTCCCGTACGAGGGAGAGCACGGCCTCGGTGTGCCAGCGGTCGGGCAGGGTCAGGCGGCAGCCTTCCAGACGGGCGGCGGCACACAGGCCGTCCAGCAGGGGGGCCGGTACGGGCTCGTCCGTGAAGGGGTGGCGGCTGGTGTGCCGGCGTCGGAGCGCGCCGTGCAGCGCGGCGAGTTCACGGTCCTCACCCGCGGGCGTGCCGAAGACCACGCCGGCCAGCAGCCACGGGTCGGAGCCGTCGGGCAACAGGCCCACCCGGGCGCCGAGCCCGTGCCACGCCGCGGACACCCGCAGGTTGAACAGGGCCGCGGCGCAGCCGAGATGGAGGGCCCGGTGATCGGGGTCGGTGCGCTCCATGGCCCGTTCCGGGTCGCCGCGCAGTTCGAGGACGCCGCTGTCCGGACGGAAGACGAAACGCCAGGGCTGGGCGTTGTGCATGGAGGGGGCCGTGACGGCGTCGCCGACGAGCCGGGCGACGGTGTCGGCGACGACCTGGGTCGAGGTCATGGGAGTTGTCCTGTCCGTGCGGGGGAGCAGAGGTGGGGCCGGCCGTCACCACGGCATCGCGTCGCGGACGTGCCCGGCGGGGTCGGAAGCCGCGTCCTCGGTGCGCGCCGTGACGCGTGAGGCCACCGCCACGACCCCGTCGAGCCGTTCGACCAGGCCGAGGAGCGCGGGCAACTGGCTCCGGCGCGGCACGAGGCCCTCCAGGGTGACGATTCCGTCGACCACGTGGACCTCGACGTCGCCGGCCGGCACGCCCGCCACGTCCCGGAGGACCTCCTGGACGCGCCGGCGGATCTCGGAGTCCGGACGCAGGAACATGCGGAGCAGGTCCCGGCGGGTGATGATGCCGACGAGCCGGTCCTCCTCGTCCACCACGGGCAGCCGTTCGACGCCGCGGCGGGTCATCAGCCGGGCCGCGTCCGCGGCCGTCGTGTCGGCGGAGACGGTGACCGCCGGAGCGGACATGACCTCCCCCGCGGTGGTCGGCCGGGCCGGTGTGCCGTCACCCGGCGGCGCATCGGAACCGGGCCCGGCATGGGCCAGGACGTCGGTCTGCGAGACGACACCCGCCACGCGGTCCTCGTCGTCCAGGACGGGGACACCGCTGATGTCGTACTGGGCGAGCAGCTTCGCGACGTCCTTGAAAGCGGTTCCGGGGGCCGCTGAGACGACCTCGTCGGTCATCAGGTCCGCCACCTTGAGGCTTTTCATGGGGCCCTCCTGGTCCGCAGCGCCGTGCGGGTGGCCGATGTGGTGTGCGTGCCACTCACCATCCGCCGGAGCGGCCGGGGGATCGAGGGCCGAACGGCCCCGTCCGGGGACCGGAAGGGCCCCGTTCGGAAGGCGGCGCCGGGCCGGGTCCGGCCGATGGGGACCTTTGGTCCCGGAAGGGTCCCGGGCGGCCCTCTTCCTCACCGGGTGCCGGTGCCAGCGTGAGGGGTGACACCCGTCGCCTTCTCGGTAGGGAGGAACCGTGGAAAGGACCATCCGCACGCCGGACACCAGCTCCGTCGTCGTCGGCGTGGACGGCTCGGCGCAGGCGCGCGACGCCGCCCTGTGGGCCGCCGGCGAGGCCGTGCGCCGCGGCCGCCCCCTGCACATCGTCCACGGCGGCGACACCGACGGCCGGGCCCTCTACGTGTCGGGGGAGACCATCGAGAAGGTCCGTGCCGCCGGACGGGCCCTCCTGGACGACACGGCCAAGGCCGTGGCCGCCGAGTATCCCGGGCTGACCGTGACCACCGAGTTCAGCCGCAGCGACGCCGTCACCAGCCTGCACCGGGCCGGCGGCCTGCACGGCACGGTCGTCGTGGGCAACCGCGGCCTGGGCGGCTTCGACTCCCTCCTGCTCGGCTCCGTCGGCCTGGACACGGCGGCGACGGCCCGGACCCCGGTCATCGTGGTCCGCGGCGTCGAGAGGGCGGAGGAACGCGGCAGCGTCGTGGTCGCCGTCCGCGACGAACACGACCTGATGTGCGCGCAGTACGCCGCCCGGGAGGCCGAGCTGCGCAAGGCGTCGCTCAGGCTGCTGCACGTGTGGAACGTCTTCCAGTCCGTCGGGATCGTGGTCCCCATGTCCGACGGCATGGACGAGATCGCCGGCCGGCACGAGGAGACCCTGCTCGCCGTCACGGACGTCATCCGCGAAGAGTTCCCCGACCTGGCCGTCGAGAGCGAGGCGGAGAAGAGCGTCTCCGTGGCCGGCGTCCTCGTCGAGGCCTCCCGCCACGCCGACCTGCTCGTCATGGGCGGCCGCCGCGCCCCCACCCCCCTCGGGCTCCGGCGCAGCCTCGGGCGCGCCGCGCACAGCCTGGTGCACCACGCCCACTGCCCGGTCCTGCTCGTCCCCCGGCTCGGCAGCCACTTCGGGAGCACGTCATGACCGCCTCATGGGAGCAGTCCCACGACATCGTCCTCGGCGTCGACCCGGTCCGGGACTGGCACCTCGCCACCGCCTGGGCGGCCGACGAGGCCCACCGGCGCCGCCTGCCGCTCCGCCTGGTGCTGGCCGTCCCCGCGGAGCACGACACCCGGCGCGTCGACGGCACGCCGCAGGAGTCCGCCCAGCGCCGCAGCGGCGCCGACCGGCTGGACCAGGCCGCCGCCTGGGTCGGCGAACGCCACCCGGAGGTCACCGTCCACACCGACCTCCTCGGCGGCGTCCCCGCCCACGTCCTGGTGGCACAGGCACGGCACGCCCGTCTCCTGGTCCTGGGCTCCCGGCACCTGGGCCGAGCGGCGGAGTTCCTCAGCGCGGGCTCGACCGTCATCCCCGTGACCGCGCAGGCCGCCTGCCCGGTCGCCGTGGTGGGCGACGCCGAGCACGTCACCCAGCAGCCGGCCTACCTCGTCGTCGGCATCGACGGCAGCGCGGCCACCACCGACGCCCTGGCCTTCGCCTTCGACGAGGCCGACCGGCGCGGTGCCGCCCTGCGGGTCGTGTGCGTGTGGCAGCCGCCGCTGTTCCTGCTCAACGACGAGGAGGTCGCGCTGAAGGCCCAGCGGTTCCTGCTCAGCGAAGCCACGGCCGGCCTGGCGGACAAGTACCCGGACGTCCACGTCACCCACGAGGTCCTCACCGGCCACCCCGTCGAGGAACTCGCCCGGGTCGCCGAACACGCCCTCGCCCTGGTCGTCGGACGCCGCGGCCGGGGCGGCTACACCGGCATGCGGCTGGGCTCCGTCACCCACGGCCTGCTGCACCGCGCCCACTGCCCGGTGCTGACCGTCCCCACCGGCTGAGCCGGCGATGAGCAGCCGGGCGACCGACGCACCGGCCCCTCCCGCCGGGCGAGCGGCCGGGCTGACACAGGCCGATGCCGAGCGCCGGCTCGCCCGGTACGGGCGCAACGAGGTGCCCCCGCCCCCGCCCACACCCCTCCACCGCCGGATCCTGGCACAGCTGCGCGACCCGCTCATCCTGGTGCTGCTCGGCGCCGCCCTGCTGACCATCGCCATCGGGGACCACCCCGACGCCGTGGTCATCGCCCTGGTGGTCGTCGTCAACACCACCGTCGGCGTCGCCCAGGAGGTACGGGCCGACCGCGCCGTCGCCGCACTCTCCGCCCTGTCGGCCCCGCACGCCCGGGTCCTGCGCGACGGCGCCCCCCGCGAAGTCCCCACGGCCCTCGTGGTGCCCGGCGACACCCTGCTGCTGGGCGAGGGGGACATCGTCGCCGCGGACGCCGCACTCTCCGAGGCGTCGGCCCTGCTCGTCGACGAAGCGATGCTCACCGGCGAGTCCGAACCCGTCGCCAGGGCGGTGGGGGAGCCGGTGCGCGCCGGCACCGTCGTCGTACGCGGCCGGGGGGTGGCCACGGCCACGGCCACCGGCCCGGACAGCAGCTTCGGCCGGATCGCCGCGCTGCTCGACGGCGACCGCGAACCGACACCGCTCCAGCGCAGGCTCGCCGCCCTCGGCCGCGTCCTGGCCGCCGCCACGCTCGCCCTGTGCGTCCTCTTCTTCGCCCTGGGCCTGCTGCGCGGCCTGGCCGCGGGGACGTTGGCCGTCACCGCCATCAGCCTCGCCGTCGCCGCCGTCCCCGAGTCCCTGCCCGCCGTGGTCACCCTGGCCCTGGCCCTGGGGGCCCGCCGGATGGCGGCCCGGGGCGCCCTCGTCCGCCGCCTGCCCGCCGTCGAGACGCTCGGCTCGGTCGGTGTCCTGGCCACCGACAAGACCGGCACCCTCACCGAGGGCCGCATGGTCGTCCAGCACGTGTGGACGCCCGAGGGCGGCGCCGACCTCTCCGGCACCGGGTACGAGCCCCACGGCCGCCTGCTCCGCGACGGACGGCAGCCGACCCCCCAGGAAGCCCGCCCGGTACGCGAACTGCTCATGGCCGCCGCCCTGTGCAACGACGCGAGCCTGCGACCCCCCGCGGACCGGACCGGTGACTGGACGCCCGTCGGCGACCCCATGGAAGCGGCCCTGCTGGCGGCCGCGGCCAAGGCCCGGTGCCCTTCCCGGCCCGAGCTGGACCGGCTCTGCCCGCGGTTCGCCGAGGCTCCCTTCGACCCCCTGCGCAAGAGGATGACCACCCTGCACCACCTCCCCGACGGCAACGTGCTGGTCTGCCTCAAAGGGGCCCCGGAGACCGTGCTGGACCCCCTGGTCCTCGACGCCGGACCCGACCTGCTGGACCACGCCCGCTCCCGCGCGCGGACCCTGGCACTCCAGGGCTTCCGCGTCCTGGCCGTGGCCGGCGCCGAGAGGCTGTGGCAGCCCCTGCCCGCCACCGAGGCGGAACGGGGCCTGCGCCTGCTCGGCCTGGTCGCGATCAGCGACCCCCCGAAGCCTTCGGCCACCGCCACCCTCGCGGCCTGCCGCGCGGCGGGGATCACCCCGGTGATGATCACCGGCGACCACCCGGCGACCGCCCGCGCCATCGCCGTACGCACCGGAGTCATCGACGACGGCCCCGACGGCAAGGTCCTCACCGGCCCCGACCTGGCCACGACCCCGGCCGTCGGCCTGACCGCCGCCCGCGTCTTCGCCCGCACGGACCCGCAGCAGAAGCTGGACATCGTCCGCGCCTGGCGGGCCCGCGGCGCCGTCACCGCCATGACCGGCGACGGGGTCAACGACGGCCCCGCCCTGCGGCAGGCGGACATCGGCGTCGCCATGGGTGCCCGCGGCACCGAAGTGGCCCGGCAGGCGGCCGACCTCGTCCTCACCGACGACGAACTCTCGACCGTCGTCACAGCGGTCGAGGAAGGCCGGCGCGTCTACGGCAACATCCGCCGCTTCCTCGTCTACGCCCTGGCCGGAGGCACCGCCGAGATCCTGGTGATGCTGACCGGCCCCCTGCTCGCCCTGCCCCTGCCGCTGCGCGCAGGCCAGATCCTGTGGATCAACCTCCTCACGCACGGGCTGACGGGCGTGGCCATGGGCGCCGAACCGGCCGCCCCCGCCGCCATGCGCCGTCCGCCCCGCCCCCCTGACCAGCACATCCTGGCCGCCGGTGTCTGGCAGCGCCTCCTGGCCCTGGCCGCGGCCGTCACGGCCGTGTCCTTCCTCGCCGGCACCGCGGCGCGCGCCGTCGGCCTGCCCTGGCAGAGCGTGCTCTTCCTCGCCCTGCTCGCAGCCCAGCTGGGGGTGGCCCTCGGCCTGCGGGACCGCCTGCTGACGAGGGCGAACCTCTTCCTGCCCGCCTCCGTGGCCGGATCCGCGCTCCTCGGCGCCGCCGCCCTGTACGCCCCCGCCCTGCGGTCGCTGCTGGACACCGAGCCCGTGGGCCGGTCCGGCGCGTGGCTCGCCTCGGCCGCCGGCCTGGCGGCGTTCGTCTGCGCCCGGCTCCTGCGGGGCGCGTTCCACAGAAAGGCACGATCATGACCCTGCAGCCCGCCGCGGACCACTCCGGCATGCACGCGGAGATCGGCGACCAGATCCTCGTGGGCGGCCCCGTCGTCGGCAGGCCCGGAAGGGACGGGGAAGTCGTCGCCCTCCACCACGAGGACGGCACGCCCCCCTACGACGTGCGCTGGTCCGACACCGGCCGCACCACCGTCTTCTTCCCCGGCCCCGACGCCCACGTCCGCCACCTGCACGACAGCGCGCGGCACTGAACGCGAGCACCGCCGCCCCCGGCCGGGACCACCGTGGACAACGGACGTACCCCCCTCACCGCCGCCACCGGCCGGAGGGGGGAACGCGAGCCGGGGCGACCGGCTTCCGGTCGCCGCCCGCCCCTATCGGCGCGGGCCCGGGCGGGCGGTGGCGGAGTAGCCGTCGTGCCAGGCGGCACGTGCGCCGGAGTCGCCGATCCGGTAGACCTGCACGACGGTGCCCGCACCGATCAACAGCGCCAGGACGATCGCCACCGCGCGCAGGGGCGCGGACCGGGCCCACCCGGCCGCCGCCGAGGCGGGGGGGGGGGGGGGGGGGGGGGGGGGGGGGGGCGCGCCCCCCCCCCCCCCGCCCCCGCCCCCCCCCCCCCCCCCCCCCCCCCCCCCCCCCCCCCCCCCCCCCCCCCCCGCGCGCCCCC
>NZ_JBBDHD010000065.1:0-40877 GCF_044129415.1 Streptomyces racemochromogenes
GATCAGGCCTTCCTGGAGGCCGACCAGGGCGGTGGCGTGGGTCAGGTTCGGGAAGTACCCGATACGGACCTCGGACGCGGAGAGTGCCTTGCCGTCCCCGGCGGTGGCGCCGGCCGCCTTCGGCGCGTCCTCCTCCTTCTTCGCCTCGGAGCCGTAGCCGCAGGCGGTGAGCAGCAGGGGGAGCGCGGCGGTGACGGCGATGACGCGAAGGGCGGTGAGCGATCTTGCGGCAGACACGGAGGTGTCCTTTCACGGGATGGGTTCGCGGGGAAGCGCGGGAACGGGTGTGGCAAGGGCGTGGGAAAGGCCTTCGGCGCACACGGCATCCGCTCCCGGCCGTCGGTGGACGGACGGACGGGGGAGGGGAGAGCGGTACGTCAGGCGGTCCGGGGCGGTGTCCACCCGGTACGGCGAGCGGGGGGCATGCCGCCCGGCCGGTGCTGTGCGCGCGGGGAGCCGGGCGCGGTGAGCGGTGTCAGGAAGGCTGACAGATGGCGCTGGACGTGCGGACCAGATCGATGTGCCGGCGGGAGATCAGGGACGGTGTCCGGCCACCACGGTGCGGTGCGCGCATGATCGCCTCCCTTGGATTTCCTGGTTTTCCCACCTGGTTGGTAGGCATCTTGGCAGAAGGGCGCACCGGCCCCAAGAGGATGCCCACATGGTGGACAAAGCCGTCTCGAAAATTGAGAAGGCGCAGGTGGGGCGGGGTGTCAGGGATTGGTCCAGGCGCCAGGGGTATGGGTCAGCGCGGACACCTCGGCGGGCAGGTCGGCGGAGGCGACGTCGGCGAGCGAGACGCCGTCGAGGATCTCGCGCACGTTGGCCCGCAGGGCGATCCACAGCGGGAGCAGCGATTCGGCGGGGCCGGTGTAGGACAGGTCCGGCGGCCGGACCCCGCGCACGGAGACGAGCGGTCCGTCCACCACACGGATGATGTCCGCGATGCTGATGGACCCCGCCGGCCGGGCCAGCCGGTAGCCGCCGTTGCCGCCGCGCCGGCTGAGCACGAGGCCGCCCCGGCGCATGTCGCCCAGGATCCCTTCCAGGAACTTGTGCGGGATGTCCTGGGCTTCGGCGATGGCCTCGGCCTTCAGCGGCCCGTCGTCCTGTGACGCGGCAAGCTGCAGCGCGGCGCGTACCGCGTAGTCCGCCCTGGCTGAGATCCGCATGCGGACATTATCCCGTACGGCTCCGGCCGCCGTGGCCCGCGGGTGGGCCCCCGGCCGCCGGGCGGCTGCTCCTCCCGGGCGGCCGCACGGCCCGGACCGCGGATCAGCGCAAGGCCGCCGCCAGTGCGCGGTGCGAGCCGTTGAGGAAGTGCTCGCCGATGGAGCGCAGGCGGTGCGCGACCGGGCGCCGGGAGGTGAGGACGCGGGCGTTGCGCCAGAACCGGTCCAGGCCGGGGGCGTCGGCGAACTCCAGCACCCGGGCGGTGATGTGCAGGGCGGCCTTCGAGGTGACGGTCTCGGCCGTGGCGACCAGGGCGGCGACGCCCGCGGCCTCCTCCACGTCCAGCCGCGGGCCGGCGTCGAGGGCCCGGGCCATCACCTCGGTCGCCCGGTCGGCCACGGCGGTGGCCGTCTGGGCGGCGGAGGCCAGTTCCCCGTACGTCAGGAAGAGGTCCGGGTCCTCGCCGGGCAGCCGTCGGGCGCGGCCGCTCCGGCTGAGGTCGCGGGTCTCGGCGAGGGCGCCCTCGGCGATGCCGAGGCCGACGTGGCAGAGGGCGAGCCGCAGCGCCGGCTCGGCGAGCGCGGTGAAGGGCGGGGTCGACTCCTCGTCCCGCGGCCGGCGGCCCAGTACCTGCTCGGGTGCGACGGCGACGCGTTCGAGGACGGCCGTGCCCGCACCGGCGACGCGCTGCCCCAGGCGGTCGCGGGCGGGTTCGACGGTGAGCCCGCGGGTGCCGGGCGCGACGCGCACGACCAGGACGTCGCCGGTCACCGCGCACACGGCGTCCACCACGATCTGGTCGGCGGTGGTCGCCGCCGTGTCCACCGGCCGGTGGCCGTCCAGTACGTAGCCGGTGGTGCGCGGTCTCAGCGTGAGGTCCGGCCGGTCGGCCTCCTCGTGGGGTGCCGGTGCGCGCACCGCGCCGGTCCACAGCCACTGCTCGCGCACCGACTCCTCTTCGAGGGCGGCGGCGCGCTGGTCGGTGGTGTAGAAGCGCCCGCTCCACGCCTGCACGTAGTGGCGGGCGAGCAGCTCGCCGATCGCGCTGTCCGCCGCCGAGACCTCCCGTATGACGGAGCATCCGGTGCGCCAGTCCGTCCCGCGGTCCGCGCGGGGCGGGGTGAGGGAGGCCGGGAGGCCGGCCTCGCGCAGCCGGGCCGTCTCGTCGGCGGGCTGCTCGCCCGCCTGGTCGCGGGCCAGGGCGTCGGCGGCCAGGTCGTCCGCGACGTCGCGGGCGGTGCGCAGGAGCGCGCGCCGTCGCGCGGTGGCGGCCGGGTGCGCGGCGGCGTCGGGGGTCGTCGGCTCGGGCGTCACCGGCGGGACCTCGCGCCGCGGCGGGGTGCGGGGTCCCGGCGGAGGGTGCGGTCGGGTGGGACGACGGTGGTCATATCGGCTGCTCCGGGACGTTGTCGGGTGGCGCCGGCCGGTTGCCGGAAGGCGTGGGAGGTACGGGGAGGGGGACCGGGGCCGAGCTGATCCCCAGTTTTCCCATCGGATTGATAGGAATACTTGCCCGGCTCCGGCCGCCCCGGCAAGAGCATGCCCGGATGATGGACAGGCTGGTCCCGTTATACGGACATCCCGTCAGCGGGGCCGGGAGTCGGGGGAGTTCGACCCCGGCGGGCTCCTCCGGCGTCGACGGACGCGCCGGCCCGTCGATCCGGCCATCCGGCCCGGCCGGGAAGAGGCGGTCCTTCCGCTTCCGGTTCCAGTGGGGCGCCCACCTCCGGGCTCGGCCGTCGCGAAAACAGACCAACTCCGCTCTTCTCGCCGCCCCGCCGCCGGGTGGCGGGCAGTCTCGGCCACTCTCCCCGGCACCCCTTGCGCCGTCGGGGAGGCCGCGTGGTGAACTGGTCGAGCCGTAACCGATCAGGTGCGTGAGCATCACCGCGGGCCCGGGCCAGGGTTGAACGACACCGCCGTACCGTGCGCACCCGCCGGGTGCGAGCCGGCGGGCGTCCGCGCCCCGGGCGACCGCCGGCCATGTCCGCCCGTGCCTGCCCTCCTCCCCTCGCCTCGCCTCGAACCGTGAACGGAGCGATCGTGCACCACGGCACCGAAACCCCCGAACCCCCCGAAACCCCCTACGAGGAAGTGGCCGTCACCGGCGGAGCCGGATTCGTCGGCCGGCACCTCGTCACGGCACTCGCCCTCCTCTCCCGGAAGACCACCGTCGTCGACCACGCCCCCCTTCCGGCCGCCCTCGCCGCCCTCCCCGGCGTTCGCCACGTCCACGCCGACCTGCGCGACTACGGGGAGACCCTGCTCGCCCTCCAGAACGCCGACGCCGTGTTCCACCTCGCGGGCAACGCCAGCGGCACCGAGTCGGTGGCCGACCCCCGCCGCGACTTCCAGCTCAACGCCCTCGGGACCTGCAACGTGGGCAACGCCTGCCTGGAACTGGGCGTGCGCCGCCTGGTCTACCTCTCCTCCGCCATCGTCTACGGCACCCCCCGCCACAGCCCGATCCGCGAGGACCACCCCACCCAGCCCTTCCTGCCGTACGGCGCCTCCAAGCTCTCCGGCGAACTGACCCTGCGCAGCCTGTACGCCACCGCCGGACTGCCCGTCGTCATCGGCCGCTCCTTCGTCGTCTACGGTCCCGGCGAGGACCCGCGCCGCGCCGGCGGGGAGGTCTCGCAGTTCCTGCGCTGGCACCTCAACGAACAGCCCATCCCGGTCGTCGGGGACATCGACCGCAAGCGCCGCGACTTCATCCACGTCGAGGACCTGTGCCGGGCCCTGATCACGCTCGCCGCCCGCGGCGCCGACGGCGAGACCTACAACCTGGGGACCGGCACCGCCGTGTCGATGCGCGAGCTCGCCGACGCGGTCGGGGCGGCGACCGGCCGCCCGGCACTGCTGTCCGCCGATACCTCCAGCCTGGCGGACAGCTTCACCCTCCTCGCGGACGTGGGCCGGCTCCAAGGGCTCGGCTTCGCCCCGCGCGTCACCCTCGCCGACGGCCTCACCGGGCTCGCCGGTCTGCTGGGCCCCTTCCCCGAGGTGCCCTCCGCCCGGGCCGTGTTCCGCCGTGAGGCACCGCCCCGCAGGAGGCTGACCCCGGCCGCCGCCGGCGGGACCCGTGAGGAGGCCCGGACGTGTTAGCCGTCGACGGGGGCGCCCCGCTGCTCGCCGAGGGCGAGGCGGCCCCCTGGCCGCACATCACCGACGCCGACCGCAAGGCGGTGCTCGACGCGCTGGAGCAGGCCACCCCCTGGCACTGGCCCATGCGCACGGTGACCGGTCTGGAGGAGGCCTGGTCGGAGTTCACCGGCATGCCCCACGTCCTCGCCGCCAACTCCGGCACCGCCGCCCTGCACATGGCCGTCGCGGCCGCCGGGGTGGAGCCGGGCGACGAGGTGCTCGTCCCGGCCGACACCTTCCTGGCCTCGGCCTCCTGCGTGCTCCAGGCCAACGCCATTCCGGTGTTCGTGGACACCGATCCCGTCACGTTCACCCTCGACCCGGCCCTGATCGAGGAGCGGATCACCGACCGCACCCGCGCCGTCGTCGCCGTCGACCTCAACGGCCTGCCCGCCGACCACGACGCACTGCGCGCCATCGCGGACCGCCGCGGCCTCGTCCTCATCGAGGACGCCTCCCAGGCCCACGGAGCCACCTACAAGGGCCGCCCGGTCGGGTCCCTCGGCACGATGAGCGGCGCCAGCCTCAACGGCTCCAAGACCCTCTCCGCCCTCGGCGAGGGCGGCCTGTTCGCGACCCGCGACGAGGAACAGCACCGGCTGGCCCGGCGGGTGCTGATGTTCGGTGAGGAACTCCCGGGCCAGAGCCGCGACTACAACGCCCGCATCATGGGCTGGAACTACCGCATCGACGTCCTCGCCGCCGCCTTCGCCCGCTCCCAGCTCACCCGTCTGGAGGAGATGTCCCTCGTCCGGCAGGCCAACGGCGCCGCCCTCACCCGGGCCCTCGACGGCGTTCCCGGCATCCGTACCCCGGCCGTCCCCGAGGACCGCACGCACGTCTACTTCTTCTACCCGCTGCTGGTCCAACCCGAGGAACTGGGGCTCGACGGCCTCCCCGTCGCCGCCTTCCGCGACGCCCTCGCCCGGGCGGTCAACGCCGAGGGCCTCGGCATCATGCGCTGGCAGCCTCAGCCGGTCCCCGGCCAGACCCTCTTCCGGGAACTGCGCGGCTACGGCCGCGGATGCCCCTGGAGCTGCGGACACGCCCGCCCCGGCCACCACTACGACCCCGCGCAGTACCCGGTGAGCGAGGACGTCTGCCTGCGCCGCCTGGTGCTGGGGCAGAGCTTCAGCTCGTTCGGCCCGCCCAACGACGCCGCGACGATGCACCGCTACGCCGAAGTCCTGTACAAGGTCCTTGTCGAGGAACGGGAGGCGCTGATCGCCCTGACCCGGCGGACGGCCGCGGCGGCGCGGTGACGGACGAGAAGGGAACGTACCGAGGATGCGCGACGGGCCCGAGACCGCGGACGGACGCACGGCGACGCAGACCCCCGGCCCCGGCCGGCGGCCGCGGTCCATGCGGCTGGCCGTCGGCGCGGTCTTCTTCGTCACCGGAGCCGCCTTCGCCACCTGGGCGGCCCGGGTCCCCGCCGTGCAGGGCCGGCTGGACCTGTCCGCCGGGGAACTGGCCGTGGCCCTCGTCGGCCTGAGCGGCGGCGCCTTCCTGGGGCTGCCGCTGGTCGGCGGCCTGGTGGCCAGGTACGGCAGCCGAACGGTCCTGTGCGCCGGCATGGCCGCCTACCTGGGCGCCCTCGCGAGCCTGCCGCACGTCCCGGGCCTCGCGGCGCTGACGGCGGCGCTGGCCCTGTTCGCCTGCGGCAACACGGCCGTCGACGTGGCCATGAACACCCAGGGCGTCCTCGTCGAACGCGCCTATGGCCGTCCGGTCCTCGGCGGCTTCCACGCGATGTTCAGCCTCGGCGGCATCGCCGGAGCCACCGCCGGGGGCCTGGCGGCCTCCGCCGGCGTCGGCGTCCGGGCGCACTTCACCGTGGCCGCCCTCGTACTGCTGGCCGTGGCGGGTGCCGCCGCCACGGCCCTGGCGCCCGACCCGCCCCGGCCCGCGGGCCCCACCCGGAGGGACCCCCTGTTGGCCCTGCCCGGCCCGGGCCTGTGGGTCCCCGGCCTGGTGGCCTTCTGCGCGCTCATGGGGGAGGGGGTCGTCAACGACTGGGGGGCGGTGTACCTGAAGGAGGAGACCGGGGCCTCCCCGGGCGCCGCGGGCCTGGGGTACGCCGTCTTCTCCGCGGGGATGGTCATCGGCCGGCTCACCGCCGACCGGCTGCGGGCCCGCCTCGGCACCGTCCGCTTCACCCTTCTGAGCGCCGTGGTGGCGGGTGCCGGGGCCCTCGTCCCGATCCTCGCCGCGACGACGGCGGCGGGCTTCGCCGGCTACACCCTGCTGGGCCTGGGGCTGGCCGCGGTCATCCCGCTCGTCTTCGCCCACGCGGCCGCCCTGCGGCCCGAGCGCACCGGCTCCTCCATCGCCGCCGTCTCGGCGGTGGGCTACGTGGGCTTCCTCGCCGGGCCGCCGGTCATCGGAGCGCTGGCGGAGGCGACGACCCTGCGGTGGGCGATGCTCGTCCTGCCGGCGCTGATGGCGGCGATGGCGCTCCTGGCCCCCCGCCTGCGCCGCCCCTGACCTCCCCGTCCGCCGCGGCTACTCGACCTTCGCCCAGTCGAGGGTGCGTTCCACGGCCTTCTTCCAGCCCGCGTACCCCTCCTCGCGCTGCTCCTGCGACCACCGGGGCTCCCAGCGCTTGGACTCCTGCCAGTGGGTGCGCAGTTCGTCCGTGTCCCGCCAGAACCCCGTCGCCAGCCCGGCGGCGTAGGCGGCGCCGAGCGCGGTCGTCTCCGCGACCACCGGACGGCTCACCGGAACGCCCAGCACGTCGGCCTGGATCTGCATGCACAGGTCGTTGGCCGTCACGCCGCCGTCCACCTTGAGCACGTCGAGGTGGACCCCGGAGTCCTGCTCCATCGCCTCCACCACGTCCCGGCTCTGGTAGCAGATGGCCTCCAGGGTGGCCCGGGCCAGGTGGCCGTTGTCGTGGTAGCGGGCCAGGCCGACGATCGCGCCGCGGGCGTCGGAGCGCCAGTACGGGGCGAAGAGGCCCGAGAAGGCGGGCACGAAGTAGATGCCGCCGCTGTCCTCGACGGTGGCGGCCAGGCGCTCGGTCTCGGCGGCGTCGGTGATGATCTTCAGCTGGTCGCGCAGCCACTGGACCGCGGAGCCGGTGACGGCGATGGAGCCTTCGAGCGCGTACACCGCCGGCTGGCCCGCGAACTGGTAGGCCACGGTGGTCAGCAGCCCGTGCCGGGACCGGACCAGCTCGGTACCGGTGTTCAGCACCAGGAAGTTGCCGGTGCCGTAGGTGTTCTTGGCCTCGCCCGGGGCGTAGCAGACCTGTCCGACCGTGGCCGCCTGCTGGTCGCCGAGGACCCCGGTGATGGGGATGGCGGCCCGCAGCGGGCGGGAGGTACGGGCCTGGCCGTACGCCTCGGGGTGGGAGGACGGGTGGATGGCCGGCAGCATCGACCTGGGCACCCCGAAGAAGCCGAGGAGCTCGTCGTCCCAGTCGAGGGTCTCCAGGTCCATGAGCATGGTGCGGCTGGCGTTGGTGACGTCGGTGGCGTGGATGCCGCCGTCGGGGCCGCCGGTGAGGTTCCACAGCACCCAGCAGTCGGTGTTGCCGAAGAGGGCGTGGCCCTGTTCGGCGGCCTCGCGGACCCCCTCGACGTTCTCCAGGATCCACTGGATCTTCCCGCCGGAGAAGTACGTCGCCGGCGGCAGCCCGGCCTTGCGCCGGATCACGTCCCCGCGCCCCGAACGCTCCAGCGCCGCGGCGATGGAGTCCGTCCGGGTGTCCTGCCAGACGATGGCGTTGTAGTAGGGGCGGCCGGTGCGCGGGTCCCAGACGACGGTGGTCTCCCGCTGGTTGGTGATGCCGATGGCCGCCAGGTCGGTCGCGGAAAGGTTCCCGTGCCGCAGGGCGTTCTGGATCACGGAGTTGGTGCGCTCCCAGATCTCGATCGGGTCGTGCTCGACCCATCCCGACCGGGGCAGGATCTGCGAGTGCTCCAGCTGGTGCCGGGCCACCTCGTTGCCCTCGTGGTCGAAGATCATGAAACGGGTGCTCGTGGTGCCCTGGTCCACTGCGCCGACGAAGTCAGCCATGGGGTTGCCGCCTCTCTCGGGTGCGTCCTGCGGGCCGTGTCAGCTCTCGTCCGGTGCCGGCACCCGTCCGGGCGGCTCCGGCTCGGCGGTCGGCAGGTACCGGCCGATGAAGAACTTGTACAGACCCGCGCCCAGCAGACCGCCGATCAGCGGGCCGACGATCGGCACCCAGAAGTAGAAGTTCCCGTACTGGTCGCGCCACGCGCCGCCGTATCCGGTGAGGAAGCTGGCCAGCCGGGGCCCGAAGTCGCGCGCCGGGTTGATCGCGTAGCCCGCGTTGGTGCCGTAGGCCATGCCGATCGCCACCACGATGAGACCGACGATGAACGGCCCGAGGTTGGCGCCGGGCGGGGTGTTGAGCAGGTCCGTCACCGCGAGGATGAGCAGCAGCAGGATCGCGGTGCCGATGATCTGGTCGCGCAGCGCGCCCCACTCGGTGACCGGCAGGTTCGGGTTGCCGTTGGCCGGCAGGGTGGAGAAGACGCCCTGCGTCTTGATGGTGTGCGTCGGGTCGACCTTCGCCAGTGCCTCGCAGTAGTTCCAGCGCACGATGAGGGCGGCCACGAAGGCGCCCGCCGTCTGGGCCAGCGCGTACGGGGCCACGCGGCTCCAGGGGAAGCCCTTGAACGCCGCCAGCGCGACCGTCACCGCGGGATTGAGGTGGGCGCCGCTCAGCCGGGCGGCGACGTAGACGCCGAGGACGACGCCGAGACCCCAGGCCCAGGCGATGCTGTCGTGGTTGCCCAGTCCTCCGGGGGGAGTGGTGAGGCCGCCGCCGGCGACCACCTGGGCCACCACGCCGACGCCGATGAGGATGAGGATCATCGTCCCGGCGAACTCCGCCGAGAGCTCGCCGATCAGCCCCGACTTCTTGAGCCGCTCAGCCATGGTGCCCGCTTCCCGCCGGCCTGAGACCGGCCGTCGACTGCCCCGAGACCTCTAGCGCCATCGTAAGTCCGGTGACGCCATCGGGCGCGGGGAGCGGGGCGCCGCCGCGCGAACGGCCCCGGCGGGGTCTTCCGCCGAACCCGACGGGTCCCCGGCCTGTTGGAGTCATCGGGGAGGGGCCGGCGCGATCTTCGTACGTTCGACCAGTGCGAAGTGCCGCGGACGACGCAGGAGACTCTTCCACCGAGGGCCGCGGCTCGTCATGGGAGCCGACGCCACAAATCGAGGGGGAACCACGATGAGTGGTCAGTTGTACGACGGTATCGGGGAAGCGTTCGAGGGCTTCAAGACCCTGCCGCTCGTCCGCTACGGCGAGGTGCCGAGCTTCCTCGCCCTGGTCGGGGACGTCAGGGGCAAGGCCGTGCTCGACATCGCCTGCGGAACCGGCTTCTACAGCCGTGAGCTCAAGCGGCGCGGCGCGTCCCGCGTCTTCGGCTTCGACATCTCCGGCGCGATGGTCGACGCGGCCCGGGCGATCGAGGACGCCGAGCCGCTGGGGATCGCGTACGAGGTCGGGGACACGGCCACCCTGCGGGAGTTCGACCGGCCGTTCGACGTCGCCGTCGCCGTCCAGGCCTTCAACTACGCCGCCGACGTGGCCGAGATCGAGCGGATGATGCGCAACATCCGGCGCAGTGTGGTGCCCGGCGGCGCGTTCCACCTGTTCGTGATGAGCCCGGCCTTCGACTTCGACGGTCCGTCGCTCGACAAGTACGGCTTCCTGTGCGAGGCGACCGGAAAGGACAACGGGATCGGGCGCGGGATCCGCCTCACGGCGCTGCTCGACCCGCCGGTCTCCTTCGAGGCCGTCGTCCCGTCGCGGGAGACGTACGAACGGACCCTGGAGGCGGCCGGGTTCACCGGCGTCGAGTGGGTCCCGCTGACCGTCTCGGAGGCCGGGGTGGAGAAGTTCGGCCGGGAGTTCTGGGCGGACCACGACGCGAACCCGCCGCTGACGATGATCCGGTGCACCGCCTGACGGCCGGTACACCGCAGGACGCCCGGCCGCGCCCCGGGGGGGGGGGTCCCGGCGGGCCCCCCCGGGGGGGGGGGGGGGGGGGGCGCCCCCCCCCCCCCCCCCCCCCCCCCCCCCCCCCCCCCCCCCCGCCCCCCCCCCCCGGGGCCCCCCCCCCCCCCCCCCCCCCCCCCCCCCCCCCGCCGGCGCGTGACGGCACCGGACCGGTCTCCGGGGCCACCGCGCGAGGCGTACGGAGCCTCCACCGCCTGGGCGTGTGCGTGCCCGACACGCGCCGCGGCGTCACCGGCGTGCGGCGGACCCGCGGAGCGCGACCGGCGCCGTACGTCCGCGCGCCGGCCGCGCAGCCGGGCGGCCCGTGTCCGCGTACCGCCGGACGGCGGTCGAGCCGCCGGTCGGTCCCCGCGGGCCCCGGACGTCGCACACCCGCCGGTCGCCGAGGCCCTGCTGCGGGAGCGTCGCGCCCGGCCCCCGCCGACCCGTCGGCCGTCCCCCGCGCCGGCGCTGTCGCCCTGCGCGACCCGGCCGCCGGGGGGGTTCTCGACCCCCGGGCGGGACCCCGGCGTCCGGCCCCTCCGCTCCGCCCGCCCCGCAGCCCGGGATCCGGGCCGGCCGCGCGGACACCGGCCGCCTGACCCGCACCGCCGACGCCCCTGCCTGCGAAAGGGAGTTGCTCCTCCGCAAGGCCCTCGGCCGGGCCCCGCGCGAACCGTCCGCCCGCGACCCTCGAACCGGCCTGACGCATACTCAACACCGGTACCGCACTTCACCGTAGAGGTCCGAGGAGATCCATGGCCGACACCGTCCACTCACTCACCGCCCACGTCCACGAACTGCTGGTGACGCACCTGACCCAGAGCGCCGCCGCGGCGGCACCGGCGCCGGACGTGTTCTCCTTCCTCACGGGCACGGTCCCTCCCGCCCCCCGGCGAACCGACGTCGCCGCGGGCCTCCACGACGCCGTGGCGAGGGCCGCCGCCCTCGGTCCCGAGGGAGCCTGGCTCGTCGCCGCGGGCCACGTCACCCTCGGCGGCATGGCCGTCCTCGGGCGTGACGCGGAGCGGGCCCTCTTCCACTTCGACGCCGCCGTGACGGCCGGCTACAACGACTGCGTCGCATTCCACATCGGCCTGGTACGCCCCCTGCACCACGACCCCCGCTTCCGCGCCCTGTACGCGCGGATGCGGGTCACCCAGGCCGACCTCGACGAGTTCTTCTGGCTGCACCAGGAGATGCAGACCACGGCGAGGGAGGCCCAGACGGCGGCCGTCGACGACGTCGGCCGCCACGACACCGGGGTGTCGCTGCTCCCGCAGGCCCCCCTGCCGACCCGTGAACCGGACACCCCCGGTGTCCTGGTCACCCGGCTGGACCTCGCCGCGACCCAGACCGCGATCCAACGGGTGGCCGTGCAGGCGGAGTTCCGGCGCAGTT
Organism: Streptomyces racemochromogenes; assembly: GCF_044129415.1. GTDB lineage: Bacteria > Actinomycetota > Actinomycetes > Streptomycetales > Streptomycetaceae > Streptomyces > Streptomyces racemochromogenes_A. Next base: position 11,702 of record NZ_JBBDHD010000065.1, read on the forward strand.
CCGGCAACGTCAGCCTCAGCCTCATCGACGGCTCGTGGGACGACGACCGGGCCCTGCGCGACGCCCGGTACGCCGATCAGCTGGATGACCTGCGCCGGCGGGCCGCCGAGTCCCGGGCGTTCGTCGAACGCCCGGGCGTCGCACGGGTGCTCGCCCCCTGCCCGCCGCTGGGCTCCCTGACCTACCCGGTCTGAGGGGGCCGGGCCCGCGCGGCGGCCGGCCTCACCCCGCGCGTCCGGTCAGCCGGCCGCGCGCAGCCGGTTGGCGGCCGTCTCGGCCTCGCGCACGACCCGGGCCGTGTCGACGTCGACCAGCCGGCCGCCGAGTTTGAGGGCCCGGCCGTCCACGAACACCGCGTCGATGTTCTCGGGGCGGCCGTTGAACACGATCTGGCCTGTCCAGTCGAAGCGGGGGGCGAAGTTCAGCGCCGCCGGATCGATGACCAGCAGGTCGGCGCGCTTCCCGGGGGTCAGGGATCCCACCCGGTCCGCGAGGCCCAGCACTTCGGCCCCGCCCAGGGTGGCCATCCGCAGGACGTCCTGCACCTGCGGGAAGACCGTGGCCTCGGTCGCGCGGGCGCGCTGCAGACCGATGGCGGTCTTCATCAGGGCGTGGAAGTCCGACGTGTCGTTGGTTCCGCCGTCCAGCCCGAGCCCCACCTTGACCCCCCTGCGTCCGAGGTCGGACAGCCGCATGATGCCGGAGGCCAGCCGCATGTTGCTGAGCGGGCAGTGGGCCAGCCGTACGTCGTGCTCGGCGACGGCGGCGATCTCCGCGTCCGTCAGGTGGATCGCGTGGTTCATCAGGAGCCGGGGCCCCAGCGCGCCGATGTCGGTGAGGACCCCGACGGGATCGTCGGCGCGCATCTCGGGGCGTTCCAGCACATGGGAGTTGAGCATCACCCCGAGTGCCTGGGCGGTCTCCCAGTGGGCGCGGTTGTCGGACGCGGCGGACCGCGCCGCGTGCGTGGCGATCTGGAAGGAGCCGAGCGGCAGGGGGTCGATCAGCTCCTTCTTGACCTTCGCCGCCAGCGCCCCGTCGGGGGCCGGCGGGAACATGGCGTACGTGAACCGCAGCCCGGTGCCGGCCAGGGCCCGTACGTAGCTCTCGACGAGGTCGTACGAGAAGATGTCCACCCAGTCCACCAGCGTGGTCACGCCCGACTGCACGGCGTCGAGCGCGGCGAGCCGTACGAAGCTGTGGAGGGCCTCGGGGGTCAGACGGCCGCGCTGCGGGTCGGTACACGCCCGGAACCAGCCGAACAGGTCCGCATCGGTACAGCCGCCGCGGATCACCGCCTGCCACAGGTGGTTGTGGGTGTCGACGAACCCCGGCATGACCAGCTTGCCCGAGGCGTCCACCACCCGGGCGCCGGACGGCGCGGGCAGCGCCTGCCCGACGGCGGCGACGGCACCCCCGTGCAAGAGGACGTCGGCGTCCTCGACGGCGCCGAGCGGGCCGCTGCCGAGGGCGGGGTCCATGGTGAGGACCAGCGAGGCCCCGCGGAGCAGGACCGTCCGGCCGCCGGGGACGGGAGGGCGGGCGGAAGGGCGTAAGGACGGGTCGACGGGCGCCGGGCGCGGGGCGGAGCCGACGACGAGCGGGGCGGCGGCGGCCAGGCCGAGGCCGGCGAGCAGGCCGCGGCGGGTGGGGGCCGCGGGGGCGGTGGGGGTGGCGGGGATCGACTGCATGGCGTGGTGCCTCCCGAGGGCTCAGAACGGAAGGCCCGCCCGGGCGCGTCGCCGGCGGTGCGTCGGCCGGGGCGGGAGAACACCCGCAGCATTCCCAGCGGACGGCCAAACGATAGACGCCAGCGGAAAACTTTTTCCGGAACGTGGGCGTGGGTGCGGCGCCACCGGTGACCGGTTTGGGCGGGTCCGTACCGGAAAGGCGTAGAGCGGTGGCAGCGGCCGCCGGGCCGCGGGTGATCCGCAGCCCGGCAGCCCCGGCCGCGGACGAGCGGGCCAAGGGCGGCGGCGAGGAGGAATGAGCCCGGCCCGCCCCCGCGGAAAACCGTTTGGGCGCGGAGCCGGCGCCGGGTAGTGTGCGCAGCACCGTGACAGAGCCGCAAGGAGGTGGGACCCGTGAACGTTGTAGCGAAGTGGGTGCTCCCTCTTTTCCACACGGTGTGCGACTGACCCAGGGTGTCGTCGGGAGCGCCTGGACCAGGCACTCCCGAAAGGCGACCACCATGGAACACATCACGATCGTCCGAACCGCCGGGACCCAGTGGCAGGCCGTGTCGGACGGCCTCGTCGTCGGCCACGGCGACGTCGCGCACCGGCCCGACGGACGGCTCTTCGTCAGCGTCGACGTGTGGCAGGACCCGGCCTTCGACCGGCTCGCCGCCGCCATGCTGGCGGACCTGCCGGCCCCGCTGCACACCCTCGTCGGCGCGGCCGACCCCGAACTCGCGGCGCGCTGGCAGCGGTTCGGCTTCACCCTCGCACGCCGTGAGCGGGAGTACGTCGTACCCACCGCCCCCGGCACACCCGTACCGCCGCCCGAGGTGACGGTCCTTCCCGGAACGCAGGCGGATCCGGGCCGGCTGGGCGCCCTGGAGCGGGCGATCCGCCAGGAGGTCGACGCCACCGTCGGCTGGCGGACCATGCCGGCCGAGGTCGTCCCGGCCCCGGGCGGTTCGCTGCCGCTCGACCCGGGCAGGTACACCGTGGCGGTCCGCGACGGCCGGTACGTCGGGCTGGTCCGCGTGGTGCCGGTGCGCAGCCGGGCCCGGATCGGGCTCGTCGCCGTACGGGCCGGGGACCGCCGCCGGGGCATCGGCCGGACCCTGCTGGCCCACGCGCTGGGCTCCCTGCACCACCGGGGCATCACCTCGGCCTGGGCCGAGGTGGACGAGTCCAACGCCGCCGCCGTGACCCTGCTCGAAGGAGCGGGCGCGCAACGCCACGGCGGGTACCTGGAGTTGGTCCGCGAGTGATCGCCGACCGCCTCCCACCCCTGTCACACCCCCACGAAACCGTGAACCGAGAGAAACGGAATACATTGCCGAGGACAGCCAAGGGCATCGAAGTCGAGGGCACCGTCGTCGAGTGCCTGCGCAACGCGACCTTCAAAGTGCAGCTCCAGAACGGACACCACGCGCTCGCGCACATCAGCGGGAAGATCCGCAAGAACTACATCAAGATCCTTCCCGAGGACCGCGTGCTCGTGGAACTCAGCCCGTATGACCTGACCCGCGGGCGGATCGTCTACCGGTACCGCAACTAGTACCCGCCCTGGGCGGGGCTGGAGGACGGCCGGGCGGTCGGCGAAGATGAGGGGGCCGTCCCGGCCGAGCGAACGAGGAGCGTTTTCCGCAGATGTCCAGTTCCGGTTCCGCTTCCGGTTCCGCCTCCGGCTCCGTCGGCGGTCCCCGCAGGAGACCGCCGACGATCGCCGACGTCGCCCGGGCCGCCTCCGTGTCGCCGACCACCGTGTCCCACGCCCTCAACGGGCTCGGCAAGGTGGACCCGCGGACCCGCGCGCGCGTCAAGCAGACCGCCGCCGAGCTGGGCTACCGGCCCAACCTGCGCGCGCAGCGCCTGCGCAAAGGCCAGGCCAAGGCCATCGCGCTCGCCTCCTCGATGCCGTTCGCGGTGGCCGCCGGGCCGTCCCGGCTCGGCTTCTACATGGAGATCGCCGCCGCGGCGGCCGAGCGCGCCATGCTGCACGGCTACGCGCTGGTCCTCGTCCCGCCCGTGCAGTCGGGATCGCCGCTGCACTCCCTGGACATCGACGGGGCCATCGTGGTCGAGCCCGGTGAGGACGACCCGGCCGTCGCGCAGCTGCGCGAGCGCGGCCTGCCGTACGTGGCGCTCGGCCGCGAGGTGGCGCGGACGGACGCCCCCTGCGTGGACCTGCGCGGCGGCCCCGTCACCACGCTGCTGCTGGACCACCTGCGCGCGCAGGGGGCCCGGCGCCCGGCGCTCCTCATCGGCGCCGGGACGCGCCACTCCTCCGTGGACGCCCGCGACGCCTACGCCCGCGCCGCCGAGGAAGGGGGCTGGACCCCCGTCGTCGCCACCGCCCCCGAAGAGGGCGGCGAGCAGGCCGGATACGAGGCCTGCGCCGCACTGCTCGCCGCACACCCCGAGACCGACGCCGTCTGCGCGCTCGTCGACGTCTTCGCGGTCGGCGCCGTCCGCGCGGTCCGCGAGAGCGGTCGGCGGATTCCCGAGGACGTCCTGGTCGCCACCCGGTACGACGGGCCGCGCGCCCGTACCTGCGACCCGCCGCTCACCGCCGTCGACCTCCACCTGGACCGGGCGGCCGCCGACGCCGTGGAACTGCTCCTCTCCCGCCTGCGCGGCGCGGGGGGCGCCCGCCCCGCCGCCCCGCCGGGGGGGCCCGCGCCCCCCCGCGCCCTGCCCTCGCCCGCCGCCACCCCCCCCCCCCCCCCCCCCCCCCCGCCCCCCCCGCCCCCCGCCCCGCCCCCCCCCCCCCCCCCCCCCCCCCCCCCCCCCCCCCCCCCCCCCCGCCCCGCGGCCCCCCCCCCCCCCCCCCGCCCGCAGGCGGCGGCCCCCGTGCCCGAGCCCCGCGTGATCGCGCGGGCCTCCTCGCTGCGCGTCACGGAGCCAGGATGAGCACCAGGCCGGAGACGAGCGCGAACCCCAGGACCAGGGGACGCATCCGCGCGGCGTCGATCCGGTGGTGCACCAGCCGGCTCAGCCAGGCCCCGACGGCCAGGGCCGGCAACAGCCCCGCCGCCCAGCCCAACTGGGCCGGGGTGCCCTGCCCGGTCGCGAGGAGCAGGGCGAGCGAGACGACCTCGCCGACCAGGAAGCACAGGGCGACCGTCGAGCGCAGTTCCGCGGGCGGCCGGTGCTGGTAGACCAGCGCCAGCGGCGGACCGCCCACCCCGGTCGCGGTCTCGGTGAGCCCGGTGACCGCGCCCGCCCCCAGGTAGGCGGCCCGGCCGGGTACGAAGGCCGGCGCCGCCAGGCTCACGGCCGCCGCGAGGACGGTCGCCACGCCGACGACGAGGCCGAGCCGCTGCCCGGGCACGGCCCAGAGCAGCAGCAGCCCGCCGGGGGTCGCGGCGAGCCGCGCCGCGGAGATCCAGCCCGCGCCCCGCAGGTCCACCGCATGCCGTTCGCGCCAGACCACGTACACGTTGAGCGGGATCATCGACGCGAGGACGAAGACCGGGAGCAGCGAGGGGTCCAGCAGCCCGGCCACCGGGGCCACGACCAGGGCGAACCCGAGGCCGCTGGTCCCCTGCACGAACGCGGCGGCCGCCACGACCAGGGCGAGGACCGCCACCGTCGCACCGCTCACCGGGTCGCCCTCCTCGCCCGCGAGTCCGTAGAGGTGGGGTGGGCCCGGGTCACCGCGGCCCGTGCGACCACCTCCTCGGCCAGCTCGGCCGCCCGCTCGACGAGCGCGCGGTCGTCCCAGCCGACGGGCCGGCCCCGCCACATCCGCAGCCGGCCGGCCACGAACACGGCGGTGATCTGGTCGCGGTTGCCGCGCCGGACCAGCTCCCAGGGCAGGTCCCGGGAGGTCCGCATCTCCGGGCCGCTGACGTCGACGAGCAGGAAGTCGGCGGCCGCCCCGGCGGCGATCCTGCCGGTGAGCGCCCCGAGGCCGACGGCGTCGGCGCCGCCCGGACCCCCGCGCTCCAGCCAGGACCAGCCGGCGCCGCAGGAGGAGTCGCCGGTGGCCAGGCCGTAGACGAGGCGCTGGGCGGACTCGGCGGCCTCCACGAGGCGGAAGGCGTCGCCGCGGGTGCCGTCGGTGCCCAGGCCGAAGCGGATGCCGCGCTCGGCCATGGTGGTCGCCGGCGCCACGGCGTTGCCCTTCCACGCGCTGGCGACGGGGTTGTAGCTCACGGCGGCGCCCGTGTCGGCGAGCAGGGTCAGCTCGGCGGGGGTCACCAAGGTGGCGTGCGCCGCGAGCAACTGCGGTCCCAGGGCGCCGACTTCGCGCAGGTACTCCAGCGGCCGCAGGCCGTGCCGGACCAGGGAGCGCTCCACGGCGGCGAGGTGTTCGTTGACGTGGATCTGGACGACGGCGCCCGCTTCGGCGGCGAGCCGGGCGGTGTCCCGCAGGGTCTCGGCGGTCGCGGCCTCGGGGACGGAGACCGCCAGCGAGGGGTGGACCAGTCCGGCGCCCTCGTACCGTGAGAGGTGCCGCTCGGCGGCGGCCAGGACACCGGCGCGGTCCCTCCCCCCGGCCCCCTCGGGGCCGGGGCCGTCGTTGCAGACGAGGCCCAGGACGCAGCGGATCCCGGCGTCCCCCGCGGCCGAGGCCACGACGCCGGCGTCGACCGGGGCCCGGGTGCCGGCCTCCGCGACGGTGGTGAACCCGCCCCGCAGCGATTCGAGGGCGGCCAACTTCGCCGCGGTGTAGGCGGACTCCTCGTCGAGCGCCCCTTCCAGGGGGACCCAGACGCGGCGGAAGATCTCGGAGGGCTCGCCGAAGGCCAGGGCCGCGCCGAAGCTCTGCGTCAGGTGGTGGTGCGCGTCGACGAACCCGGGCATCAGCACGTGTCCGGGCAGCCGGACCGGTGTCAGACCGGGGTGCTCGCGCTCCAGCCGGGCGGCCGGCCCGACGGCCCGGAAGAAGCCGTCGGCGACCACGGCCGCATGCCCCTCCACCGGCCCCTCGGGGGTCATCGTCACGGCGGGACGGAGGAGTTGGATCCCGCCGGTCAGGCGGTGGGGGTCCAGGGCGGCGACGGAGAGGGGGTCGTGTGTCATCGGGAGGGTGGTCATCTCGTCCTTCGGGTGCGGGTCACGCATGGGGCAGGGGGCTGGAGCCGCCGGCGTCGGCGGTGGCGAGGGCCGGCCGTGCGGCGCGGTCCCGGGCCGGCCGGCGGCGTACGTGGTGGAAGAGGACGTTGAGGGCGGCGGCGGTGAACGCGCCGACGGCCACACCGCTTTCGAGCAGGATCCGCGCCCCGGACGGCACGCCCGCGTAGACGCCGGGGACGAGGATCGGCAGCAGGCCCAGCGCGAGGGCGACGGCGCAGATGAACGCGTCGGAGTGCCGGTCGAGCGGGGCCCGGCCCAGCATCTGGATCCCGAGCACGGTGATGACCGCGAAGACCACCATGGCCGTGCCGCCGACGACGGCGGACGGGATCACACTGATCGCGCGGATGACGGGCGCCAGGAAGCCGGTGGCGATGAGCACGACGCCGGCCGCCGCGGTGACGTAGCGGCTGCGCACCCCGGTGACCCGGACGATGCCGATGTTCTCTCCGCTGGTCACCATCAGCGGCAGCCCGAGGAACCCGGCGAGTACGGACACGAGGGCGTCGCCGCGGATGGTCCGCGGGACGTCGGTACGCGTGTCGATCTCCTTGCCGACGGTCTCCGCGTTGATGACGGTCTGTCCCGTGGCCTCCGCCATGGAGGCCAGGCCGTACAGCATCAGCGGCAGCGCGGCGACCAGGTGGAACTCGGGCGTGCCGAACGGCATCAGCTGCGGGGCGCTCAGGATCCCGCCCTCCGTGACGCCGCCGAAGTCGACCCGGCCGAGCGCGAAGGCCAGCACACTGCCGGCGATCAGGCCCAGCATCACGGCGAGTTGCCGCAGGACCCCGCTGAACAGCCGGTACAGGGCGACGGTGAAGCCGATCGTGGCCAGGCCGAGGGCCAGGTTCACGGGGTCGGCGAAGCCCGGTTGCCCGGGCCGGCCGGTGACGAGCAGCGCGCCGACCTTCACCAGGTTGACGCCGACGACGACGATCATCGTGCCGATGACCAGGGTGGGGAAGAACTTCAGCAGCCGGGAGAAGACGGGCAGGACGACGAAGTAGAAGGCCGCGCTGATGATCACCGCGCCGGTGGCGGTGCGTACGCCGTGTTCTTCGGCTATCGCCAGGAAGAGGATCAGCGGGGCTCCGCCGGGCAGCATGACGAACGGCAGCCTGGGCCCGAACTTCCACGGGCCCAGCGACTGGATCAGGGAGCCGACCCCGGAGAGCACGAAGGCCGCCGAGAGCAGGTTCACGGTCAGCCGGGCGTCGAGGTGCAGGGTCGCGCTCATCAGGAAGATCGCCGAGACGGGCGTGGCCGCCATGACGAGGACGTGCTGGACACCGAACAGCAGGATCCGGCTCAGTGGGCGGGACTGGTCCACGGGGTGGGGGAGAGTGCGGGGACGGGACACGTTCGAGCTCCGTTCGGCTCGCTCCGGCTTCGGCCCGGTCCGGCTGCGGGGAGCTCCGGATCGCAGGGCCAAATCGATTTGGCCGCCAGTATGTGAGGGCCCTGAGGGCCCGTCAAGGGGTTGCGGACGCATTGACTCCAGCGGCTCCGCGGCCCCCTTTCGGCGGGCCGCCGGAGCCGGACCGAAGGGCCGTGCGGGGCTAGGGTGGGGCGATGACACAGGTGCGCGACATGGACATGGCGGACATCGAGGCCGTTTCGGCGATCCGGGTCCGGGGGTGGCAGGCGGCGTACGTCGGCATGGTCCCCCGCGCCCACCTGGACGCGATGACCGTCGAGGAGGACGCCGCCCGGCGGCGGGAGTGGTTCTCCCGCCCCGGCAGGACGGCACGGGACCTCGTGGCGGTCGGCGACGGCGGCCCGGTGGGGTGGATCTGCTACGGGCCCGGCCAGGACGGAACACCCGGGCCGGCGGGGACCGGCGAGGTCCACGCCCTGTACGTGGCACCGGACCTCATCGGCATGGGCATCGGCCGCACGCTCCTGGACGAGGCCCACGCCAGGATGCGCGGCGAGGGCTTCCCGGCGTCGGCCCTGTGGGTCCTCGCCGGCAACGCACGCGCGCGACGCTTCTACGAGCGCGCCGGCTACCGGCCGGACGGCGCGACCCGGGACGACGTGTACGAAGAGGTCACGCTCACCGAACTCCGCTACGCGCGCCCGCTCTGAGCCCGGCGGCCGCCGACGCGTTCCGGCCGCTTCACGGGACGCCGCCCGTGGCGGGACCTCCCCGCCTGCGGGACGGTGGCATCCTCGACGTATGGACGACGAGGCCGGAACCCCCGGTGAGAGCACGGCTCCGGAGAAGCTCGCCCTGGCCAAGGTGGTCGCCAGGCTGCGGGCCGAGGTGGAGGACCTCGAAGCGGGAGCCGCGATGTCGGCCGTCCTGGAGCGGGCCAAGGGCGTGCTCATGGGGCGGGAGGGCCTGGCCGAGGACGAGGCCGGCGAGCTCCTCCAGCGGCGTGCCGAGAGCCGCCGCAGCACGCTGATCGAGGAGTGCTGGCTGGTCCTCGGCAGCGCCGGCCGGTCAGCGCACCCCGTCGTCGACACACAGCCGGGGGAGACGCCCGGGCCAGGGCTGTTCCACACCGGCAGGTACGCGCCGGACGACGCCGGGCGACGCGCGCTCCTGGCCTCGCTGGCCAGGACGCTGGCGAGCACGGAGGGTCCCGGCGAGGTCGCCGAGCTGCTGCGGACCGAGCTGGCCGGCCCCGCACGGGTGGACGCCGTCATGATCTACACCCGGACCGCCGCCGGAAGCCTGCACCTGGCCGGGCACGCCGGGATCGACCCCGCCACGGCCGAGCAGTGGAGCCACGTCCCCCCGCTCGCCGGGGTCGCCGCGCTGGAGGCCCTGACCAGGGAACGGCCCGTCTGGCTGGACGACCCGCAGCGGATCGCGGACGGCTACCTGCTCATCGGGGACCGGCCCGAACGGTGGCCGTCGCGCGCCTGGATCCCGGCACCGGGAACCCCCGCCACGACCGCCGTGGGGTTCCTGCGCGGCGAACGGGGGCCCATCGACCACCGCACGCGGAGCCTGCTGCGCCGCGTGGTCCGGCTGTGCGGAGGCGTGCTCTCCCCGCCGCACATCCCCCGGGCCACGGGGACCGCGGGACCGGCGGAGCAGGAGCAGGACGTCGCGGCCGTCCAGCAGGTCTTCGACGTCCTGTCCGAACCGGCCGTGCTGCTCACGCCCCTGCGCGCGGCGGACGGTTCGGTGGAGGACTTCCGGATCGACGCGGCGTCCGGCGGATCCGTCGACGTGGCGGGCCGCCGCGGCAAGGAACTCGTCGGCCGCAGGATCCTGGAGACCTATCCCACCGTGGCCGAAACCCCCCTGTGGGACGGCTACCTGGACACCCTGGAGACGGGGACGGTCCACGAGGGGGCCCCCTTCACCTACGAGGAGGTCGCCGCCGGGATCCCCCGTCAGTCCGTCTACTCCGTCCGCGCCGCCCGCCTGGGCGGCCGGCTGGTGGTCTCCTGGCTCCGCCGCGACACCAGCGACCAGGAGATCCGCCGGCTGGCCGACCTCCAGCGCCTGGGCGACCTCGGATGGGCGAGCTGGAACCTCACCACCGACACCATCACCTGGTCCGACCAGGTCTACACCGTCTTCCGCCGCGACCCCTCCCTCGGGCCCATGGCCCTGGAGGAACTCCCCGCGCACGTGGTGCCGGACGATCTGCCGGCACTCGGCCGGGCCGTGCGGCGGCTGCTCGAAGACGGGGAGGCCATCGACGAGGCCTTCCGCATCACCACCGGGCACGGCGTCCGCCACCTGAGGATCGTCGCCGAGGCCGGCGTCGACATGGACGGCACACCGGTCGAGGTGCACGGCTTCGTCCAGGACGTCACGACCCTGCGCGACACCGAGATCGCCCTGCGCGAGAGCGAACGGGCCAACCTCGTCCAGCGGGGCATGCTCAGGGCCGAACGCTCCCTCGCGGCCCGGCTCCAGGAGACGCTCCTCCCCATCCCCGAACAGTCCCTGGACCTCGCCGGTTTGCGCGTGGACGTCGCGTACGTGCCCGCCGACGCCGGGGTGAACGTCGGCGGTGACTGGTACAGCGCCATCCCGCTCCCCGACGGCGGAGCCCTCTTCGTCGTCGGGGACGTCGCCGGCCACGGGCTGGCCGCCGTCGGCACGATGGCCCAACTCCGCTTCACCGCCAAGGGCATGGCCGTCACCGGCTCGGCCCTCCCCGACGTGCTGGGCCGGCTCAACGCGCTCCTGCTCCATACGGCCGCGGACACGTCCGCCGCCGCCACCGCGACCATGGTGATGGCCCGCTACGAGCCCGCCGAACAGCGGCTGAGCTGGGTGCGCGCCGGACACCCCCCACCCCTGCTGATCCGCGACGGCGAAGCACGCTACCTGCCCCAGCCCCAGGGCAACCTCCTCGGCGCCGCCGCCGACGCGGTGTACGGGCAGGACGTGCTGGACCTGCTGCCGGGGGACCACCTCCTCCTCTACACCGACGGCCTCGTCGAGGACCCGGGCGTGGACATCGACGAGGGGTTCGCCGCACTCGCCGCCGCCGCGGCCCGCCTCGTGCGCGAGGGCAGGGCCGCAGCCCTCGCCCGCACCCTGGCGGCGGGCCGGGCCCACCACCGCGACGACATCTGCGTCCTGGACATCCACCTGCCGCCCCTGCGGTAGCGCCCCGGTCGGGCGCGGAGGTTGCCATCCGCGGGCCCGGCACCCCAGGATGGCCGGATCACGCGTACGCGCCGCGCCCAGGGGTACGAGAGTCCTGGCACATCGAGGGGGCCCGTACCGGGTGTCGAGAACAGGGAGAGCGGTGTGAGGACGAATGTGATCGCCAGGGTGGTTCCGGTGTTGCTGCTGGCGGGGCTGTTCCTGGCCCCGCTGCCCGCGAACGCCGCGGACGCCCTCACGAACCACCGGGCCGGCCCGGCCCGCGGCGCGGTGGCGGCCGCCGCCCCGGCCGGAGCGACGGCCGGATCCGTTCGTGAGGCCGCCGCCCGGACCGCCCACTCCACCGTCGCGGCCGCGGTGGAGGACGGGAAGAAGAAGTCGAAGTCCAAGAAGAAGAAGGGCTTCCTCGGGAAGCTGGGCACGGCCGCGCTGGTCGTGGGCGTCGTGGTCCTCCTGCTGGTCGTGGCCGCCGTCATAGCCCTGGTCGTCGTGCTCGGCCGCCGCCGTCGGCGCGGCTGACGCTCAGGGGCGGGCGGCGGTGATCACGTAGTAGTCGAGGAGGCCCCGCTCCCAGGCGAGCAGGAAGTTCCTCGGCCAGGTGCCCGGCTCCCACTGCGCGGACAGCCAGTGGTCCCAGCCGGGCCAGACGCGCGCACCGATGGACTCGCAGCGCACCTCCGCCAGCCCCGACCGGGCCAGCGCGTCGGTGAGTTCGGAGGGCGGACGGGCGATGTCCAGCCCCTTCGCGAAGGTGTCGAGCAACTCCGCCAGCAGCGGGGCGGCCCCCGGGTCCGCGGCGAAGAAGCTGGTCACGGCCGCCCTGCCGCCGGGCCGCAGGACCCGGGCCGTCTCGGCGGCGAAGAGGGCCAGGTCGTCGAAGTGCTGGGCGGCCTCGACGCTGTAGACGCAGTCGAACTCGCCGTCCCCGAACGGCATGTCCTCCGCGGCCCCGCGCACCAGCCGCAGCCGCCCGGCCCCGGCCCCGTCCAGCAGACCGGAGTTGGCCCGGCGGGCCCGCTCCAGCTGCTGGGGATGGATGTCCATGCCGGTGACCCGGGACGGACCGTACTCCGCCACGGCCAGGGCGCAGCCGACGCCCAGCCCGCAGCCGACCTCCAGCAGCTGTCCGCCGCCGAGGGGACCCGCGGCGTCCAGCACCCGCCGGTACAGGTCCCGTTGGCTGCGGATCCGGTCCTCCACCGTGGGCGGCCCGTCGAGGTCCCCCGGCCGCCAGTGGCCGAAGTTGATGAAACCGCCCGCGAAGACGGGTGCCGAGCTGAGATCGGCGGGACCGTACGTCTCCCGTACGGTGGCCCTCATGTCACCGGGCCGGTGGTCGGCATGGGTCATGTGCGCACCTCCGCACCCAGTGTGGCGCTGCGGTGACGGTCTGTCGACGGCGCCGCGGCGCGTCCGGCGTAGGGTGGGAACGCCCCGCCGTCCACCCACGGGAACCACCAGCACCATGTCGCACACCGGTCCGCAGTCCCTCGACCGCGCGCTGGCCCTCGTCGACGCCGTGGCCGCGGCGCCCGGCCCGGTCAGCGCCAAGGCCCTGGCCCGCCTCGCGGGCTGCTCCCTGTCCACCGCGTACCACCTCCTCGGCCCGCTCACCGGGCGCGGCTACCTGGTGCGTACGGTGCAGGGGTACGAGCTGGGGCCCGCCCTGCCCCGGCTCCACCGCAGCTTCCTGCACCGGCTGGCCCCGGCCCCGGACATGGCCGGCCTGCTCGCCCGGCTGCGGCGGGCGACCGGCGGCGAGGCGTACTACACGGCCTACCGGGGCGGGGTGATCACCGTGGTGGACACCACCGCACCCCCGACCGACACGGCCAACCCCTTCGCGCCCGGCCGGGAGACCCGCGCGCACGCCACCGCCCACGGCAAGGCGCTCCTCGCCCGGCTGACCCCCAGGGCGCGGCGGCGCTACCTCGCCGAGCACGGGATGGCCCGCCTGACCCCGGCGACCATCACGAGCGCGGAGGCCCTGGAGGCGGAGCTGCTGCGGGTACGGGCGGCGGGCGTCGCGGTGTCCGTGGGGGAGGCGGACCCGGCGTGGACGTGCGTGGGCGTCGCCCTGCCCCGGGCGGGGACGGCGCGGCACCCGGACGCGGTGCACGCGCTGTCGGTGTCGGTTCCCGCCGAGGAGTACCGCCGGCGCCCGGACGCGATCCGCGCCGCCCTCACGGAGGCGGCCGCGGGCCGCACCTGAGGCACCGCCCCGCCCGCCGCGATTCCGGCCCTGCCGGAATGGCGGGCGTCCGGCGTGCGCGGGGCCCGTCCCGCATGCCACGCTGGTCCCATGATCTTCATCGCCGTCAGGTTCGACGTCCGCCCGGAGCACAGCGACAACTGGCTCGCCCTCGTCGACGACTTCACCCGCGCCACCCGGTCCGAGCCGGGCAACCTCTTCTACGACTGGTCCCGCAGCGTGGACGACCCGAACAAGTACACCCTGCTGGAGGCCTTCACCGACGCCGAGGCCGGTGCCGCGCACGTCGCCTCGGACCACTTCAAGGCCGGTATGGAGACCCTGGCCGGAGCCATCGCCACCACCCCGGAGATCATCCACGTGGAGGTCCCCGGCCAGGGCTGGAGCGCCATGGCCGAACTGTCGCCCCGCGGCTGACCCCGGCCCGGGCGCGTTCCGGTACGGGATCGGGACACCGCCGTCACGTCGCGGGGATGGACCCCGCGGCCCTGTGGCCGAAAACCGGCCGGGCAGGATCAGCCCGACCACAGGGGGATCGCACGCCATGAGTGACGGCAGAGGTGGACCGGACGTTCCCCGTCCGGAGAACGACGCGTCGGTCCCGGTCCACGGGACCGCCCCGGGTGCCGGCGGAGGTTTCACCGACCCGCCCCCGGGAGGCGACGGCGCCATCGTCCAGGGCGGCCGCACGGCTTCCGGCTCGGACGACCCCCGGGCGATCGGCCCGAAGCAGGACGATCCCCGGGCGGTCGGCACGGGGATCATCGCGCAGGGCGGGCGGACCGGACAGCCGGGCGGGAAGGCGCGTCGGAAGCGCTCCAAGAAGAAGACGCGGACCATGATGCTGGTCATCGGCGGCGTCATGGTGCTGGCCCTGGGCGGGTTCTTCGTGGGCAGCCGCCTGGGTCACGATCCGGCCGCGCTCCAGCCACCGGCGGCCGCCCCGCCCACGGGTGCCGCCCCGGCCGACGCCTCAGGCGGCGCCCCGTCCGCCTCCGCCGCGGGTGCCGTACCGGAACCCGCGACCAGCCCGGCCGCGGAGGCGCCGGCCTCACCGGCGCCGACCCCCTCCGACCCGCCTGCACGCAGCGGCGGCATCCCCTCGCCGGGCCGTTCGGTGCCGTCGGTGCCGCCGAAGCAGTCGAGCGCGCCCGCTCCGGCCGGCCATGATCGGTTCAACTGGGCCTGCGGGTAGGGTGGTTCCCGTACACCAGTTCGCGACGCCGTCGCGGACGCCACGTCCAGGGGGACCCCGCATGAACCCGACCACCCGAAACGCCGCAGTCGTCGCGGCCGCCGTCGCCGCCCTCACCGGAGCGGCCACCGCCGCCGCCGCCAACCCCGGCGCGGCGGACGGCAAGGGCACGATCAGCGTCGTCGCCCACATGGGGATGCTCTCCGCCCCGGTGGAGCCGGCCCCCGCCCCCGCCGACGGGGACCTGGCCGTGGTCGAGCACATCGCCATCGGCTGAACCCGCCGTGAACGACCGCCGGGCCGCCGCGCCGGCCGGGCTGCCCGTGGTGGAGAGGCTGGTCGAGCTCTCCACCCGGTTGCAGGGGATGTGGGACGCCGCCCCGTCGCTGGTGTTCCCGGGCTGGGGGCACCCGTTCCGCGCACTCGGGGAGCTGCTTCCCGAGCGGGACGTCCTTCAGGCGGACCGGCATCCGCAGATGGTGCCGCTGATGTGGTACCCCGCCCTGCGCTCGCGCGGGCCCCACGGCGAGGTGGTCGAGGTCTTCGACCACCTGCCGGGGGAGCGGAAGGCGGCCGCGCTGATGCTCGGACGGCGGGACCTGGCGGGACTGTACGGCTGGGCGGTGATCACCGCCTCCGTGACCGACTGGATCCGTGCGGCACTCGACGGCGCGGCCGTGCTGGAGGTGGGGGCCGGGTCCGGCTACTGGGCACGGCAGCTGTCCCTCGGCGGGCTCGACGTCCTGGCCACCGACCTGCACCGGGTCGAGGCCAACGGCTTCACACACGGCTTCCGGCACGCCGGCGTCGAGGCGCTCGGCGCGGTCGACGCCGTACGGCGCAACCCCGGCCGCACCCTGCTGCTCGTATGGCCGCCGCCCGGGGACCCCATGGCCGCCGACGCCCTGCGCGCCTACCGCGGCGACACCTTCCTGTACGCCGGGGAGGGGCCGGGCGGGATGTGCGCCGACGCGGACTTCTTCACCGAACTGGACCGCCACTGGATCGTCCGGGACGTCTGCCCGCTCACCGTCCGCTGGCTCGGCCACGGCGACACCGTGACCCTCTACCGCCGTCGCTGACCCCGGCCCCCACGGGCTCCCGCACAGCGGGACCGGAACCTGCGCGGCCCTGGTGTGAAGCAGTGAATCACTGCTTCAATGCTTTCCATGCCCTACCGCCGCCCACCCGCCGTGCAGGCCCGGCTCGACGCCCGTCGCGACCGGGTCCTGGAGGCCGCCGTCCGTCTGCTCTCCCGGGAGGGGTACGCCGGCTGCTCCGTCGCCGCCATCGCGGCCGAGGCCGGCATCTCCACCGGGAGCGTCTACCAGTCGTTCTCCGGCAAGTCCGAGCTCGCCGCCGCCCTCTTCCGCACCCTCGTGGCCAGGGAGGTGACGGCGGTGACGTCCGCCGCCGAGCGCCCCGGGACCGCCGCGCAGCGGGTCGCCGCGGCCGTCGAGACCTTCGCCTCGCGGGCGCTCCAGGCACCGCGGCGGGCGTTCGCCCTGCTCGCCGAGCCCGCCGACCCGGCCGTCGACACCGAACGCCTCGTCTTCCGGCGGGCGTTCCGCGACGTGTTCGCCCGGCAGGTGGCCGCCGGTGTGGCCGCCGGCGAACTGCCGCCGCAGGCGCCCCAGCTGACCGCCGCCGCGCTGGTCGGCGCGATCGCCGAGGCGCTCGTCGGACCGCTCGCCGACGGTGACGCGGCCCCCGGCGAGGTCATCCCGGGCCTGATCACCTTCACCCTGCGTGCCCTTGGAGGACACGATGCCGCAGACGCATGAGGTCACCAACCAGGTTCCGCCGCACCACGGCTACGACGCGGCCGCCGACCCGGCCCTGCTGGAGGCCCTCGACCGCGAGGGAGCGGGCTGGGCCGCGCCCGAACTCCACCGCCTCGGCGTCCTCGCCGGATCCGAGCAGGCGGCCGAGTGGGGCAGGCTGGCCAACGAGAACGAGCCCGTCCTGCACACCCACGACCGCTACGGCCACCGCGTCGACGAGGTCGAGTTCCACCCGTACTGGCACGAGCTGATGGACACCGCCGTCTCGCACGGACTGCACGCCGCCCCCTGGGCCCAGAGCGAGCCCGGCGCGCACGTCGCCCGCGCCGCGAAGTTCATCGTCTGGAGCCAGGTCGAAGCGGGCCACACCTGCCCGGTGTCCATGACCTACGCCGCCGTCCCGGCCCTGCGCGCCGCGCCCGCGCTCGCCGAGTGGCTGGAGCCGCTGCTCGCCTCCCGCACCTACGACTTCGGGCTGCGCCGGCCCGACACCAAGCGCGGGCTGATCGCCGGCATGTCGATGACCGAGAAGCAGGGCGGATCGGACGTCCGCGCCAACACCACCGCCGCCGTCCCGGCCGGGGACGGCACGTACCGGCTGACCGGGCACAAGTGGTTCACCTCGGCGCCCATGTCGGACGTCTTCCTGACCCTGGCGCAGGCCCCGGGAGGACTGTCCTGCTTCCTGCTGCCGAGGGTCCTGCCCGACGGCACCCGCAACCGGCTGCACCTCCAGCGCCTCAAGGACAAGCTGGGCAACCGCTCCAACGCCTCCTCCGAGATCGAGTACGACGAGGCGTTCGGCTGGCTGGTCGGGGAGGAGGGCCGAGGCGTCGCGACCATCATCGAGATGGTCAACACGACCCGCCTCGACTGCGTCCTGGGCGGCGCCTCGGGCATGCGGCTCGGCCTGGTGCGGGCCGTCCACCACGCCACCCACCGGCGGGCGTTCGGCAAGGCCCTGATCGACCAGCCCCTGATGCGCAACGTCCTCGCCGACCTGGCCCTGGAGTCGGAGGCCGCGACGGCCGTCGCCATGCGCCTGGCCGGGGCCGGCGACCGGGTCGCGCGCGGCGACGCGGACGAGGCGCTGCTGCGCCGCCTCGGCCTGGCCGTCACCAAGTACTGGGTGTGCAAGCGCGCACCCGCGCACGCCGCAGAAGCCCTCGAATGCTTCGGCGGCAACGGCTACGTCGAGGACTCGGGCATGCCCCGCCTCTACCGCGAGGCGCCGCTGTCCTCCATCTGGGAGGGCTCGGGCAACGTGGCCGCCCTGGACGCGCTGCGGGCGATGGCCCGCCAGCCGGAGACCGTCGAGGCCTTCTTCGCGGAGCTGGACCGGGCCGCCGGGGCCGACCGGCACCTGGACGCGGCGGTGGCCGGGCTGCACAAGCAGCTCGCCGACCCCGCCGAGGCCGAGTACCGGGCCCGCCGGCTGGCCGAGACCATGGCACTGGCCTTCCAGGCCTCGCTGCTGGTGCGGCACGCCCCTGCGGCGGTCGCCGACGTCTTCTGCGCCTCCCGGCTGGGCGGCGAGCACGGCGGCGCCTACGGGACCCTGCCGACGGGAGTCGACACCGGGGCCGTCCTCGACCGCGCCCGGACGCCCGCCGTCTGAGCCGGTCCGGATCAGGGGTGCCAGACCTCCTTGATCGAGTCGATGTTGCCCTCGTGGTCGACCGTGATGTCGTAGATGTTCCCCGAGCAGCTGTACGGGGCCTTCACGGCGGACGGGTTCGTCATGCAGTCGCCCGCGTGCATCCACAGCTCGCCGACGGGGACGGTCTTGGTGGAGCCCGAGCCGGTGGCCAGCTCGGCCTTCACCTCGCCCGCGGCGAAGATGTAGTACTTGGCCTCGCCCTTGCCGTGGTAGATCCAGTCGTTGGGGGTGCAGGTCGGCTGGGCGTCCTTCGCGGACATCGAGCCCTTGGACGGCGGTGCGACGGGCTCCACCATCTTGTGCCCGGCCGGCAGCTTCGGCGGCTTCCCGCAGTCGCCGCCGGGCGCGGCGGAGCCCGTGGGGCCGCCGCCGGCCGGTGCCTTGGCGGAGGGCGCGGCGGACGGCTGCGCGGCGGCGGACGCGCCGGCACCGGACGGCCCCGCGGTTCCGCCCGCCGCCGCGGTGTCGTCCGGGCCGCAGGCCGTGACCGAGCCGAGTGCCGCGACCAGCGCGAACGTTCCGATGATGCGTCGAGTCGACTGCACGTCAATTCCCCCGGGATGGCTGAAAGATGTGTGATCACATCCGATCGGTGATGTGTTCTACACGAGACGCGCCACAAGATCCAATCGCCTCCGCCCGCAACCGGAACACCCGTACGGGGCGTCTGGGCCCGTGACGACGGCCGGCCGGAACGCCGGCCGGAACCGGGGACGGGGGCAGGACACGTGACGCGCGTACCGCAGGACCGTGCCGGTCACCCGCGGTGGCGACGACACTCGGCCGTCCCCCCGGACACCCCGAACCCCCTGCCCAACACCTCGGGGATCCGGCCCCCGAGGGGCGGGACCTAGGGGAACGGGTGAGGGTGGAAGGGGAGGTCCTCGTACCGCAGCGGGGCGGCGGTCCGGCCCAGCCGGTACGGGACCTCCAGCAGCCGGGGTAGCCCGCGCGTGCGCCGGTTGACGTGCCCGAACGTCATGGGCAGCGCCCCCGGCACCACGGCCTTCGCCGCGTACAGGCCGAGCCGCTCGCGCACGCCCGCCTCGTCCTGCCCGACCACGACCACCTCCAGCCCCTCGCCCGCCAGCCGCCGCACCGTGGCGTCCAGCAGCCCGCCCAGGTCCGCCACCGGCTCCGGCGCCCCCGGCCACACCTCCCGCCAGGGAGCCGGCCGGTCGTCGCCCCCGTACAGGAAGTCCAGCCTCGGCCGGGCCTCAGGCAGCCCGTACAGGGCGGTGTGGTCGGAGAGGGTGACGACCAGCTCCGGCCGCTCCAGCATCGGCCGCAGGCGGCGCGGATCACAGGTCGCGGGCTCCGCCCGCAGCCGCTGGGCGGCGTTGAACACGTTCGTCACCGCCTCCACCACGGCGGACCGGATCGCCGCCGCGGGATCGTGGTGGGCCCCCGCCGCCACGAACACCTGCGGCGCCGCCGACCGCGGATCGCCGTGCCGTGCCACCGCGATCACCGCCGGAACACCGAAGTCGTTGGTCGCGTCCAGGAGCGCGAGCTCGTACCCCGCCAGCTCCGCCCGGTCGGCCAGGTGCACCACCTCCGGGTCCTCCCGCGGCAGCGCGATCCGCCGCAGCGGGGTCCGCGCGTACCAGGCCATCAGGAAGGCGTCGCGCTCCGCCACCTCGAACAGCCCGTACAGGGCGGCCTCTTCGGGGCTGTTGCCGAGTCCGCACCCGCTGGAGCACTCGTAGACCACGCGCGGCCGGCCGGGGGCGGGGTCCCAGTAGGCGACGTGCTCGGGCACGGCGACCGGACGCGCACGCGTCAGCGACCAGCCGTGCACCCAGTCCAGTTCCAGCTCCGGGGTGTAGGGCACGGTCGGCGACGCCGGATGCCCGTGGTGGGCGGGCTCGGGCAGCCCCAGCCGCTCCGGGTCCACGGCCCGTTCCGGCCCCAACCGCGCGTAACCGGCGCGCAGTACGGTGCGCCGGCCGAGCGGGCCCATCCCGGTGAGCCGCTCCACGCCCTCGAAGAGCGCCACCCGCTCGCTGCTGTCGAAGTCGCCCGCCCGGCCGTACCCGCCGTCCGGCAGCTCCCGCCCGTGGGTGACGTAGGCACTGGTCAGACAGGTGACGGAGTCCTCGGTGCGCACCACGCGGCGGACCGGACCGAACCGTTCGTCGTACAGCTGGGTCCGCAGACCGGCCGTGTCCGTACGGCCGTTGGGGCCGCGCAGCACCGCAGGGTCCGGCAGCGGACCGCCCGTGCGCTCCGGCCGGGCCGCCTCCGCCGAGTCCTCCGGCAGCGGCAGGCACACCTCGCAGCCGCCGAGCGGGCGGAAGAGGTGGCCGGACCAGCCGGCCCGCCGATGGTCCACCACCCGTACGGCCGCACCCGCACCCGGGGCCGGCAGGGGCTCCGCCAGCAGTTCGGCCGCCAGCGCCGCGACGGCGTCCACCAGGGCGGGGGAGGGGCGGCCCGCCAGCCGCAGCCCGCCGCTGTGCCACGGGACGCGGCCGCCGGCGGTGGCGAGCCGACGGTACTCCGTACAGCGCAGGCAGCCCTCCGCGCCCGGCCGCAGCACCGGGCCGACCACCGTCAGTGCCCCGTCGCCACGCACCGGAACCAGCTCCACGGGGTGGCGCAGCGCGTGCCGCGACAGCGCGGCGGCGGTCGCGAGGTCCCAGTCGTCCAGCACGACCACGGACCGGCCGGAGGTGCTCCTCAGCGCGCCCGCGGCGTCGAGGACGGTCAGCCCGAGCGCGGCGAGCGCCGCCCCGAGCGGGCTCTCGGTGACGGGCGGGGCCGACGGGGTCATCGCTCCCCTCCTTCCGTGGCGGTGTCCTGGACGCCGAGCACGGTGAACCCGCAGCCGCGCAGCGCGGCGACGACGGTGCGCGCGCCGGGGCCAGAGGGCTCCCACGCGGAGGTCCGCAGCCCCGTGAGCCCCAGCAGCGCGGTGTGCAGGGCGGCTTCGCGGCGGGCGACGGCGGCCCACCAGCCCGCCGCCCAGCGCTCGTCCTCCCAGGGGGCGGGTGTCACCCCGGCGACCGCCAACGGGCACAACTCACCGCCCGCAGAGGTGATGTGCTCAGGCTTCGGCGCCTGTTCCCCCGCCTGGACGCGGACCACCGCGGCCAGCGCGGCGAAGGCGGCCGCGTCCCCGGCGGTGGCCTCCACCGCCTGCCCGAGCAGCCGTCCGCCGCCGCCCGTGCCCGCGCGGACGTCGGCCCGGTAGGCCGTACCGCCGCCGTCGAGCGGGGCCACGTACGCCTGCGCCCGCACCCCCAGCCGCCGCGTCAGGACACCCCACCAGTGGTGGGCCTGCGGGTGCCCGCTGCCGTACGGGTCCCGGCGCGCGGCCCCCGGGCCCCGTGCGGGCAGCCGCAGTGCGGCGCGGCGCAGCGCCCGCCCCAGGGCGTGCCCGGACCCCGCCCCCACGACCACCCCGGCCCCGCACTCCAGCTCCGCGGCCCGGCACACGGCGTCCAGGCGGGCCAGATCGGCCCGGCCGGCCCCGGCCGTCAGCGGGCCGCACCCGGCCAGGGCGACCGGCAGCTGCGGCAGCGCCCCCGTCAGGGGCTCCGCCAGCACCCCGAGCCGCGGGTCGCCCAGCGCGGCCACGCCGTCCAGCGCCTCGGCGAGCGTCCCGGGCGGCGGCCCGGCCTCCATCGACCCGGCGGCCCAGGGGCGGTAGGCGGCCCGCGCGGCCCCCGCCCCGGCCACCAGCACGAACGGCACCCCGACGCCGTCGGTCCCCGGGTGCCTCCCGGAGGCGGCGGCCGGCTCGGCTGCGCCGGGACCGGCCTCGGATGCGGCGGCCGGGTCGGGCAGGCCCGCCAGGGCGCACAGCAGCCGCTGTACCGCCGCGCCCGCCACCAGGGCGGTCAGGGACGCGGCCGGTACCGGGGCCGGGTCGGGATCCCCGGAGAGCCCGAGCCGGGCGGCGAGCGCCGCCGCGGCCGCCCCGGCCCGTGCGGGGTCGGAGACCGGGGTGACGAAGGACCCGTGGGGGTGGACGGCCGCACCGACCGCGACCTCGGACCCGTCGGCGCGCCGGGCACGGACCAGGACCCGGCCGGCGCCGCCCACCGCGGCGTCCGCGGCCGGCCCGGCGGTGATCCCGGCGCGGCCCAGGGCCCGCACGGCCGCGGAGGCCAGGGCGCCCTGCGGATCGGCCGCCCGCACCTCCACCCGGGCCCCGTCCAGCGCCGCCGCGGCCTCGTCCGGCCGGTCCGCGACGGTGAGCAGCCAGTCCCCGGCCGGATGCCCCTCGGGCGGCCCGGGCTCCGCGACGAGCATTCCGTGCGCGTGCAGCTGGCCGACGAGGGTGCACAGCGCGGCGCGTACCGGGGTACCGGCGCCGGCCCGGGCGGAGAGGCCCGCGGCCCCGCCCGTCCGGAGCGCCTCCTCCAGCACCTCCCAGAGCGCGGGGAGCGCCGCACTGCCCTCCAGGGTGACGCTGCCGTCCCGCCCCCGCAGGTGCAGGCCGCCGGCGAGGGCGCTCGCCGCGACCCCGGGCCGGAGCCGCCAGTGCCCCAGGGAGTCCAGCGAGTCGGGGGAGTCCGCCGCGCCGGCGGCGGACTCGCCCGGCGGTACGGCGGTCATGACGAGCTCCCCGGGCGGTAGGTCTCCACGACGAGCTCGACGGCGCGCGCCGGCCGCTCCCGGCCGCCGGGCGCGGGCAGGGCCTCCTCCAGCACCAGTCCCTCGGGGTGCCGGGCCAGCCACTTGTCGAGGCAGCGCAGGTGCAGGGCGTTGCCGAGGTCGACGAACTGCGGCTTGGGCTGCGCCCGCGCGGCCCGGGCCGCTGCGGCCGTCGGGTCCGCCGCGACCGGCGGGTGCAGGAACAGCCTGCCGGGCACGCCCAGCAGGGCCCGCCAGCGCGCGGCGGCCCCGAACGGGACGGCGCCGCCGGCCGCCTCCGCCGCCAGGTCGGCGCGCAGGACCGCGACCGTGCCGGGGGCGAGCTTCCAGCGGCGGCGCCGCAGCACGACGTGCCGGTGGCGCAGCCGGGGGGTGCGCACCAGCGGGCCGCCGGGCACCTCGCTGACGGTCTGCGGCACCAGCGACGCGAAGCCGACGACGCCTTCCGGGTGGTCGTGGGCCAGGGGCGCGCAGCGGGTGGGCAGCAGCCCGGAGACCAGCAGGCCCGGGTAGAAGACGTCCAACGGCTCGCCGGTGTCCCGCAACCGGAGGCGCACCTGGTCGGCGGCCTCGTCGTGGAAGAGCTCCACACCGGCCTCGTCCACCTCCGGCCCCGCCGGGCCGGGGCGGGTCGCCGGGCCGTGCTCCTCCGAGAGGATCTCGTCCCGCAGGAAGCGGGGCTGGAGGTTGGCGTTGAAACCCTGCACGGGCCGGAACTGCACGGCCCGGGAGCCGGGTTCCGCGCCGCGTTCCACCTCCCGGCCGACGGCTTCGGCGGCGCCCGGATCCAGCAGGGACAGGAACCGGCTCGCGGTACGCCCCCAGCCGCCGTAGACGTGGTTGAGGACCAACAGACGGCTTTCTGCGTCCCGTTGCAGGAAGTGCGCGTACGACAGCGGGCGCGCGGACGCCCACCCCGGCAGCCGCGCGGCGCAGGACCGGACGAGCTCCGGCGGCAGGACCACGTCCGCGTCGGGGTCCCGGTACCCGCCCCGCCCGGCCTCGGCCGCCGCCTCGAACGACCTCCGCAGTCGCACGAGTTCGGCCGCG
Source organism: Streptomyces racemochromogenes (assembly GCF_044129415.1). Classification (GTDB taxonomy): domain Bacteria; phylum Actinomycetota; class Actinomycetes; order Streptomycetales; family Streptomycetaceae; genus Streptomyces; species Streptomyces racemochromogenes_A. The sequence goes on from NZ_JBBDHD010000065.1 coordinate 35,554, forward strand.
CGGCTCGGCAGGGGGTCCGGGCCGCCGGGCGGCAGGAACGCGTCGCGGACGGTGTCCTCCCAGGCGGCGACGGTCTCCCCGCCGAACTCCCAGACGGGATGGCAGACCCCGCCGGGCCCGTACCGCGCCACGAACCGGTCGCGCACGTACCGCCGCACCAGATGCCCCAGGTCGTACAGCTCGGCGAGGGCGGCGACCTCGCGCAGCGCCTCCCGGTCCTCGCCGGTGAGCAGGCCCCGGGCCGCCACCGGCCGCCGGGCCACCACGTCCTCCGTGAGCGGCGCCGGCACCGGCTCGTCCGGGGGGAGCGGCCGGCCCGCCGAGGCGAGCAGAGCCGCCCAGCGCTCACGCAGCAGCGCGAGCAGCGCGGCGCGCTCAGCCGGCTCGCCCGCCCCGAACTTCCGCGTCGCGTCGGCGATCTCGTCGAGGGATGAGGCGAGGGCGCCCTCCCCGCCGGAACGCAGCCAGGCGGCGAGCCGGCCCAGCGGGTCAGGGTCCTGCGGCCCGACCGGCGGCACGGGCACCAGCAAACCGGTGTCCGCCAGCCGCTCCACGTACGCCAGGGCGGCCGCCCGGTCGCGCGGGGCGGCCAGCGCGGCCGCGAGCTCCCCGGGCGTCACGGGGGTCCGGCACAGCTCGGCGACCCGCTCCAGGGCCCCGCTCGCCGCGACCGCGACCTCGTCCTCGGCGACGGCGGTGAAGCGCCAGACGCCGGACAGCCCGCGCCGGCGGGCGAAGACGGCGCGCCCCGCACCGTCCGTACGGGGTGCGCTCGTCATCCGGTGCGGCAGCCGGGCCCTCCTCGCGGGGTCGGTGAGCAGCGCCTCGCACAGCGCGGCCACCAGGCTCCGGCCGGTGCGCACGTGGTTCCCCGTGGCACCCAGCAGGTCACCGTGCCCCCACTCCGCGCCCTCCCCCCACTCCGCTTCCGCGCCCCGCTCGGTGCCGGCGGGCTCCGGGTCGTCCGTGAGGGGGCCCCAGCCGACCGCGGTGAACCAGGACACGGGGCTGGAACGGGTGGCGGCGCGGAGCGCGTGGCGCAGGACCCCGGGCTCCTCCTTGCGGGCCCGCCGCCCGGTGGCGCCGCTCCCCGCCCGGCCGATGGCGGCCAGCAGCTGGGCACTGGTGGCGGAGGCGGCCAGGAGGAGGGCCGGCTCACGGCACTGGGCGGCGAGGGCGGCGCGTTCGGCGGCCAGCGCGGCGGGCGCCGCACCGGCGAGGTCCGCCCGCGCGGCGGCCAGCCGGTCCCGCAGCTCCAGCCACTCCCGCAGCCGCGGCACCCGCTCCGGCAGGTCGCCGAGCGCGTCGAGGAGCGCCGGCCGGGGCTCCCGCCCGTTGTGCAGGGCCCGGCGCAGGGGGAGGACCACGGTCCGGTGGAAGGAGTCCGGATGGCCGCCCCGGCTCGCGTAGAGGGCCTCGGTCAGGGCCGGCAGCAGGTCGCGGAGGGCCCGCTCCAGGCGGGTCAGCCGCTCCAGGCCCGCGCGGAAGCCGGCGCCGTCCGCGGACTGCGCGGGATGGCCGAGCGTCGTCGCCCGCACCAGCGCGTACGGGGCGGTGCGCACCGCGGGGACGGGGGTGGGGGCTGTCATGGCGCCGGGGTCCTTCCGGCTCGGGGTGGTCGGCGGCTGGAGGGGGACCGCCCGCCCCCGCGCCCCGGTGGGGGCGCCGGAACGGGCGGCGGAGGGACGGGCTCAGATGACGCCCGGGACGGTCTGCGGCTGCTGCGTGCTGCAATGGCAGGCGCAGGCGGTGGGTATGCCGCAGGTGGCGGTGGAACAGCTCTTCGCGAAGGCCGAAACGTCGGCGGTGTCGCGCATCGAGGTGACGGTGATGTCACCCAGGTCCAGGTCGTGCGCCTCGAACAAGGTGGCCGCGTCGAAATCTGCCATGACAACTCCCCCTGGTGTGGGACGGCTTGGTGGGACCGCTTCCGTGTAACGGACAAGCCACGCAACCGTAGCGCCGGGGGCGATCCGGGCGCAGGGCACGGTTTTCGACATACCGGCGTCACTCCACGTGGAAACCGGAAACCTGGCCGGAACCGCCCCTCGGACGCCCGGCTTCCGCCCCGGGCGCCGAAGCCCCCGCCCCGCGCCGCCGCATTCCGGCCACCCCGGCCCGAACCCGCCCCGGAGGGAGACCGGCGGTCGCCCTCCGCGACGAGAAGGGATCACACGGGCGGCAGCAGGTCGCTCTCGCTGAGGGTGTACGTCAGCGGGGGGTAGACGAAGTCCGTTTCCCTGTTCTCGCGGCGCCTCAGCCCGAAGAACTCGTGCCGCTGCTCCTCGTCGGCCGGCAGGAGGCGCACGTCCCCCGCGAGGTAGGCGTGGCCGTCGCGGTAGCGGACGAGGGTCTTCGACGTCCGGAAGGTCACGCCCAGCCACTGGTTGTCCGCCGCCGGGACGGGTGCCTCGGCCACGATCTTGTGCCGGAGCCGCCGGTTGGCGGCGGTGGAGAAGGCCACTACGCCGTGGTGGGCGAGGGGGATCTCGAACGTCTCGGCGTCCGGGCCCTTCGACGTGAAGACCAGCTTCCGCAGCGGGCCCGCGCCGGGGTTCCGGTAGCAGGAGAAGACGGCGATGAACGACCCGTCGGCCAGATCGAGGGCCTGGTCGGAATGGCCGCCCATGGTCGTGTAGGCGTTGGTGTAGTTCTCGACGAGGGCGTTGTTGAAGCCGGCCGGGAGCCCCGCGCGCTCCCCGACCTGCCGGGCGAGGCGTTCGTGGACCGCCCGGAAGCGCCGCGCCGGGCTGCCGTACCGCGTGGTCGTGCGGACGAGGGGCACACCGTCGGCTGCCTCGCCGGCCCGGGTGAGTACGGCGCCGCGCCGGCCCTTTCCCACGTCCTCCATGGGGGTCGACTCGGACAACTGCGCGAACCAGTCCTCCTCGGCCGGCAGGGCGCACCGGATGATCTGCTCCGCGAGCCTAGGCGTGGGGGGCACGGTAGTCTCCCGTGTTCATGCTGAAGGTGAACGCGTCGCCGTAGTCGACCGCGGACGAGCTCCGGTTCTCCTCCGCGTACAGCGCGCGCAGCTCGTCCATGCCGGCGGGTGTGGGCGGACCGAGTTCCACCGGGTCTCCCGCCGCCTTGAGGAACGTACGGCCGTCCTTGTGGACGGCCTCGGTGCTCGAACAGCGCACCACGTATCCCAGCCGGGTCGGCAGCAGCTCCGCGTCCAGCGGCGAGGGCCGGATCTCGTGCGTGTACAGGCGGTTGGTGGACAGCGGCATGAAGAACACGGAGCCGGGGTGGAGGGTCACGGTGAACTCCGCGGGCAGCGCGCCCGCCGCGCCCCCGGCGTGCTCCGCGGCCGGTTCCTTGAGGCGGAAGCGGAGCCGGGTCAGCCCGCTGACCCCCTTGACCCCGTGGTCGAAGGCGTCCTCGTCCAGCGGCCGCAGCCCGTCGAGCCGGTCGTAGAAGGTGCAGAAGGCCATGATGCCGTTGACCGGCATGTCCTTGGTCTTGTCGGCGTGGGCCGAGATCCTGGCCTTGGACTGCTTGCGCCCGGCCGTGGCGGCGGTGTTGTGGTAGACCTGCGCGAGAACGTGGTTCAGCGGTGCCGGGTCGCGGAAGAGGGTGGCGGCCTCGCGGTTGAGCTCCTCGACGATCCGCGTGTCGGTCGGGCGGAAGTTCTCCGTCGGCCCCGAGAGGTTCGTGGAGCACCGGAGCAGCCGGAAGTGCAGCTCGTCGCCGCTGCGGGTGACCGGCGTCAGATAGATGCCGCTGCGGTGGGCCGTTCCCGGCTTGGTGGACTCCGTCAGAGACTGGAACGCGTGCTCCGCGCGGATCCGGCCGAAGTGGTCGGCTTCCGGGTCGAAGAAGCGGCGGTAGTGCACGCCGGCGCCGTGCACGCGCAGGGGGACCCGGCCGAGGCCGACCACGGTCCAGGGCACGCCGGGGTCGGCCTCGTCGTAGCCCGTCGACAGCTCCCGGATGACGAACACCCGATCCGCCGGGCGGAGCCGCTCCCGGCTGACCCCGGCCACGTCGCCGCACAGGTAGACGGTCCTGCCCGTGAGGTCGGGCGGTGCGGAGGCGAGGTCCTGCGCCGTGAGCGTCGACCCGAAGAAGTCCGGGACCGGGTCGACGTCCCGCGGGGCCGCGGACACGACCAGGATGGTGCCCGCCTCGTCGATGCGGGCTTCGGCCGCCGCCGCTGCCGCCGCGGGCGTCGGGCGGTGACCGCCGCCGGGGTGCGGGTGGGAGGCGTCATCCATGGTGCGGCCCTTCGTGGACTGGCGTGCGGACAGGGACCATTGTGCAGGGGCCCCCGCGCGGGACGTACGGGAGCCCGGTGCCGCGTCGACGGCCGGTCGCGACCGCGGGCGTGCGGTGGTGCAATGGCTGTGAGGGGGGTGTCCGCCGACCCCGTAGGTGACGCCGTGAGTGAAGAATCCGACACGCGAGAGCCGATCGAGGAGATGGGCCCCATCGACTACCTCGTGGTGGAGTTCCCCGGCAACCGGATGACCGGTGAGGGCTTCCCCCTGCTCGTCGACCTGGTGGACCGCGGCCTCATCCGCATCCTCGACCTCGTCTTCATCAGGAAGGAGCAGGACGGCTCCGTGGCCGCGCTGGAGATCGCGGACCTCGACGCCGACGGGGAGCTCGACCTCGCCGTCTTCGAGGGCGCGTCGTCGGGTCTCCTGGGCCAGGACGACCTGGAGGAGGCCGCCAACGCCATCGAGCCCGGCAGCTCCGCCGGACTGCTGGTCTACGAGAACGTCTGGGCGGCGCCGCTCGCCGCAGCCCTGCGCCGCGGCGGGGGCCAGCTGGTCGCCTCGGGACGCATCCCCGTCCAGGCGATCCTCGCCTCGCTGGAAGCGGCCGAGACCGCCACCTGAGCGCACCCGACACCCACCGACAGCCGACACCCCGCCGCCGTCCCCCGGCGGGTGGGGGAGACATCGAAGGACCGCCATGCCAGGACTTCTCCGCGGCGTAGCCCGCACCGCCGTGGTCGCGGGAACCGCGACCGCGGTCTCGAACCGCGTGTCCCGCCGGCAGGCCGGCCGCTGGGCCGCGCAGCAGCAGCCGGAACCCGAACCCGCCCCGCCGCCCCCGCCGCCGGCCGCGGCGCCCGCCTCCGACCGGTCGGGCATGCTGGACGAGCTGAAGCAACTCGGCGAACTCAAGCAGCAGGGGGTGCTCACGGAGGCCGAGTTCGAGGAGCAGAAGCGCAGGATCCTCGGCTGACCGCCGCCGCTCCCCGCGGCGCCCCGGGGGGGGGGGGGGGGGGCGGGCGGGGGGGGGCGGGGGGGGGGGGGGGGGGGGGGGGGGGGGGGGGGGGGGGGGGGGGGGGGGGGGGGGGGGGGGGGGGG
>NZ_JBBDHD010000066.1:0-39381 GCF_044129415.1 Streptomyces racemochromogenes
CCCCCCCCCCCCCCCCCCCCCCCCCCCCCCCCCCCCCCCCCCCCCCCCCCCCCCCCCCCCCCCCCCCCCCCCCGCCCGCCGCCCCCCCCCCCCCCCCCCCCCCCCCCCCCCCAGCCACCGGTCCGACCACGGATCCGCCTTCCGACTGGCGTGCATGCGGGAACAGCCTGACGCGTGCGAGCCGCCTGTTGTCGTCGCGCGGGTGAAAGACCGGGTGCAGATGGGTGCCCGCCCTCCCACGCGGGCACCGGGCGGGTACCTCTGTCCTTCGACGACCGCACCACGAGGAGGCCCGCCATGGGATCCGTCCGCACGACCGCGTTCACGGCGACCCTGCTCGCTGCCGCCCTGTCCACCGCCCTGCCGGCCGCCGCCCCGTACGCCCGGGCGGACGGCGCCGGCACGTCGGCGCGGCCGGGGAGCGCCGTCCGCACCGTCACCCAACGGGTGGGCCATCCCGCGATCATGTACCCGAACAGGCTGTACACGGTGGCGGCGTACTGCCCGCAGGGAACGAGGCCCACCGGGGGAGGCGCGACGGTGGAACAGGACCCGCAGAGCGCCGTCTTCATCAAGGACTCCTACCCCGACCCGGCCGACAACGGGTGGGTCGTGCGGGCCTTCAACGCCTCCCGCGAGGTGCAGACCCTGCACCCGCTGGTGGTCTGCTCGACGGATCCCTCCATCAGCTACGAGACCGGCCCGGACAAGCCCCTCCAGCCGGGGGAGCCGAACAACCCCAGCGACGCGAGCTGCGGTTCCGGCCGCACCCGGTTCGTGGTGGGCGGCGGCATCCAGGCCGGCGACAACACCTTCGCCAGTGAGACGAGCATCGGCAACGGGGTGTGGACGGCGCGGGCGAAGTACATGAACTTCGACCCGGACGCGCCCCTGTCGTTCGTACGCGCGACCGCCGTCTGCTCCACCACCGAGTCCGGCTACAGGGCCAGCAGGACCGTCAAGCTGCCGGTCGGAGAGGTCGCCACCGTGCACGTGGAGTGCCCCGCCGGACAGGTGCCGATCGGCGGCGGCGGGGACGGGAGCCCCGACGTCCTGCTCAACTCCTCGGCCCCGACGCCCACGGGCTGGACGGTCAGGGCCACGAACAAGGGCTTCAGCAACGACGACGGGCTCTTCGCCATGGTGGTCTGCACGGCCTCCTGATGCACCGATCCTGACGCAACCGGGCCCGGCAGTGTCCCGGCGGATCAGGGACGGACCGGGAGGCGGTGGGCCGGGGGTGAGCCGTCGGTGGGGATGGAGCCGCGCGTTGCCAGGATCTCGCCTGTGTCGGCGAACTCCCAGTGGGTCGCACGCTTTCCGTCCTTGAACGGCCATTCGACGCGGACGACAGGGCGGCTCAACAGGCTTTCGAACCAGCCGGCGCACCGCTCAGCGAGCTCCTCGACCGTGCCGGAGGCCCGGAAGAAGCCGTGCTCGGGCGACTCGTGAAGGTTGAAGAGCTGGTCGCAGACCTTCCCGGCCAGCACGTGTGTGCCGTGGAAGTGCACGGCCCACTCGGCGAGCAGCTGCCGGCGCGTCTCGTCGAGAAGGCCGATGTGGACGAGGAGCGACGACTCGTCCTCGGGCCGTCCGACCTGGCTGGGAGCCCACGGCACCTGCCACGCGGTGGCCCGGGCTCGCAGGGCTGCCAGGAAGGCGCGTTCGGCCTCGTCGAAGTCCCAGGGCTCCTCGCCGTACTCCTCCGGGTCCTCGACCTCGAACCAGCTGTTGACGTCCACAGGGAGACTCTAGAACCACGATGTGCCCTGCTCGTTCCACCGACCGCCACGCTGCCCCGGCTCCGGCACGTGCTGCCGGTCCCGTCGTGGGAAGAGCACGTGAATTACGGCCAACCTGACGCCGCTCGCACGCGCGTAGACCCTCCGCGAGGCCAGCGACCCCACCGTGTCCGACTATCGGACGCACTGGCTGAAAATTAAACTACTATGTGGCGCGCGGACTACGTTGGCCGCGGTTGACGTTCCACCGAGAGGAAACCCCTCATGACCGCAGCCGACAGCGCGCCGAGAACGGCCCACATCCTCACCGGCTACCGCCCCGAGGACGCGTACATCGCCGCAGAGCTGGACCCGCCGCCAGCCGAGTACGTATGGCATGACGAGCACGCCGAACAGCAGGAACAGCGCTACGGCCCCGGAACGCGATACCGGCAGTGGCTGGCCGTCGACCCCAACGACGGCGCCGTCTGGTTCGGCGACACCAACTGGCGTACGCCGACGGACAACCTCAGCGGCCAGCTTCCCGGGCTCCCCCGCAGGACCCTCGGCGACGGCACCCTCCCCGCGCCCGCCACCATGGTCCAACTCCTCAGCCACCTCACCCACGACCAACAGCAGGGCTGCACCTGGCGCTTCTTCACCGCCGAAGAGCTCCACACCCTCGCCCAGCGCGTGCTCCCCGCCGTCCAGCGCCTCGTCGACTCGATCCACCGCATCGGACCGAACGACGAACTCGAATGGTCCGCCGAGGCCGCCACCGCCTGGGACGACATCGAACACACCACCACCCCCACCCTCGACCCCGGCGGCACACTCCACTGGCCGAGCCCGCGCACGACACCGACCCCCGCCTGGCGCGTCGAGGTCGGCGCCTTCCTCGCCGTCAACCCCGAGCTCTGCGACCCCTCCTGGGCCGTGGCCGCCGACACCGAACTCGACGCCTACGCCGACTACCACCCCGCCACGGGCTACGGGGGAGTACCAGGCAGGATCTGCAACACCGCCGACCGGCACATCGAGGACGGCTTCACCTTCTACGGCCACCGTGCCGCCCTGTACGCCTACCGCGCACAGGCGTCCGGCGACCGCACCCCGACGGACGCCCGTACCTGGCTGGAGACGACGGACGCCGGAAAGGGCACCTGGGAAGCCGCCAAGCCCCCCGGAGCCACCCTCGCCGACGTAGCCGACTTCGTGCTGACCGACCTGGCCGACAGGTTCCAGAACACCGCGCGCGAACACGGGCTCGTCCTGACCGGACTCACCACCTACCTCCGAGACCTGCGCGCCGAGGAACGCGCCGGCGTCGACCAGCAGCTCCGCTTCGAAGGCGAGGAAGTCGAACGCCTTGAGAACCTGCTCAAGGACTTCCGCGCCGGACGAAACCGCACCGTGACACGGATCCTGGCCTGGTCCGACGGCCGCAGCGACGCCGAGATCGCCCGCTTGGCCCGCATGCCCGACGAACACGTCAGCCAGTGGCGAGCCCGCCTGAGCGACGATCAGACCACCACCCCACCCGGCCCGTGAGACCGGTCGTCGGGGTCGGTCAGACGAGGTGGATCGTGAAGCGCCTCACGACCTTGGGGGTCGTGGCGATCGTGTCGGAGTGGACCCAGCCGCGAGCCTTCTTGTACTCCCCGGTGCCGCCAGTGATCGCGTTGTCGAAGGGACCCTGGTCGAGGTAGTTGAAGTACATTCCCTGCACGGTGAGCTGGCCGCCCGGGAGGGTGTAGGTCACGACGCACTGCTCCGCCTCATCGGCGCCGCCCCGGGTGGTGGTGCAGGTGCCGTGGCTCTCGCCGACCTTGTGGTGCGCCTCGTCGAAGAGGTCCGAGCGGACGACGACTTGATCGCCCTGCGAGACGCTGCCGGGGGTGACGGGGAAGCGACTCAGCTGCTGCACCTCGGCCAGGAGGGTGATGGTCCGGTCCTTGTCCCCGGCCCGGGCGGAACCGGTGTCCGTCGTGGCGGCCGCGACGGGGGTGCAGGCGAGGAGGGTGACCAGCGTGGCCGTGCCGAGGCAGGCCGCTCTGATGGGGCGCATGGTGCGACTCCTGAGGTTGATGTTCGAGAAATGCCAGGCAGCGAACTTCCATCCGATTGCACGCGATTCCCTTCATAACCTCGAATCCGCCGCGCCGCCGGGCACCCTTGGACGAACCACCGGCACATCCAGCCGGTCGGACGAAAGCCAGGCGGCGGACCGCGGCACGAGCGGCGGTGCGCTGAGCGGTGTCAGTCGGCCCGCGGGCGGGTCCGGCGGCCGGTTCGCCGGGCGAGTTCCTCGCGCTGTCGGCCGAGCCTGGCCAGCTCGGCGTCGAGGGCGGCGATACGGCGGTCGACCACGGCTGCGAAGCCGCCGTGGCCGGTCTCGGACCCGCACGCCGTCGCCGGGTCGCGGGTGAGCAGCGGGAGGCGGTCCGCCCGGGTGCGCAGGTCCCCGATGGTCAGGCCCAGCGCGAGCAGTTCCCTGATCACCCGGACCAGGGCGACGTCCTCGGGGCCGTACTCCCGCTGTCCGGATGCGGTGCGGGCGGGCGGGGGCAGCAGGCCGCGCTGTTCGTAGAGGCGCAGGGCACGCGCCGTGGTCCCCGCCGCTGCCGCCGCGTCACCGATGCGCATCCGCCCCACCTCGTCCCGGTCCCCTGTCGTGTGCCCGTGCGGATGACGTACCGCTACAACCGCACGACCACCGCGCCGAAATGACGTCCGGCGATCAGTTCGGGCAACGCCCGCACGGCCCCGTCGATTCCGTCGACGGTGGAGTAGGGGAAGCGGATCGCGCCGGACCGCAGCCAGCCGCCGAACCGCTCGCGCCATTCGGCCTGCACCTCGGGGTGATCGGTGCCGGCGTAGCCGCGCAGCGAGAGGCCGCGGACCACCAGTCGGAAGGTGTCGATCTCCACGGGCGCGGTGTCACCGCCCCGTTCCGGGGCCATCTGGCCGGCCAGCGTGCCGACGACGGCCACGCGCGCCCCCTGCCGGGCCACCGCCAGTGCGGCCGTGAGCTGCTCGCCGCCCACGGTGTCGAGGACCACGTCGATGCCGTCCGGGGCGGTGGCCCGGAGCCGGTCGGCGAAGGGCGGGTGTTCCGGGCCCCGCAACAGGACGTCGTCGTAGCCGAGTTCCCGTACGAGCCGGTCGGCCTTGTGGTGCGAACCGGTGCTGCCGAGGACCCGTGCGGCGCCCAGGAGCCGGGCGATCTGCCCGGCCAGGGTGCCGACCGCGCCGGCCGCACCGGTGACCAGGACGACGTCGCCGGTCCGGACCGGGGCCAGCCGGGTCAGGGCGCCGTACGCGGCGGACCCCTGGGCGAGGTGTGCGACCGCGGTCGGCAGGGCCGGGTCGAGGGGCGACACCTCGGTGGCCGGAACGACGGCGTGATCACGCCAGCCCGCCAGGTGGACCACCCGGTCGCCGGGGCGCAGCGGGCCGTCGGCGGGTGCGGCGAGCACCTCGCCCACGGCGGGGCCGAAGAGGGCGTCCCCGGGCTGGAGGAGGGGCAGGGGCAGGCCGTCGGTCTCGCCGCCGATCAGGGTGCGCAGGCCGGGGAAGACCAGGAAGTGTTCGTTCCGCACGAGGACCCGGCCGGGGCCCGGCTCGGGCAGCGGGGTGTGGGCGACGGTGAAGTGGCCTGGCGCCGGCAGGCCGTCGGGGCGGGCGACGAGGCGGACTTCCCTGGTGGTGCGGGGCAGGACGGTGGTCGGCACGGCGGGCCTCCTGGGCATGGGCGTGTAGGGAGCCCGGACGCTAACCCCTGACCCGCGGGTCAGGGTCAAGCCCACGGCCCGCGGCCGGCCGCCCAGGACGCCGGGCCCACCGAGGACCGGCCGTAGCGGACCGGTCCGAAGGACCCTGCGGCGGGGGAGCGGGCGGTTCCCGGAGGAGGCCTTACGGGCGAACCGTGAGCCCGTCCAGGGTGAGGTCGAGGAGGCGCTCCGCTCGCGGTCGGTGTTCCGCACTCGCCGAGGTGAGGGCGATGCCCTCCAGGGCAGCGGCGAGGTCGGTGGGCTGGATGTCGGTGCGGATCGCCCCGGCGGCCACGCAGGCGTCCATGAGCGAGGTGATGGCGGCCTGGATCATCTCCCGGCTGTGGCCATAGGGGTTGCCTCCCGTAGCGGCGATGGCGCGCAGGGCGTCGATCATGCCGTACTTGGCGGTGACGTAGTCCAGGAACAGACGTGTCCACGCGCGCAGGGCCTCTGCCGGAGGCTTCTGCCCAAGGAGAGCGGGGGCAGCTTCGCACAGGTGGGCCACCTCGTTGCGGTAGACCGCCTCGATCAGGGCCTCCCGGGTGGGGAAGTTGCGGTAGAGGGTCGCACTGCCCACGCCGGCCTCCTTGGCGATGCGTTCCAGGTGCGCGTCCAGCCCCTGCGTCGTGAAGACGTGCACAGCGGCCGTGAGGATCTTCTCCCTGTTGCGCCGTGCGTCAGCCCGCAGCGGCCGAAGCGTTCCCTCGTTCATCGGTGCTTGCCGTCCCCTCTTCGCAGCCCGCCTGCTTGCTGACCGGGCACGCCCCCATTTAGGGTGGGCTAACTGGGGACGCCTCCGGTTTCACTGTAGGTCATCGCACTGATCTGTGCAGACCCCGAGAAAGGAAGCCGATCATGTCGGGCATCCAGGGCAAAGTCATCGCGATCACAGGTGCCAGCAGCGGCATCGGTGAGGCAACCGCGGCCCACCTCGCCGCACAAGGCGCCCGCCTCGTGCTCGGAGCCCGGCGTGAGGGGCGGCTGAACGCCGTCGTGGAGGGCATCACGGCGAAGGGAGGCACCGCCACCGGCGTCATCGTCGACGTCACGCGCCGCGAAGACCTCCAGCGCCTCACCGACACGGCCCTCAGTCAGTACGGTCGACTCGACGTCCTCGTCTCCAACGCAGGCACGATGGCCGTCTCACCGTTCGACGACCTGCGCCAAGACGACTGGGACGCCATGGTCTCCACCCACATCACCGGCCTGCTCAACGGCATCGGGGCAGCCCTGCCCATCTTCCGCCGGCAGCGCTCCGGCCAGTTCGTCAACGTCGGCTCCACTGCGGCCTACGTCGTCAAATCGCCCCAGGCGGTCTACGCGGCCACCAAAACGGCGGTGAAGGTGCTCACCGAGGGCCTACGCCAGGAGTCGGGACCCGACCTGCGCGTCACACTCGTCTCACCCGGCTTCACCCATACCGAGGGCATCGGCAAGGGAGCCAGCCCTGAAGCCGCGGCCGCGATGACCCGGCAGCGGGACGAGATCGCCATGCCGCCCTCGGCCGTCGCCTCCGCCATCGGCTACGCCATCGAACAACCCGACGGCGTCGACGTCAGCGAGATCGTCGTACGCCCCACCGCGCAAGCCTGACAGCGCGAGCCCGGCTACCCGTACCGCCCCGGTCGGCAGCCGCCGAGCAGGCGGAGGGCTTCGGCGCTCGGGCTGCCGGGGTCGGCGTGGTAGACGATCAGCTGCTGGCCGGGGGCTTCGCGGACGTCGAAAGCGTGGTAGGTCAGGTGCAGGGTTCCGACGTCGGGGTGGAGGAAGTGCTTGGCCGCGCGGGTCTTGCCGCGCACGGTGTGCGTGGTCCACAGCCGGGCGAAGTCCGCGCTGCGTTCGCCCAGTCCGTTCACGAGGGCACGAAGCCGGGGGTTTGCGGGGGCCAGGCCTTCCGCTTCGCGCAGGTGGCCCACGACGGCCTCGGCCGTCCGGTCCCACCGGGTATGGAAGCGCCGGCCGGCCGGGTCCAGGAACACCATCTCGGCCAGGTTGTCCACCCGCTCGAAGGGCGAGTACAGGGCTTCGGCAAGGGCGTTGGCGGCCGCCATGTCGAGCGTGGGGCCGGTGACGAACGCCGGCGTGTCGCGGTAGCCGTCGATCAGCGCGCGCAGAGCGGGACTCACCCGGCCCGCCGCAGACGGGTCCGGACGGCCCGGCACGCTGCCGGCGAGCCGGTGCAGATGCGCCACGGTGTCGGCGTCCATCAGCAGGGCGCGGCCCAGTGCCTCCACCACCTGCGCCGAGGGACGCCGCTCGCGCCCCTGCTCAAGCCGCGTGTAGTAGTCGGCGTTCACCCCTGCCAGCACGGCGACTTCCTCGCGGCGCAGCCCCGCCACCCGGCGCACCCCACGGCCCGTCATACCGACGTCGCCGGGCCGGACGGCGGCACGGCGCGCACGGAGGAAGTCGCCCACATGGTTGTCGCTCACGAGTCCCAGGCTAGGCCGCCGACCGCGGCACGTGCCTGGGTGCGTCACACCCAGGCACCTTGCGGCCTGGGCGGCAACCGGACCCCGGCCCAGACTCGATGTCCTACCGAGGCAAGGAGCCGGACATGAACACCCCCATGACGAAGGTCATCGCCGTCACCGGAGCGAGCAGCGGGATCGGCGAGGCGACCGCCCGCCGGCTCGCCGCCGACGGCCACCACCTGCTCCTGGGAGCACGCCGCACCGAGCGCCTTGAGGCGCTCGCCGCAGAGATCACCGCCCTGGGCGGCACAGCCACGGCCCGGCGGCTGGACGTCACGGACGCCGCCGACGTGCAGGATTTCATCCGCTCTGCCCGCGACCTCTACGGCCGGTTGGACGTGCTGGTCAACAACGCCGGGATCATGCCGCTCTCGCCCCTGGAGGAGGCCCGGACCCAGGAATGGGACCGGATGATCGACGTGAACCTGCGCGGAGTGCTGCACGGGATCGCCGCGGCCCTCCCGGTGATGCGCGCCCAGGGCGGCGGTCACATCGTGAACGTCGCCTCCGTCGGGGCCTACGAGGTCACGCCCACCGCCGCCGTCTACTGCGCCACCAAGTTCGCCGTCCGCGCGATCAGCGAAGGCCTGCGCAAGGAGTCCGCCGGCGACGTCCGGGTGACCGTCGTCTCCCCGGGCGTGACCGTCTCCGAACTCGCCGACCACATCACGGACGCGGCGGCCCGGGAGGCCATGCGCAGCTACCGCAAGGTCGCCATCCCGGCCGGCGCCATCGCGGACGCGATCGCCTACGCCGTCTCCCAGCCCTCGGAGGTCGACGTCAACGAGATCGTGGTCCGACCTTCCGCGAGCGCCCAGTGACGCCGGCCGCCCGCCCTGATGACGCGCGGGGGCGTGCACTGGACCGCAAGGACTGGGAGGCCTGGGCCGCTCGCCGGGCCGAGGACGCCGGGCAGCCCGACAGCCTCGGCGCGCGGCCTCGCCGCCGGTCGGCGCGACGGCGCCGGCGCCCGGACCACACAGGAACCGGCCCCGGCGGAGGCGACCGGGACCGCGGTGTGCCAGGCGGGGGCTCGGGAGGTGGTCGCACGCGGGCCCCCGGTCGAGCGCTTGTACGAGACCGGCCGTAGCCTTCGTTCCATGACTGAAATTCTGCCGCCGACACCCCGTGATGCCTTCGAACTGCTCATGGCCGGCAACCAGCGCTTCGTCTCCGGCAGCCCCGAGCACCCCAACCAGGACGCTGCCCGCCGCACCGAGACCGCACCCTCCCAGCAGCCCTTCGCCGTGCTGTTCGGCTGCTCCGACTCCCGGCTGGCCGCCGAGATCATCTTCGACCGCGGCCTGGGCGACCTCTTCGTGGTGCGCACCGCCGGCCATGTCGCCGGAACGGAAGTCCTCGGGTCCATCGAATTCGGCGCGGCCGTCCTCAACGCACCCCTGGTCGTCGTCCTCGGCCACGACTCGTGCGGCGCCGTCGCCGCGGCCTGCTCCGCCCTGGAGGACGGGCAGACGCCGGGCGGCTTCGTCCGCGACGTCGTCGAGCGCGTGACGCCCAGCGTGCTGGCGGCCCGCGCCGCCGGACGCGAGAGCGCCGAGGAGATACTGGCCGAGCACATCGAACAGACGGTGGACCTGCTGCTGGAACGCTCTCGCATCCTGGCCGACCGGGTGGCCGACGGACGCCTCGGCATCGTGGGGCTCTCGTACCGCCTGGCCGACGGCAGCGCACAGCTCGTCGCCACGCGCGGCCTTGAGACGGCGGCTCCCACCGCTTCCTGACCGCCGGAGCGGATCGCACCGCGTTCCCCCGGTCGGCCCTCGGCGGTGTGCGGGCGGGGGCCGGGCGTGTGAGAGTGGCGGGGAGTCAAGAGGTCCGGTATGTCGGGCCCGGCCGGCAGACGTAGCCACCCCGGCCGGGCCCGGCGGGCCCGTACGGACCGCGGTCCGGGGTCGGCGACCGAGGCGGACGGTGCCGCTGTCAGCCACGGGACGTCAGGACGTCAGGTGGAGGCCGGCCACCCCTGGCCTTCGGGCATGCTGTGCGCGCGGTGTGCGCGTTCTTCGATGAGGCGGCGGAAGCCGGCCAGGGCGTAGCGTTCACCGCACGCTGTGCCGGGGCCGGGGATGCCGGCGATCTGGGCCATGAGCTGCTGGGGCTGGGGCTGCCAGCCCACCACCAGGACGCGCAGGCCCATCAGTTCGGCGCGCCGGTGCAGGTCCAGCAGGTGCAGCAGACCGTCGGCGTCCATGGAGGCCATGCCGTGGACGTCGACCATCACATCCCGCTCCAGCCCGGTGAGGCCTTCAAAGGCCCGGCGTAGCGCTTGGCCCGCGTCCTGGTCGAGGACTCCGCTGATGCCGATCAGAACAGAGCCGCCGCTGTGCTGGACGCCCATAGTGATCAATACCGTCTCCTCCCACCCGGAGGCACCGGGCCTCACCTGTTTCCCCCATCCTGGTGGGTGCTTACCCCAGACGGGTGCAGGACGCGCTGAGGGGCGCCGTCGGCGCCGAGGAACCGGGCTCAGAGGTCCTCCCTTTCGGCGCCGGGCTGTTCCGCTTGCCCGGGAAAGAGGGCGTTCTCCAGGGCATCCAGCCCGAACAGCATGAACACCACCAGAAACGGCAGGAACACAGCGGTCACCACCATGGCGCCTCCCGACGGCAGCGGTCACGGGAACGCGATGCACAACCTCTACGGCCCAGACTGCTCCGAACGGAGGAGCTGGGCGCGTCCGGGGGCGACAGCAAGCCGCCGTCCGGGTGACATCCGGACGTGCGCCCAGGTGCGACGCCGACCGTCCATGGCCGCAGACCGGTCGAAGCCGAGCGACCACACGAAGCGGGCGCCACCCGTGGCGCCCCCTGCCGCCTGCTGTTCACCGGACCTGAATCAGGTCAGGCCGGTGCGAGGGTCGATGGCCCAGTGGTTGGTGTGCAGGACTCGACCGGCGAAGGGCACGTCCTGCTTGCCCAGGAATCGGAAACCGAGGGTGCGGCAGATGCCGTTGGACGGGGCGTTGGTCGTCGCGGGGAATGCGTGGATCAGCCCCCACCGGCCGTCGTCGCGGGCCAGCTCCAGCAGCGTGCGGACGCCCTGCTTTCCGAGCCCGCGGCCCTGGTACTCCGGCAGCACCATCCAGCCGATCTCGGAGATGCGTTCGCCGTCCGCGTCGTGGGGCCACAAGGTCACGGTTCCCGCGACCACGTCCGGCTCGGCCTCATCGGGCACGATCATCTTCGTCCAGTCGGTGTCCGCGGCCACGCGCTGGACATCGCGCTGGACCTTTGCCTCCATGCCGTCGCGAGGCAGCGGCCCGCCCAGCTCGGCCATCATGACCGGGTCGCATCGCATCCGGACGTAGGCGTCGACGTCACCGTGCTCGACATCACGTAGCAGCATCTGTGTTGCTCCCTTGCCTTTGCTGAACAATTTCGGGCCCCGTTCGACGGCAGAACGTGCACGGCAGGCTCACCACCGCTTGTACGCGGAGAAGGGCCGCACGCCCCCGCCGGTACGGACGCCGATGACGAGGTCCTTGTAGGGGAACAGGTCCCGGACGCCTCCGATGCGCTCGCGGAAGGCGCGGTCCTCCTCCTCGTCGCCCGTGGCGGCGTCGTACGCGTACAGGTTGTCGCCGTACTTGTCGGAGGTGAGCACGGCCATGACCCGGCCGCCTTCCGCGTGCAGGCCGCCGGCCCTGGAGCGGGCGCCGCCGAGGTCGGTGCGCCACAGCTCGCTGCCGGCCGTCAGGTCGAAGGCGACGAGCAGCCCCCAGCTGCCGCCGCTGGTGAGGGCGAACAGCCGCCCGTCGGAGACGGCCACGTTCCCGCCGATCGAGCCGTGGGCGCCGGTGGACTCGATTCGCCCCTGGGGGCGGCCGTCGGGGCCGAAGGCGAGGAAGGCACTCACCTCGTCGACGCGCAGCACGATCGGCTCGGTGGAGGTGAAGGCCACGTTCGCGCGCGCGTCGACACCCCGCCGGGCGTCGAGGGGCACGGTCCAGCGGGCGTGGCCGTCGGCCGGGTCGAAAGCGGCGAGCTTGGCCTCGGTGCCGCAGGCGAGCACGGCGAGGACCTGCGTCGGCGCTGCGGCCACCTTGCCCGGCACACAGCCATTCGGCACGGCGGCCGTCCAGCGCGGTGCGCCGGTGCGCAGATCGAACGCGCGCACGGTGGTGCCGTCCTTTCCCCCGTCGAGCACGACACCGAGGCCGGTGCCGGTGGCGACGACGTCGTCCTGGTGGGCGAAGTCGCCGGTCACCGGCGTGCGGGCGGTGTGCCACAGCTCGCGGCCGTCCTTGAGGCCGAGCGCGGCGACCATGGCGCAGCCTGTGGCCCGCTCGCCGTAGGCGATGAGTACGACGGAGCTGGTGGCGGCGGAGCTGGTGGCACAGATGTCGGTCCGGCGCGGTGGTACGTACTCCCAGCGCTGCTTGCCCGACTCGGCGTCGAAGCCGGTGACGGCGTCGAAGCGGCTGCGGACGAGGGTGTCGCCGGCGAGCCAGGCGTTGTCACCGTGCTCGAACGCGGCGCGGTCGACCGGGGTCTCCCAGGCGCGCGTCATGGAGGAACCCGGCCAGTACCCCGAGTTGCCCAGGAAGGCCCAGGCGAAGCCGAAGAGG
Organism: Streptomyces racemochromogenes; assembly: GCF_044129415.1. Lineage (GTDB taxonomy): Bacteria > Actinomycetota > Actinomycetes > Streptomycetales > Streptomycetaceae > Streptomyces > Streptomyces racemochromogenes_A. Next base: position 12,560 of record NZ_JBBDHD010000066.1, read on the forward strand.
ACCGCGAGCACGACTCCCAGGGCGGCCAGACAGCCGAGCAGCCGCCGCCACCCCGTCAACGGTCGCGTCGTGCCGCCGCTCCCCTCGTCCTCCACTCGCTCCGCCATACCGATCCCCCCGGTTCAGTCATTCGAATTGCGCACAGCGTAGGGGATCGGTGATCACCGGCCGCTGGGGCGACGGTGACGGTCTGCGAGCCGAACACGATCCCGCTGGTGCATGCCGCTTCGGTCTCGGGTTCGAGGTCGACGGCGTGGCCGCGGACGTATCCGAAGAGGGGGGAGTCGTCGGAGCAGACGGCCTCCACTCCCGCACCCGCGCCCCGGCCTTCGGCCCCGAGGGAGCAGTACGTCCGCCACCTCGGCATCTACACCGCGATCTTCACCGTGGACAACTGCCTCGGCCTGAAGAACACCGGCCACCCCACGCCGCCCCCGGCGAGGCCGCCAACATCTTCACGGCCCGGCGCGTGGTGCGAAAGCGCCCCCCCGCAGGTGCTGGGAACGAGCCGCGCGGTGGCCCTCGCCGAGCATCCACAGGACGCGGACGGTGAAGTCCTCGCGTGCAGGTAGCTCTTGTGCAACCTCGGCACCTGGCACGATGATCTACGAGCGCCGCTCGCTCCTGATCCGATCGGAACAGAACATACGTGAGATCCCCTCACCGACACCTCGCTTTCGCTGCCACCGTCCTTTCCTGCGAACTGCTGATCAGTGGATGCAGCCTTCTGGACGGCGGCTTGGCCGAGGACAAGACGCCGCTGACCGACAGTCGGGTCGTGGGGACCTGGAACGGTACCAACTGCCCGGCGACCCTGACCCTCAACGCGGACCACTCCGCACGGGTCACCGGCTTTCCCGTCGACAGCGACGGTTCGAAAGTCACCAAGACCATGGTCGGCGACGGCTCCTGGAAGTTGGACCCCGCTACGGCCCCGCAGCGGCTGTCGCTGACCCTTGGTTCGGGCGGCCACGAAGTCGGGTCGGGCAAGGACGGCAATACCACGGTCCTGTACGTCACCGTCGGTGACCCCGACGACGGTGTCGCCTGTCGCTACCTCCGCTCAAGCTCGGAATGATCCGTCGTCACGCTGCCGTGCGGAGTCGTCGGCGGGGGTATCCCAGATCTCGTCGGTCGCGGCGCTTCTTCGCGCCGGCGACCGAGGAGGCGTAGAAGGCACGGCGCACAGTCGTTGAGCTGGCCATAGCCCCTCGTTGATGGCGGCGACCAGCACGGTTGCCTCGTAGCGGACGGCGAGCTTGTCATGTCGGGCCCGGCCCTCGCTGGGCTTCGGCGCTGACACCGATCCCGCAGACGAGCCGTCTCCTTCAGCCCAGTGGTCAAACTCGCCTGTCAAAGCTGTCGTCAGCGGGCGAACTTCTCGATGGCCCCCGGCGTGACAGGGGTGAAGAAGTTGACGAGGTTGCCGTCGGGGTCACGGAGCAGGAGCGACCGGTTCCCCCAGGGCCTCGTGGTGGGCTCGGTCACGAAGTCGGGGACGAAATCGGCCAGGTTCCGGTACACGCCGTCCACGTCGGGGACGAGGAATTCGATGATCACGGTGTTGTTGTCGGCCGGACGGGCGGAGCCGGGAGCGAACAGTGCCACCGTGCGGGTGCTGCCGATCGCGAGGGTCGCGCTCGGGGTCCGCAATTCGGCGAAGTCCTCGGTGGACCAGTCGGCCCGCACACCGGTGGCCCGCTCGTAGAAGCCGACGAGGCGCGCGATGTCGCCGGTGATGATCCGGATCGAGACGAAGTCCATGGTGCTCTCCTCAAGCTGGTGAAGCCGTTGCACCTCGGACGCTAGAGCAAATAGTGGACAGAATCGGTCCGGTATCAACGCTACGCTCGTGGACATGGCCCGACCCACCAGCCGCGTGCTCACCCTCCTCGAACTCCTGCAGTCGGGCGGCATCAGAACGATGGCCGAACTCGCCGACCGGCTCGGCGTCGACGGACGCACCGTGCGGCGGTACGTGGGCCACCTGGTCGACCTCGACATCCCGGTCGAAGCGGTCCGCGGCCGTTACGGCGGGTACCGGCTCGCCCCCGGGTACCGTCTGCCGCCGCTGATGCTCAACGACGACGAGGCGCTTGCCGTCCTCCTCGGCCTCGCCGCCGGTCGCAGGGCCGGGTTGCCGGCGACGACCGAAACCGCAGGCGAGACGGCGGCTGCCAAGATCCGCCGGGTACTGCCCGAGCGTCTGGCCCGTCGGCTCGACGCCGTCAGGGAGTCCCTCGCCTTCACGGCTGAGCCCGCCGAGGCGGCCGCCCCGGAGACGGGGGCCCTGCTCGCCATCGCCGACGCGGTACGCCATCGCCGCCCGACCTTGATCAGGTACACCGACCGGGACGGGCGGCGAAGCGAACGCACGCTGCACCCGTACGGGATCGTCGCCCACGAGGGCCGGTGGTACGTCACGGGCACCGATCCCGAGATCGGCCAGGACCGGACCTTCCGGCTCGATCGCATCGCGGACGCGAGGACCCTGCCGGGGTCGTTCGACCCGCCCGCCGGCCTCGATCCGGCACGGCGCGTCCTGTCAGGGCTCGCCAAGGCCGCGTACCGGCACGAAGTGACCCTGCGGATCCACGGGACGGTCGAACAGATCCGCACCCGACTGCCCGCCAGCGTCGCGAGCGTGGAGGATTCCGTCGCCGCGGAAGACGCAGATCCGCACACCGAGCGTTGGTTCCGGGTCGAGGTGAGGGCGGAGCGGCTCGACTGGTTGCCACCCGTGCTGGCCTCGCTCGACCGGCCGTTCGTCATCGAGCGACCGGACGAGCTACGCGACCTCGTCATCGCGCTCGCCGACCGGCTCACAGCCTCCGCCCGCCAAGCCTGACCGCGGTACCTGCTCCAAGATCCCAGCTGCCGACCCGGGAGATTGGGGGGCTGACCGGAACGTGCGCCTGCCTACGCCGGCCCGGCAGCGGGGTGGAGGCCGTGGCAGAGCAGGTCGAACCCCTGGACCACGGCCGAGATCACGGCGTCACGGGCCCCCTCGGGCGTTTCGCCGGCCATGATGCGCTGCCGGAGCTCGCGCAGCGCCGCGCGGTGCGTGCCGGCGACGGCCCCCGCGAGGAGCGCGGGGGGCGGGGGAGCGGCGTGGGCGGGGGCGTCCGCGGTGTGCGGCGGATGCCCGGTGAGGGCGGCGGCCAAGGCGGCCTCGGCTCGTTCGCCGATCTCGCGCTCGCGGGCGAGCAGGGCCGGGCTGTCCAGGATCACCTGCCAGAACGCCGTCGCTCCGGGCTGGAGCCCGAGCATCGGATGGTTCTCGCGGAGCCCGGACAGCAGGTCTTCGCGGACGGCCTCGACCGGGCAGGCGCCGGGCGCCCGGTCGCGCACCACGGCGGCCAGGTGTTGCTCGGCCTCCGCTCCCCGGTCGAAGAACAGGTCCTCCTTGGTCGGGAAGTAGTTGAACACGGTGTTGGTGGACACGCCCGCGTGCCGTGCCACCTCGGCGACCGTCACCCGGTCGAAGCCGTACTCCAGGAACAGGGGCAGTGCCGCGTCGGCGATGGCCGTACGGGTCTGCTGCTTCTTGATCTCTCTGAGTCCCACACCCCACATGATAGTGTCACCACAAATTTGGAGTGACACCAAAAATCTTCGAAACCTGGAGGCGACCATGCCCATGAACTTCGGCATCTACCCCGGCGGTCTCCTGGGAGACGAGCAGGGCATCGTCCATCCCGTCTCCCCCGACGACCCCGAGCGCATCAACGCCGCCCTCGACTCCCTGCAGGGCGACGCGGACACCCTCTCGGTGCGCGCCTACCGCTCGTTCGCCGCGACCGTGACCCCGTACGACCCCACGCCCGCTGATCCGCAGGCCTGTCTCCGGCGCGGCCGCACCCTGGACCTCGTGCTGCAGTTCCGCGAACCCTCCGGCCGGCTCGACGGCTGGACGGACTTCGTCCGCGCGGCCGTGAGGGACGGGGGGCCCGGCCTGGCCTGCGTCCAGATCTGCGAGGAGCCCAACCTCAACCTCCCGCCCGTCGACGGCAGCACCCCCAACGTCCTGAACGCGCTGGTCCAGGGCGTGGTCGCCGCCAAGGAGGAGGCCCGCTCCCTCGGCCGCCGCGTGGCCGTCGGCTTCAACGCCGTCCCGTCCTTCGACCCGGCCGACACCTTCTGGTCCGACCTGGGAACCCTGGCCGGCCCGGACTTCCTGCAGAGCCTGGACTACGTCGGCCTGGACTTCTTTCCCGACGTGTTCCGCCCCGTCGCCCCCGGCCGGCTCGCGGACGCGGTCACCGCAGTCCTCACCTCGTACCGCCGTACCTGCCTGCCCACGGCGGGCATACCCGACACCATCCCGGTCCGCGTCTGCGAAAACGGCTGGCCCACCGGCCCCGGACGCACCGAGCACCACCAGGCCGCCGCCCTGGACACCGTCATCCGGACCACGGCCGCCCTCGCCGCCGAGCTGAACATCGACGGCTACTCGCTCTTCGCCCTGCGGGACGCCGACAGCCGGGCCGAGGGACTCTTCTCCCACTTCGGCCTGCTGCGCGACGACTACACCCCGAAGCAGGCCTTCGAAACCTACCGGCGGCTCATCGCGGAACTGGGCGGCAAGGTCTAGGGAAAGCCGATCCACCCCCCCAGCCCGGCTTCACGGCCACCCGGCAACGCAAACGACCACCCCGGTCACATCGCCGACGGCGACGACCCACTCAACATCCCGGCCCTGGAAGCCTTCTTCGCGACGCTGACCGTACTCCTCCGAGCGGGTACGACCGTCGTCGCCGAAGCCGCCTTCCAGGACCGGCTCTGGCGCCTCGGTTCGTCCCCATCAGCCTGCCCGCCCCGAACCTGCTGGTGGACACCTCCGACGGCTACACACCCGACATGGCGGAGATCCAGAGCTTCGTGCGGGGGGCGGCCCCTGAAAACGCAGGCTGAAAGCGCCTTCTCCGCTCCCGGCGGAGAAGGCGCTTCGTCACCTCCGGCCCTCAGGCCCTTTCGAGGTAGAACTTCTCGTGGCTGCCGCCGTTGGCGTTGACCTGGCAGTTCACCGTTCCGCCGGGGCCGGTGGCGGTGGTCACCCCGCTGTCGGTCACCAGGCGCAGGTAGATGCCGGGGAAGGCCGCCGACTCGAAGGAGAACGAACCGTCCGCCTGGGCTCGCAGGTGGTATTTCTCGTACGGGAAGGCTCCGAATTGACAGTTGACCTTCCCGCCGCCGGCCATGTTGGCGGGAACCCCTGCGCCGTCCATGCGCAGGAACACGTTCGGGAAGGCCGCCGACTCGAAGGCGTACGTCCCGTCTGCCTGGAGCCGGGCCTTGTAGGCCGTCCAGGGGCCTGGGCCGTACTGGCAGTTGACCGTTCCGCTGCCGGGGTCGGTGAAGGACGTCACCCCCGTCCCGTCCATGCGCAGGAAGATGTTCGGGAAGAACGTCGACTGGATCGTGATGGGCGTGTCCCCGAGCTTCGCGAGGTCGGCTGCCGATAACGGCATGTTCACTTCTCCTTGGATAGGGATGTGTGCCGGACGAGTCGAACTCGACGCCGATGGCGGCAGCCTTGCGGCGCCGAATTCCGGGAGGGGGATGGGGGAGCGCACTGGAGCGAACCAGACGGACTCATGAACGCCTGGCCCCATGGACTCCATGGGTGAATTCCCGCAGAAAGAGAGCGCGCCGCATCACGACAAAGAGCTTGTCGGCCGCCGTTCATGTATGTCACGCCACTCCGCCCCGTCCCCCCATTTCCTGCTCCCGCAGGCCCCGCACTGACTGTATTCACGCGAACACAGGCTGTCCACCCTCGTGCGTCAGGACGACCGAGGGGTCGCTCTCGTGGGGGATGCTGATCGTGCGTGGGGCCGACGTACCGTCGTCGAGGGTCGGTGATCGTGGGGTCATGCGGATCACACGTCTCGCCCTCCCGCTCGGCGACACCGAGCGCCCCGTTCCCGTCTGGGCCCTCCGGCTCGCCAAGGCCCTCCCGTTCGTCGTGCTGCCGCACTGCCTGTGGCGACTGCCGTTCGCCGCCGACTTCCGGATGGGCATGATCGACCCGGCGGTGCCGGTCGCTCCCTGGTGGACTCCTTTCTACGTCGTCGGGCTCAGTGTGCTGACCGAGGCGCTGGCTCTGCTGACCACTGGGCTGGTGGCCGGCTGGGGTGAGGTGGTACCGCGCTGGGTGCCGTTCGTCGGCGGTCGGCGGGTGCCGCCGCTCGCGGCGGTGATCCCGGCGGTCCTGGGCGGCCTGGTCCTGGTGGCGATGTTCGACCTCTACCCCCTCGCATGGGCGGGCGTCCTGCCCGAGTTGGAGTACAGCAACGGATGGTGGATGGCGCTGGCCCGGCTGTGCATCAGCCCGGCGATGCTGTGGGGGCCGATCGTGCTGGCCCTGGCCTGGGCCTACCACCGGCGGCGCCGACCCGCCTGAGCCGCAGCACAGTGGCCGTGCCGGCTGCCGCAGTGTCAGGTTCGGCGGCCGACCGCATCGCCGACCCCATCGGCCCGTTGCCGGCGCTCACGTCCTGGCGGCGGTTCCGCAGAGACGCCGTACTGATCGTTGGCGGAACCCTCGTCCCCACCTGCGACCACATGATCGAGGAGAAGTCGGGTCCGGGCTCGTGTCGTCGAGCGGGCCGGGTAGCGCCGCGAGGGCCCGTACCGGGGAAGTGCGCCCGGTACGGGCCTTCGTAGGCGGTGCGGGGTCAGTCGTTCCAGACGTCGCCCTTGAAGTCGCCGCCGGTGCCACGTTCGTAGTGGTGCTGCCCTCGCCGCCCGGCTCCTCCCCGAGCGCGAGCGGGCCCGCATCCGCCGCGAGCAGCTCGCCACCATGACCCGGCTCCTCGCCGACCGGCTTCCGGAGTGGAGCTGGCGGGAACCCCGGGGCGGCTCCGTCCTGTGGATCCGGCTTCCCCCGGGCACGGACGCCCGGGTCTACGCCCAGCCGGCGCTGCGCCACGGCGCGGAGGTCATCCCCGGCGACGCCATGGATCCGAGCGGCCTCCACGACGACCACATCCGCTTCCCCGCCTCCTTCACCGCGCAGACCTCGGCGGACCTGGTCGACCGCCTGACGACGGCCTGGGCCGCACTGCCCCGCGGCAGCGCCGCGGGCGCCCCTCCCCGACCGACGGACGGGACCCCGAACGACTGAGGGCCGCCCTTCCGCCCCAAGCCTTCTGGTGGCGCACGGCATGCCTACCGCTCCCGCCCGCCACCCGCACGGCTGACGACGCTCGCCGGTCCGGCCCGTATCGGGGTGACTCCCTAGGGGCGGTCCCCGATACCGGTACGGCCGCGGGTCCCCTAACGTCGCGAACACCCGATGTGCGGAGGCTCGATGAAGGCGATCGTCCAGGACCGGTACGGCTCGTCCGACGTTCTGGAGTTCAAGGAGGTGGACCGCCCGGTCCCCGGGGACGGCGAGGTGCTCGTACGCGTGCGCGCGGCCTCGGTCAACGCCCGCGACTGGCACGTCATGCGCGGTGATCCGTACGTGGCACGCCTGGCCTTCGGCCTGACCCGACCCAGGCAGCCGATCCAGGGCACCGACTTCGCGGGCGTGGTGGAGGCCCTCGGCCGGGGCGTCGCCGGGCTGCGTCCCGGCGAAGAGGTGTACGGCGAGGCCGACGGGGCGTTCGCCGAGTACGTGTGCGCTCCGCAGGACGTGGTGGGCCCCAAACCGGCCGGCCTGACCTTCGAGCAGGCCGCGGCCGTGCCCCTGGCGGGGAACACCGCCCTGATGGGCCTGCGCGATCTGGGGCGGCTGCGGCCGGGGCAGCACGTCCTGGTCAACGGCGCCTCGGGCGGCGTGGGCACCTTCGCCGTGCAGATCGCCAAGGCGCTCGGCGCGGAGGTGACCGGCGTGTGCAGCACCCGGAACGTGGACCTGGTCCGCTCCCTCGGCGCCGACCACGTCGTCGACTACCGGCAGGAGGACTTCACCCGGACGGGCCTGCGGTACGACCTCGTGCTCGACCTGGTGGGCAACCGGACCCTGGCCGACCTGCGGCGCGCGCTGACCCCGGCGGGCGCCGTGGTCCTGTCCGGCGGCGGCGTGTCCGAAGGGGGCAGCCTGTTCGGCCCGATGGGCCTCATCATCCGCGGGAAGCTCATGTCCCGCTTCGGCCGCGGGAGGATCCACGTCCTGACGGCGAAGCGGAGTGCGGACAACCTGGCGGCGCTGCGCGAGCTTGTCGAGCGGGGTGCGCTCGCTCCGGCCGTGGACCGGACCTACCCGCTGAGCGAGGGGGCCGAGGCCATCCGCTACCTGGAGATGGAGCACGCGAGCGCCAAGGTCGTCATCACCTGCTGACGGGGCTCCAGCGGTGGCGGACCCCTGCTCCAGTGACGGGGATGATCTGCCCGTGCGTCACCGCGTCACCGCGTCGCAGGCCCCGCCCCCGGGCCGGACTCCTCGCCGGGCGGGATCCGTCCGGCGAGGACCACGGCGTCCGCGTCTTCCAGCTGCTCCGGGAGGCCAGCAGGACGACCAGGTGGGCCGCGGCGCCGCCACCCTCGTGGCTCGCGGTGGCGGGCGGGCCGCGTGGGGGCGTGGTCGACTGGGCGGGTGCGCGGTGCGGCGCGGGTCGTAAGGGCGGGCCTGGAGGCGGTCATGGCGGAGGTTGGATCGTACGCGCGGATCGCGGTGGTCACCGGGGCGGCGCGCGGCGTGGGCGCGGCGGTGGCACGCCGGCTGGCCCGGCGGGGCATGCGGCTGGCGCTGCTGGGCCGGGAGCTCGACTCGTTGCGCCAGGTCGCGGCAGGGCTGCCGACCGAGGCGCACTGCTTCGAGGTCGACGTCACCGACGAGGCGGCGCTCCAGGGCGCGGCCCGCAGCGTTGCTACACGGCTCGGGCCCGCCTCGGTGGTGATCGCCAACGCGGGGATCGCCGCAGCGGGCCCGTTCGCCACGTGCGAGGCATCGCTCTTCGACCGGGTGGTCGAGGTCAACCTGATCGGGAGCGCGAACACCGCCCGCGTCTTCCTGCCCCAACTCACCCGCACCGGTGGGTACTTCCTCCAGGTGGCGTCCACCGCCGCGTTCGGTTCGGCGCCGCTGATGAGCGCCTATTGCGCGTCGAAGGCGGGAGTGGAGTCGTTCGCCCAGGCCCTGCGAACCGAGGTGCGTCCGGCGGGCGTGGGGGTGGGCATCGCGTACCTGCACTGGACGGGCACCGACATGATCGCGGCCCTCGACGACCATCCGGTGCTGCGGGCCCTGCGTTCCCATCAGCCCGCGCCCGCCCGCCGCGTGCACAGTCCCGAGCGGGTCGCCGAATGGCTGGTGCGCGGGGTGGAGCGGCGCGCGGTCAGCGTTTACGCCCCACCGTGGCTGCGTCTGGTGCAGCCGCTGCGTCCGGTGCTGCCGTTGGTGGTGTCGGCGGTGGCACGGCGGTCGTTGTCGGCGCTGTCGTTCGAGGAGCTGGAGCGGACCACCGGGGTGCTCGGCGCGGGCGGCGCCGCCGACCTGCGGGCGCGCGGCGCGGTGCCGCCGGTGCGGCCGGTGACCCCGCCCCAGACCTGACCGGCGCGGGGCGCGCGCGTCCGCGCCAGGGGCCCGGGCCGGAGGCAGGGAGGGGCAGGCGGCGCGCAGGGCTCCATGCCGCCCGGCGGGTCGGCCGAGGGCGCAGCCGGTCCCCTGCCCGAGCGGTCGCCGCCCCGTGCCGGTCGTCCCGGGGCGGGACGTGGTGCTGCCGGCGGAGGTGGCGGAGATCGCCCGAGTGGGCCGCGCGGCGGTGGTGAACCGGTGCCGGAGGCACGCCGACATTCCAAGACCCGGCGGGTGGCACGTGCGTACACCCGGAGTTCGACCGCCGCTCCATCGCCGCTCGGCGATCGCCCCACGGCCGGGCAAGCGGCTGACGGTCGGTCGCGACCGGCGCGCCGGGTCCTTGCCGAGCCCGCTGGGCCGGCGCACGCGCAACGGTTCCCCGTGCCGACCGCGGCTTCCTCGGCGCCCGGTCGGTGAACGCCCGCCGCCTGCTGACCACTTCGGCTCGTCCCGGCCAGGCGTGTGATCCACTGCACATCGGTGGAAGCGATGAGTCTTCTCCTCGTCGTCGGTCATACAGGTGACCACGACGCAGCAAGGAAGGCCCCACCATGACCGACATGCTCACCGCGCCCCGCCCCGCCCTCTCCGCCGCGCCCGCGTCGCGGTCCGCCGCGCGATGGACCGTGGTCGGCGGTGTGGTGGCGGGGCCGCTGTTCCTGGCGGCCGGACTCGTCCAGGGGTTCGTGCGGGACGGGTTCGACTTCACGCGGAACGCGATCAGCCAGCTCGCTCTCGGCGACGCGGGATGGATCCAGACAGCGAGTTTCGCGCTCACCGGGGCCTTGCTGATCGCTGGCGCGGCCGGTCTGCGGCGGGCGCTGCTCGGCGGCCCCGGCGGGACGTGGGGCCCGGCCCTGATCGGCGTCTTCGGCCTCTCCTTCTGGATGGCGGCGGTCTTCCCCGCCGACGCCGGAGCGGGATTCCCGGCCGGGGCGCCCGAGGCGACCGTGATGAGCGCACACGGAACGGTCCACATGGCGGCCGGGATGCTCGGCTACCTCGCCCTGTGCGCCGTCTTCTTCGTCCTGGCCCGTCCGCTCGCGTCCCGGGGCCTGAGGGGCTGGGCCGTTGCGTCCCGCGTCGTCCCCGTGGCTGTCCTGGCCGGATTCATGGCCTCGGCCGCCTCGGTCCTGGCGTTCACCGCCGGTGCCGGTCTCGGACTGCTGTGGCTGAGCGTGGTGACGGCCCGCCTGGCCTTCGTGCCGGCCGACCGCTAGGCGTCCGTCGTCCGAACGGGCATGATCAACTCGACCAAGATCAACACGATAGGAAACGGGAGCACCCATGACCGACGCCGTGAAGGGTCCTGCCAGCTACTTCCCCTCCATCGAGAAGAAGTACGGGCGTCCGATCGCCGAGTGGAAGGACCTCATCCGCACCTCCTCGCTGACCAGGCACATGGAGCTGGTCAACTGGCTCAAGACCGAGCACGCGCTCGGCCACGGCCACGCGAACGCCCTCGTCGCCCACACCCTCGCCGAGGACAACGGCAACTGATCATGCGGCGACCCGCCCTGCCGTCCGCACCGCTCCCCTGAAGCCTGCTCTGACGCCGGAAGCCAACGCCGCGGCGCCCCGAGGGCAGGGGGGACGTCCTCCTCGGTGGGGGCGGGAGCGTGGGCGAGGACCAGGGCGAGCACGCGTTGGTCCAGGTCCGCCAGGTGCAGGCTGAGCCGCCGGCCTCCGGCGGTGACGGCCGCTTCGGCCAGCATCCGCGCGCAGGCCGTCAGATCGTCCGTGCTGATGCGGGGTACCCCCACTCCTCGACGGCTTTGACCGCCGCCGCGTCGGCCTTGGCGGCGCCCACTGGTCAGAGCGGAAGGTGAGCGCGCGGGCGGGCCGGTTGCGGACCGTCATCCTCAGCCGAGGGCGCTCAACCGCCGCCGCCGGCTTGGCCCTCGACACCTTGGCCTGTACGGCATCGCTCAGACCGGACCACGGTACGCCGACGCCGACCGGCACGGTGGCGTCGTCCGGCGGGTGGTGTACGGGCCGGGCGGTGCGAGCCAGGGGCCGTCTGCGTCCGGCCGGAGTCCACACGTTTCGTGGTCTGCGGCGACGCCGACGCAGGCCCCTGCGTCGCTGCGGGGGCCCTGAACGGCGTGGGGGTGGCTAGTCGGGGAACTCGTCGAAGTGGGTGCTGTCTCCGTGGAAGGTCAGGGGGGTGCCGACGTGGGTGCCGTCCTGGCGGGTGACCTGGATGGTGTGGTCGCCGACCCACATGGCGGCCGCCTTGTTCGGGGGTGTCGTCAGATTGTGGGTCACCGACTTGTGCTCCAGGTTCTTGGTGGCGGTAGTGCGGGAGTAACCCAGCGCCAGGCTGTACGTGGTGGTGACCGAGGCGCTGGCGATGCCGGAGCTGACGCCCACCTGCGCGCTGACGGAGATGCCCACTTCAGCGCTGAAGGTGTCGCTCCTGTCCTTCTCCACGCCGACCGTCACCGTTTCCGAGATGGTCTGCGGGCTGCTGGTGGTGTTGTTGACGAACCGGTGCATGTACCACGAGGACCGCCGTTCGATCCGGTAGAAGGGGGAGTTGGCGAGCTTCCACGACGCCGACTTGTCGTCGTCCTTCACGGCCATGAACGGCACCCACACCGCGTTGACCGTCGTCTCCGGCGTACGGTCGGCTGGCCGGGTCCGGCCCGTCAGCGTCGGGAACCCGTCCGGATGCGGCTTCTCCTCCACCGGCATCTCGACGCACAGGACCCGACGCTCCGGCGCTCCCCGGGAGGGCTCGTCCCAGCTCGATGCCGCGGTGAAGGTGTTCGGCGCGACCAGCGCCCGGTGGCCGCCGTCTCGTCCGTCCTGGTAGGCGGGCGGCACCTGGTTCGCCCACACGCTGAAGTAGTCCTTCGCCCCGGTGCCCTTGTCCTCGTAGACCCATTTCAGGTCGGCCATGTGCGTGAGGTCCTCCCGCACGCACATCACGTCCGTCAGCGCCGGCTTGTCGTAGGTGTTCTCCGACATGACACAGCCCATGGCCACGTAGCCGCCGGGCGCGACCGGACGCCAGCACGCGCCGTAGTGCTTGCCGCCGCTGCCCACGTCCTTCCACACGACGGTGTAGTCCTCGGGGTGTGCCAGCGGAGGCTTCTTGCCCTCGCTCGCGCTGACGGCAGCGTCCTTCACGCACAGCGAGACGACGTGCTCCTTGACCTTGGTGGCGGTCTTGGGGTTCAGGTTCTCCGATCCCCACGCCGGCAGCACCACCGAACCGAGCGCGTGGAAGCCCTGTGGGGGCTTGGGGTGCCAGAAGCTCACCCAGTACTTGCCGCCCGTGCTCTCGTCGTCCCATCGCCAGCTGTACTGGTCGGTGAAGGCGAGCTCCAGCTCGCCGAAGACCATTGACTTGGTCAAGACCGCTCCTTTGGGCCGGGTTTCATCCCGATCTCCCGAGATTCCTTGATCCAATTCGGCCATGCGCCTCCCCCGCACGGGGACCGCCTTCACTCCTTCGGCGGAGCGCACCCTCAGGCTCTCGGGAGCACGTCGCGGCGCACCGCCCGGGGCGGCAGTTTCCCCTCGCCACGGCCGCGGCGGCGTCGCAGGGTTGCTGCCCATAGGCGAGTACGGGCCGTATCCGTACCGGCTGCGGGACCAGTTCGAGGGCGTGATCTGGCGGTTCCGCACGGGGGGGCCAGTGGCGTGAGATGCCGGAGGAGTTCGGGCCCTGGTCATCGGTCTACGACCGGTTCCGCCAGTGGCGCGACGCTGGGGAGTTCAAGCCTTGATGGAGGCGATGAGCACGGAGGTCGCACGGGCGCCGGCGGGCTCACCCCCGAACAGGCCGCCGACAGTCCCCAATTCATCCCCCGTCTGCGGGGCATCAAGGTCCAGGGTCCGGCGGCGCGGCCGCGCACCTGGCATCAGTGACTGGCACCGGGGGCTAAAGAGCGAGTTTGAACCCATCGTGACTGCGCGCGAAGCCCAGCCCGCGATAGAAGCGGTGCGCGTCCTCGCGCCGCTTGTTGCTGGTCAGCTGGACCAGCGCGCAGCCACGCGTGCGGGCCCGCTCGATCGTGCGCTCCATCAGGATCCGTCCGAGCCCGCCGCCTCGGCGGTCCGCGCGGATGCGCACCGCCTCGATCAGGGCCCGCTCGGCCCCGCCCTTCCCCAGCCCCGGGATGTACGTCACCTGCAGACAGCCGACTACCCTGCCGCCATCACCCTGGTCGTCGACGCCTTCGACCAGGACCAAAATTTCATTACGCGGGTCCGCGTCGATCGCCGCGAAAGCCCGCTCGTACGCCTCATCGACGACGAGCGCCGCCGGGTCCACCACGCTCTCCTCGTCAGCGAGCAGAGCGAGCACCATGGGCAGGTCGGCGCGTGAAGCGGGGCGCAGCGTGAGAGCGGCCACGTGGACGGATTCAGAGGCAGATGACATGGCACCGACCATAACCGGCCCCCCTCGGACTCCGTCTACGTCCGGCACCAGCTGATCGTGCTGGTCCCGTCCGGCACCCGACACCACTGCGACATTGCCGGCACCCGCGTCCTGCGCGACGGGACGTGGCTGCTGGTCCCGGCCGACCCCACGGCACCGCCGCCGCGACCTGGCTCAGCCGCCCCCCCACGCCCCGACGGATCGACGCCCACCGGCTGCGCGCGGCCCTCCTCCGCTCCGATTCCTCGCTCGGGACGGCTGCACGCTCGTTGGAGTGATCAGCGGCGGGTCCGCGTGATCCCGACGGGCGTGCCCCCCGAGGATGCGGGGCATGTCCTCCTCCTCCACGCGGCTGCGCCGCGCCCTCGTTCCGTTCGCGGCCGCCGTCGCGCTGCTCACCACCGCGGCCTCCTCCTCGGCCGCCGCCTGGGAGCAGTGCGGCTCGATCATCACCGCACCGCTGGCCCCGCCGGTCGCCGCCGACGACCCGTGTCCCAGTACCGACCCGGTCGTCTGCCGGATCCGGGTGCTGCCGATGGACCAGAAAGTGGAAGCACAGCGGACCCGGATGAGCTACCACCGCCTCCTGGAGGACATGCACCGCACCGCCGCCGACATGCGGGCGGCCGGCGCCTCGGAGGAGGAGGTCGCCCGGGAGCTGGTCGACATGCGCAACCAGGCCAAGGAGATCACCCGGGCGGGCATGACCCCGCAGGAGGTCCGCATCCTGGAGGAGCGCAACATCGCCAAGTACGGCAACCCGCTCGGCCCCACGGCGGACCAGCTCTACGCCAAGTACGGCTCCTGGGAGAAGGTCAGCGACGCGTCCATGCGCACCAGTTACGCCGTCGACCGCGAACTCAGCCTCGAATACCGCCCCTGCCCCGTCTAGCCGGACGGACAGCGCCAGCGCCCGGCACGCCCCGCCCGCGGCCCCCCCGTCTCGCCCCCCTCGGGGCAGGGCGGCGGGGCGCTGCCGCGGAACCGTCCTCGCTGCCCGAGGTCTTCCCCGCGCCGCGCTCGCTCACCGCCTCGGCCTCTGGTTCGCCCACGCCTACGTCCTGGGCCTGTGCGCGACCATCGGCGGCGCGTACGTCTTCCAGTTCGGGCTGTGGGAGTACCCGTGTCCGCCGTGCCTGCTCCAGTCTTCGGGCTGAACCTGTACACCTGGGCGGCGCTCACCTTCCTGGTCGCCGTCCTCACCGCTGCCGCGCACCTGGTCCTCACACGCGAGTTCCCGCCCCTGGGCGCCGCCCAGACCTCGTCGGCCCTGCGCCGCACCGCCGGATTCACGCCCACCGTCCTGGTGTTGCGCCGGAAACGGGGGCGAGGCGCATGAAACAGACGGATCGAAGCATCCGCGTCCCATGGAATGCGTGATGTACGAGGAACACTCCGGCCGGTCGGAGACGGTGGAGTGCGGGCTGGAGGACGAGGCCTGCCGGCTGGTGCTCAAGCGGCTGCGCGGGCTGGGCGAGGGGGAGTTCGGATGGGTGCGGCTGGTCGATCCGGCCGAGTCCGAACTGGTGCGGCTCGCCGGGGAGCTGGGCCTGCATCCGCTCGCCGTCGAGGACGCGGTGCAGGCGCGGCAACGCCCGAAGCGGGAGCGGTTCGGGGAGGTGCTGGCCGTGGCGTTGAAGACGCTGTGGTACGTCGACGCGGACGCTGCGGTGGAGACCGGGCAGCTGATGGTCTTCGTCGGGCCCCGGTACGTGCTGACCGTACGCCACGGGCCGGTGGACCCGTCGGCCGAAGCGGCCCGCCGGCTGGCGGCTGACCCCGGCATGCTGCGTTTCGGCCCGATGGCCGTGCTGCACGCCGTCCTCGACGTCGCCGTGGACGCGTACGAGGAGTGCGCCGACGAGGTCCGGGCCGCGCTCACCGCGCTGGAGGACCGCGTCTTCTCGCCCGAGCGTGTCGACCACACCGAGGCCATCTACTCCCTCAAACGGGAGGTGCGGGAGTTCCGTGACACGGTGGTGCCCCTCGTGCCCGTCCTGCAGGGGCTCCTGGCCGGGCCGCGCGGGGGCGGACCGGAGCATCCGCCGAAAGTGCTCCCCTACTTCCGGGACGTGGAGGACCACCTGAGCCGTACCGCCACGGAGGTCCGGTCCCTGGACGAGTTGCTGACCGCGGTCCTGGACGCCCAGCAGGCACGGGTGGGGACGTGGCAGAACGACGACATGCGGCGGATCTCGGCCTGGGCGGCGATCTTCGCGATCCCCACGATGGTCGCCGGGGTGTACGGGATGAACTTCGAGCACATGCCGGAGCTGCACTGGAGCTTCGGGTACCCGCTCGCGCTCGCCCTCATGGCGCTGGCGTCCGGCCTCCTCTACCGGGCCTTCCGCCGCAACGGCTGGCTCTGACCGCCGTGGCGTACGGCCGCGTTCCCCTGCGGGCGTCCGGGTCAGGCGAGCCCGACCGTATGGGAGGCCCGGAAGCCGGGGCCGTCGGCCGGGGGGTCGAGGGTGAGCGCGGCGTCTGAGTCGCGGTGGCGGTCGTCCCGCTCGTTGGGGTGCGCGGGGACCTCGCGCCGGCTGGAGGGCCCCCGGCGCCCCCTGCGGGCCGGGCCACGGCACCGGCCCAGGGGGCTGGGCTGGACCCGCGGACGGTGCTCCCTTGAGACGGTCTCGGCGTGATGCCGGGGCCCGACGGCTGGTCCGGTTCTCTTTCGTCTCGGACGTCCTCCTCCTCAGGGCGCACGGCGACGGTTCGGCAATCAGTCTCCGGGCGCTGTCGACGGGTGTGCCGGCGCCCGCATGATCCGGACATGGACCAACCTCAAGACCTGGACACGCTCGCCCTGGCCACCGCGGAAGGGCTCGCCCGACGGCACGTGGGTGTCGCCGTCGCCGTGGTAGCCGACGGACGGGCCGCATACGCGGCGGCGGGAACCACCGGGAGCGCCGACGGCGGGTCACCGGGCGCCGACACGCTTTTCGAGATCGGCTCGGTGACGAAGACGTTCACCGCGCTGTCACTGGCGCGGATGGCGGTCGCCGGCACGGTGGAGCTCGACGAACCGCTGGCCCGGCTCCTGCCCGAAGCAACATCCGTACCGTCGCGGGGCGGACAGGAGATCACCCTGCGGCACCTGGCCACCCACACCTCCGGTCTGCCCCGGCTGCCCAAGGGCATGATGCCGCGGGCCCTGCTGCGCCCCCGCACCCCCGATCCGTACGCGGGCTGCACCGCGGAGGTGCTGCTGTCCGGACTGGCACGCACCCGCCTCCGCTCCACCCCGGGCAGGCGCGTGCGCTACTCCAACCTCGGTGCCGGCCTCCTCGGGCTGGCCCTCGCCCGCCGCGCGGGCACCACCTACGAGCAACTGGTCGCCACCCAGGTGTGCGCCCCGCTCGGCCTGTCCGCGACCGGGGTGACGGCGGGCGTCACCGGGCCCGGCCGGCTCGCCCAGGGCCACGACAGCAGGCGGCGCCCCAGCCCACCGTGGAACCTGGCCGATCTGGCCGGGGCGGGGGGCCTGCGGTCGTCCGCGAGAGACCTCGTCTCCTACGTGCGGGCCCAGTGGGAGTGCGCCGGCCCCGACGAGCAGGCGGAGGCGATCCGCCTCACCCGACAGGTCGAGCACCGTGACAACCGCTTCTCCTGGATGCACCTCGGCTGGCGTGCCCACCGCCTGCACCCCCGCCAGGGCGCCCACCTCCAGATCTGGCACAACGGCGGAACCGGAGGCTTCGCGTCCTTCGTCGGCTTCGATCCCGAGAGCGGCACGGCCGTGATCATCCTGAGCAACACCCGGCACCCCGTCGACGCCCCGGCCTTCAACC
The DNA here is from genome assembly GCF_044129415.1 of Streptomyces racemochromogenes. Taxonomy (GTDB): domain Bacteria; phylum Actinomycetota; class Actinomycetes; order Streptomycetales; family Streptomycetaceae; genus Streptomyces; species Streptomyces racemochromogenes_A. Next base: position 30,273 of record NZ_JBBDHD010000066.1, read on the forward strand.
TGCTGCGCACCCTCCAGGACCGGGCCACCCCCCACGATGCGGCCTGACACCTCATCCGAAGACGGCGGGCGCCGCCACCGACGGTTCCTGGTGGGCCCGAGAGGCCGCCCATCGCGGTGCGTCGAGGGCTCCGGGTATGTGCTGGTGGTTGGGGGCCCTGGCCCGCGGCCCTTCCCAGCCCGGCGGGAAGGGTGTCGGTGGCGGCTGGCAGGCTGGGCGCGTGTTGATCGATGGATACGAGAACGACCCTCTGGCTGCCGGTGAGGACTTGCTGTCTCTGCCCGGATTCTGGCCCGCTTACCTGCTGTGGTTGTGCCAGACCGAGGACAACGAGCCGGAGCCGGGGTGGTTCGGTTCTGACGAGGCCGACACGGACGCGGCCTGGGAGGCCCTGAGCGATGAGCAACGGTGGCCGGTCTTCCGGATCCCTTTCGGCGGAGGCCACACCGTGGTCGTCGTCGGTCGGAACCTCGCCGACGACGCGGGAACCGAGTACGTCGTCTCCCACCCCGAGTGGGACCGGCACGGGCACCTGGCCACCGTGGACGGGCACTACGCGGGCCCGGGGCTTTCGTGGCGCGAGCTCGCACACATCGCCGCCACACCCGACCCGGACGCCGCCGGCGTCCACGCGCCGGCCGCCCGCCTGCTGCTCCTGCTGCCCGTACTCGGCGATGCCGGCCTGCCCTCCGAAGCGCCCGGGCTCGTCGCAGACGCACTGGTCCAGGTGGGCGTCGCCGACGACGCTGCGCCCGGACTGGCGCAGGCGCTACTGGAGGACCACCCCCTGTGGGAGCCCGTCGAGTGGACGCTCCCCGGAGCCTCCCCGCTCTCGGGAGGCGAGGCCCCGTTCCCCGGCATCCTGTACTGCGACGATCCCCACAGCCCGCGTTCCGGCACCCACCTTGCCCGGGGCATTTCTCGTGACCAGAGCGACCGACTGGCCCGCGCGCTCGGAACCTGGCCCACCGCCTGACCGGGCCGCCGCATCCGGGGGACGGCCGTCCGGCGAACCACACACGTGGTGCCAGGTCGTCGGCACGGAACGGAGGCGGGTCATGGACCTACGAGGTGCGCGGATTCTGGTGCCGGGTGCCACCGGGGAGATCGGGGCGGCGCTCGCCGTACGGCTGCACGCCCTCGGTGCCCGCACGGCACTGGCAGGACGTGACCGTGAGGCCCTCACCCGTGTCTCGGCGGCGTGTGGGCAGGCTCCCGCGCGCACCTTCGACGCCTGGGACGCCGGTTCCTGTGCGGAGACCGTCGACTGGGCGGCGGCGGAAATGGGGGGCCTGGACGGTGTGGTCGTATGCGTGGGAGTCGCGGCCTTCGGGCCGGCCGGGGTAGTGGACGACGCGGTGTCCGAGCACCTGATGGCGGTGAACGCGCTGGCCCCCATGGCGTTCCTCCGGGCCGCCGGGGACCGGTTGCCGAAGGGCGGCGTCCTGGCGGCCGTCACCGGAATCGTCGCCGAGGCGGCACCGGCGGGGATGGCGGACTACGCCGCCGCCAAGGCCGCGCTGGCCACCTGGCTGACGGCGGTCCGCCGTGAGCAGCGACGCCGGGGCGTGACCGTGCTGGAGATCAACCTGCCGCACATGGACACGGGCTTCGCCGGGCGCGCCGTCGTGGGCCAGGCGCCGCCGCTGCCGCGGGGACTGCCCGTTCCGGAGGCGGTGGAGGCGATCGTGCGGGCGCTGTACGAGGGGGCGAGACATGTGCGTCCGGGCAGCGCTACGGCGCTCGAAGTGGTCAGGTAGGGCGGACATGCCGAGCAGACGTCCCGCCTACGGCCCTTCGTCCCACGGCGCCCGGCCCGCGGAGGCGTTGACCCCGCTGGCCCCGCGTACGGTGCGGCGCGTGCTGTTCCGTCAGCGCTGGCGGGACCTGGTGTTCCTGCACTGGCCGGCCGATCCGTTCGAGGTGGCCCGGCTGCTGCCGGCCGGCACCGTGCCGGACCTCCACCAGGGCCGGGCGTACGTCGGCCTGGTCTTCTTCCGCATGGACGACCTCGCCTTCGGCCGGACGCCGGCCCTGCCGTACCTGGGGAGCTTCGGCGAGGTCAACGTCCGCCTGTACAGCCGCGACGCCCTGGGACGGCGCGGGGTGGTGTTCCGTTCGCTGGACTGCGACCGGCTGCTGCCCGTACTGACGGCCCGCGGCGCGTTCGGGCTGCCCTACCGGTGGTCGCGCATCCACAGCCAGTGGTTCGACAGCCGGCTGCTCTACCGCACGGGTCGGCGCCACGGTGCGCGGGCCGGGGCACGGGTGTGGCTGGACGTGACGGACGAGCCGGTGGCGGCCACGCCGCTGGAGGAGTTCCTCACCCGGCGCTGGGGGCTGCACGAGTGGTTCCTCGGGCGCACCTACTACCTGCCCAACGCACACCCCGCCTGGTCCTTCCGCAGGTGCACCCTGCTGGGCTGGCAGGACGACCTGGTCGCGGCGGCCGGGCTGTCGAGGCCGCGGGGCGAGCCCGTGAGCGTTCTGTACGCTCCCGGCGTCCCGGTGCTCTTCGGCCCGCCGGTGCCCCTGGCCGCCCCCGGCGGACCCGCACCCGGCACGGGGTCCGGCGGACCCGCACCTGGCACACCCGGCTGACCTGCCCGGGCACGGCGGCGCCGGGATCAGTGCGTCGTCCTCCGCTCGCCCATGGCGGCCAGCAGCTCTCCGGCCGCCCACCCGGGCCCCCGCCACCGGACCGCCGCAGCCAGGTCGGGCATGCGCGGGCTCACGGTCCGCCACAGCCTCCCCAGCGCTGCGGGGACGTCGGCCGGCGACAGCGTGTTCGGGTCGAGCACCACACCGGCACCGGCGCGTTCCGCGTCCCGGGCCACGGAGAACTGGTCGCTGGAGAACGGCAGCACCACCGCGGGCACGCCCGCCCGCAGGCATTCGGCGAAGGAGTTGCCGCCACCGTGGTGCACCATCGCGTCCACCTCTTCCAGCAGCGCGCGCTGGGGCACCGACGGCACCACCACGGCCCGTTCGCCCGCGAGATCGGCCAGCGCGGCGGCCCGTGCTCCGGCCGCGACGACGACCGACACGTCCGGCATGCCGTCGAGCAGCCCGGTGAGGACGGTGCGCAGGACGTCGTCGCGCGCGGACAGGAACGTACCGAGCGCGACGAGGACGACCCTCTGGCCGCTCGAACGCACCGTCTTCAGCCGCGCGTCCCACTCCGCGTCGAGGGGGTCCGGGACCGCGGCCATGTGCCCGGCGAACAGGCGCACCGGGCCCGGCGGAGGCGTGGGCAGCCAGCGGAACGCCGGGTAGGCGTAGACGACGGCGTGCGGCGAGCTGAGGGCGAAGGCCCGGCCCGGAGCAGGCCGTGAGGGCGCGTGCCGCCGGGCGAAGGCCGCGAACAGCGCGGTGAAGGCCTCGTCGTTCTGCCGCGCCGCGGCCCTCAGTTCGCGCAGCCGCTCCGGATCGGGCCGCAGGGCGTCGGGCCAGGCGTAGGGGACGCCGAAGTAGGCGTCGGGGCCGGAGAGCACATAGCTCGGGTGCCCGGGGCAGAAGGTCGCGTAGGGCACGCCCAGGCAGTGCAGGGCCAGGGTGACCGGGTAGCTGAGCTGGTCCACCACGTACCAGTCGGGGCGCAGCCGCCGGTGGGCCGAGCGCAGCGCGTCGAGTACCCCGTCCGGGTCGGCCAGCAGGTCGGCCCGCCGATGGCGGGCCTGGGCCAGCAGCGCCGGCACGGCACCCTCTCTGGTGGCGTCCAGGAACTCCGCCAGCCGGGCCGCCTCCCGGGCGTCCTGCTCGGTCGCCTCGGCGACCCCGGTGTTGGCATTGCGCGTCACGGACAGCGGCTCGAAGTCCACCCCGGCTTCCCGCGCCAGGTGCTCGAACGCCGGAGCGCAGGCGAAGTGCACGTCCGCACCGCGTCGGCGCAGTGCCCCGGCCAGGGCCGACAGCGGCCGTGCGTGGGACACGAAGGGGGGACTCACGACAACGACACGCGGCACGACACGCGGCATGCGAACCCCTCGGCGAAGGCGTCTTCGGCCTGCTCTCCGGCAGACCCGGGCCAGCGCATCGTAGCCGCGTCCGGGCAGGTCGGCCGGTGTGGCGATCAACACCCGAGGCAGGTGCATCCGCAAGGCCGGGACGCCGCGAAGCACAGAGGTCAGCGCCGTCCCCCGAGACAGGAGAACCCGTGGCCGGCACCGCTTTCGCGCCCCCCTCGGCGGCCCACGACCCCGCACGCCCGGGAGGAGCGGGCAGCGACACCCGCGACCTCTTGGTGGCGGCCCGCACCGCGTTCTTCAACGGCTCCGGCTGGACCGCGCACCTCCCCGGGCCGGGACACGACAGACGCCTTCCGCACGCACAGGGCGAACTGGCGAAACTCCTCGAAGCCGAGTACGGGCTGCCGCCGCGGGCAGTCGCGCCCCGCGAGGGATCCGGGCTGGACCGCCGGGACAAGGCCGTGGCGGGACTGCGTCGAGCCGCCCGGCTGGGCGTGCCCCTGACGCCGGAGGCCCTGCTCGCCCACCGGGAGGGCGACCCCCGCCTGATGGCCGTGCTGACGGAGCTGTGGCCGGAGACCGTTCGCCGGCACGGCCCCCGGCACGCCGAGGAGGTCCTGCGCGCCATGCTCGGCGAGTCCCGCGACGGGCCCGTCGCCGGCCACCTGCTGGACCTCGCGGTGGCCGCCGGCCTGCACCCCCTCACCCCGGTCGAGAGCGCGTCGCTCGCGCGCACCACCGCGTACCGGGCGGTACGCCACTCCGCCTGGCGGTACCTGCGTCAGCACCCGGGCGGCCCCGCCCATGCGCCCCGTCCTTCCGAGGCCGCGGACGCCTACGAACGGCTCCTCCTGGCGCCCCCGGTACCCGCGTTCGGCCCCGTCGCCCCGGAGAGCAAGGGGCCCGCGGGCCGGCTGATCGCCCAGAGCATGCTGCTGGGCGGCCTGGACACCCCGGGGCGGGGGATGAGCGGTGGGCTGGCGGTGCTGCTGGGCGGGCTCGGCGACCGGCTGGCCGCGACCGAGGGGATGTCCGGCGTCATCACCGTCGTGACCGCCGGGCACGATGACCTCGCCGCCGACGACCGGCTTGTCCACGAACGGGCCCCCGGGCACTGGGTCCTGCGGCTCCCCGTGGACTGCCCCTCGGCCCCGGCTCAGGCGGAGATGCACCGCCACCGCCCCGCCCTCACCTGGTGGGCGGTCCGCCTGCTCGGTGCCATGGCTCGGCCCCTGGACGCCGTGCACGTCAGGTACGCCGACGACGGCAGCCTGGCCCTCGCCGACGCCGCCGCGCACCTGGGCGCCGCGCTGGTCTTCACGGCCACGCCCGACCCGCACCGCGGACTCGCCGAACGCCACGCCGCGAGCGATCCCGCCGACCGCACGGCGGCGGACGCCCTCCGGCACGACCTGCACCGGGTCTTCCTGGCCGACCGGCTCGTCGAGCGGGCGGACACGGTCGTCGGCATCCCCGGACGCGGCGGCACCCGCGAACTCCTGCGCCACTTCCCCGGCCTCGCCCGGCTCAACGAAGGACGCGGACCCAGCGCCCCGCCCGAAGGCATCGCCCCCTACCGGCCCGCACCCGACGAGGACGTCCGGCGGCGCGAGGCGCTGAAGCGGCTCTACCGGGACGGGACACGCCCCGACGCCCTCGACCCCGGGGACCGCGAACTCCCCGTGCTGCTGTGCGTGGGCCGGCTGCACCCCGTCAAGCAGCAGGACCTGCTGGTCCGGTCCTGGCTGGCGACGGGCGCCCACCGCACCTCGGCCCTCGTCCTCATCGGCGGCAGCCCCGGCACCGGCACCGCGGTGGAGGACGAGATCCGCCGCCGCATCGACACCCTCCTCGCCCCGTACCCGCAGGCGGCGCGCCGCCTGGCCCTGCTGCCGGCCCTGCCGAACACCGAGGTACGCCGACTGCAGCGTGCCCTGGCACGGCGCGGGGACGACGCCTGCTGCTGGTACGTCTGCCCGAGCGCGAAGGAGGAGTTCGGGATAGCGGTCCTGGAGGCGATGGACGCCGGCCTTCCCGTCGCCGGTCCGCGCCGCGGCGGAGTCGCGCACTACCTCCGCGACCAGGTCAACGGCCTCCTGATGGACACGTCCGGCCAGGCGGGCCTGATGCGGGGCCTGCGACGGGTCGCCGCCACCTCCGCCGACGACCGGCGCCGTTACGCGGCTGCGGGCATGAAGCTGGTCGCCGAGCGGTTCTCCGTGACGCGCATGGCGGACGAACTGGCAGCCGAGTACAGCGCCCTGCGCGCCGGCTGACCCGGGGGTGGGGCCGGGCGGCGGCCCGGCCTCACCACAGCAGGGTGCCCGGGCCGCCCTTGAACGGCCCGCGCACCTCCGAGGTGATCCAGCCGCCGTAGAAGTCGCCCTCCTGCGCCGTGACGTCCTCTCCGCCGACCGTGCAGCGGTCCACGCGGCTCGGGTAGAAGGCGAAGTGGTCCTTGAGGGCCGTGAAGCCGGGTTCGGGACGGGGATAGCTCCAGGCGGCGTCAGCGCGTACCTCGTCTCCCACGGCGACGTCCCAGTACCGGGCCGAGCCCTTCCACTCGCACCAGGTCCGGCCCGAGAGCGCCGGCACCAGCAGTTCCGTACGGACGTCCGCCGGAGGAATGTAGAACACCGGCGGATGGCTGGTCTCCAGTACCCGCAGGGACCTCCGGGTCTCCGCCACCACCTGGCCGGCGCACTCGACCCGCACGAGGCGGTCGTCCTGCCGTACGGCGGGCGGGCGCGGGTACTCCCAGACGGACTCGGGCGGCCGTGGGGCGGAACGCGGCGCGGGCTGTTCCGACAGCGGATCCAGATACACCTCGTCCTCGTAGCACCAGGCCCACTCCCGGCCGCGGGCCAGGGCGCGGGCCACGGGGTGGCCGCTGGCGTCGAAGTGCTTCGCCGCGTGAGCGCCGGGAGAGCTGTCGCCGCAGCCCACGTGGCCGCAGGTCAGGCAGAGCAGCAGGTCGCCCGGCGGGCGTTCGCGTGCCGCGCAGGCCGTGCAGGTCTTGCTCAGCGGCGCCGGTTCGGCGGTCCAGGTGTGGGAACAGTGCCTCCCCGATGGCCGCCCGCCGTCGTACCGGGGTACCCACTTCGTCATCGCTGCTCACCGGCCGGTGCAGTGCTGTCCACGGTCTCTCCTTCGCCGTCCCTCGTCTCACCTCTTCTTCACCCTCACCCCGCGCAGAGGATGCAGGCGGCGGGCAAGTACACCGCCGCTGAGCGGGCAACGACGTCGCGGACCTGGGGGCGCTCGTGGAACTCGTCGAGGCGGGCACGGTCAGCGTCGACATCAGCTCGTCGCGCCCCCCGTCCGAGCTCGCCGACGTCCACCACCTCAGCCAGGCCGGCCGGACCCGGGGCAGGGTCCTCATCATCCCGTGAGCCCAGGTGGCCGGGCATCGCCCCACTCTCCGCCCTCAAGCACGCAACCTGAACCTGCTCGGCCGCTCCAGCTTCGCCGTCAACGCCCCGGCCGCCGGTGCCCTGCGTCCGCTCCGCGACCCGGGTGCGAGGGCGAGCAGTGAGCAGGAGGGTGCTGTTCAACGGCTACGCGGTGCCCTCGATCTCGGCATGCAGCGGGGCGGCGAAGCCACAGCGCCGGATGTGCTCCCGGCGGTGCCGCACGCGGCACCAGAAAACCCCCGTTGAGTTGGCCCTCGCACGGGCCGGGCCGTCAGTTCAGCAGGGCAGCTGTGAACGTCTTGCGATGGCCCACCAGCCAGCTCTGTACGCGGTCCCAGCGCTCCCATCCACCACGCTCGGCCAATGCCTGGAGATAGACAGGGTCTCCGCTGGCTACGCGGTGGGCGACGAAGGCCCGGCAGACCTCCGTGGCCTGCTCGATGACGCCAGGCAGCTCGGCGCGGCCCTCCGCCGAGAGGCCGTAGCCGTCGGCAAGAATCCGCAGCCGTGCGGCCGTCTCCAGCCCGGGGGGATGGAGAACACCCGCGGACTCGGGATCAAGCATGGGCACCCAATAACGGGCGGTCATGGCGATGTCCCAGAGGGCGCGGCCCGGAGCCGCCAAGTCGAAATCGATCAGTGCCGCGGCACGACCGTCGCGGAAGACGACGTTCTCCGGGCACACATCGTTGTGGCACAGCATCGTTCCCCCCTCCGGGTCGGCCAGGTCCCGCGGCCACTCGGCACGGGTGTCGACCCCGACGGCCGCGCTGGCCTCATGCAGACGCCGCAGCAGGCTCCCCACCGATTCGAGGGCAGAACTCCTCATCGCCCAGTTCGGGAACGGCGGCAGCGCCACGTAGCCGGGGATGAAGGTCAGCTGCTCACGGCCATCCGCTGTGAGACCGACAGGGGTCGGCGCCGCGTCGAAGCCGTGCTCCTTCAGCGCAAGGAGATAGGCATGCAGGGCGCGTGCGTTGCGCGGTGCCGGTCGCTCCACAGACTCCCCGCGGCGGAAGACCGACCCCGCGTTCACCATCCCGCCGACCAGCGCCTCGTCTTCAGCTGTCATGAGGATCACGCTATCGGCACATCGACCCCGCGTGGGGCGGCCTGCGCACGACGTGGATCAACGTATGACAGAACGCGCGACGCGGAATCCCACGTCGTCGAGCTGGAAAGTCGGGTGGCGGCGGCGCCGCGCGGAGGCCCGGCAACTCCCGTGCCGATCGAACCAACCACCGCCACGGAGCACGCGGTAGGCGCCATAGACCTCGGCCTCCTGGACGCCGCGGCACCAGCCCCGGACGTTGCCGAGCATGTCGTAAAGCCTGCACGAGTTGGTGCGCTTGCCGCCGCGCTCGTGCGAGTTACCGCGGTGCCAGCCGATCTCGTCGAGATCCCCGTAGTGCGGCCCGGTCGTCCCGGCCCGGCCGACGTGCTGCTCCCCCTCGGCTTCGGTCGGCGTTCGAACCACGCTGCCAGGGGTTGGCGGTGGTCGCAGAAGGGCCCAGCTCGGCCGCGATCGTCCGGACCGTGGCCTTCTCCCGCGGACGGTTGGCGATGGGATCCGGTCCGGCTCACGCAGATAACGCGAGGGACCGGACTCGGGCGCTACCGTCGTGGGGGGGTTGGCCGCCCGCCGGCCGCCCCCCCCCGGCCCGCCCCTTACCCACCCCAACCAACAACCCCCCCCCGGACCCCCCCACAAGAACCCACAACAAGCCA
>NZ_JBBDHD010000067.1:0-38971 GCF_044129415.1 Streptomyces racemochromogenes
CCCCCCCCCCCCCCCCCCCCCCCCCCCCCCCCCCCCCCCCCCCCCCCCCCCCCCCCCCCCCCCCCCCCCCCCCCTTCGGTGCTTCCTCACAGCTTCTGCGCGAGCGCGATCCCCAGGGCCACCAGCAGCGTCACGACCACGAACACGATCAGCCGCTGCCGCAGCAGCTTCGGGTCCGGCCGCGCGGGCCGCCGGCCGGTGCCGGTCGTGCGCGGGCCGGTGCGCGGCCCCGTACGGCCTCCCGTGCGCCCCGCCGTCGACCCGGGGCCACGGGAGCCCGGCGGGCGCGGGCGCGCACCGCTGTGCGGCCCCTGGGGCCGGGGGGCGGGGGTGGAACCGGAGGGGCGCTCGCCCGCGGCCCTGCCCCCGGTGCGCCGCTCCGTGTCCTGCCCCGCGTGCCCGGCGGCCCGCTCGGGCAGCCGGCCCGAGGGCCGCTCCACGCGGGCCCGCTGGGCCGGCGGGCGGACCTCGCCCAGCCCCTGGGCCTCGCGGGCGGCGATCTCCTTGAGGCGCATCGACAGCTGGAGCGTGCTGGGCCGCTCCTCGGGGTCCTTGGCCAGGCAGGCCCGCACCAGCGGGGCCAGCGCGTCGGGGACGCCGACCAGGTGGGGTTCCTCGTGCACGACCCGGTACAGCATGACCTCGGAACCGCCGTGCCCGAAGGGCGAGTCGCCCATCGCGGCGTAGGCGAGGGTGGCGCCGAGGGAGAAGACGTCCGTGGCCGGGGTGACGGCGGCGCCGCGCACCTGCTCGGGCGCGAGGAAGCCGGGGGAGCCGACCGCCGTGCCGACGTGGGTGAGGGTGCTCGCCCCCGTGGCCCAGGCGATGCCGAAGTCGATGATCCGCGGCCCCTTGGGGGACAGCAGGATGTTGGAGGGCTTCAGGTCGCGGTGGACGACCCCGGCCTCGTGGACGGCTACCAGGCCCTCGGAGAGCGCGGCGCCGATGGCGGCGATCTGCGCGGCCGTCAGCGGGCCCTCCTCGGCCACCTTGTCGTGCAGGGACGGGCCCGGCACGTACTGGGTGGCGAACCAGGGCCGCTCGGCCTCCAGGTCCGCCGCCACCAGCCGGGCCGTGCACCCGCCGCGGATCCGCCGGGCGGCGGACACCTCGCGGGCGAACCGGGAGCGGAACTCCTGGTCCTCGGCCAGGTCGGGGCGGATCACCTTGAGGGCGACGCGCTGCCCGCGCCGGTCGGAGCCCAGGTAGACGACGCCCATGCCGCCGGCACCGAGCCGCCGGTGCAGTCGGAAGGAGCCGACGACACGCGGGTCCTCGCGCCGGAGCCGCATCATCGCCATGTCCACCCCGCTGACGGTCGTCCTGCTGACCTGGCACAGCTTACGGACCATCCGGCACCAGCGCTCAGAGGCCGCGCCCTCACCGCAGGATTCGATCCTCAGTGCGGGGCAGGCCACTTGAGGGTGTGCCAGGTCCCCGAGCCCCCGTTCGGAGGTCCCCGTCCGCACCCCCCAAGGGCCCCTCGCGCCAAGGGGTTTGACCTCCTCACGGCCCCGGTGGGCGGTCGCGGCGGCAGGGGAGGAGCTCCGGCGTGCGGCCGCGGCCGTCACCACCTCGTACGAGGACACGCGTGCGCGGGGAGTGACGGAAGTGAGCGAAGTCACTACCCTCCGGTCATCCCCTCCGGGCAGACCCCCAGCGCGGGCGGGGCGTCTCCACCCAGGGGAGTAGGCCGGGGGTGTCCGCCTCATCCTCCTGGAGGCCCGCCAATGGGTACGAGGGCATGAGGCCAGGGGCCTTCCGGCCACCTAGTGTTGAAGTCAAGCGGCGGGCGGCGCACTCGTCCCCCGAGGTCACGAGCCCGCCGCTGCCAGACGACAGGGAGAGGACCATGGCGGGCATCGCACGGCAGGGACGCAAGCTCTTCGCGTTCCACGGCCATGAGTCCGGTACGCGCCACCCTCTGGTGGCCGCGGCCATGGTCCTCCCCCTGGCCGCCCTCCTGCTCTTCCTCTTCGGAGGGTTCGATCAGGTGGCGGCACAGGCGTCGTCCGTGGGCGTGATGCTGGGGCGCTGAGCGGCGCCCCGGGCCCGGGAGAGCGGCCCGGGCCGGGACATCGGCCCGTCGAACCCCGTGGGGACGGGGGAGCGGCGGACGGCAGTTGAAGGGTGTTGCCCGTACGGCTGGGGAGCCGGACGGGCAACACCCTTTTCCACGCCTTCCGGCAGGCGGCACACGCACGGAAGCCCCGGCCGTCGAGACGGCCGGGGCTTCCGGATGCGGTGCGCGATACTGGGATTGAACCAGTGACCTCTTCCGTGTCAGGGAAGCGCTCTCCCGCTGAGCTAATCGCGCGGGTTACGGTACGAAACCGCAGGTCAAGCAGAGTAATGCAGGGTTTTGCCGGTACTGCGTGCGCGATACTGGGATTGAACCAGTGACCTCTTCCGTGTCAGGGAAGCGCTCTCCCGCTGAGCTAATCGCGCGGGGATCCTTGCGGACCAGGTCCTTCCGGACCAGTGGACGATACTGGGATTGAACCAGTGACCTCTTCCGTGTCAGGGAAGCGCTCTCCCGCTGAGCTAATCGTCCTTGGAGGTGGAGACGGGATTTGAACCCGTGTAGACGGCTTTGCAGGCCGTTGCCTCGCCTCTCGGCCACTCCACCTCGGAGTGTGCGGGGTCTCGGGAAGATCCCCCACTCAGAGCGGACGACGAGACTCGAACTCGCGACATCCACCTTGGCAAGGTGGTGCTCTACCAACTGAGCTACGTCCGCAGTGTCACCGTGTTCGCTCCGGGGTTTTTCCCCTTCGCTCCCTGGCGACGTGTTGAACTCTAGCGGATTCCCGGGCCAGCTCAAAAACGCGTTTCCGCAGCGTGCTGCCGACCCGATCACCAGAGGTCACCCGCCGGTCACCTCACCGGCGGCATCGCGCCACCGGTCATAGACTCGCAGCCGTGCACGACCTGCCTCCCCTGGCCCGCTTCGGCGGCCTCCTCGCGACCGACCTCCGAGACGTCACCAGCGACCCCTCGGCCCTCGACTCCACCGGGTTCTGGGTGGTGAGCGCGGACTTCGAAGGCCGGCTCATCTGCGCGCGCTTCGGGGACATACGCCCCGACCCGGTGCCCGCGCCGGTCCCCGGCGCCTGGCGCGGACCCGCCGCCGACCGCTGGTCCTCCTCCCTGGACCGTTCCGCGTACGTCGCGGGCGTCCGCCGGATCCGCGAGTACATCGCGGCGGGGGAGGTCTACCAGGCCAACCTCTGCCGCATCGTCTCCGCGCCGCTTCCCGACCCGGCAGCCGCCGACGTGGACGCCCTGACCGCCCTGCTCGCGCGCGGCAACCCCGCCCCGTACGCAGGAACGATTCGGCTCCGCGCCCACGGCGTGGAGATCGCCACCGCCTCCCCGGAGCTGTACCTGCGCCGGGCCGGCCGCCGCGTGGAGTCCGGACCGATCAAGGGCACCGGCCGTACCGCCGCCGACCTGCTGCCCAAGGACCACGCCGAGAACGTGATGATCGTGGACCTCGTCCGCAACGACCTGGGGCGCGTCTGCGCCACGGGCTCCGTCACCGTCCCGGAACTGTGCGCCCTGGAGGAGCACCCCGGCCTCGTCCACCTGGTCTCCACCGTCAGCGGCGAGCTCGCCGAGGGCGCCGGATGGCCCGAGCTGCTGGCCGCCACCTTCCCGCCGGGCTCGGTGACCGGTGCCCCCAAGTCCTCCGCCCTGCGGATCATCGAAGAGCTGGAGACCGCCCCGCGCGGCCCCTACTGTGGGGGCATCGGCTGGGTCGACGCCGACCGGGGCACCGCCGCGCTCGCCGTCGGCATCCGGACCTTCTGGATCGACCGCGAGGCCCCCGGCGGCCCGCGCCTGAGCTTCGGCACCGGCGCCGGCATCACCTGGGGCTCCGACCCCGAGCGCGAGTGGGCCGAGACCGAGCTGAAGGCCGCCCGGCTGCTCGCGCTGGCCTCGGGCGGCCCCGTGCCGGACGCACACGAGACGACGCACGACCTGAGTGGAGGAACCGTACGGTGAGGATCTGGCTCGACGGAACACTGCGGGACGCCGACGACGCGAAGGTGTCCGTCCTCGACCACGGGCTGACCGTGGGCGACGGGGTCTTCGAGACCCTCAAGGCGGAGAACGGCACCCCCTTCGCGCTGACCCGGCACCTGGAGCGGCTCACCCGCTCCGCCCGCGGCCTCGGCCTGCCCGACCCCGACCTCGACGAGGTCCGCCGGGCCTGCGCCGCCGTCCTGGAGGCCAACCCGATGCCGCTCGGCCGGCTGCGGATCACCTACACCGGCGGCCTCTCCCCGCTCGGCTCCGACCGCGGCGAGACCGGGCCCACCCTGGTCGTCGCCCTCGGGGAGACCACCCGGCGGCCCGACACCACGGCCGTGATCACCGTCCCCTGGGTGCGCAACGAGCGCTCGCCGCTGGCCGGCCTGAAGACCACCTCGTACGCCGAGAACGTGGTCGCCCTCGCCCGGGCCCACCGGGACGGCGCCTCCGAGGCCCTCTTCGCCAACACCCTCGGGCGGCTCTGCGAGGGCACCGGATCCAACGTCTTCGTCGTCCTCGACGGCGAACTCCACACCCCGCCCGTGGCCTCCGGCTGTCTCGCCGGCATCACCCGCGCGCTGGCCGTGGAGTGGACCGGCGCCCGCGAGACCGACCTCCCCCTCGACGTGCTGGAACGGGCCGAGGAGGTCTTCCTGACCTCCACCCTGCGTGACGTGCAGGCCGTCCGCCGCGTCGACGGCCGCACCCTGGCCGCCGCCCCCGGCCCCGTCACCGCCAAGGCCATGCGGGTCTTCGAGGAGCGCGCCGCGTCCGACATCGACCCGTGAGCCGGCCCGCACCGTGGTGACGGCGCCGCGGGGCGGGTAGAACTCGACGGATGACCACCACCCTGCGGCCGAGCGGGCCGCTTCAGCAGAGCGAGGGCGGCGCGCGCTCGCGCCCGTACGAGGTCCGCGTCAACAGCAGGCGCGTCGGGGCCCTCGTGATCGCCGCCGACACGCCCTTCGGGCCGGCGGTGGGGGAGATCCGCGACCTGGCCATCGACGAGCCCGACCGCCGCCGCGGCCGTGCGACGGTCGCCGCGCTGGCCGCCGAGGAGGTGCTGCGCGGCTGGGGCTGCCGCCGGGTGCGGGTCTCGGTCCCGGCGGGCTCCCCGGGCGGCCTGCGGCTCGCCGCGGCCCTCGGGTACGCGGAATCCGGCCGGACCATGGCCAAGGAGCTCCCCGACCGCCCGCCGGCCCCCTCCGAGGGGGTGCGGGGCCGGCCCATGACGGCGGCCGAGTACGCGGCGTGGGACGCCCGGGCCCGCGTGGAGTACGTGGCGAACTGGACCGCCCGGGGCATGCGGCCGGAGGCCGCGCGGGCCGCGGCGGAGGCCGACCACGCGGCGCTCCTCCCCCAGGGCCCGGACACCCCCGGCGTCACCCTCGCCGTCCTGGAGGCCGCCGGGACCCCGGTCGGGCACGTGTGGCTCGCGCCGCGCGGGGAGGCCGGCGCGGGGGCGTACGTGTACGACGTCGCGGTGGCCGAGGAGCACCGGGGCCGCGGCTACGGCCGGGACCTGATGCTCCTCGCCGAGTGCGCGGCGATCGGGCAGGGCCACCGGGTCCTCGCGCTGCACGTCTTCGCCGACAACACCCCGGCCCTGCGGCTGTACGAGTCCCTCGGCTACCGGACCACGGACCTGAACTACGCCAAGGAGCTCATCTGAGTCAGCCGGCGGCGAGCAGCCGGTCGGCGATCTCCTCGATGCGGGCGCGCAGGCCCTCCTGGCTCTTGCCGCCGTCGAGGCGCTCGCCGCCGATGACATAGGTGGGGGTGCCGGTCACGCCGATGGCCTTGCCCTCGGCCTGGTCGGCGTCGACGATCAGGATGTGCCGGCCGTCGATCAGGGCGGTGTCGAACTCCTCGGCGTCCAGGCCGAGTTCCCGGGCGGCGTCCAGCAGTACGGCTTCGCCGCGCTCGCCGAGCTCGGCGGTCCTGGCCAGCACCGCTTCCGCGTACGGCCAGCCCTGCCCCTGTTCCAGGGCCTCCTCGGCGGCCTGCGCGGCGGCGAAGGCGTGCTTGTGCTTCTCCAGCGGGAAGTGGCGCAGCCGGATGTCCAGCCGGTCGCCGTAGCGGGCCCGCAGGGCGCGCACGTCGTCCAGAGCGCTGTGGCAGTCCGGGCACTGGAGTTCGCACCAGACGTCGAGGATCACGGAATCGGTCATGCGGACAGTCTCCCAGACCCCCCGGCGGCACCCGGGGAGGAGATCCGACCCCGAGATGTCCCGGAGATCGGGCCGGCCGGGGCCGCGGGCATGGCCGCCGCGACGGTGGCCGGTGCAGGATGGAAGGGACAGATCGCCCATCGCAGCCCGCCGGAGGACCGCATGCTCGCCGAGACCATCTGTTCCGCGGTGTCCGCTGCGGGCCTGGGCATCGCCGCCGTCACCGCGTACCGCAGGCGCTTCGTGAAGGCCGCCCGGATCGCCGCGTACGCGCTGGTTCCCCTCGGGCTGGTGCTGACCGGCGTGGTGGAGTGGCTCTCCGGGATCGTCCTCAGCCCGACCGTGTGGGTGGGCTTCGGGCTGCTCGCGCTGGCGTGGGCGCTGCTCACGGTCACCCGGGCCGTCGAGCGCCGCGGCGCGGGAGGGTCCGCGAAGTCCTCGCGGGCCGTCGGTCCCGGCGCCTCCGCGCCCGCCCTCGGCGGCGGCGCCACCGGTGCGTCCCCGACGCCGCGGAGCGCCCCGGCGGAGGACTTCTCCGACATCGAGGCCATCCTGAAGAAGCACGGCATCTGAGAAGCGCGGCAGCAGGAGCGCGGCGTCTAGCGCATCGGACCGGCGGCGCGGGGGAGAAGCCCGGGGAAACCACCCGAAGTGAGGAGAGTCGGCGAACTGTCGCGTGAACCATGGCGCGTTGGGGGCGGCCGGGGGGTCCGCTGCGCGATCATCACCCCGACATGCTCGACACATCGCAGGGTGAGCCCCCCGCTCCCGTTCCCGTCGCCGAGGCTCCCGCCGCCCAGGCCCCCGCGTCCCTCGGACCGCCCGAAGCGCGCGGCTGCCTCTTCGCCCTCTCCCAGCCGCCGCTGATGATCTTCCTGGCGGTGATCGGGCTACTGCTGCTGCTCGCCGCCGTGCACGATCTCTACCTGCTCTGAGGCCTGCTCCGGGCCGGCGCCCTCCGGGTGGCTGTCGGCCCCCTTGCGGCGTGCCCGGTACGCGGCCACGTGCAGCCGGTTCCCGCAG
This sequence comes from Streptomyces racemochromogenes, assembly GCF_044129415.1. Classification (GTDB taxonomy): domain Bacteria; phylum Actinomycetota; class Actinomycetes; order Streptomycetales; family Streptomycetaceae; genus Streptomyces; species Streptomyces racemochromogenes_A. The sequence goes on from NZ_JBBDHD010000067.1 coordinate 7,233, forward strand.
GTCCGGCTGTCGCAGTAGCGGCGCGAGCGGTTGCGCGAGAGGTCCACGAAGGCCCGCCGGCAGTCCGGGGCCTCGCAGCGGCGCAGCCGCTCCTGCTCACCGGAGACCACGATGAAGGCCAGGGCCATGCCGCCGTCCGCCGCCAGGTGATCGCCCACCGAGGCGCCCGGCGCGAAGTAGTGCACGTGCCAGTCGTAGCCGTCGTGGTCGGTCAGCTGCGGGGTGGTGCCGGCGGTGGCCACCAGCTCGTTGATCAGTTCGGCCGCAGCACGGGAGTTCGGTGCCGCGAAGACCTGCGCGAACTTGCCCCGCACCGTCCGGACCCCGGTGAGGTCGCGGGCGCTCAGCTCGCCGACGTCGCTGATCGCGTGCTCCTTGACGAAGCCGTGGAGCGCGGCGACGTCGGCCAGGCCGTCGGGCTGGTCCGGCTCGGCCGCGGTGTTGACCAGCGCGACGACGACGTCGAGCGCGCGACGGGTGTCGTGGGGGATCTGCACGGGGGTCGCTCCCTGGAGGCCGGCCTGGCGGCGACGGGCCGCTGCCGCCGCTGGGGGCAGACTCTAGCGGTTGCCGTCAACAGGGCCCCCGGACAGCGCACCGGCGCCGCCTCCGCGGGTGGCTCCCGCGGGGACAGCGCCGGTCGTGCCGTATGGGGTTGTCCGTGCGGCACCGTCGCCCCGAGTCGGACGGTGCCGGGCGGCCGGAGGCCTGGCTCAGCTTTCGGCCAGGATGTGGGAGAGCTCTTTGTCGAGGTCGAAGTGCCGGTGCTCGGTCCCGGGCGGGACCGCGGCGTCCGTGCGCTTCAGGAACGACTCCAGGGCTCGGGCGGGCGCTTCCAGCAGCGCTTCTCCCTCCGGTGAGCTCAGGGCGATGCAGACGACGCCCTGACCGTGGCTCCGGGACGGCCAGACGCGGACGTCGCCGGTACCGGTAGGCCGGTGGAGGCCCTCCGCGAGGAGGTCGCGGGCGAACACCCATTCGACCGTCTCCTCGGCGCCGGTGTGGAAGGTGGCGTGCACGGCGTAGGGATCGGCCGTGTCATACCGCAGGCCCGCCGGGACAGGCAGTGAGGACTCGCTCGACACAACGAGGCGCAGGTGCAGCTCGCAGCTGACCGTGGTGTTCATAAGCGCCAGGGCCTTTCGCTCAGTGTGCGCTCGGGGATTCGCACGTCGGCGAAATCGACATGCCACCTACGGTGCCGTTGTAAACCCCTCTGACCGTTTTGCGGACCTCTGGGTCCCTCGGACGGCGGATCCAAACCGGCATTCACGTGTGCTTCGGGCTCCGGTAGATTCGCCCCCATGAATACGGGGAGTGAGCGCGGATCCCATGAATCCGCTACGGACGGTACCGGTGCCGGAGCGGACGGCGCGGCCGCCGAGGACGCGCAGCACGTCTCGAAGGCACCCGCCTTCATCAAGGCCAACCGCAGCCTGCACCTGAGCTGGCAGGTCGGCGTCTTCGTCGTCGGCCTGGCCGTCATCGGCGCCGGCATCGCGATGCTCGTCCTTCCCGGACCGGGCTGGGTCGCGATCTTCGCCGGCCTGGCGATCTGGGCCACCGAGTTCGCGTGGGCCCACCTCGTCCTGCGCTGGACCAAGCGGAAGGTCTCCGAGGCCGCGCAGAAGGCCCTCGACCCGAAGGTCCGCCGCCGCAACATCATCCTCACCAGTGCGGGCCTGGTCATCGCGGGCGCGCTGGTCGGCTTCTACCTCTGGAAGTACGGCTTCACGCTGCCCTGGAACCTCAAGGACCAGTGATCGCCCCCGGGGTGGTCATGGGGTGCCGCTGACATGCGGTAATGTTTGCGGTGTGCCCGGGCGATTAGCTCAGCGGGAGAGCACTTCGTTCACACCGAAGGGGTCACTGGTTCGATCCCAGTATCGCCCACCCGGAGCAGCGGCCCCGGAGATCCTCAGGATCTCCGGGGCCGCTGCCGTTCCCGGGTCCTCAGCGGAACCGGCCGAAGGCCTCGCGCAGCCTGCGGGCCTCCCGCAGCCGCCTCTCGTACGTCGCCCCCACCGCGAGCAGCAGCAGGCCCGCCAGCGCCGGCGGCAGCCACCGCGGCAGCAGACCCACCACCTGCACCACGTAGGGGGCCAGCTCGTGCACCGCCACCGCCGCCAGGGTCACCCCGCCGAGCAGCAGCGGCGCCCGCAGCCGCCGGTGCGCCCCCGCCAGCGTCACCGCGAGCGCCCCCGCGCCCAGCAGCAGCGGGCGCGGCCAGTACGGGTCCCCCCAGACGGCCACCAGGCTCGGCAGCAGCGTCGCCCCCAGCCCGGGCCCGTACGCCGCCCAGGACGAGGCCCCGGGATCCCGGCGGCGCCGCACCAACCCCACCACCAGGGCCGCCGCCGTCACCGGCAGCGTGTACGCCTCCGGCACCGCCACGCCCGAGGCCCCCAGCCGCACCCAGACCGCCGCCACACCGAGCGCCCCCGCCGCCCGGCCGAGCCCCCGCCGGTCGGCCCGCAGCGCCCCCGCCGCGCACACCACCGCGCCCAGGGCGAGGACCAGGGCCGCCACCGGAGGATCCCAGGCCGCCAGGGCCGAAGCGAGCACCCCGGCCCCCGCGGCCGCCCCCTCCGCCGCGACGCGCACCGCGCCCAGCCGCGGCCCGAGGCACACCACCACCGCCGGAACGGCCGACACCGCCACCCCCACCCAGGCCGCCGGCAGACCGGCCAGCGCGCCCAGCGCCACCACCATCCCCGCCGCGTACCCGACGGCCGCGACCGCGCAGACGCCCCGCAGCGCCGCCCGGGCGGCCCCGTACGCCGCTCCCAGCGCCGCCCCGGCACCCAGCAGCCCGCACACGCCCACGGTGGCCACACGGCCGTCCAGGGCCGCCACGGACACCCCGAAGGCCCCGGCCGCCGCACACCCCGCGGCCGCCCACGCGACGGCCGGCTCCCCGGCCCGCAGGGCCACCACCCCGGCCGCCACCGTCACCACCACCTCCGCCACGAGCAGCACCGCCACCGGCAGCCCCGCCCCGGCCCCCGCCACGAACAGCCCCGCCCACGCGCACACCACCGCCACCGCCCGGGACACGACCCCCCAGGAGGCCCCGGCGGAGCGGCCCGAGCCGCCCGGCCCCGCGACGGCCGCCGCGCCGGCCGCGCCCCCCACGGCCTCGACGCGGCCGCCCACCGCGCCCCGGTCCGCCGCGACGCCCGGGTACGGGCCCGCGACCGGAGGCCGGGCCGCCCCGCCGGGCAGCGCCGGTCCGGCCGGCCGGAGCCGCGGCAGGAGGCCGAAGACCGCGGCCGCCAGCAGCAGGGCCACCGCGAGACCCGGCCCCGGGGCCGGGTGGCGCGGGGTCGTCGGCGCCCAGACCTCGCCCAGCACCGCCAGCCGTGCGGCCAGGACCGACAGGACCGCCGGCACGCCCGCCAGCGCGGCGAGGGCGGCCACCCCCGCCCCGGCCCCGGCCAGCCCGCGCCGGACCGGCTCCGGGAGCGCGTCCACCCGTACCGCCCGTACCGCCGCCACCAGCGCGAGCCCCGCCGCCACCCGAACCGCCACCGCCCAGCCCACGGAACCCCACCCGGCCGGAACCAGCGCACCCACCGCCGACACCGCCGCCAGACCCCCGACGACCGCGGCCGCCACGCCCCGCGGCTCCCGCCAGGCCACCGCCACGCCCAGCAGGGCCCCCGCCGCCAGCAGCAGCGCCGGACCGGCCGCCCCGGGCTCCGCCAGCGAGCCCACCAGCCCCGCCGCCAGCCCGGACCCGCCCAGCACCCCCGCGCACACCCGGGCCGTACCCCGCAGCACCCCCCGCGCCACCGCCCCCGCGAGGACCACGTCCAGCGCGGCCGTCGCCAGCAGCGCCCACCCGCCCCCCGTCAGGTCCGCTCCCGCAGCGGCCGCCGCCAGCGGCAACGGCAGCTGCGCCGCCCCCACCGCGGCCAGAGGCGCCGTCCGCAGCCCGCGCAGCACCGCCCCGTACCCCGACCAGAGTCCCGCCAGGACCGCGGCCGCCCACGCCGCGTAGACCCGGCCGTCACTGCCGGGCAGGCCGACCGCGTGCAGCGCGTACGCGTCCAGCGCCGTCAGCGCCAGCGCCACCCCCGCCACCGCCTCGGCCGTGGCCCGCAGCCCCCGCCGCAGCAGCGCCGCGGGCGCCGCCGACGCCGCCGCCGTCAGCGCGGCCAGCACCGCCGAGCGGCCCCCGATCCCCAGGGAACCCCAGCTGACCAGCGTGAAGGCCAGCGCGGCCACCGTCAGCAGCACCGCGCCCAGCACCAGCAGCACGTTCTGCGCACTCGGCTTCACGGCGGCAGCGGAGGGCGCGGAGGGGGCGAACGGGGCCCCCGGCGGGCCGAAGGCACCCTGCACCGCTGCCGTCCCGGCGCCGCCCGACTGCCACAGCAGCCGCAGCAGCCAGTCCCGGCGGGCCAGCAAGTGCAGCCTCCGGGTGTCCAGTTGGGCCAGCTCGGCGTCGATGAGCGCCAGCTCCCGGGCCGGCGGCAGAGGGGTGTCCATAGCCGGAGTGTGGCGCCCGTCACGCCGTCAGGACATGGGCGGGCGTACTCAGATCACCCCTGAGTACGCACGCCGCCCCCCTCGGTATTCCGCGCGTCCCCTCCCGGGGGCCATTACGGGAAACCGCCCCGGCGGCGCCGCGCGGCGGGCCACACTGGAGGCATGGCCCGCTGGACGCACTACCGCTTCCGGAGCGTGTGGGACCTCGACGCCCCGCCCGCTCTCGTCTACTCCCTGCTGGAGGACCCCGGGCGCTACCCCGGCTGGTGGCCGCAGGTCCGCCGGGTCGCGCGGGGCGACGGGGACTCCGGCACCGCCGTGATCCGCTCCCTCCTGCCGTACGAGATCCACGTCACCCTCACCGGCCTGCTGCGCGCCCCCTGCCGCGGCGTCCTCGAAGTGGCCCTGGGCGGGGACCTCCGCGGCTGGGCGCGGTGGACCGTACGCCCGCGCGGCGGGCCCGGCGCGGACCGCACCCGGGCCGTCTACGAGCAGGAGGTCGAGGTACGGGCCCCGCTGCTGCGGCGGCTCTCGGTCGCCGGGCGGCCCGCGCTGCGCCTCAACCATGCGCTGATGATGCGCGCCGGACGGCGCGGCCTCGCCGCCCGGCTGACCGCTGCGCCTGAAGCGGTTTGAACAGACCCCGAGGCTCTTGTATTGTTCAGTGCGTTCCCGGGCGATTAGCTCAGCGGGAGAGCACTTCGTTCACACCGAAGGGGTCACTGGTTCGATCCCAGTATCGCCCACCGGGACAGGCCGGTCCGTCTGATGACGGACCGGCCTTCCGCATTCCACGGCCCCGCTCCGGCGGGTCCGCTCAGGCAGCCGCCGGGACCTCCGGGCGCAGCGGCCAGTGCGGGTCCACCGCCTCCGGGGTGCCCTGCCGCGCGAACCACGCCTGGAGCCCGCGCGCCTGCGCCGCGTGCCACACCGCCTGGAGCTGGTGCAGCTCCGCCGGGGTCAGCCGCTCCAGCCGCGCCGCGAACCGGCGCCCCACCGCCCGCACCAGTTCCAGCGAGGCCATCGCGTCCGCGGAGGCGTCGTGCGCGCCCTCCAGCTCTATCCCGTAGTGCGCGCACAGGTCGGTCAGCGTCCTGCGGCCCTTGCGGTAGCGGTCCAGGTGCTTGTCCAGCACCCGCGGATCCAGCACCGTCAGCGGCCGGTCGTCCAGGTACCGGGCCAGTGTGGAGGCCCGGTGCCGGCGCAACTCCCGGTCCAGCAGCGTCAGGTCGAACGGCGCGTTCATCACCACCACCGGCCGCCCGGCCATCTGCTGCTCGCTGAGCGCACGGGCTATCTCCTCGACCACCGGCGCCGGCCAGCGGCCGTGCCGCTGGAGGTGCTCGTCGGTCAGGCCGTGCACTTCCGTGGCGCCCCGGGGCACCGGGATACCGGGATTGACCAGCCAGCGCGTGGCGCGGACCCGGCCGCCCGCACACTCCTGGACGACGAGCGCGGCGGACACGATCCGGTCCTGCTCGACGTCCACCCCGGTGGTCTCCGTGTCGAAGGCGGCCAACGGCCCCTCGTACCAGCGTGTCATGGCGAACTCCTCGTCCCCGATCGGCAGACGGGGCGTACCGGGCGCCACCGCCCCGGGACCTGCCGCCCCCGCCGATTCCGTGATACCCGGGCTCTTTGCCCCGTACGCCGTTTGCGCGGAGCCGGGTGCGGAGACAACTCCCTTGGGGGGTCGTACACGTGACCGGCCGTCACACCGCTGCCCCGCCACCACCGGTACGACCACCACCGCACGCACGGCAGAGCCCGGAAGGCATGGGGAGCCGGCCATGGCGCTCGCGCAGCCCGAACCGGGCGGGGTGCTGGGCGCGGACACCGGAGCGAGGCCCGGTCCACTGCGCGGCACACTCGCCACCACCGCCTGCATGGAGACCCTCCAGGTGGGCTACCTGCACGCCGTCGCGGCCGCCGCCGGCTGCTCGCTGTCCCAGCCGTTCCCGGACAACGGGATCGACTGGCACGTCAGCCACGGCGCGCCCGGGCACGTCGTCGACGACGAGGTCACCATCAAGGTGCAGTTGAAGGCGACCTACCAGGTCCCGCCGCGTCCGGCCGGCCCCACCTTCGGCTTCACCCTCGACAACGAGCACCTGGTGAAGCTGGCCCGCACGCCGGTCGCCGTGCACAAGATCCTCGTCGTGATGCTCGTTCCGCGGGAGCGGGAGCAGTGGCTGAGCGCCGGGCACGACCGGCTCGACCTGCGGCACTGCTGCTACTGGACCAACCTCGCCGGGCACCCGGTGACCGGCAGGCGCCGGACCACCGTACGGATCCCGACCGCGCGGATCTTCGACGACCGGGCGCTGTGCGAGATCATGACCCGGGTCGGGTCGGGAGGGACACCCTGATGGACCGTCACGCACCGCGTCCGGAGCCGCTCCCGTTGCCACCCGTGGGGCCCGCGGCCGCCGGCACCCCCGATCCCGCGCAGGTCGACCCCCGCGTCCTGGGCGCGCTGCTGCACCGCCACGGCTGGCTGCGGCGCGGCGGGGCGGCGGGCCGCTACGGGCGCTGGACCCCGCCCGGCCCCGGCGGGACCAGCCTGCTCGTCCCCGAGACCCGGACCTTCCCCGACTGCGCGGACCTGCTGGAGGAGGCGCTGACCGCCCTGTCGCGCAGCGGCCTGCCGTCGGCGCGGGAGGTGCTGTTCGGGCTGAGCGTGCCCAGCGACGAGGTCCGCTGGGAGCGGGAGGTCCCCGAGGCGCCGTACGGGTTCCGGGGCGAGGCCGCCTGGACCGCGCAGGAGCGGCTGCGCTCGGCGGCCCGCCGGCTGCTGCTGGCCGGGGCCCTCGCCGAGCGCGCCCGCGCCGGCTACCACGGGGCCCGCCACCGGGCCCAGGCCGAGCGGGCCCTGGACGAGGTGCTCGTCGGGCCCGGCCCGGACGGGTGCCGGCTCGCCGCGTACGTACCGGTGGACGGCGGACGGGGACTGGTGACACGGCTGCACCACGCCCTGCACGCGGCCCGCGAGGCGGTGGACTACCAGCGCGCCACGGGTGGCACGGAGGCCTTCGACGCGGCCGTGGCCGCCGGGGTCAGCCGGGAGCTCGCCGACGCGCTGATCGCCCTCGTCCAGGGGTCGGAGGGGGCGAGGGTCGCCCTGGCCTGGGCGCCGGCGGCCGGGGTCCCGGCCGGGTGCGCGGCCCGGCCGGAGCCGGTGGAGTTCTCGCCCGGCGACCTGCCCGTGCTGCGGGAGGCCTCCGCCCGCTACACCCGGGCCGAGCCGGCCGTCTCCGTCCGGCTCACGGGGGCGGTGGTGCGGATGCGCAGGGCGGCCGCGGGCGGCGGGGGGACGGTGCGGCTGCGCGTGCTGGCGGGCGCGGAGGTCCCGTACGTACGGGCCGCGCTGGGGGAGGAGGCGTACCGGACGGCGGTCCACGCCCACCTGGAGGGGCTCCCGGTCCGCGTCAGCGGCCGGCTCTCGCGGCGCGGCGGCTTCCGCCGGCTGACGGAGGCCTCGGACGTGGTGCCGGTCCCGTTGGACGAGGTGGAGCGCGACCGGCTGATGAAGTCCCTGGACGCGGCCTTCGACCCCGAGGACGTCCTCCCGTCGGACGACTGACCCCTCTCCCGCCGGCCGCGCGGTCCACGCGCCGGCCGCCCCGGGCATGCCGCCCCCGACCCGCCGGAGACTCGGTCCGTCCCTTCCGGATCCCGGCCTAGCCGTGGGTGAACGAGGCCATCCGCAGGCCCGGGGCCGGGGAGAAGTCCGCGCCCCGGACGAAGCCGAGGCGTTCGTACAGGGCCACTGCCGGGGCGTTGTCCGCGCCCGTGGTCACCTCCACCGTCCGGCCCGGGAAGAGTTCCCGCAGCGCGTGGCGCAGCAGCAGCGAGGCGACGCCGCCGCGGAACCGGGAGGGGTCCACGCAGAGCCGGTCGAGGATCACGGGGCCACCGGACCCGGGTTCCTCCCAGGCCAGGAACCCGGCGATGCCCCCGTCCGGCGCCACCGCCCCCAGCCAGCGCAGCGGCCGCCCCCGCATCTCGGCGAGGCTCTCGCCCAGGGCGGGGATCCCGTCGAACCCGATCAGCGCCGCCTCCACCGCGTACGCGGCCCGCCCGATCCGGTGCACGGCGACGGCGGTGGCCGCGTCGCTCAGGTCCAGCGGACGTACGAGGGTGCTCGGCATGCGGGAGGGGTCCCTTCGGGGGCGCGGAGGACACGGCCCGGCCACGCTACCCCCGCGCCCCGGCGCCGCGCGGCCGGATTTCCCCAGGCCCCTGCGGGCCCCGTCCTGTGCCCGCCCCCGTCCGGTGCCCGCCCCGCACGCCCGTCCCGGGCGGGCCGCACACCCGGGAGGCCCGCCCGTCTCCCGCGGGTCCGAGTGACCCGCCCCTGGCCGGCCCGCGCCTGTCCGCACGGCCGTGCGGCGCCGCTGCCGCAGCCGGACGCGGGCGGTCCCCGGCCGGGGCGGCCGCAGGGCGGGGGGCGTGTGTCGCTGAGTCGCCCGGCACAACCGTTTAGCGGCGCGGCCGCTCCGCTCGGTACGATTCACACGCGCCGGGGCCACCGGCGCGTTCCCCGCCCGGCTGCCGCCGGGAAGGGCCCCCAGACTTCAGGAGAAACCGGTGTCAGACGTCCGTGTGATCATCCAACGCGATTCCGAGCGGGACGAGCGCGTGGTGACCACGGGCACGACGGCGGCCGAGCTGTTCGCCGGCGAGCGCACCGTCGTCGCCGCGCGCGTCGCGGGCGAGCTGAAGGACCTCTCCTACGAGGTCCGCGACGGCGAGACCGTCGAGCCGGTCGAGATCTCCTCCGAGGACGGCCTGAACATCCTGCGCCACTCCACCGCGCACGTCATGGCGCAGGCCGTGCAGGAGCTGTTCCCCGAGGCCAAGCTGGGCATCGGCCCGCCGGTCCGCGACGGCTTCTACTACGACTTCGACGTGGCCCGCCCCTTCACCCCCGATGACCTCAAGGCCATCGAGAAGAAGATGCAGGAGATCCAGAAGCGCGGGCAGCGGTTCGCCCGCCGCGTGGTCTCCGACGAGGCGGCCCGCGAGGAGCTCGCGGACGAGCCGTACAAGCTGGAGCTCATCGGCATCAAGGGCTCCGCGTCGACCGACGACGGTGCGAACGTCGAGGTGGGCGGCGGCGAGCTGACCATCTACGACAACCTGGACGCCAAGACCGGCGAGCTGTGCTGGAAGGACCTCTGCCGCGGTCCCCACCTGCCCACCACCCGCACCATCCCGGCGTTCAAGCTCATGCGCAACGCGGCCGCCTACTGGCGCGGCAGCGAGAAGAACCCGATGCTCCAGCGCATCTACGGCACCGCGTGGCCGTCGAAGGAGGAGCTGAAGGCCCACCTCGACTTCCTCGCCGAGGCCGAGAAGCGCGACCACCGCAAGCTCGGCAACGAGCTCGACCTCTTCTCCATCCCGGACGAGATCGGCTCCGGCCTCGCCGTCTTCCACCCGCGCGGCGGCATCATCCGCCGCACCATGGAGGACTACTCGCGCCGCCGGCACGAGGAGGAGGGCTACGAGTTCGTCTACTCCCCGCACGCCACCAAGGGCGCCCTCTTCGAGAAGAGCGGCCACCTGGACTGGTACGCGGAGGGCATGTACCCCCCCATGCAGCTCGACGGTGGTACCGACTACTACCTCAAGCCCATGAACTGCCCGATGCACAACCTGATCTTCGACGCGCGCGGGCGCTCCTACCGTGAGCTGCCGCTGCGCCTGTTCGAGTTCGGCACCGTGTACCGGTACGAGAAGTCCGGCGTGGTCCACGGCCTCACCCGGGCCCGGGGCTTCACCCAGGACGACGCGCACATCTACTGCACCCGTGAGCAGATGGCCGAGGAGCTCGACCGCACCCTCACCTTCGTGCTGAACCTGCTGCGCGACTACGGCCTGACCGACTTCTACCTGGAGCTGTCCACCAAGGACCCGGAGAAGTTCGTCGGCTCGGACGAGGTCTGGGAGGAGGCCACCGCGGTCCTCCAGCAGGTCGCCGAGAAGCAGGGCCTGCCGCTGACCCCCGACCCGGGCGGCGCGGCCTTCTACGGCCCGAAGATCTCCGTGCAGGCGCGCGACGCCATCGGCCGCACCTGGCAGATGTCGACCGTCCAGCTGGACTTCAACCTGCCGGAGCGCTTCAACCTGGAGTACACCGCCCCGGACGGCTCCCGCCAGCGCCCGGTCATGATCCACCGCGCCCTGTTCGGCTCGATCGAGCGGTTCTTCGCGGTGCTGCTGGAGCACTACGCGGGCGCCATGCCGCCGTGGCTGGCCCCGGTCCAGGCGGTCGGCATCCCGATCGGCGACGGGCACGTGGAGTACCTCCAGGAGTTCGCCGCCGCGGCGAAGAAGCAGGGCCTGCGGGTCGAGGTGGACGCCTCCTCCGACCGGATGCAGAAGAAGATCCGCAACCACCAGAAGCTCAAGGTCCCGTTCATGATCATCGTCGGTGACGAGGACATGGCCGCGGGCACCGTCTCCTTCCGCTACCGCGACGGTTCGCAGGAGAACGGCATCCCGAAGGACGAGGCACTGGCGAAGCTGGCCAAGGTCGTCGCGGACCGCGTCCAGGTCTGACCCGGCCCCGAGGCCCCCGGAGCGATCACTCGGTGATCACTTTCCGGGGGCCTTCCTCGTTCCTCCGGGCAAGGTCATATGCTGCGTCCTATGACGATTGAGCCGGAGCAGCAGATCGGTGTGGGCACGCAGGACGCGTTCCAGCGTCTGTGGACGCCCCACCGGATGGCCTACATCCAGGGCGAGAACAAGCCGACCGGCCCCGACGCCGGGGACGGCTGCCCCTTCTGCGGGATTCCGGAGATGTCCGACCAGGACGGCCTGGTCGTGGCGCGGGGGAAGCACGTCTACGCCGTGCTGAACCTCTATCCGTACAACGGCGGCCACCTGATGGTCGTCCCGTACCGGCACGTCGCCGACTACACCGAGCTGGACGGCCCGGAGACGGCGGAGCTGGCCGACCTGACCAAGCGGGCCATGGTCGCGCTGCGCAAGGCGTCCGGGGCGCACGGCTTCAACATCGGCATGAACCAGGGCGCCGCAGCGGGCGCCGGCATCGCCGCGCACCTGCACCAGCACATCGTGCCGCGCTGGGGCGGGGACACGAACTTCATGCCGGTCGTCGGGCACACCAAGGTGCTGCCGCAACTCCTCGCGGACACCCGGCAGATGCTCGCCGACGCCTGGCCGAACGACTAGCCCTCCCGGCGCCGGGAGAGCCGCTGGGCCAGGACCGCCTCCACGTCGAACTCGGTGAGGTGGAGGGGCGGTCCCGGCGGGGGCCGGCGCAGGGCGGTGCGGATCTTCTCGTTGATCTCCGCCAGGACCGCACGGGCGCGGCCCTCGGTCGGGGCCGTCAGGGCCGCCTCGTGGGCGTCCTCGGCCTCCTTGCGCAGGGCCAGGGAGGGCGGCAGCGGGGAGAAGCCCTCACGGTGCAGCTTCCCCTTGATCCACCACAGTTCGTCGTACGGGGCGTCCAGGGAGGCCAGCGGCTTGCCGAGGCCCGGCAGCCGGGCGAAGTCGCCCCGGTCGGCGGCCTCCCTGATCTGCCGGTCCACGAAGGACTCGAAGCTGACCCCGGGCGGCTTGCGCTCGGTCACGGCGGCACCTCCCCGGGGCGGATCGGACCCCTCCAGCCTACCTACGCGTCGTAGACGTCCGCCTTGCGCGGGGCCGGCTCCTGGATCAGGCCGTTCATGATCGAGGAGCGGTTGGTGAAGGCCGACGTGTCCACGCCGTTCTCGTCCAGCACCTTGAAGGCCGCCGCGTGCACGGCCCGCAGGACCGGGGCCACCGTGCGCAGGGCGTCGTCCGCCATGAAGCGGTGGCGCCACATCGAGCCCGCCCAGACGTGCCGCAGGCCGAACGGCTCGGGCAGGACCAGCTTGCCGCCGAAGTAGTCCAGCAGCGGCGGGTACCAGGTCAGGGGGGCGCGCACGGCGAGGCGTACGACCTCGCTCGCGTCCACCAGCGGCAGCGGCCGCTCGACCGTCTCCCAGAAGCGGATCGATTTGGGGACCTCGACCACCGGCGGCTTGGACTTGGTGGTGAACAGGCCGTGCACGGGGCCCAGGGCGTGGGCGGTGACGTCCACGCGGAGGGTCTTGTAGAGCACGGTGACGGTGACCATCATCGTGATGACGAGCTGGCCGTCCCAGAGCGGCCACTGGATGCCCAGGTAGTGCCGGTTGCCGGCGCTGAACTGCTGCTCGTTGCAGATCCGGGTGATCTCGTGCGGCTTGACCAGGAAGGTGTCCACGTCCTCGCCGCCGGGCCGGGCCACCTCGGCGGCGCCCTCGCCGACGGGGGTGACGATCCAGTGCTGGATCGACGCGGGCGGGAAGCCGCCGGTGTGCAGGGGGCCGCGCTCCAGCTTGCGCAGCTGGGTGTCGATCGCGCGTATGACGTCCCAGCTGCGGAAGGGGTGGATCTCGTGGCCCTCGGTCTTCGGGGTCAGCTCCTCCGCCATCTGCCAGCTGCCCCAGCGGGTGCCCATGCCGAGGATGCCCTTGGGGCCGGCGTAGAAGACCGAGTTGCTGCGGTCCTCGGCGGTGAGCTTGGCGAGCTGGTGGCGCAGTTCCTCGCGGGCCTTCTCGTCGGGGTTGCCGGGGACGGCCTCGGGGATCTTGGCGGTGACCACGCCGCCGCCGCCCAGCAGGCCGTCCCAGCGCGAGCGCAGGTCGGCGGCGGTCCGCTCGCAGATCCGGCGGGCCCCGTACCAGCCGAGGACGGGGGCGACGATGGCGCCGAGCAGGTAGAGCTCCAGCAGTCCGCTGCCGGGCTGGCGGTAGGCCACGCGGTAGAGCAGGACGGCGGCGACGAGGGCGACGCCGACCAGCAGGGCGGTGCCGATCCAGGAGTTCTTCTTCGCCCCGTCCTTGGTGAGGGTCTTGCGCAGCTGGAAGAGGCCCAGCCACATCAGCAGGCCGGGCAGGAAGACCACTCCGCAGACCAGCATGATCAGGCGCAGCCGCCGGTCGCGCTCCTTGCGGATGCGGGAGGCGGACAGGCAGTGCTCCACGACGGTCTGCGGGTCGGCGCCGAAGGACTGGATGAGCGGCTTGCGGCCCGCGCCGAGGGTGCGGGCCTCGACGGCGCGGCAGAAGGCCTCGCCGAGGTTGGGTTCGAAGAGGGAGATCTTCGGGGGCTTGACCGAGGCCGGGTGGTTCTCGCTGTTGGCCGCGAGGATGTCCTTCAGCTTGGTGTCCCCGCCGCCGTCGCGGTACGCGGCGGAGGCGAGCGCGTTGGTCGCGGCGGTCTGTCCGCCGCCCCCCTGCAGAGGAATCTGTGCCCCGGGCCTGAAGTCGAAACCGTCGTCCGCCACCGCTGCCCCCATCGCCGTGCCACTGTGCTCTTTGCCGGTCGTGCTGTCGTGCCGTCACTGCTGTCGTGCTGTCGTGCGTGTTGCGCTCTGTCGTGGTCCGTTGTGCTCTGCGTCGCGCCGAAGAGCCTAGCGGCGCAGTCGATCCCATGGTCATGGGACAGGGAAATACCGCCCACCGCAAGCGGGTTGGGTGGGCGGTGGCCGGAGCGCCGGGTGTGCGCTATGTCAACGGGCTTCCCTTCTCTGCCTGTTCGCGAACCTTGTCCGCAAGGTGCGGGGGCATCGGCTCGTGCCGGGCGTAGGCGCGCCCGAACCGGCCCGTGCCGTGGGACACGGAGCGCAGGTCCACGGCGTAGCGGCCGATCTCGATCTCGGGGACCTCGGCACGCACCCGGGTGCGGCCGGGCTCGGCCTGGTCGGTGCCGACGACCCGGCCGCGGCGGCCGGCCAGATCGCTCATGACCGGGCCCACGTACTCGTCGGGGACGACGACGTCGAGCTCGGCGACGGGCTCCAGCAGGTGGATCGGGGTCTGGGCGGCGGCCTCGCGCAGGGCGAGCGCGCCGGCCGTCTGGAAGGCGGCGTCGGAGGAGTCCACCGAGTGCGCCTTGCCGTCGAGCAGGGTGACCCGTACGTCGACCAGCGGGTAGCCGGCCGCGACGCCGCGGGCGGCCTGGGCCCGTACGCCCTTCTCCACGGACGGGATGAACGAACGGGGCACCGCGCCGCCGACCACCTTGTCCACGAACTCGATGCCGCTGCCGGGCGGGAGCGGGTCCACCTCGATCTCGCAGATGGCGAACTGGCCGTGCCCACCGGACTGTTTGACGTGCCGGCCGCGCCCGGAGGCCTTCGCGCCGAAGGTCTCCCGCAGGCTCACCCTGTGCGGGACGGGGTCGACCTGGACCCCGTAGCGGGTGCGCAGGCGCTCCAGGGCGACGTCCTGGTGGGCCTCGCCGAGGGACCACAGGACGAGCTGGTGGGTGTGCGGGTTCTGCTCCAGGCGCATGGTGGGGTCCTCGGCGACGAGGCGGGCCAGGCCCTGGGAGAGCTTGTCCTCGTCGGCCTTGCTGTGGGCCTCGATGGCGAGGGGGAGCAGCGGTTCGGGCATCGCCCAGGGCTCCATCAGCAGGGGGGAGTCCTTGGCGGAGAGGGTGTCGCCGGTCTCGGCGCGGGTGAGTTTGGCCACGCACGCGATGTCGCCGGCGATGCAGGTGCCGAGGGTGCGCTGCTGCTTGCCGAAGGGGGAGGTGAGGGTGCCGATCCGCTCCTCCACGTCGTGGTCCTCGTGGCCGCGGTCCTCCAGACCGTGACCGGAGACGTGGACGGTCTCCTCGGGGCGCAGGGTGCCGGAGAAGACGCGGACGAGGGAGACGCGGCCGACGTAGGGGTCGGAGGAGGTCTTGACGACCTCGGCGAGGAGCGGCCCGTCGGGGTCGCACACGACGTCGGGGCGCGGGCTGCCGTCGGGGGCGGTGACGGTGAGGGGGGCGCGTTCGGCGGGGGTGGGGAAGCCGCCGGTGATCAGTTCGAGGAGTTCGACCGTGCCCAGGCCCTGGCGGGCGCCGTCGGCGGCCGGGGCCGCCATCAGGACGGGGTGGAAGGTGCCGCGGGCGACGGCCCGCTCCAGGTCGTCGATCAGGGTCTTGAGGTCGATGTCCTCGCCGCCGAGGTAGCGGTCCATGAGGGTCTCGTCCTCGCTCTCGGCGATGATCCCCTCGATGAGGCGGGAACGGGCCTCGTCGATGAGGGCGAGTTCGCCGGGGTCCGGGTCCCGTTCGACGCGCCGGCCGGAGGTGTAGTCGTAAACGCGCCGGGAGAGCAGGCCGAGCAGACCGTGGACGGGGCGGTGGCCGTCGGGGCCGGGGGAGCCGAGCAGGGGGAGGTAGAGGGGGATGACGGCGTCCGGGTCGTCGCCTCCGAAGATCTCGCCGCACACGGAGGCCATCTGCGAGTAATCGGAGCGGGCTGCCTCCAAATGGGTGACGACGATGGCGCGCGGCATTCCGACGGCCTCGCACTCGTCCCACACCATCCGGGTCGCCCCGTCGATCCCGTCGGCGGCCGAGACGACGAAGAGGGCCGCGTCCGCGGCGCGCAGACCGGCCCGCAGTTCCCCGACGAAGTCGGCGTATCCGGGGGTGTCCAGGATGTTGATCTTGAATCCGGCCCACTCGACCGGGACCAGGGAGAGCTGGACGGAGCGCTGGCGGCGCTGCTCGATCTCGTCGTAGTCGGAGACCGTGCCCCCGTCCTCGACCCGTCCGGCGCGGTTCAGGGCCCCCGCGGTCAGGGCCAGGGCTTCGACCAGGGTGGTCTTGCCGGCGCCGCTGTGGCCGACCAGCACGACGTTCCGCACGGAGTCGGGGCGGTCGGCCGTCAGTGCCCTGCCGGCGGCCCCGGCCTGGTGTGATGTGGGTCCCATGATGCTCGTGCCTCCCGGTGTCGCGGTGGAGGAGGGTGATCGGGCTCCTTCGAGCTTTGCACCGGCGTCACACTGCGTCCATACGTCGTACCGGTCACGGACGGGCGCGCGAAGGGGCCGCCGGACGGGGTCGGCCGGAGGATCGCGCCGGGCGAACCGGAGGGTGCGGGGCACCCCGCACCCGGCGTGCTGGCTACGATGGGCCAGCCGGTGGCCGTGGTGGCCGCGCGGCCCAGCGACCCTCTGGGAAGGCCATGCTGAACAAGTACGCGCGTGCGTTCTTCACGCGTGTTCTCACGCCGTTCGCCGCTTTTCTCCTCCGTCGGGGGGTGAGCCCCGACGCGGTCACGCTGATCGGCACCGCCGGCGTGGTGGCCGGGGCGCTGGTCTTCTTCCCCCGGGGCGAGTTCTTCTGGGGCACGATCACCATCACCCTCTTCGTCTTCTCCGACCTGGTGGACGGGAACATGGCCCGCCAGGCCGGCGTCTCCAGCCGCTGGGGCGCCTTCCTCGACTCCACCCTCGACCGGGTGGCCGACGCGGCGATCTTCGGCGGCCTCGCGCTCTGGTACGCGGGCTCCGGCGACGACAACGTGCTGTGCGCGGTGGCGATCTTCTGCCTGGCCAGCGGCCAGGTGGTCTCGTACACCAAGGCCCGGGGCGAGGCGATCGGCCTGCCCGTCGCCGTCAACGGGCTCGTGGAGCGCGCCGAGCGCCTGGTGATCTCGCTGGTCGCCGCCGGCCTGTCCGGGCTCCAGACCTTCGGCGCCCCCTCGTGGCTCGGTGTGCTGCTGCCCGTCGCCCTGTGGGTGGTGGCGGCCGGCTCGCTCGTCACGCTCGTCCAGCGGGTGGTCACCGTACGCCGCGAGGCCGCCGAGGCCGACGCGGCGGCCCCCGCCGAGGGCGGCGCGGTCTGATGGGGGCGGCCAAGGACAGGCTGGTCGACGGGCTCTACGGGCTCGGCTGGGCCGGTGTCAAGAAGCTGCCCGAGCCGGCGGCGGCGGCCCTCGGCCGGAAGATCGCGGACGTGGCCTGGAAGCGCCGCGGCAAGAGCGTGCTGCGCCTGGAGTCCAACCTCGCCCGGGTGGTGCCCGACGCCGGGCCCGAGCGGCTGCGCGCGCTCTCGCAGGCGGGCATGCGCTCGTACATGCGCTACTGGATGGAGTCCTTCCGACTGCCGGCCATGGACCCCCGGCGGTTCGGCACGGACGTCTCCCTGAAGGACGACCACATCCTGAAGGAGGCCCTCGGCTCCGGCCGGGGCGTGGTCGTGGCCCTGCCGCACCTGGCCAACTGGGACCTGGCCGGGGCCTGGGTCACCAGCCATGTCGGCGTCCCCTTCACCACGGTCGCCGAGCGCCTCAAGCCCGAGTCCCTCTACGACCGCTTCGTGGCCTACCGGCAGAGCCTGGGCATGGAGGTCCTCCCGCACAGCGGCGGGGCCGCCTTCGGCACCCTCGCCCGCCGGCTCCGCTCCGGCGGCCTGGTCTGCCTGGTCGCGGACCGGGACCTGTCCTCCTCGGGCGTCGAGGTGGACTTCTTCGGTGCCACCGCCCGGATGCCCGCGGGGCCCGCGCTGCTGGCGCAGCAGACCGGTGCGGTCCTGCTGCCGGTCACCCTGTACTACGGCGACGCCCCGAGGATGTACGGCCGGATCCACCCCGAGGTGGAGGTGCCCGCGGCCGGGACCCGGACGGAGAAGACCGCCGCCATGACCCAGGCGGTGGCCGACGCCTTCGCCTCGGGGATCGCCGAGCACCCGGAGGACTGGCACATGCTCCAGCGGCTGTGGCTCGACGACCTGGAGGAGCGCCCGTAGTGAAGATCGGCATCGTCTGCCCGTACTCCTGGGACGTTCCCGGCGGCGTCCAGTTCCACATCCGCGACCTGGCCGAACACCTGATCCGCAGCGGCCACGAGGTCTCGGTCCTGGCCCCCGCGGACGACGAGACCCCCCTGCCCCCCTACGTGGTCTCGGCGGGACGGGCCGTACCGGTGCCCTACAACGGCTCCGTGGCCCGGCTGAACTTCGGCTTCCTGTCGGCCGCCCGCGTACGGCGCTGGCTCCACGAGGGCGTCTTCGACGTCATCCACATCCACGAGCCGGCCTCCCCCTCCCTCGGCCTGCTGTCCTGCTGGGCGGCGCAGGGGCCGATCGTGGCCACGTTCCACACCTCCAACCCCCGCTCCCGGGCGATGATCGCGGCCTATCCGATCCTCCAGCCCGCGCTGGAGAAGATCAGCGCCCGGATCGCCGTGAGCGAGTACGCCCGGCGCACCCTCGTCGAGCACCTCGGCGGGGACGCCGTGGTCATCCCCAACGGCGTCGACGTCGACTTCTTCGCGAAGGCCGAGCCCAAGCACGAGTGGAGCGGGCAGACCCTCGGCTTCATCGGGCGCATCGACGAGCCGCGCAAGGGCCTGCCCGTCCTCATGGCCGCCTTCCCGCGGATCGTCGAGCAGTGCCCGGACGTACGCCTCCTCGTGGCGGGCCGGGGCGACGAGGAGGAGGCCGTCGCCTCGCTCCCGGCCGCGCTGCGCTCGCGGGTGGAGTTCCTCGGCATGGTCTCCGACGAGGACAAGGCCCGGCTGCTGCGCAGCGTCGACCTGTACGTGGCCCCCAACACCGGCGGTGAGAGCTTCGGGATCATCCTCGTCGAGGCCCTGTCCGCCGGCGCGGCCGTCCTCGCCTCGGACCTCGACGCCTTCGCCCAGGTGCTCGACCAGGGCGCGGCCGGGGAACTCTTCGCCAACGAGGACGCCGACTCCCTCGCCGACGCGGCGGTCGCCCTGCTGCGCGACCCGGCCCGGCGCGCGGAACTGAGCGCCCGCGGCTCGGCCCACGTGCGCCGCTTCGACTGGTCGACGGTCGGCGCGGACATCCTGGCCGTCTACGAGACGGTCACCGACGGCGCGGCCGCCGTGGCCGCCGACGAACGCGTCCCGCTGCGCACCCGCCTCGGCTTCTCGCGGGAGGGCTAGCCTTCCCGGGTGACCCCGGGAAGGGGCGGGCGGCGCCCGGGAGCCGGTAGTCTCGCCGCCCGTGATCGAAAACCTTGTCTGGATCGCGGTGGCGCTCGGCGCCGTCGGGGTCTACCTCAGCTGGACCGCCGGGCGGCTGGACCGGCTGCACACCCGGATGGACGCCGCCCGCGCCGCCCTGGACGCCCAGCTCGTCCGGCGCGCCTCGGTCGTCCTGGAGGTGGCCACCTCCGGGGCGCTCGACCCCGCCTCCTCCCTCGTGCTGTACGAGGCCGCGCACGCCGCCCGGCAGGCCGAGGAGGAGCACCGCGAGGTCGCCGAGAGCGAGCTCAGCCAGGCCCTGCGCGCGGTGTTCGCCGACGCGGACCACGTCGAGGTGCTCAAGTCGGCCGCCGGGGGCGTGGAGGCCGCCGAGGAGCTGGCGGCGGCGGTGCGCCGGGTGCCGATGGCCCGGCGCTTCCTCAACGACGCCGTACGCGCCGCCCGCGCGCTGCGCAGGCACCGCAAGGTGCGCTGGTTCCGGCTGGCCGGGCACGCGCCGTTCCCGCTCGCCTTCGAGATGGACGACGAGCCCCCGGCCGACCTCGCGGACCGCCCGGCCTAGTAGGCCCAGGGCGGGCCCGGCACTGGGCCGATCGGGGTCCACCAGGGCCGCCGGGGACAAAACAAAGAGCCACCGGCTCCATATTGGCCCTTGTAGTGGACTGGTCGGTGGGGTTTCCTCTGCCGGGTAGTCCCGTCTTCCTTTCGAGTTCGTTTCGAGTGAGGTCAACCCGTGAGCACGCTTCCCACCTCCCCCCAGTCCGCTGAGTCGGCGATCGGCACGTCCCGCGTCAAGCGCGGCATGGCCGAGCAGCTCAAGGGCGGCGTGATCATGGACGTGGTCAACGCCGAGCAGGCGAAGATCGCCGAGGACGCCGGCGCCGTGGCCGTCATGGCCCTGGAGCGGGTTCCGGCCGACATCCGCAAGGACGGCGGCGTGGCCCGGATGTCGGACCCGAACATGATCGAGGAGATCATCGGGGCCGTCTCCATCCCGGTCATGGCCAAGTCCCGCATCGGCCACTTCGTCGAGGCCCAGGTGCTCCAGTCCCTCGGTGTCGACTACATCGACGAGTCCGAGGTCCTGACCCCGGCCGACGAGATCAACCACTCCGACAAGTGGGCCTTCACCACCCCCTTCGTCTGCGGCGCCACCAACCTGGGTGAGGCCCTGCGCCGCATCGCCGAGGGCGCGGCCATGATCCGCTCCAAGGGCGAGGCCGGCACCGGCAACGTCGTCGAGGCCGTCCGCCACCTGCGCCAGATCAAGAACGAGATCGCCCGGCTGCGCGGCTACGACAACAACGAGCTGTACGCCGCCGCCAAGGAGCTGCGCGCCCCGTACGAGCTCGTCAAGGAGGTCGCCGAGCTCGGCAAGCTCCCCGTCGTCCTGTTCTCCGCCGGTGGCGTCGCCACCCCGGCCGACGCCGCGCTGATGCGCCAGCTCGGCGCCGAGGGCGTCTTCGTCGGCTCCGGCATCTTCAAGTCCGGCGACCCGGCCAAGCGCGCCGCCGCCATCGTGAAGGCCACCACCTTCTTCGACGACCCGAAGGTCATCGCGGACGCGTCCCGCAACCTGGGCGAGGCCATGGTCGGCATCAACT
Organism: Streptomyces racemochromogenes; assembly: GCF_044129415.1. Taxonomy (GTDB): domain Bacteria; phylum Actinomycetota; class Actinomycetes; order Streptomycetales; family Streptomycetaceae; genus Streptomyces; species Streptomyces racemochromogenes_A. The sequence goes on from NZ_JBBDHD010000067.1 coordinate 28,111, forward strand.
GCGACACCCTCCCCGAGGCCGAGCGCTACGCCAACCGCGGCTGGTAAGGCACCCCACGATGAGCAATCCCCCCGTGATCGGTGTCCTGGCGCTCCAGGGCGACGTACGGGAGCACCTGATCGCCCTGGCCGCGGCGGACGCCGTGGCCAGGCCGGTCCGGCGTCCCGAGGAGCTCGCCGAGGTCGACGCCCTGGTGATCCCCGGCGGCGAGTCCACGACCATGTCGAAGCTCGCGGTCCTCTTCGGCATGCTGGAGCCGCTGCGCGAGCGCGTGCGCGCCGGCATGCCCGTCTACGGCACCTGCGCCGGCATGATCATGCTGGCCGACAAGCTGCTGGACGGCCGTGACGACCAGGAGACGCTCGGCGGCGTCGACATGATCGTCCGCCGCAACGCCTTCGGCCGTCAGAACGAGTCCTTCGAAGCGAAGATCGACTTCGCCGGCATAGCGGGCGGCCCCGTCGAGGGCGTCTTCATCCGCGCGCCCTGGGTCGAGTCGGTCGGCGCCGCCGCCGAGGTCCTCGCCACGTACGACGGCCACACGGTCGCCGTCCGGCAGGGCAACGTCCTCGCCACCTCCTTCCACCCGGAGCTGACCGGCGACGACCGCGTGCACGCGTACTTCGTCGACATGGTGCGCGCGGCGCTGTAATCAGGTCCCGGTAGGATCTGAGGTGAACACTGTTGGTTACGCGAAGGAGACAGGCGGATGTCCGGCCACTCTAAATGGGCTACGACGAAGCACAAGAAGGCCGTGATCGATGCCAAGCGCGGCAAGCTCTTCGCGAAGCTGATCAAGAACATCGAGGTCGCGGCCCGTATGGGCGGCCCCGACATCGACGGCAACCCGACGCTCTTCGACGCCGTCCAGAAGGCCAAGAAGCAGTCGGTCCCCAACAAGAACATCGACTCCGCGGTCAAGCGCGGCGGCGGCCTTGAGGCCGGCGGCGCCGACTACGAGACGATCATGTACGAAGGCTACGGCCCGAACGGTGTCGCGGTGCTCATCGAGTGCCTCACCGACAACCGCAACCGCGCCGCCTCCGACGTCCGCGTCGCCATGACCCGCAACGGCGGCTCGATGGCCGACCCGGGCTCCGTCTCGTACCTGTTCAACCGCAAGGGCGTCATCCTGCTGCCCAAGGCCGAGCTCTCCGAGGACGACGTCCTCGGCGCGGTCCTGGACGCCGGCGCCGAAGAGGTCAACGACAACGGCGACACCTGGGAGATCATCAGCGAGGCCACCGACCTGGTCGCGGTCCGCACCGCGCTCCAGGAGGCCGGCATCGACTACGACTCCGCCGACTCCAGCTTCGTCCCGACCATGCAGGTCGAGCTCGACGAAGAGGGCGCGCGCAAGATCTTCAAGCTGATCGACGCGCTGGAGGACAGCGACGACGTGCAGAACGTCTTCGCCAACTTCGACGTCTCGGACGAGGTCATGGAGAAGGTCGACGCCTAGTCTCCCCCCGCTGGTTGCCGTTTCGACGGGCCGACAGGACACACCTGTCGGCCCGTCGGCGTTGTCAGTGGCGCGGGATAGCCTGCACGCACTGGCGATCGAAGAGGGAGGGGGCGCGGTGCGCGTACTGGGCGTGGACCCGGGGCTGACGCGGTGCGGCGTCGGTGTGGTCGAGGGGGTGGCCGGGCGGCCCCTGACCATGATCGGTGTCGGGGTCGTGCGCACCCCCGCCGACGCCGAGCTGGGGCACCGGCTCGTCGCCATCGAGCGCGGCATCGAGGAGTGGCTCGACGAGCACCGGCCGGAGTACGTCGCCGTGGAGCGGGTCTTCAGCCAGCACAACGTCCGCACCGTGATGGGCACCGCCCAGGCCAGCGCCGTCGCCATGCTGTGCGCGGCGCGCCGGGGGATACCCGTCGCGCTGCACACCCCCAGCGAGGTCAAGGCCGCCGTCACCGGCAGCGGCCGGGCCGACAAGGCGCAGGTCGGGGCCATGGTGACCCGGCTGCTGCGGCTGGCCGAACCGCCCCGGCCGGCCGACGCCGCCGACGCGCTGGCCCTCGCCATCTGCCACATCTGGCGGGCCCCCGCCCAGAACCGCCTCCAGCAGGCGGTAGCCCAACACGCCTCCGCCTTGAAAGGCCGTACGAGATGATCGCCTTCGTCAGCGGCCCGGTCGCCGCGCTCACCCCCACCCTTGCCGTCGTCGAGGTGGGGGGAGTGGGGATGGCCGTGCAGTGCACCCCGAACACCCTCGCGGGCCTGCGCGTCGGCGAACCGGCCCGGCTGGCCACCTCCCTGGTCGTCCGGGAGGACTCCCTGACCCTCTACGGCTTCGCGGACGACGACGAACGCCAGGTCTTCGAGCTGCTCCAGACCGCCAGCGGCGTCGGGCCCCGGCTGGCCCAGGCGATGCTCGGGGTGCACAGCCCCGACGCGCTGCGGCTGGCCGTGGAGACGGGGGACGAGAAGGCGCTGACCGCGGTGCCCGGGATCGGCAAGAAGGGCGCGCAGAAGCTGCTGCTGGAGCTCAAGGGGAAGCTGGGGGCGGCCTCCGCGGTGGTCGGGGCGCAGCGGGTGCCCGTCGCGTCCGGGCCCGCGCCGTGGACGGAGCAGCTCACGGCCGCCCTCATCGGCCTCGGGTACGCCTCGCGCGAGGCGGAGGACGCGGTGTCGGCGGTGACGCCGCAGGCCGAGGCCGCCCTCGCCGCCGGCGGCGCGGCCCCCGTCCCCCAGCTCCTGCGGGCCGCCCTCCAGACCCTGAACCGAGCCCGGTGACGGACCGCCGCCGCGCGGCGCATCGCAGCCACCGCACCCGGTAACAACCAGAAGGCAGACTGAGCAGCGTGAACCGGTACGACGAAACCGACGCCCCCGAGCCCGACCGCCTGGTCGCGGCCGCCGCCGACGGCGAGGACACCGCCGTCGAGGCCGCCCTGCGCCCCAAGGACCTCGGTGAGTTCGTCGGCCAGGAGAAGGTCCGCCAGCAGCTGGACCTCGTCCTGAAGGCGGCCCGCCAGCGCGGCGCCACCGCCGACCACGTCCTGCTCTCCGGCGCGCCCGGCCTCGGCAAGACCACCCTCTCCATGATCATCGCCGCGGAAATGGGAGCGCCCATCCGGATCACCTCCGGCCCCGCCATCCAGCACGCCGGCGACCTCGCCGCGATCCTCTCCTCCCTCCAGGAGGGCGAGGTCCTCTTCCTCGACGAGATCCACCGCATGTCCCGGCCCGCCGAGGAGATGCTGTACATGGCCATGGAGGACTTCCGGGTCGACGTGATCGTCGGCAAGGGCCCCGGCGCGACCGCCATCCCGCTGGAGCTGCCCCCGTTCACCCTGGTCGGCGCCACCACCCGGGCCGGCCTGCTGCCCCCGCCCCTGCGGGACCGCTTCGGGTTCACCGGGCACATGGAGTTCTACGCGCCCGAGGAGCTCCAGCGCGTGGTCCACCGCTCCGCCCGCCTCCTCGACGTGGAGATCGACACCGCCGGCGCCGCCGAGATCGCGGGCCGCTCCCGCGGCACCCCCCGCATCGCCAACCGCCTGCTGCGCCGGGTCCGGGACTACGCGCAGGTGCGGGCCGACGGGGTGATCACCCGCGGGGTCGCCGCCACCGCCCTGCAGGTGTACGAGGTGGACGCGCGCGGCCTCGACCGGCTGGACCGCGCCGTCCTGGAGGCCCTGCTCAAGCTGTTCGGCGGCGGCCCCGTCGGGCTGTCCACCCTGGCCGTCGCCGTGGGGGAGGAGCGGGAGACGGTCGAGGAGGTCGCCGAGCCGTTCCTGGTCCGGGAGGGCCTGCTGGCCCGTACCCCCCGGGGCCGGGTCGCGACCCCCGCCGCATGGGCTCACCTGGGACTTGTTCCCCCGCAGCACCCGGGCGGCGGATCAAGCGGACAACAGGGCCTGTTCGGGGTCTGACGGCGCGGAGGTTCGACCGGTCAGGAACTGCGGTGCCATGCTGGGCGTTGTTCCATCGGTGTGGACTCGCCTAGACTCCGCCGATGCCGACCCTTCGGGTCGGCGTGCCCACCCCCGTAGAAAAAGGCCGTCTCCCGCGCGGTCGTGGATAGGATCTCCGTCCCGTGAATCTCGTGACACTCCTCCCGTTCATCGTGCTCATCGGGGCGATGTTCCTGATGACCCGCTCCGCCAAGAAGAAGCAGCAGCAGGCCGCGCAGATGCGCGACCACATGACGCCCGGCACCGGCGTCCGCACCATCGGCGGCATGTACGCCACGGTCAAGGAGATCGGCGACGACACCGTCACCCTTGAGGTGGCCCCCGGCGTCCACGCGATCTACGCCAAGAACGCCATCGGCGCCGTGCTGGAGGACGAGGAGTACAACCGCATCGTCCACGGCGTCACCCAGACCCCGGAGGACACTCCGGTCGTCCCCGACGACGCCTCGTCGCTGACCGAGGGCGAGGCTCCCAAGCTCGACCTGGGCAAGAAGGACGAGCCCAAGGGCGACGACGAGCCGAAGGACGGCAAGACCGACGGCGAGCCCGGCGCCAAGTAGCGGCGGGCAGGAGCCGCGGTGGTGCCCGACCGGCATCCGCCGCGGTTCCCGCAGTGAACTTCTGCGGGGGGCAGGGGTCCCCACCACACATTTCGTGGCCGTCCGCGTGCTGACCCGGCGCGGGACGGTTGGACAGGGAGATACGACAAGGTGGCAGCACCGAAGAAGGGCCGGCGGCCCACGGGGGCTCAGGGGAGTCCGGGGCGCGCCCTGGCCTTCATCCTGATCGCGATGGTGGCGCTCACCACGGGGATGTTCCTCTCTCATCAGACCACCCCTCGCCTGGGCATCGACCTGGCGGGTGGCACGAGCATCACGCTCAAGGCGAAGAGTGAGCCCGGCAAGCCGGACGCGGTCAACGAGACCAACATGAACACCGCGGTCGGCATCATCGAGCGCCGTGTCAACGGTCTCGGTGTCTCGGAGGCCGAGGTCCAGACCCAGGGCCGCGACCACATCATCGTGAACATCCCCAAGGGGACGAACGAGCAGCAGGCGCGCGAGCAGGTCGGCACCACCGCCCAGCTGTACTTCCGCCCCGTGCTCGCCTTCGCGGACGGCGCCCCCGCCGCCCCCGAGACCAAGCCGAGCGGCTCCCCGAGCCCGTCCGCGAGCGGTTCCGGCGCCCCGAAGGCCGAGGGCGGCTCCAAGCCGTCCGCGTCGGCCACCCCGTCGTCCAGCGCCACTTCCCAGGGCCGTGTGCTCAGCGAGGCCCTCAAGGCCCCGGGCACCCCCACTCCCTCGCCCTCGGCGAGCGAGTCGAAGAAGGCAGACGACAACAAGGCCACGCCGTCCGCCCAGGCCTCCGGTTCCCCGTCGGCCCCGGCCCCCGTGCCGACGCCGCCGGCCGACCCGGCCGTGGCCGGCCTCCAGGCGAAGTTCGCCGCGCTCGACTGCACCAAGGAGGAGCAGCGCGCGGCGGCGGGCAAGGGCGTCAAGCCCGAGGACCCGATGATCGCCTGTGGCAAGCGCGGCACCCAGTGGGGCAAGTGGATCCTCGGTCCCGCCCAGGTCGCCGGCACGGACGTGAAGGACGCCAAGGGCGTCATCGACCAGCAGCGCGGTCAGTGGATCGTCACCATGCAGTTCACCGACAAGGGCGCCGACAAGTTCGCCAAGATCACCGGTGAGCTCGCCACCAAGACGCCCCCGCAGAACCAGTTCGCGATCGTCCTCGACGGCGAGGTCATCTCCGACCCGTCCGTCAGCCAGGCACTGACCGGCGGCAACGCCGAGATCTCCGGCGGCTTCACCCAGCAGTCCGCGCAGGACCTGGGCAACATGCTCTCCTACGGCGCCCTGCCGCTGTCCTTCCAGGAGGACAGCGTCACCACCGTCACCGCCGCGCTCGGCGGCGAGCAGCTGAAGGCCGGCCTGATCGCCGGCGCCATCGGCCTGGCCCTCGTCGTGATCTACCTGCTGGTCTACTACCGCGGTCTGGCCTTCATCGCGATCGTCAGCCTCCTGGTGTCCGCGATCCTCACGTACACGATCATGGCGCTGCTGGGCAAGGGCATCGGCTTCGCCCTGAACCTGCCCGCCGTCTGCGGCGCGATCGTCGCCATCGGCATCACGGCGGACTCGTTCATCGTGTACTTCGAGCGCATCCGCGACGAGATCCGCGAGGGCCGCACGCTGCGTCCGGCCGTCGAGCGGGCCTGGCCGCGCGCCCGCCGCACCATCCTGGTCTCCGACTTCGTGTCGTTCCTCGCCGCCGCGGTGCTCTTCATCGTCACCGTCGGCAAGGTCCAGGGCTTCGCCTTCACGCTGGGTCTGACCACCCTGCTCGACGTGGTCGTGGTGTTCCTCTTCACCAAGCCCGTCATGACCCTGCTGGCGCGGACGAAGTTCTTCTCCAGCGGCCACCCGTGGTCCGGCCTCGACCCGAAGCGGCTCGGCGCCAAGCCGCCGCTGCGCCGGTCCCGCCGCACGGGCACCGGCCCCGTCCCCGCCCCCGTCGACGCAAAGGAGGCGTGAGATGTCGAAGCTGGGAGATCTCGGCGCCAAGCTGTACCGCGGTGAGGTCGGCTACGACTTCGTCGGCAAGCGCTTCGTCTGGTACGGCGTCTCCGTCCTGATCACCATCACGGCGATCGTGGCGCTGGCCGTCCAGGGCCTCAACATGGGCATCGAGTTCAAGGGCGGCGCCGTCTTCACCACCCCGAAGACGAGCGTGTCCGTCGCGCGGGCGACCGAGGCCGCGGAGAAGGCCTCGGGGCACGACGCGATCGTGCAGGAGCTCGGCACGGGCGGTCTGCGCATCCAGATCTCCGGTCTGGACACCGACTCCGCCGCCTCCGTGAAGAAGCAGCTCGGCACCGACCTCAAGGTCGACGCCGGCCAGATCAACGCCGACCTCGTCGGCCCGAGCTGGGGCGAGCAGATCGCGAACAAGGCCTGGACCGGCCTCGCGATCTTCATGGTCCTCGTGGTGATCTACCTCGCCATCGCCTTCGAGTGGCGGATGGCCGTCGCGGCCCTGGTCGCGCTGATCCACGACCTCACCATCACCGTCGGCGTCTACGCGCTCGTCGGCTTCGAGGTCACCCCGGGCACCGTGATCGGTCTGCTGACCATCCTCGGTTACTCCCTCTACGACACCGTCGTCGTCTTCGACGGTCTCAAGGAGGGCGCGAAGGACATCACCAAGCAGACCCGCTGGACCTTCAGCGACGTCGCCAACCGCAGCATCAACGGCACCCTGGTCCGCTCGATCAACACCACGGTCGTCGCGCTGCTCCCGGTCGCGGCCCTGCTGTTCATCGGCGGCGGCTTCCTCGGCGCGGGCATGCTCAACGACATCTCGCTGTCGCTGTTCGTCGGCCTCGCCGCCGGTGCGTACTCCTCGATCTTCATCGCCACCCCGCTGGTCGTGGACCTGAAGGAGCGCGAGCCGTCGATGAAGGCGCTCAAGAAGCGCGTGCTCGCCAAGCGGGCGGCCGCGGCCGCCAAGGGCGAGGACGTCGCCGACACCCCCGACGGGGACGAGGCCCCGCAGGTCGTGGGCCAGGGCGGCCAGGGGAGGCGGCGCCGGTGACCACCGCCAACTGCACCCCCGAGGTCCGTGAGCTACTGCTCAGCCGGATCACGGACGTCCACGACTACCCGAAGCCGGGCGTGGTGTTCAAGGACATCACCCCGCTGCTCGCCGACCCCCTGGCGTTCGGCGCGCTGACCGACACCCTGGTGGAGCTGGCCGGCCGGTACGGCGCGACGAAGATCGTCGGGCTGGAGGCGCGCGGGTTCATCCTGGCGGCCCCGGTCGCCGTGAAGGCGGGCATCGGCTTCATCCCCGTGCGCAAGGCCGGCAAGCTGCCGGGCGCCACGCTCGCGCAGGCCTACGAGCTGGAGTACGGGACGGCGGAGATCGAGGTCCACGCGGAGGACCTGTCGGCCGGTGACCGGGTCATGGTCATCGACGACGTCCTGGCCACCGGCGGTACCGCCGAGGCCTCGCTGGAGCTGATCCGGCGGGCCGGGGCCGAGGTCGCCGGCGTGGCGGTCCTGATGGAGCTGTCGTTCCTCCCCGGCCGGGAGAAGCTGGCCGGGGCCCTGGCGGGGTCCCCGCTGGACGCGCTGATCGTGGTCTGACCTTCCGCATCGTGCCCCGCCGGAACGGCGGGCCCCCGGGACACCCCGGGGGCCCGCCGTTCTTTCGAGCCGGGGTGGAACGGAGCTGGGGTGCCGTCTTGCGGAGCGGCCGAGGAGAACGGGGTGGCGGAACGCTCGCTACCATGGGTTATCCGGACCTGACCGGGGTGCCGGATCCTCCTCCGGACTGCGTCCGGGGGGACCCCCAGAGGAGCGCTCTTGCCAGACGAGGTCCAGCCACTCTCCGCCGCGCAGCCCGACCCCAAGGCCGACCCGGCCGCGGCGGCCGCAGCCACGCCCCCGCCGGCCCCGCCGGTCAAGCCCCTCCCGGCCAAGCCGGCCGGGTCCTCCAACCGGGTGCGCGCCCGGCTCGCCCGCCTCGGCGTGCAGCGTTCCAACCCGTACAACCCGGTGCTGGAACCCCTGCTCCGTATAGTCCGCAGCAACGACCCGAAGATCGAGACGGCCACGCTGCGCCAGATCGAGCAGGCGTACCAGGTCGCCGAGCGCTGGCACCGCGGCCAGAAGCGCAAGAGCGGCGACCCGTACATCACCCACCCGCTCGCGGTGACCACGATCCTCGCCGAGCTCGGGATGGACCCCGCCACCCTGATGGCGGGGCTGCTGCACGACACCGTCGAGGACACCGAGTACGGCCTCGACCAGCTCCGCCGCGACTTCGGCGACGCCGTGGCCCTCCTCGTCGACGGCGTCACCAAGCTCGACCGGGTCAAGTTCGGCGAGGCCGCCCAGGCCGAGACCGTCCGCAAGATGGTCGTGGCCATGGCCAAGGACCCCCGGGTCCTGGTCATCAAGCTCGCCGACCGCCTGCACAACATGCGCACCATGCGCTACCTCAAGCGGGAGAAGCAGGAGAAGAAGGCCCGCGAGACGCTGGAGATCTACGCTCCGCTGGCCCACCGCCTGGGCATGAACACCATCAAGTGGGAGCTGGAGGACCTCGCCTTCGCGATCCTCTACCCCAAGATGTACGACGAGATCGTCCGCCTCGTCGCCGAGCGCGCCCCCAAGCGGGACGAGTACCTGGCCATCGTCACGGACGAGGTGCAGACCGACCTGCGGGCCGCCCGGATCAAGGCCACGGTCACCGGCCGTCCCAAGCACTACTACAGCGTCTACCAGAAGATGATCGTCCGCGGCCGTGACTTCGCGGAGATCTACGATCTGGTGGGCATCCGCGTCCTCGTGGACACCGTCCGGGACTGCTACGCGGCCCTCGGCACCGTGCACGCGCGCTGGAACCCGGTCCCCGGCCGGTTCAAGGACTACATCGCGATGCCCAAGTTCAACATGTACCAGTCGCTGCACACGACGGTCATCGGACCCAACGGCAAGCCGGTCGAACTCCAGATCCGCACCTTCGACATGCACCGCCGCGCCGAGTACGGCATCGCGGCCCACTGGAAGTACAAGCAGCAGACCGTCGCGGGCGCCTCCAAGATCCGCACCGACGTCCCGCAGGCCGCCAAGGGCAGCGCCGGCCAGGACACCGTCAACGACATGGCGTGGCTGCGCCAGCTCCTCGACTGGCAGAAGGAGACCGAGGACCCGGGCGAGTTCCTCGACTCGCTGCGCTTCGACCTCTCCCGCAACGAGGTCTTCGTCTTCACCCCCAAGGGCGACGTCATCGCGCTGCCCGCGGGGGCGACCTCCGTGGACTTCGCCTACGCGGTCCACACCGAGGTCGGCCACCGCACCATAGGGGCACGGGTCAACGGCCGGCTCGTCCCGCTGGAATCCACCCTCGACAACGGCGACCTCGTCGAGGTGTTCACCTCCAAGGCCGAGGGCGCCGGCCCGTCCCGGGACTGGCTGGGCTTCGTCAAGTCCCCGCGGGCCCGCAACAAGATCCGCGCCTGGTTCTCCAAGGAGCGCCGCGACGAGGCCATCGAGCACGGCAAGGACGCCATCGCGCGGGCCATGCGCAAGCAGAACCTGCCGATCCAGCGCATCCTGACCGGCGACTCCCTCGTCACCCTCGCGCACGAGATGCGCTACCCCGACATCTCCTCCCTGTACGCGGCGATCGGCGAGGGCCACGTGGCCGCGCAGGGCGTCGTGCAGAAGCTGGTCCAGGCCCTCGGCGGCGAGGAGGCCGCCAACGAGGACATCGAGGAGAGCGTCCCGCCGTCCCGCGCCCGCACCAAGCGGCGCGGCAACGCCGACCCGGGCGTGGTCGTCAAGGGCGTCGACGACGTGTGGGTCAAGCTGGCCCGCTGCTGCACCCCGGTCCCGGGCGACCCGATCATCGGCTTCGTCACCCGCGGCAGTGGCGTATCGGTTCACCGCGCCGACTGCGTCAACGTCGACTCCCTCTCCCAGCAGCCCGAGCGGATGCTGGAGGTGGAGTGGGCGCCGACCCAGTCCTCCGTCTTCCTGGTCGCCATCCAGGTCGAGGCACTGGACCGCTCCCGGCTGCTGTCGGACGTCACGAGGGTCCTGTCGGACCAGCACGTCAACATCCTCTCCGCGGCCGTGCAGACCTCCCGCGACCGGGTGGCCACCTCCCGGTTCACCTTCGAGATGGGCGACCCGAAGCACCTGGGCCACGTCCTGAAGGCCGTACGGGGCGTCGAGGGCGTCTACGACGTCTACCGCGTGACCTCGGCCCGCAGGCCGTAGCCGGGCGACGGCACACACGACGGTGGGGGGCCCCCCCCCGCGGGGGGGGCCCCCCCCCCCGGCGGGGGGGGGGCCCGGGGCCGGGGGGGCCCCCCCCCCCGCCCCCGGGGTTGGGCGCCCCAGGGGGGGCACCGGGGGTGGGG
>NZ_JBBDHD010000068.1:0-38146 GCF_044129415.1 Streptomyces racemochromogenes
CCTGAACACCGCCTGGAAGTTCACCGGCACCCCGTCCGCCGTCTACGAGTCCGGCCTCAACGCCGCCGAAGTCTTCGTCATCGGCACCGACGGCGTCCTCTCCCACGCCTACAGCGCCGACGGCAAGCCGTTCAGTTCCTGGTACACCCTGGGCGGCGCGAAGTTCCGGACCGGCTGACCTCCGGCCGCGGCCGGCCGCCCGGCCTGTCCGGGGGCCGGCCGCGCAGGCCGTGGTCGGGGGCGGGGCCGTCGTCCTGGCATGATCGCTGTATGAACGACCGAATCATCGCCGCCTGTGACGGGGGCGGCCAAGGGAAACCCGGGTGAACTGCGGGCTGTCGGCGGCCTGCCCCTCGGTCACGAGCAACGCCAGCGGGCGGCACTTGCGGTCGCCGGCGCAATGGATCTTGCTGGTCTGTCCGCCTCTGGAGCGTCCGAGCAGGGCGGCTTTCAGCCGGAGCTTGCGCCGACGCCGGATTCGTCGTCGTTCTTCCCGTTCCGGGTCGTCTGCGGCGGCCCGCCCGTCTTGTTCCTTCGGGTCGCCCCCTTTTGCCGGGCCTTGTCCGCCTCGTCGGCGGCCTTCTCCAGGGCGGCCAGAGTGTCGGAGTCGAGGTGCATCCCGGCGGCGTCGTGGTGGGCCCGCACGGTGGTGGAGTCCACGCTGACCAGCGACAAGTCCACCTCACCCCGCTTCGCGGCTTCCGCGATCAGTCCCTCCAGCAGGGTTTCGAAGACGCCGGCGTCCCTCCAGACCCGGAAGCGACCGTAGACCGTCGGCCAGGGACCGAACTCGGAGGGCATCTCCCGCCACTGGGCGCCGGAGCGGAAGCGCCAGATCACGCCCTCGAACTGATCCCGCAGCATCTCGGGGTAGGGGCCGTACTCGCCGATCGGCAAGTACGGCTCGATGAACGTCCACTGCTCGTCGGTGAGTTGCCTACGCGTCACACACAGCGTCCTACCGGATTCCGCTTTCAGGTGGGCACGAAACCGCAATATTGATCACGACACCACACAGGCCCTTGTACTGCAACGGTCTTTGCCGTGACGGTTGGGCAGGTGGGTCGTTGGGCTGGTCATGGGTGGGGAACGCGTTCAGGCCCGGTCGTGGGCTGGTGAACTGAAGGCTCTGCATGAGCGGTTTGTGCACCGCTTCTCCAGGTCGGAGCCGCGTGAGACGGCCCTTGCCTATATGCGGGGCCTGATCGCTCCGCTGGAGCGGAAGAACGGCTGGACGCTGGCGGAGGAGGCCGGGCATGCGGGTCCGGACAGGGTCCAGCGGCTGCTGAACCGGATCGACTGGGACGCGGACGAGGTTCTCAACGACGTGCGGGAGTACGTCGTTGAGAACCTCGGCGATCCGGATGCGGTGCTGATCGTGGACGACACCGGGTTCCTGAAGAAGGGCGACCGGTCGGCCGGTGTCCAGCGGCAGTACTCCGGCGCGGCCGGCCGGACGGAGAACTGCCAGGTCGGAGTCTTTCTGGCCTATGCGTCCTGTCGCGGTCGCACCCTGATCGACCGGCGTCTCTACGTGCCGGCGTCCTGGACCGAGGACCGGGACCGGTGCCGGCGGGCCGGCATCGACGACACGGTCGTCTTCGAGACCAAGGTCGCAACAGCCAGGGCGATGGTCCGACGGGCCATCGCGGAGAAGATCCCGTTCGGGTGGGTGACCGCGGACGCCGGCTACGGCTTCTCCAAGAGCTGGCGCTCGGAGCTGGAGCGGGCTGACGTCTTCCATGTCATGGCCACCACCCGGCACGACACCGTCGTCACCCGCTGGGCCATGGACCATCCCGTCCATGACCTGTTTCCCGGGCTGCCGCGGCAGAAGTGGAAGCGCCGCTCCTGCGGCGACGGCGCCCACGGACCCCGCGTCTTCGACTGGGCCCGAGTCGAGGTCCGCCCCTGGCACCGAGACGACCGCCGTCACTGGGTGATCGCCCGCCGCAGCGTCCGCAGGCCTGAGGAGATCTCCTACTACATCGCTTACTGCCCCGCGGAAACCACCCTCGACCAGCTGATCCACGTCGTCGGCAGCCGGTGGGCAGTCGAGGAGTGCTTCCAGACCGCGAAGCAGGAGTGCGGCCTGGACGACTACCAGGTCCGCCGCTACCCCGGCTGGCACCGACACATGACTCTCGCCCTGGCCGCCCACGCCTGCCTCACCGTTCTGCGGGCCCGCGAACTGGACGCCGGCAAAGCAGAAACGGATCCTCCGGCCTCGTCCCCCTCAGTCTGCCCGAGCTCCGACGTCTGATCACCCGGCTCACACACCGGCAGGCCACCCCCGTCGAGCATGTCCTGCACTGGTCCCACTGGCGACGCCGCCGGCAGTTTCAGGCCCGACTCAGCCACTACAAACAACGCGGCCACCTGCCACCCGAAACTGCCCAACCATCAGAGCAAAGACCGTTGCAGTACTAACGCGACCTCCAGCTGGACGGGGTACCAAACGCCCGCAGACGTGGCCGGGGCCGCTGCCTGGGGCACGATCGACCCTGACGGCGAGCGGATCATCCTGGACGTCAACATCAAGGACACCGCCCCGGGTGACAGCTATGGGGCCCGCGTCCGGGTCCGCACCACGTACACCATGGGCGAGCCCCGAAACGAGAACCTCAGCGCTTCGAACACGAGCCCCGTGAACAGCGTGACCTGGAACTACGCGAACAGCGCCACCAGGTTCCAGATCCAGGAATGTATCACCAAGGCCGGCACCGACTATCGGTGCGGCAGCTGGTACACCATCTGGTCGCGCTAACGCTGCAGCCAACCGTCACAGGCCGCCAGTCGAGCCGGCCGGAGCAACTGCCCTTGCCGGTCCGGAACAGACTCCTCCCGATGACGTAACCTATGCCCGGTGCTTCCGGGTCCGGTTCAGGCCCAGTCCACGCCCAGCTCCTCGGTGGCTATCCAGTCGCGGGTGCGCTGCAAGTCCTGGAGCTGGACGTCGTCGAGGAAGCGCAGCAGCTCCAGCCGCGACGTGCTACCGGGGGAGTGGGAGTCCATCAGAGGCCGTACTGCGCCCGTCGCTCCTCGCGGCAGGTCTCGCAGAAGGGGTTGGCCGGGGCCCCGTGTCGCGCGCAGGTTCGATGACAGCGGGCGCAGGGGACGGCCTGGCTGGGTGCCGAGGTCGCAAGGGTCGCAGGTCATGCCCGAGGTCACACGAGGTCATCTGAGCTACGAGATCATTGTCAGTCGGAGTGACGGCCCGGCGGCTGGGAGGTGATTCCGGTCAGACACGAGTACCGGCTGGCGAGTCCTCGTCCAAGTGGTCCGGCAGGCCGAAGAGCGGGAACAGGCGCTCGGTGTCACGGAAGGCCGTGATGCCGGTGATCCGGTCGCCGGAGAACTCGACGACTTGCAGTGCCCAGGGAAGGTAGCCGGTGCCGTCCGGGTGGGGTCGGTACTGGCCGAAGGCGGGGGAGCCGTTCGCCGTGGTCGGGACCAGACGCGAGCCGCGGCAGCCGATCGCGGGGCCGTTGAGCCATGCCTGGATGTCGGGTAGACCGCGCATCCATTTCGCGTAGGGCGGCAGGCACAGCGTGGCGTCGACGTGGAGGAGCATGTTCAGCTCCTCCACGTCGTAGCGGGAGAAGGCCGTGGCATATCGCTCGGCCAGCAGTTGACGGACCCTGTCGTCGCACGGGCGGGCGGCCGGCACGCCTGTTGCCTGGCGGCGGTCGGCCAGTGTGGCGCGGGCCCGCTGCAGGGCGCTGTTGGCCGAGGCGACGGTCGAGCCGTGCAGGTCGGCGACCTCACGAGCCGAAAAGCCCAGGACGTCCCGCAGGATCAGAGTGGCCCGCTGCCGGGGCGGGAGGTGCTGCAGCGTGGCGACGAACGCCAGTCGCACGGACTCGCCCGATGCCGCGGCAGCCTCAGGATCACCGCCAGGGCACGGCTCCACCCACAGGGCCGCATCCTCCGGAGGTGCCGGCGGCAAGCTGCCCGCGCTCGGGCCGGACAGGTCCATCGGCAGCGCCCGCCGCTTGCCCGAGGCGACGGCGTCCAGGCAGGCGTTGGTGGCGATGCGGTACACCCACGTCCGCAGTGCAGACCGGCCCTCGAAGCGGTCGATGCTGCGCCATGCCCGGACCAGCGTCTCCTGTACGGCGTCCTCGGCCTCGGCGTAGGAGCCCAGCATGCGGTAGCAGTACCCGGTCAGCTCCCCCCGGAACTCTTCAAGGCTGTCCACCGCCGCGCCGGCCGCCGAGATGTCCCCCACACCGCACTCCTTCAGACAGAAAGTTCCTGGTCGCTGGCCTGAGGCCTCACTGTAGGTCCGGACTGGAGCAGGAGGCTCAGCGCCCTACTGGGGACTTGAGCGCCGTAGTTGGCCGGAGGGGCCATCTACGGCGCTCGGTCTCAGGTCCCGGACGGATGAGCGGGCAGGCCGTCACTGACAGGTTCGGCCGGCCCTGGGGGGAGGGGAGCTGTGAGGGAGTCAGCCCGTTGGCTCTCGTGCGCAGCGGGCCGTCCCGCACCGCCTTTTCACAACGACACGGGTTCCCTATCCGTTGCCAGACGCGCATGGAGTTCCACGTCGAAGCGGACATCGTCGTACTGGAGCTTCTGTCGTTGCTGTCCTTCCACCGCGAAGCCGGCAGCGCGAGCCACACCGCATGAGGCGGGGTTGTTCACCCGGTGCCCAAGCTCCAGCCGGAAGAGTTCGGCATCGTCGAAAGCCCAGCGGGCCACAGCACAGCAGGCACGGGAAGCTATGCCCTGGCCACGAGCCGTTGCCGTCGTCCAGTAGGACACCCATCCAACGGCATGACGCCGATCCACTGAGCCGATGCATACCTGGCCGAGAACGAGGCCACCACCATCGACGACGGCGAAGGAATAGGCAGAATCCGCAACCCATTGGTCACCACGAGCGGCGATCCACCGCTCAGCAGCCTGCACAGAATCAACCGGCTCGACGGACTGTCCACGCATGAGCGGATCCGAGAATGCGGTCATCACCGCCAAGGCATCCCCAGTCGTCCATCTCCGCAACACCAGGCCAGAGGAAGCTTCTACACGATCACGCACAACGCGAGTCTTCCTCACCAGACATCGCCTGTCACGTCCGTTTCGCAGTGGCCTGATCATGGAGCTGGGCGGCTGTCAGGAACGTGAACCAACTTCCGCCACAGCCGGCGCCGTCATTTCCCATCGACATCCAGGCGTGAGGGATCACCGATCGTATTGGGTACTCGGCTCCCAGCGGAACTTCTACGAGTTCCCCTTCGGTATCCAGTACGTGCAGTCCACCGCGGACGGCATCAGGCTCCACCTGGAGAGCAACGCCAGCCTCGACAGCCTGCTGTCCGGTCTGCTGCCCGGGCGGGTGAGGGTCGGTACCGGCGACGACGAGACCACGGCCTCAATGGGTGCCGGATCACAGCACGAAGCGAGCGCGGCATCGAACTCCGCCGCCTCGGACAGCCCACCAGCATCCGGCTCACAGGCCCCTCCCGACGCGCCTTCCAGAAGGCCGAAGCCGCGCTCGCCGACCGCATCCGCGACCACGGAGGCGAGGCCAGCTGGCTCGCCGGCGACACCTGGACCGCCCACGAACGCTGGTGGGAAGACCAGTGCCAGCCAGTGCCCTACGAATCCACGGCGCGACGCGGCCTGGCTCCCCAGCGGACTGCTGCGCCGCCTCGGCCTCCTCCACACCGTCGCCGTCCCCCAAGTCGCCACCGGCCACGAGGCCCGGCCAGGGGAGTGGTGGATTCTGAAGCTGGACCACGACGGCGACACCGCCCTGCGCCGCGCCGAGCTGGTCCAGGCCCTCACCGACCCGGAGGAGCGTCTCGGTCTTGCCGGGGAGGCGGCCGGCCTTGAGCGAGTGGCGCGAGACCTTGCCGGATGCGGCGCGGATGATGCCGCGCGCGAGGTCCCGGGCTTTGGCGAGCCCGTGAAGTGCTCGTCACCGTCCTCAAAGGTGATGAGGGTGGCGGCGCCGTGCTCGGCGGCCTCGCCTGAATGGGCTGCCGGCGAGGGCCGACCGAAACTTGTCGCTGGCGGGCGGGGTCCAGACGGTCGGCCCGCCGAGGAACTCGAAGAGGTCGCCAGGGCCGGTGGTGCGGCCGAGGATCTCACCGTCCACGCGGACCGGGCGTCCGCCCTCGGCGTCCGGCGGGTCGACGGTCAGTGCACGGTGAGGGTGCGTAATGCCCGCTGAGCTGTCAGCGGATGGGTGAGGAGCGACCGGTCATCCGAGGCGCTGGGTTGTCTCTCCGGCCTGTGCGGGTACGGTGGGCAGGGCGGCGACCGTGCAGGAGGCGCAGCGTCGGGCCTGGGCGGGTACGGGGCTGAGGCATTCGGGACAGTCCCGCTTGGGGGCCTGGACGTCCTGGTGCGGGGCGAGGCGTTCGTGCAGCTTGTTGATCGGCAGCACGACCAGGAAGTACAACGCGCTGGCGAGCAGGAGGAAGCTGATCGCCGCGTTGATGAAGGCGCCGTAGGGGAACGCGGTGGCGCCGACGGTGAAGGTCTTGCGGCTCATGTCGCCGGTGGCGCCGGTGGCCAGTCCGACCAACGGGGTCAGGAAGGCGCTGACGAAGCCGTTCACCACGGCGGTGAACGCTGCCCCGATGACGATGCCGACCGCCAGGTCGACCACGTTGCCGCGCAGGATGAAGCTGCGGAAGCCCTTCACCTTTTCACCCCTTCATGATCTTGACGCCGGCGGGCGGCACCGGGAGCCCGGCTTCACCTCTGCTGCCCGGCCGCGCCGCACACATGCCCACTGGACGCACACCTTCGTAGCCGGCCCGGCGTCGTCATCGACTGCTTGCCCTGCTTCTGCCCATCGCCGAAGCTCGCTGTGTCGGTGGCTGCACGCTGTTGTCCAGACTCGGGCCCTGGACACCACCCTGCACGCCCCCGCCCCGGCTCCGAGGACTGAGTGTCCGTCGGAAAGACTTTTCATACTGCGGCGGTGTTGCCGACGCTGCTGGCTCGTCGTCGAACCGCGGTCCGGCGGCGGCGCCAGCAGCAGCAACCGGCACCGCAGCCAGGCGTCCGCCCTGCCGGCCTTCAGCGCTGCGGCTCGGGAGGGGCAGCCCCTGGCCGACGGTCTGCGTCCACGCTCACGGACGCATGGAGCGACGGCGGCCGAAAAGGCTGCTTGATCGCTGCGCACCCCCCGCTTCTCCCTGGCCTGCCTCGGTGGGTTGGGGCGGCGGGGCCCCGCCCGCAGGGTCCGTGTCAACAAGGAGCCCTCCTGTGGTGGTGACTTGGGTGGCAGGCAGGAGCTTCGCACTGCCCGAGGCCAGTGAAGGCAGTGCTGGGAGCTTGGTCGTACTGGGATTCCTCGAACACCCGGACTGCCTTATCCGGCCAGTGCAGCGCGTTACCGCCAATCCCTATTGATCTGGTCATGGTGCCGCTGACCTCCCGCTACACAAGACCAGGGGGCGGTGGTCCGCTGCCCCTGACGGACTTGACAGGGGACTGGACATTTTGCTCACGATCAACGTGGCGGTACTGCTGGCAATCATCGTCGTGCTGCGGCTGCGCCGCCGCACCGAAGCCCGGAGCCGGTTCGACGAGAAGATGACCGTGGTCATCGTTCTGGCGCTGGGCGTCATTCTTGCCCCCACCGACCTGGGTCAGGGCATTGCCAGTCTTCTCGGCCAGTTGGTCAGCGGAGTCTCGCAGGCCGGCCAGTGACCGGCACCCCCGATCCGGAGCAGCGGGCGGCCTGCTCACGTCCTGGCGCGGGTCTTCTCGGGCAGAGCAGGTGAGCGGCCGCGGCCCGGCTCGGCGCTCCACCGGCCACCGTGGCTGGTCCCGGAAGCGGAAGAGCCAGCACCTGGAGCAGGTGGTCCTCGTCGCGGTCGCGGTCACGGCCATCCTCAGCCTGACGGTCACCGCGCTGCGATGGCTGGCCGCGCACCCCTGGATAGTGGCCGCAGTACTGCTGGCAGCCGCCGCGGCAACCGGCGCCTGGGGGTGGCGGCACCGCGAGGCCGCCCGGTGGCAGCAGGTACGGGCGAGCGGCCTGCGCTACGCCCTTGGACAACTCGACGGACTCCACCACCGCGAGTTCGAGTTCGCGGTACGAGACCTGATGCGCCGCGACGGCTGCGCCGACGCAGCACAGGTCGGCGGCCGCGGCGACAACGGCGCCGACGTCAAAGCAACCGACCCCTTCGGGCGCCGCTGGGTCATCCAGTGCAAGCACAAGAAAGCCGGCTGGTCCGGGAAGCCCGTCGGCACCCCCGACCTCCATGTTCTCAATGGCACTGGCCGCCAGGTCCACAACGGCGACATCCTGGTGATGCTCACCAACGGCCGAATCACCGCCAACGCCGCCGCCTTCGCCAAGTCCCAGCGCCTTCACCTGGTCGACCGCCACCTCCTCGCCGAATGGGCAAGCGGAACTCGCCCCCTATGGGACCTCTTGCGTGCCCTGCCTCCAGCTGGCCGCCAAGAAGCTCCCTAGGGCAGGCGCGCCCAGGCACCATCTGCCACGCAGCGAAGAAGAGAATCGTGACAAGCGAACCCCGCACCGACGGCCTGATCACCAAAGAGCAAGCGTGCATCAACGCGCGTCGCGTCCTGGACGCGGCCCGCGAACGCAGGGACGGTTACCGGGCCCGCGGGGTGCTCCCCCCACAGGTCGAATTCATGCTGCGCCGCATCGAGCACGAGCAGCGTACCCAGTCCGCTCTCGACGGCCCTGAAGAGGACGCCGTCCTGCTGTACCTGGCGGCTCGGTGGACATCCCGGGAAGGAACCGCACCCCAAACCTCCCTGCTTCGGCTGGCCAAGGCGACCGGAGTGGAGCTCTACGCGCTCCGCAACGCCTTGGCCCACCTCACCACTGCTTCAGAGGTAAAGCTGTCCTGCGGCAGTCCGCCGGTACCGGCCAACCCGATGGACGTTGCCGAGACCGCCCGCTTCGAGCTGCGCGCGGACTGGCACCTGATCAACCACAGACGCCCGCGCCCACAAGCCCATCCTGCTGCGGAATGAACGAGGCGGGCACCTCGTCCGACACCAAGAGCCGACGCCCTCGCGCCGCTGGTCATCGACTGGTCATGACCGCCAGCAGAGGTCGGGGCGGAGCCTGAGCGTGCTCGCACTCGCTTTGCTGAGATCGGCATCACGGCAAACCGGCTCGACCACCTGATGAACGTGTCGGTACGCCAGCACGTGCGGTTCGCGCGAAGCCCGGCCCCGGGCCCGGTGGCTGGGCATGACGGGCGGCTGTGTGACCGTACGCGGCGCCCGCGTCGTCGGCGCCCCGCAACCGGGCCGGGGACGTGACCGTCTGCGAGGGCCTCGTCGCCGCCCATTGCCCGCACGCGGGCCACACCGTGACCGAGGCGAGCGGGCTGTGGGCAGCGCCTGGGCTGGTCGACCATCACGGTCACGGTGCAGTCGGCCACGACTTCACCGAGCCGGACCCGGCCGCCTGGCGGCGGAATGCTGGACGCCCACCGACGGGCCGGGACCACGACCCTCCTGGCCACCCTCGCCAGCGACACCCCTGCCCGGATGCACGCCGCCACCGAGACCGCAGCCGCCCTCCAGGTGTCCGGCGCGGCGCCCGGCTTGGCCGGCGTCCATCGGGACACCTGCCTGGCGACCCGCTGGCCGACATCGCGGGCCCACCACGGCCACCGCCGGCCCCGACGGAGCCCACTTCGGTCTGGACGACGTCGTCGACGCCGCGGACGTTCGGCTAGCAGCGCCCTGATCTCCTCCCTGCTATCCGGCGAGGTTCCGACACGAGTTGCCTCGGGGATCGCTCGGCACCGCGACGGGGCGCAGACCCTAGTACATGACCGACGAAGATCGTGCGAAGGCCGCCGAGGTCATCGGCCGAGCCCTTGCCGAGCGCCTGGAGGGAAGGGAAGGCAGCAACCCCTACCTGGGTCACCGTTGGCTCGCCGACTGCGAAACCACCGTCTGGCGGATCATCGCCCTGAGCGCCAACGACCCCGACGTCCGTGACGCGCAGACCAGGCAACATGCCTTCCAGGCGGCCTGGGGCGACGACTAGACGAGTAAGTCCGAAGTCTTGGTCAGTGGTCGTAGGCGATCAGTGAGCGGGTGATCGGTGTTCCGTTTGCGCGGTTGTGCCAGATGGCTGCGGTCAGGGTGAGGATGCGTTGGCCGACGCGGGCCAGGACCCCGGCAGGGGTCCTGGCCCCGTGGCGTTCGAGGTCGAGCTGGCCCTTGAGGGTGTCGTTGACCGACTCGATCAGCTGCCGAATCGGCTTGAGGAGGTGTTCTCCCGGCCGGGGTGCGCGGTTGCGGTAGCTGGGCCGCAGAAGGGCCAGGCCGTGCCCGGTCATGAAGGCGTCGAGGTGTTTGGAGACGTAGCCCTTGTCGCCGACGATCGTCTGCCCGGGATGTGTGGCCAGCAGGTCCCGGTCGCCGGCGAGCATGTCGGCGAGGACCTCGCGTTCGTCGATTTTGGGGTTGGCCAGGGCCCACGCGACAGGCAGGCCGCCGGGTGTGCAGAGCAGGTGCAGCCGCAGGCCCCAGAAGAACCGTGAGTGCGAGGGGCAGTAGCCGTAGCCGGCCCAGCCGGCAAGGTCGGAACGCTTCACGGTGGGGCGTGAGCGGGCGCACTCACCCGGGGTGGAGTCGACGATCCACACGTCGTCGTGCCAGAGGTCGGTGTCCCGGGCCAGGGTGCGGATGATCCTGCTGATCAGTGTGTTCGCGGCCCGCAGGCGCTTGTTGTAGCCGGACTGGCCGGGCAGGTAGGGGAACTCGGCGGCCAGGTGACGGCGGGCGAACCGCAGCCAGCGGGCTTCGGAGACGAACCCCAGGACGGCCTGCATCACTGCCACCGTCAACAGCTCGGCATCCGTCAGCCTCGGCGGCCGCCCGAACCGCCGCGTTCCTGCCAGAGAGTCATCAATCTTCACGTACAGTGCTGTCGCGAGGGTTTCGAGGTCTGTCGTCACAAACGGATCAACGAGACCCTCGCTTTTATGCGCCCGAAGACTTCGGACTTACTCGTCTAGGGGCGTCGCCCCGTCCAGGCCGGACTCACGCCCGGCACCGTGCCATCGTTGAGAAAGGTCCGCCGGGAAGTGGCTGTCCCCGGCGCCTGGAACAGAGGGTGGCGGGTCAGGCGTGTACCCGCACGCTACGCCGGAGGAACCCGTCAGGGCAGGTGAAGAACCAGGGCGAGTTCCCCCGTGAGCAGGCTGATTGCCGCGTACGGTGGGCTCGCCGCCCGCCGGCCCGTCCAGCACGGCGGGACACGGCGGTAGGGAACATGGGACGGGAGGACGACCGGGATGACGCAGGCCGCGGTGAGCGAGTTGGACGAACGGGTGCCGGGACGTCGTTGGACGGTGCGCCTGGACGCCGCCGGTCGGGGCAGTACGGCGGTGCGTATCTCGTGCAGCCGGCCCGCCTGTGCCGAGCAGCGTCTGCCGTCCGCGGCTGCCGGCCGGGCGGCCGCGGTCGCCCACATCAAGACCCACCTGCGCGCCACCCCCGCCCCACGAGCCACGGCGTACTGCGCGTGCCGACTGGCGGGCTGCCACACCCATCTGCCCGGCGCGGGCCGTCCACGCACAGAACCCTGGCGGTGCGGCGGCCCGGTCGTCCTGGCCGTGGTCACTGACCGGGAAAGCCGCTGGTGGCAGGTCATGGAGTGCTGTACTCGATGCGCGGCCGCCACCCCCGGAGCGAAAACCGTAGCCACCACCGAGGAACCAGAGTCCTCCGACCCCCAGGTCGCCGGCCCAGTTCCGGCCCCCCGCGCCGCACCGGCACGCCGCCGCCCACCACAGGCGAAGATCGCCCAGCGGATCATCCCCCACGACCTGCGCCCCGTCGTCCTTCGAGACGAACTCATCGACCTCGGCAACCTCTTCCGCGACTACCAGCAGCGCGACCAGCCCGACTTGGAGCTCCTCGCCGACCTCCAGGAGCGCAAGGCCCGCGCCTTCACCGCCTGGGCCGACGCCACCAGCGACGGACCCCTGCGATGGGAGGCACGGCGCGCCGAACAGGCCGCCGCCACCGCCCGCCTCCAGCACCAGCAACGCACCGGCAACATCGCCGTCGACGGCGGGCCGGCCGTGGCCCGGCTGCTGACCGTCCCGGCGCAGTGGGAGCACGCACGCTCCGTCCTCGCGCATGTAGCCGACCACACCCCGCTTCCCGGACCGGAAGCACGGCTGCTCGTGCTGATGCTGACCTTGCGCACCGCGAACACCGGCACCGGCAACCTCGTCGGCCAGGACCTCACCACGCTGGGCCTGACGGGGCCGGAGGAGTTGGTCGAGAAGCTGAGCAGCTGTGGCTGGCTGGGACTTCCTGGCACCGTGGACGAACTGCTCGCCTCCCGGCCGGAGAACGCCACCCCGGTCACCGTTCCCTCACTGGCGCCCGGCGACGACGGGACGGGCCCGTTCACGTTCGGCAAGAAGATGCGGCCCAAGCTCTCCGGCTGGGCTCAGAAGGTCATCTCGGACAAGAAGCTCCGCAAGGCCAAAGCCACCGCCGGCACCCGACTGCTCGCCCTGACGCTGACCACCCAGGCCGACGCCTCGGGACGCCTCGGCCTGGGCGGCCAGGGCATCGCCCTGACCACTCTTGCCGCTTGGGTTCCGGCCGATCCCGGTGAGCTGCAACACCTGGTCGACCAGCTGACGCAAGCGGGCTGGCTCACCGACGCCGCCCTCACCGACACCCACCTCACCGGGCAGCTGACCGAACGCGTCCTCCCACTCATCTGCCCCCTCCGGGCATGAGGCACAGCAGCCGTCCGAGCGGGCCCGTGGCGGAGTCATGTCCAGGCCCGCCGCGGCATCGCCGGTCAGCCGACCAGCTCCTCGGGCAGCCGGTGGGCAGCTTCTTTACCCCTATCTCGTCATGGCAGCTCTTCGTCTCGGACCACACGGCACGCCGGGCGGTGTCCAGGGCCGCCACGCCTGCGCGGGAACCGTCGGGCTCCTGGGCTGCCAGGCGCAGCAGCGGCCCTGGGGCCGGGACGACGACGGCCGGGACCTCCAGGGTGGTTGCTCCCGGCCGCCAGGCCATCATCAGCTCGGGGTCGCGCAGGCTTGAGTGCCAGGAGGGAGCGGGCATGCCGAGCACTCGCTCCAGGCGGCGCCAGGTCGTGCCGTAGTACTTGTCGGGGCCGTCGGCGTCGATCGCCTCCAGGCTTGGGCCGTGGGGCGGACTGTAGTTCGGGCTCCACCACTGCCAGGGCCACGGCATCTTCGGCCAGCTCCTGCAGCAGAGCGTGGCTCGGGACCGTCATCCCCATCTCACCGCGCACCGTGTGCGCGAGCACGACCTCCCCGAACTGCGTCTCCCACCGGTACAGCACCCAGCCACGGCGCCGCGCCGGAGGCAGGAACCGCGCCGGCCCCTCGGCTGCGGCCTCCCACAGCAGCCGCGTCGCCTTCCCAGAACGCTTGAACACCACGAACCTTGGCCCCCTGCGGGCTCACAGCTTTGACAGGCCGGTGCCCTGGCGGCGGTCCCCGGCGGGGTGCCTGGTGCGGGGTGTGTTGGTCAGGTGTGGGTGAGCCAGCCGGTGGTCATGTCCGTCTGGTCGCGTGCGTGGTGGGCGCGTTCTTGGAGGAGGCGGCGGAACCCTGGTAGGGCGTAGCGTTCGCCGCACGCGGTGCCGGGGCCTGGAATGCCGGCGATGTCGGCCATCAGCTGTTGGGGCTGGGGCTGCCAGCCGACTACCAACCAGTCTCCCGGCGCCGCGGAGCGCTGGCCTTCCGGACAGGCCGGGTCGATGGGGTCTAACCCAGTCGGTTCGGGTAGCGGGGCGACGTCCATAGCGGGGACACCGAGGAACCAGGCCAGGCGTCCTGGCACGGGAGAGGGCGACGGCCAGGACGGCGAGGACGCACCACGGGCCGGGAAGGCCCGCCGCTGCGCGTGGCCGTGCTCAGGTGTCACTCTTCGGCCAGGAGAACGCGCCGCAGGTGCAGTCGGAAGGTGGCCACCGTCCCAAAGGGGTAGCCCTTTCCGACGCAGATTCTCCCGCACACCGCACCGCACACTGCCGCCCGCCTCGTCGAGGAGATCCTCCAGGCGGTACGCCGCGGCGACGACCGCTACGTCGATCTCCTGCTGCGCCGTCTGGCTCAGGTGGGGAGCATGCGCGATTTGTTCGAGCTCCGGCACCGCCTTCACCAGATGTGACGCCCTCTGCTCCCTCCGCAGCCACGATCTGATGGGGTTCGCGGTCTGCCCGCCACCGGGGCTGGCGGGGCTCCAGCCCGGCAGGGGTGAAGTCGATGGAGAATCCGTACCCGGTCGGGGAGGCCAGCACGTCGAAGACGGTGAGGGCCGGGCGACCGGCACCACGTCGTCCACCCGACTCGCCGGCGTGTGTACGGCCACCGGCTCCGGCGGCCCCGGCCCGACCGGGTCCAGCGCGATCCTGGCCTCCTCCACCAGTCCAGTTCATCGTTACCCGCCTCCCCCTGCACACAGCGGTCCTGCCAGCGCCAACCTGGCCAGGCGATTCATCATTCTGAGACTCCGGCGGCCGGGTTCCGGGGCTCAACCCCCGGCTGGGGGACCGGCTTCGGGACGGTCTGGTCTGGGGTCTCAGGCGGGGCGTCGGCCGTCCCGTTTTCGAGCGTTTCCAGGACATCGCCACCTGGGCCCTGACATGACTCAAGGGCTGCTCGCTGTAGCCAGTCCCCCAGGTCGCGGAATGTCTGTAAGGTCTCGGGGCGGGCGGGACCGAGTACCCGCAATTGATCGGCCAGCAGCTCCGCGAGGGCGGCGGCCGCGCCTGCCGCATTCCCGGCCTTCCCCTGCCAGAGTGCCAGGTTGTGGCGGGTGGACAGAGTGTTGGGGTGGTGGGGGCCGAGCACCCGCAATTGATCGGCCAGCAGCTCCGCGAGGGCGGCGGCCGCGCCCGCCGCATCCCCGGCCTCCCCCCGCCAGTTCGCCAGGTTGTGGCGGGTGGACAGAGTGTTGGGGTGGTGGGGGCCGAGCACCCGCAGCTGATCGGCCAGCAGCTCCGCGAGGGCGGCGGCCGCGCCCGCCGCATCCCCGGCCACCCCCTGCCACAGCGCCAGGTTGTTGCGGGTGATGAGGTTGTTGGGGTGGTCGGGGCCGAGCACCCGCAGCTGATCGACCAGCAACTCCGCGAAGGCGGCGCCCGCGCCCGCCGCATCTCCGGCCCGGCCCCGACAGAAGGCGAGTTCGTGGCGGGTACGCAGGGTGTGGGGGTTGTCGGGGCCCAGCACCCGTTGAAAGTCGGCCAACAGCTCCTCCAAGGCGCTGACGGCTCCAGTGGCATCTCCTGCATGCCCCCGCCAGGAAGCAAGATTGATGCGGAGAGTCAAGGTATTGGGATGGTTGGGACCGAGCACCCGTTGTAGGTCGGCCAACAGTTGCTCCGTCATGGAGACAACACTGGCGTCGCCCATCCGGCCTCGGTAGAACACCAGGTCGTGGTGGGTGGTCAGGGTGATGGGATGGTCGGGGCCGAGCACTCGCAGCTGATCGTCCAGCAACTCTTTCAAGGCGGCTATGGCGGCGGGGGCATCCCCGGCCGTCCCGTGCCAGGCCGCCAGGTAGTAACGAGCCTTCAAGGTGTCGGGGTGGTCGGCGCCCAGATGGCGCACCGCGCTGGTGTGCAGAATGGTGTAGGCGTCGCGGGCGGCGCTGATCTGGCCGATTTCCTCAAGGCTTTCTGCGGTGCGAAACAGTACGGGGCGGCCGCCGGCATCGGGATCCCATAGGGCGGTACCAGTGGCCTGGGCCAGGGCCGTGGTGTTGGCGCGTAGGATCTGACCGAGGTCGTCGTGTTCTGTCTGTGGCCACACCGCCAGCAGAGCGTCGGCGGCTGTGTCGGCAAGCGCGGCGAGCAGTTCCGGGCCGGTTTCGGGCTGGGTGGCGAGGTTTTCTCGTGTGGCGCGCTGGATGAGCTGGTGGACGCGGACCTCACGATTGATGCTCGTCCGATCATGGTCGATCAGGCTGTGGCGGTGCAGAACTCGCAGTGCTCCATCAACCATCTCCTCGCTTACCCGGACGAAGCCTGCGCCGGGGGAGTGGCCGGAGTCCGGGAGAAGGCCAGTGAGGTAGTCCAGTGCTGATGGGCTGGTCAACACGGCTTGAGGAATGCCGCCCGGATCCAGCACGCTGGCCACCTGCAGCAGTGGCCGAGCCAGGCCGACCGGTTCGGCCCGGTCAGCCTGGCCGATGGACAACTCCCAGGTGGCCGAGACGATGCGCTGGTGGTCATCGGGCAGATCTGCTCGCTCGGGCAGCAAGCGGGGCAGCAGGTGGGCGGCGAGGCGTTCCCGGTATACGGGAACGGTGATGTCGGCGTTGAGGATGTAGGATGCGGCCTGCGATAGCGCGAGCGGCAGATAACCCAACTCCGCGGCCAGTGCGTCGGCCTGTGCGGGCTCGGCTGCGGAAGGCCCGAGTTTGGTGTGCAGGTAGGAGTGGGCTTCCGCGGGGCTGTAGGTCCCGACGGTGATGGTGTGCCGGTCGGTTCCTTGAAGAGCGGCGTGGCGGAGCCGGGTGGTGACCACCACCTGCCCGCCCGCCGCCGAGGCGGCCGCCGGCGGCCACAGCCCGGTCAGGTCGCCGGGGCTGTGTACGTCGTCCAGCACGACCAGCCACCAGCAGTCGGTCGTGGTTTCGGCCCAGGACACAAACTCCCGCGCCGCCGCCTCCGGGTCATCACGGTCTGTTGAAGGAAGGCCGAGCCGTGACGCGGTGTCGGCGTAGGCGGAGATGATCCCTTCTCGGGTGGCGGCGTTCACCCACACCAGCACCCCCACTCCCTGCTGCCAGGCGCGGCGGGCGTAGGCGGCGGCGAGCTGGGTCTTGCCGACCCCGCCCATCCCGGCCAGCACCCGCGTCGACTCCTGAACCTCCGTGTGGGCGAGCACGACCGTGCCGTCCCGCTCGGCCGCCCGCTCCAGCCCAGCCCCCACTGCCCGAGTTTGGAAACAATCCGCTGCCCGCGGCACCACCCCCACCCGGATCTGCTCCCACACCACCACCGGCGTACCGAAAGAGCGCGCCCCGGGCGGGCGGCCGCCCTTGTTCTGCCGCTCCTCGCGTGCCCGCTTCCACACCTGCCGCCACCAAGCATCCGTCTCGGGCACGAACGCCGACGTCCGCTGCTGAGCCCGGCCACGCAGGAACACCACCAGCCACGCCGCGATCTTGGGATCGACCGGGACATTCTTGCCGGCCAACCAATCGCTCCACGACTGCGAGGTCACCTTCAACGGCGGGACCTGCGCAGCGGCCTGCCGCTTGACCGCAGCCCCCGTCGGCTTCCCGGCTGCCTCCCACAGCACCCGCAACGCGGCCGTCCACACCCCCGTCGCATCCAGCGGCTCACCCACCCGCCGACCCCCTTCGCCCTTCACCCGGATCCGGACCGTAAACCATCCGGGAAACCCGGCCCGTCGGGCATCTCCCGTCATCCCCGAGGTCACCAGCGTGCACCGCCCCGCTACCCGAACGTGGTCAGAACCGGGAAAGTCCCCGGACAAGTCGCGTCAGCGGCACCAGGCCACGGCACCGCCGAGGCCGCCGCCGAAAGGCCGACGCCATGACCCATAACCGTCCGCGCCGCGAGCGCCTGCACCGTCTCGTGCGAACCGCAGCCCGAGCCGCCTTCCGTGGCGCCATCACCGCCGCGGGCGCGGCACCCATCCAACTGGCCCTCTGGTGGATCACCCACAAGTAGATCCACCTCAACCCGTGGAGGTTCTCTGCGCGCCCGAGCGGCCACGAGGGCGTGCAGAGAACTCCAGGGATCCATGCCGTCGGCTTCGGAAATCGACGATCGGTTCGGTCAAAGACCTCGGGGAACCGGCCCCGATCCAATTAAACCAATCGGGTGCCCAGCTGCCAGTCGTTGAAGTCGCCCGACCATGCTGACGGGGCCGGGCGGGGTGCCGGCGGGCAGGATGAAGGTGACCTCGGTATGGGTGTTGCGCAGGTGCGTTCCAGCAGGGGCGTGCTCCAGACAGGGCGGCCGGGACGGGGTACCGGGCCATGGTGGGCCGTATGTCCACACGCCGCGCGGTCGACGCCCCGGACGGCAGACCGGCGTCACCCTCCCGCCGCGGCCGACGCGGCCTCTGCGGTTCCGGCGGGGCCGCGCTGGCGCTGTTCCTCAGGAGACGGGACGGAGGGGGACGGCGGCGATGATGGTTTTCCCACTGCGGTGGAAGCGTATGAAGGTGGTGGGGGCGAGAGCCTTGATCACACGCCAGCCGAAGCCGCCTGGTGCGTGAGGGGAAGGCGGCCGCAGGTGGGGCTGGAGCGTAGAGCCGTTGTGGCTTCGTTCACGTGAAGTAGCAGCGTTTGATCAGCAGTTGGCGATCTTGAGTGCTGGAGATGCTCACGAGAAATGACGTCGCCGTGGTGGGGTGCCACCGGAGTGCGGCAGAAGCGGTCCGTCTCTTGATCACTGGTCGTTAGACTCCCGGCGTTCGGATGCTGTCGATGGACTGGAAGGCCAAGCCATGGACGACGACCGTTGGGACGACTGGCCGGAACGGTGGGTCGGCACGGACTGCGACGTGCGGGCGGCCGTCAGCGCGATCCCGCGGGAGGTCAAGGACGGGTTCAGATACGACGAGGTCCCCTGGCAGCGGTTCCGGCACTTCTACGGCCCGGGCGAGGAGATCCCCGGCCTGCTCGCCACGCTCGCGTCCGGGGACGCCGAAGCTGCCGACGGGGTCTTGCGGCAACTCTGGACGAGTCTTCACCACCAGGGCAGCACGATCGCGGTGGGGGCACTGGCGGTGCCGTTCCTGCTCCGGATCGCGGCGACCGCGCGCCCCGAACTCCGTGCCCAAACCCTTCGCCTGGTCGCCGAGATCGGCCGGTGTCAGCACATGGGGGACGGATCGCGGGAAGGCCTGCTCCAGGTCGCCGAGGAGCCGTTGATGATCGAGGGCAGCACGATGTGCCCGGTGGACTGGACGATCCAGGCCGCCCGTCAGGCCGTCACGGACGACCTGCACCTTCTGCTCCCGCTTCTCTCCGACCCTGACCCCGAGGTCCGCTCTGTGACCGCCTACGTTCTGGCGGCTGCGACCGGCGAGCTTTCACACGTCTCCTCTGCTCTGCACTCCAGGCTGGCGAAGGAAGACGATGCGGTAGTCCGGGTGAGCTTGATCCTGGCGATCGCCCAACTCGCCCGCGAACACCAGGATGAACACGCTCTCAAGTGGGCCCGGGGCCTGTGGTCGGATCCCGGGCGACCGCCCGAGGTCCGCATCGGCGCCGGCCTGGCCTGGCTGTGCCTGGTCACCGACCCCGCCCCCGACGAGCTCCGCGCCCTCCTCACCGACCCCGACACCCGTCAATACGACGGCCTGCTCCAGCCGGTGCCATGGCTCACCTGGATCGACCCCACCGGCGTCGGGCTGCGCAGCTGCATCGACGAAATGCTCACGGCGAACATCCCCGAAACAGTGCTTGATGATCCTTGGGGTGGAGGACCATCAAGCTGAACCATGCAGCGGTCAGCCGGCTTTGGCGGGCGCTTCGGTCCGCGCCCGGGTCGAGGCGAGCCGGTAGGAGTCGGTGCCGGTTGCCAGACCGAGTCCACGGCCTTCCTGATCGTCCGCCACGACACGTTGTACTTGCGCGAGATCTCCCGCATCGTCATGCCGTCTCGGTGGTCGCGCCGGATCGCGGCGTACAGCTCGACCTTCGACACCTGCGGCATGACCAGGGCCTTTCGCCAGGAGCACTCCCGATGCTGGCCTGGCAAGTACCCCGGTGACGTCGAAACTCGGACAGGACTCGTGATTAAAGCCAGCCAGGCATGGTGCGGTGCCCATGTCAAGTTCGCCGGCCAAGGCCACAACCGTCCGGCGGCCCTGCACGCAGACGTCAAGCTCGAAGGTGGGGAACATGCTCGGACCGCCCGTTTCGGGATCGGAGCCCATTACGGTCGGCTCCCCGTTGTCGGGGCGGAGAAGGCCGTCACGCGCACGGCATACGGGCCGCGCACAGAGCGAAACCGCCCCGCCTGCCATCGAACACAGAAGGCGACCGGGCAGTGGCTTTGAGTGCTCACCAGACCAGGCTGGTAGTTCTTCGAGCGTGTCACGCCCGCGCCCCCAAGGCCAGAGGTGCCTGCCGGACCCTTGCGGCCATCACTGTCGTGCCGCACCGTCCTGCCCCCACGGGCGGGGGAGGAGGTCGTCGACGCCGCCCTGGCGGCGCACCAGGGCCCGCACGGCCCGCAGGGCGTCGTGGGTGGGGGCGTGGACGGGCAGGGCGGGCTGATTGGCTCGGATGAGGTAGCGGACCGCCGCCTGTGGCGTGGCCACCGCCATGGGAAGGCCGGCGGCCGCCCAGTGACGGTAGGCGCGCAGAACCACCGACACCGTAGCCGCCGTGCCCGCCGCCGCACCGAGGGTCAGGACCAGGCCAGCGGGCCGGTGCTCGTCGACCAGCTGGTCGACGGCCTGGGCCAGAGCCGCCCGCTGCTCGGTGCCCACCGGCTCCTCCAGGGTGAGCAGGAGCATGTTGTCCTCGACGAGCAGACGGCTGCGCAGGTCCACTGGGCACTCTCCAGACGTTTCAGAGCCCGGGCGGGCTCGCCCAGGGAACTGCGCACCCCGCCAACCGGTCACTGTGTCGCGGCCGCCTGCTCATCGCGGCGGCCGGCCGGGACGGCCTGCACAGGGGTGACCTGGACCGCGACTGCGGCGTTGAAGGGATGTGACCATTACCAGGAGGCTCACGCCCACCATCGGCGCACAGCACCACGGCAGCGAAGAAACGGTTCCGCGCCCGGAGCTGGAGCCGATCTTCACCGATCTCGCCCGCCAGTGGGAGACGGACGGCCGTCTCGTGCCCGGCCGGGCGGACGAGGAGTGGGCGATCCTTGCCCGCTCACCCTGGCCGCCCCGCTGACCTGTGGGCACGACCCGTGCGCGCCGCATGCCGGGAGCTCGTGGCATCGACATGGCCCGCCCACTCCTTCCGGTTCGGTCCGGGGGTGGCGGGGCAGGAACCGATCACGACGAAGTCGCCGCCCGGACGAAGCCGGGAGCGTAACGTGACCGCCGGTGGCGGCCCGGGGATGGGCTGTGTGGGGTAGTGCGGGATGGTGTTGGTGGGTGAGGCAGGCTGTGAGCGGTGACGCGGACGGTGACCTCCTGGACGTCTACCTGGCCGATCTGGCGGACCGGTGCGGGCGGGCTGTTTTCGAGGCGGTGGTCGCCGCGGCCCGGGACACCTGCGCGATGCTGTCAGAGGGGCATGCGGCGGTGCTGGCCGGCCCCGAGGGTTCGGCGTTCGGGCCGGATCTGCAGCGGGAGTACCTGGCTTTGCTGGCGGTGCTGATGACCGGCCGGACCGACTGGGAGGTCATCACCGTGCCCACGGCCGACGGTGAGGGCTGGGCGGTGGTCGAAGCCGAGATCGCCGCCGACCCGGACACCACGCGCGCCGTCCGCGCCCGCATCACCGCCGCCGAGGCCGACCGGACCCGCGCCATGGACGTACTCGCGTCGGCGTTCCCTCCTGCACCCCGGCGCCGGTCCTAGACCGAGAACACCAGTGCTCCCTCCCCCTGACGGCCCTGCGGACGGCGTGGTGAAAGAGGCTGATGCTGCGCAGTTCGTGGCCCACCACCTGCACGGGATGTCGACTCGGGCGACACGCGCCCGGGTGTCCCGGCCTTGACGGGGCCTTCCCTTACGGTGGCGCCTGACCGTTGTGCCGTCAGGGGGTTTCCGCTGCCCGTGTTCGCACCATCTCCTCGGCTGGACCTGGTCCGCGGCCCGCGGGGGCTGCCCGGGCTGGGAAACCTGCTGGCGTTCGGGAAAGACCCGCTCGGCTTCCTGACCCGGCTGCGCGAGGACTTCGGGGACGCCGTCTCCTGGCCGCTGGGCCCCTTGCGCAACGTGCTGGTATCCCACCCCCAGCACATCGGCGAGGTGTTCGCGGCACGCGGGACCACCTTCGACCTCGCGGACATCAGCTGGGCCCTTCAACAGATCTCCGGCGGCAGCCTCATCCGCAGCAGCGGCGCCCAGTGGCGACGCAAGCGCTCCCTCATCCAGGCCACTCTCCGACCTCGCCAGGTACGGGCGCACGCCGCGACCATGGTCGACTGCGCACGCTCGGCGGCCGACACCTGGCACGAGGGCGAGCGGATCGACGTGGGAGTCGAGATGGCCGCCATCGCACAACGCAACGTGGTCCGCACGCTCTTCGGCAACGACACCGGCGAGCAAACCCGCGCCCTGTGCGATGCGGTGGAAACCGCCGTGAACGCGGTGGGTCATGAGATGCGCAGCCCGACTCTGCTACTGCCCGACTGGGTGCCCACCCCCTACCGCCGACGTGTCCGAGCCGCGATCGCGGTGGTGGACGCCGAGATGCACCGCCTCATCCGGGCACGCCTGGATTCCCCTGATACCGAGGAGCGAGACGACCTGCTCAGCAGGCTGCTGAGAGCCTGTGACGAACACGGACACGCACTCTCCCCCCGGGAAGTCCGAGATGAGGCCCTCGGCCTGTGGACCGTCGGCCACGAGACCACCGCCATGGCACTGACATGGACCCTGTACTGCCTCTCGCACGCGCCGGCAGCCTATGCCCGGCTCGAAGCCGAGCTCGCGGACGTACTGGCCGGCCGACCACCCGCCCTTGAGGACTACGACCGGCTCGTGTGGACCCGGCAGATCATCAACGAAGCGCTGCGCCTGTACCCGCCCGGCTGGCTCCTCACCACCGTGGCACGTGACCGGGCGACGATCGGCGGTACCGCGATCCCGGCCGGAACCGTCGTCTGGTGCAGCCAGTGGGTCACGCACCGCGACCCCCGCTGGTTCCCCGACCCCGACGTCTTCCGCCCCGAACGGTGGAACCCCGCCTCCGCGGACCCGATCCCCGACCACGCCTGGTTCCCCTTCGGCGGCGGCCCCCGAGGCTGCCCCGGATCCCGGTTCGCACTCGTTGAGACCACCCTTGTCCTCGCCACACTCACCCAGCGCTTTCGCTTCGACGTCCCCGGCGACGTGGCCCCGTACGCGGCCTTGTCCCTACGGCCCGCACAGCCGGTTCACGCAACCGTTCACAAGCGGACCCAGCCACTGCGCCAAACGAAGGCCGCCCGCTGACAGCCCCTCCGGCGTGAGGCAGGGCGGCGGCGCCCACGGCCTAAATGCCGCGTGCCCCGCGGCCCTTCGCCCAGGCAGCGCTCCAACATCCGCCTCTGGACGGGATCGGCCCGCCGGTGCCCCATGGCGACTACGACCGTCGGCTTGCCCTCACGCAGGTCGTCCAGTCACGACTTCCCGGGCTCGTTTGGATCGCCGAAGACACCGAGCAGGTCGTCGCGCAGCTGAAAGGCTTCACCCAGCGGCAGTGCGGAGGCACTCAGGGCCTCAGCCAGCCGCGTAGCGCCTTCGCCCAGAGGGCAACCGATGTGCAAAGGCCGCTCGACCGTGCACTTGGCCGTCTTGTAGCGGGTGATCGTCAAGGCGCGGTCCAGGTCCGGTCCGCGCTGGGCACACCGGTAGTGCTGACGTCCAGGTACTGACCGTGTATGACCTCACTGCGCATCACGTCGTGCGGAGCCAGGACGTCCGCGCGCCGGCGGGGGGTGAAATGGGCCGTGGGGAGGAGTTCGTCGGCCCAGCACAGGGCAAGGCCGCCGATGAGGACGGCGGCGGCGTCACTGGTCCGGCCGCGGTGGCGCCGGGCGCGGTCGCGCCGTAGTGGTCGGCCAAGGCGCGGTGGCCGCTGGGCAGGCCACGGCGGGTCCCAGGCCCCGCTGGAACGCTGCTGCTCTTTGCTCGGCCCCTTCCACCCCGCGACTGGCCGCGGGGGGCGGAAGACGGCTTCTGAGCGGGCTGCACGCCCAGTGCGGTCAGCCGTGCCTGCTGCTCGGGCAGCAGCCGCGCCCAGGTGGTGGGCTGCTTCTGCTGGTGGAACCAGCGTCCGATGTTGTCGCCGTCCAGCAGCATGCCGGGGCGCTGTCAGGCAGCTGCCCGTTGGCTTGGCCCGCGAGAACGGGCTCTGGCACAACTTTTGGATGCTGTTGGTGATCTTCGCTCGGAGGGGTGAACTCATTCCGACACGCCGTTCGTGCTGGCGGCCGGTGTGCTGCCGTTGTTGAGCGGGGGTGGTTCTGCCGGTCGGAGGGGGCCGGGATGGCAATGGGGTGTGGTTCTGGTCGGGTGGTTCCGCCGCTGACCGTGAAGATGGCCCGGGCGAGCAATCCGCGGGGCACCGCAGCGATGTGGATGCGTGACCGCCTGGACGAGTTGTTCGTCGACGAGGACTTCGTCGACTGGTATCCGGCGAACGGGCGTCCGGGCCTGTCACCAGCCCGGCTCGCGCTGGTATCGGTGCTGCAGTACATGGAGAATCTGACTGATCGGCAGGCGGCGGAGGCTGTCCGGTGCCGGCTGGACTGGAAGTACTGCCTGGGCCTGGAGCTGGACGATGCGGGGTTCGACTTCTCGGTGCTGAGCGAGTTCCGTGACCGGCTGGCCGAAGACGACCGTGCAGACCGGCTGCTGGCAGTGATGGTCGAGCGTCTTGCGGCTGCGGGCCTGGTCAAACGCCGAGGCAGGGTCCGAACCGACTCGACCCACGTGCTGGCGGCAGTACGACGCCTCAACCGGGGCGAACTGGTTGCCGAAACACTTCGGGTGGCTCTGGAAGAGCTCGTGGTCCAAGGCGAGGAATGGCTGGCCGGGCTCGTCACCGCGGACTGGGGTGATCGCTACGGCCGCCCGGTCCGGTATGACCGGCTTCCCCGGGGAGGTGACGCCCTGATCGCCTACGTCCTGCGGGTCGGCGAGGACGGCATGCACATCCTGCGAGCCGTCCATGACGCTGACGCCCCACCCGACCTGCGGTCACTGCCCGCAGTCGAGGTCCTGCGGCAGGTCTGGGTCCAGCAGTACTGGATCGACGAGAGCAGCCAACTGCGCTGGCGGGGACCAAAATCCAGCCGGGACCGGGCAAGCCGCAGGACGACCGAACGGCGCAACACGGGCAAGGCCTCAGCGGATGGCCGGCCCGATCCCGCTTCGGCGAGAGTGCCGTGGTCCGGGATGGAGATCGTCACCCCGCACGATCCCGAGGCCCGCTACAGCCAGAAGGTCACCGCCGCCGGACAGCAGGACTGGATCGGCTACCGCGACCACCAGACCGAGACCTGCGACGAGACCGGCCCGAACGTGATCGTCCAGGTGACCACCCGGCCGGCGCCCGAGCAGGACATCGACGCCCTCGACCGAATCCACCAGGGACTGACCAGGCAGGGCTTCCAGCCCACCGAACACGTCGTCGACAGCGGCTATATCTCGCCGGACAGCATCCATCACGCTGCCCAGCAGTGGAACATCACGCTCTTCGGGCCGGTCCGTGACGACCCGCACGCGAACAAAAGGCCCGGCTTCGCCAAGAAGGACTTCCACATCGACTGGCAGGCCCGGACGCTGACCTGCCCGAACGGCGTGACGAGCCCGCCATGGAAACCCACACTGGGCGACGGCCACCCCCGGCTCTCCGTGCTCTTCCCGCGCAAGGCCTGCCGCGAATGCGCTGACCGACTCAAATGCACCGGCAACGTCGACGGCAAGGGCCGCCATATCTTCCTGATGCCCCAGCCTCTTCAAGAGATCCAGACACAGAACCGGGCCGAGCAGACCACAGCCGAGTGGCGCCGCCGCTACGCGATCCGCGCTGGCTGCGAAGCCACGGTCTCCGAAACGGTCCATGCTCGTGGCCTGCGGAACTGCCGCTACCGCGGCATGGCAAGAACCCACGTCCAACACGTCCTCACCGCAGCCGGAACGAACATCATCCGGCTCAGCGAGTACCTCTCACCCGGCATCACACCGCCCCACCGACCACGCCCCAGAAGCCGATTTCACACGTTCTGCCGAAGCCTGCCCACCTGAAGATCACCAACAACATCACTTTTGTGGAGCTACGCCGTGCGCGCTCCAACGCCAAGGCCCGGACCGTCTCTGACCTACGGGTTTCCGCCTTCTCGGACCTCGGCGTGCCCGGCCTCTGGCCGACACCACAGACGTTGTGCCAGAGCCCGAGAACGGACAGCGAATGTTCACACTTCGGGAGGCGCGAGCGATTCGAACGGTCAGCAGCCTGAGGCGCCTCGGAGGCGCCGCTCTTCTCTGCTCACCTCGGAGGCGCGGAACTCTCACCGACGGCGGCAAGAAGCTCGAAGGGGAGCTCTCGGTCTCCCTGGCCGATAGTGAGGCCGAGCCAGCGGCCGGCAGACGGCACCCGCCAAACCTGCATGTCCATGGCGACATTGCTCAAGTAGCTCAACGGCTCGGGCGCCTCGTTGCCAGGGTAGCCCGGGTCGTCAAGCCCGAGATAGGGCCGCAAGTCAATAGTCTGTGGGGCACCCCAGCGAGCAGTGAGAACGACAGCCAGCGCGGCAAGGTCGGCTGCCAGCTCCCCTTCGGCCGCGTCGACGATCTCGGTGCTCCGGTCTTCCCAGAAGTCCTGGCTCTCACGAAGCACCGCCAGGTGGAAGCCGGGCCCGCCCCACTGCCCGTTCGCGTCCGGTCGGCCCTCCTTGTCAGGGAAGGGTCGAAGGATCACGTCGTCGAGGATCGACAAGTGGTCGTTGGCTTGGTCTGCGGACGGGTTCAGAGGGGGCATGGCCGAAGCGTAGCTTCGCGGCCCACCGGCTACGGCCTGGCCGTCGGGGCAGCTCGGCCCACATCACGAGTATCGAGCAGAGCCCGGGTCAGCTGCCTCCCGGAAGTGGTGAACATTCGCTGTCCGGTCTCCTCGTGGACAAAGCCACCGGTGCCACGCAAGCAGGGCGTCAACGAACTCTTTGAACGCTATGGGGCCGATGTGGCACTCGTCAGCCAACCCTTCGCCTGGTCGCCGAGACCGGCCGGTGTCAGCACATGGGGGACGGATCGCGGGAAGGCCTGCTCCAGGTGGGACCGCATGGTGCGACAGCCAACGTCGTGCTGCCCGGGTACGTCTCGGGCACCGAGTTCTTCGGTGCGCCAGCCGATAAGAAGGAACTCGCCAGGCGCCGGGCCCAGACTGTGGGCATGGTCGGGGAGCCGCAGGACATCACGGCGGCCGTTGCCTTCCTGACCTCTCCCGAGGTCCGCTACATCACAGGCGAATTCCTCAACAGCAACGGTGGTGCCGTGCTCGGGCGCTGACCGTGAGCACGAGAGCGGTCCCTGTCCGAGGTCTGACCAGCGCGGCCTTCGTCCTCGGCGAGGCGTTGGCTATCCCGGCCGGAGGATGGTGGGGTCGTGCAGGCCTTCCTGAGCGTGGCCTGTGTACGCGAGCTCGCGGTAGCCCGGCTACCTGACGGACCTGTCAGGCGATCCGGCTCAGCCCTGCCCTCCACCCGGAGAGGTTGCTGCCCTGGCCGCGCGCCCGGCCCTGGGCGAGTTGGTGGCCGAGGCCGTGTAGCTCGGCCCGGACCAGGCCGCCGCCCGTCTGGGCGTGTGCCGCAGCACGTGGGACCACGTGGTCGGATAGGTCCGTCACGCCCAGCAGGTGCGGGTGAGGCTCGGCGTGGCCCGCAGCGGAACCGTCTGGATCCCGCTCTACTGGGGCCGGGGACATCGACCGGTTGCCCGCCGCCCGCCCGGTGGGGTGTGGAGGGGGAGGGCGGCGATGATGGTTTTACCGCGCATGCCGACTGGGGGCAGGTGCACGGTCGGCCCGTAGCGGCGGTGCAGGACCCACACAACGGGGGCACGGACAGTGAGCACGCGTTCCCTGCCGGACGGGTGTAGCAGGAAGGCGCAGGATCCGGGCAGCCGGGCGTTGTGGTCCAGACCACGGCCCGACCAGTCGGCGGCCCTGACGCCGGTGCGCGGTTCGCGGCCGCGATACAGACAGAGGGCGTCGGCGAGGGGGCGAATCCTGGGGTAGGGACGTAGGCTCGAAGGCGTCGGCGTTCGCACCGTGAGCGGCTGCGGATGCCCTGCTCGGACCCGAGGGAGGGGCCGTGGTCACTGCGCTGATTCGGCAGGAGTCGTTCGAGACGGCGGATCCGGATGTGGCCCGCGCGTTCATCGAGCAGGTCTACCACCAGGCACCCCACCTGCACCTGGTCGGCCCCTCGGCCGTAGGGCCGATCGTTTCCATGGAGCAGATCGCCGCAGGCCAGCTGATGTCGGCCCGGATCACTCTGACGCCCGAGTTGTCCGTCCAGGTCGACCCCGCCGCCGCGATGACCATCGAGGTGTTCACCGAGGGCGCCGTGGAGAACTACGCCGGCGACAGCACCACCCGGTACACGGCCGGTGACGTCGCCGTCGTCACCGGACCCGGGCTGGCCTACCGGTGTGTCAGCGAGAACGTGCACGGCCACACCCTCTCCCTGCCGGCCACTGTCATCGCCCAGGCCGCTGGTCTTCCGCCAGGGCAGACCCCCAAATCGTGGACAATCCTGCGGCCCACGCCCGTCGACCACGCCGCCGCCGACCTGTGGCGCAGTGTGAGTTCCTACGTCGCATCCGTCCTGGAGACCCCGCAGGCGGCCGCAAGTTCGCTGCTGGTGGCGAACGCTACCCGGCTGCTCGCCCATACCGCACTGGCGGTGTTCGCCACCAGCCTGACCGCCGATGCCACGCCTGTTCTCCTCGACGGGGCCGACGCGACTCCGCAGACGGTACGCAGGGCGGTGGCGTTCATCGAATCCAACGCTGACCAGGACATCGCTTTGGCCGACATCGCGGCGGCCGCCGGTGTCACGCCCCGGGCGGTTCAGTACGCCTTCCGTCGGCACCTGGACACCAGCCCGCTCGCCCACCTGCGGCGGGTACGGCTGGACGGGGCCCACCGAGACCTGCTGGCCGCAGACCCGGCCGCCTCGACCGTGACGGCGATCGCCACCCGGTGGGGTTTCGCACATCCCGGACACTTCGCCTCCCACTACCGGGCCGCGTACGGGACCTCTCCGAGCAGCACCCTGCACGATCGGGTCTGAGCCGCGCCGTGCCGGTCACATCAGGGCCCGCACGACCATTCCGGGACCGGTACGAGGCACGCTGACCTGGACCCCAGCAAACACCACGCTTTGCACGCTCGCACGCACGTCGCTGCTCAACTGACCCCGCCTCGTCCCGGGGCCCGTGCCTGCCGTCCGGCCCCTCGCGCTCCATCGACGCCATTTACTTCACAGCCCCGGCGGCCGCCGACTGACCCGCCTCGATCCTCGCGTCACCGGCGGTAGGCACTTCGAAATGGGGCATCTACGGCGAGCGCGGGGGCGTTCGCGAGCGCTGCCACGTGGAGCGGAATGTTCGAGAATGGCGTCCTGCCCCGCGGCCGCCACGCCTCACGAGGGCGACTAACTGATCGTTTCAGAATGAGATGGGCTTATGGCAAGACGTCACTCATAGGCGGAGCGGCGGTTGAGGACCTCGTTCCATACGTCGCCGCCATCAGCCCAGCTCCAGAGCCAACGTCGCAGCGATGACGACGCATGTCGCAGGCCGTCATGTGGGTCTTCGCCCCATGTGGGCTCCCAACCGTCAGCGTCGTAAAGGAGCACCGGGTTGTCGATCGCAGTCAAAGAGAGGTGCCACTCCATCGTGCAGCCGCCGTACGCGAGGTGGAGCCACGACGCCGGCACACCCTGAGTCCGGTTCCGTTCGTAGACGCTGACCGCACACGGCCAGTCGTAGAGGTGCCCGAGTGGACGGTTGCCCTCGGTCAGTGAGGCGAGTCCACTGTCAGGGCCAAAGCCACCGTCGGCGACCTCGGTGTAAACGCGCCGCAGCAGTTCGGGGAGAGGGCGTCCGATTCGTCGTTCCGCCTTCTCCACCTCGGCCGGAGCGATCGGTGGGAACAGCGGCCCACGGGAAGCATCGGCGTAGTAGACGGCTACCTCCTCGGCCCCTGCCTTGAGCTGGACTGTTCCGTTGCTGCCATACGACACGATGTCGTCTCGGTCCTGGTCCAACCGCTCGCTGCCGTAACGCTCGGTTATCCACGCAACAGGAACGTCCGCTGCGTCGAAGCGCCGGCCCGGGTCCCACGCACGAGCCCGCAGCCTCTCGATCAGCGTGTTGTCGTCCCTCTCCCCAGTGTTGGGCTCAGGGAGGGGCTCACGGCAACGTGTCGCGGGCCTGTCGTATGGAAGGTACGTCATGCGTCGGGAGCTTACTGCTGGGTTGTGACTGCGTGCCGGAGCCGCCGGAGGCAGATGATGCTGCAGGCGAGTTCGAGCAGACAATGATGAAGGTGGGCGCGCTGCTCGTATCGGATGCGAAGTCGTTTGAACTGGTGGAGCCAGGCGAAGGTCCGCTCGACGACCCATCGGGTACGCTCGAGTCCGGAGCCGTGGACAACGCCGCGGCGGGCGTCAGTGGCTTGATCCCGCGCTTCCACAGCAATCGGCGGTACTTGTCGTAGTCATCCCCTCGGGCGGCGAAGAGCCGCTTCGGCCGGTTTCGCTGGCGTCCGCGCCGGCCTCGGATACGAGGTATCGCGTCCAGGAGAGGGGATCAGCTGTGTGACGTCATGCCGATTTCCGCCGGTCAGGGAGACGGCAAGCGGGGTGCCGTGGCGGTCGCCGATCAGATGATGCTTGGAGCCAGGGCGCCCGCGGTCCACCGGCGAAGGACCGACGTGGGCCCCCCTTTGAAAGCCCTGATGTGGGAACCGTCGATCGCCACGTCGTCCATGTCCAGCAGACCAGTAGCCCGCAGCTCCGCGAGAAGTGCTGCGTGCAGGCGGGGCCAGAGGCCGGCCTTTGTCCAGTCCCGCAGACGAGGCCAGGCGGTCACGCCGGAGCAACCCACAATCTGGATAGGCACGTCGCGCCAGGCCACGCCCGTGCGCAAGACGTACAGGATGGCGCCCAGCGCGACCCGTCGGCAGCAGCGTAGCCACGCGTTTCCAGAGGTCGTCAGGAACAAGATCGACAGACATCCTGCAGACACTGCCCGGCTACGCCGTCAGTCGTCAAAGCCATTCATTCTGAAACGATCAGTAAGCCCGCAGCCAGGGCTCGTCGCCGGAGGGGCGGGGTCGGTCGCCCAGGACTGATGTCCTGGGCGACTCCGGCCGCACGTTGTTCCCTTTTGCCTTGCTGCAGGCAGCGATCGCTTACCGGGCCTTACGCGACGGCCGCGACACGGACGCCGGGACCCCGTCGCCACTGCGAAGTACGGCAGGCGTAGGGGAGGTGTTCTGCGTCCAGGCCTCGTCCCAGACGAAGTTCTGGCCGTTGACGTCCCCGTGCGTCTGCCACACCTGGCCGGAGGTTGTCACGACCTTCACCCATGCGTCGTTGCCCTGGGAGTTGAAAGCTACAGCGCACACACCTGCAGGGTAGTTGGGGTTCGCCGGATCGGTCGCAGTCGCGACCGTGTTCGTGAGGTCCTGCCACACGATGGTCCCGCCATTCGACGGAGCGCGGCCAGCGTAGGTGCGGCCACCGGTGAGCACTGCCTGAAAGTCCTCCGTGTTGTTGGGGCTTTCAGAGTCAATGTCGGAGCACGGTCCTGCGGCACCGGTCGGGCCTGTGGCGCCGGTCGGGCCTGTGGCGCCGGTCGGGCCGGTCGGGCCGGTCGCGCCGGTCGGGCCGGTCGGGCCGGTCGCGCCGGTCGGGCCCGTGGCGCCGGTCGGGCCTGTGGCGCCGGTCGGGCCTGTGGCGCCGGTCGGGCCTGTGGCGCCGGTCGGGCCTGTGGCGCCGGTCGGGCCCGTTGCGCCGGTCGCTCCGGTCGGGCCGGTCGGGCCGGTCGGGCCCGTGGCGCCGGTCGGGCCCGTCGCGCCGGTCGGGCCCGTCGCCCCGGTCGGACCCGTGGCACCGGTCGCGCCGGTCGGGCCCGTGGCACCGGTCGCGCCGGTCGCGCCGGTCGCGCCGGTCGGGCCGGTAGGACCGGTGTCGCCCTTGGGTCCAGTTGGGCCGGTGGGTCCGGTCGGCCCCGTGGGGCCCGTGGGGCCCTGGCATTTGTCATGACCGCGGTTGTCGCCGTCACCACCGAGATACGTGTCCAGCAGCTGCCCCTGAAGCCGCTCGCCCTCGTCGTCCTCGTCGTGGTGATGGTGCGGCGTCTCCTTGCAATCGCCGCCGCCAGAAGCCGACCACGCCACGGTCTCTGCCCTGACAGGCACAGCCGCGACGGCAATCGGGCTCACGAAACCGACCAGCACGATGGACAATGACGCCACGGCGCCAGCCGTAGACCAGGCCCCACTTCGCGGCAGCGGGCCGAGCTGAGCTCTCATCTGATGCTCACGACTCATGAAGACTCCTTTGGGAAGTACCGCGCACCAAAGACCATTGACGTCCCGGTCGCAGGAACGAACTTTCCCGAGCCACCGCGGATCGCGATCACGACGCCGCACAGGGAATATCTGTGATCAGCACATCGGCCTATTTCACTCCTACCAATGGGCGTACGGATTGCCGAAAGAAATCAAACCGATCGGCCTGGGTAGGCGTTCGCGACGATCGCAGGCCCCAGGCAGGGGCGCGGCACCGAACCCCTCCTGCTGACATCCGAACCTTCACCCGTTCGCGCAGCGACCGCGATATGGTCACGCCGGTGTGCGGGTTTGCACCGTCCACCTCCACGGCCCTGGACGTCTGTAA
Source organism: Streptomyces racemochromogenes (assembly GCF_044129415.1). Classification (GTDB taxonomy): domain Bacteria; phylum Actinomycetota; class Actinomycetes; order Streptomycetales; family Streptomycetaceae; genus Streptomyces; species Streptomyces racemochromogenes_A. Next base: position 32,564 of record NZ_JBBDHD010000068.1, read on the forward strand.
CGTTCAGAGGGGGCGCCGTCCAGTCACCTTACTCGCTCGTACAGTTGCCCGGAATCCGCGACGCGTGCGGGACCAGGTGCCAAGCACGCCACGCAACACATCCCACGGGAAGACGGATCCTTGCGGAAGCCACCATTGGCCGAGCCGCCGCCCTTCATGATCACGGGTATCTCCGACTGCCCCCGGTACCGCAGTCGTGTAAAGCCGTGGAACGGCCCCGCGAAGGGCAATCCATGCGCCGCCGTATCCGTGTCACCGTGATCGCTGCCCTGACTGCCACGCCGCTCCTGCCCCAACGCCGTCGTCCTGGCCACTCCCAACGACCAGCGCGTCAGGCTTACCGTCTACCACCTCCAACATGCGCAGCACCGCAGCGCACCGGCTGCGCCGGCGTCGGCCAAGCCGCGCCACCACGGGTGCCTCCCGACGGTCGGCGGCCCCGCGCCCTGTCGACTCGCCCGGTTCCTGAGGCGCCTACAGGGCTGGCATGGGCCCCGTCGACAGTGGAGTCGACCGACACGAGCCGACGCTCGCGTGGCTGGCCCGCCTGCGGGGTGCCGCCGCGGAAGGGCCGGCGGGCGGGGTTGTCCAGCGCGGGGTGCGTAGGCCGGCCCGGCCGAGGGCTGTGCCTGCACCCGGCACGACTGCGGCGGAACTCGTCCCGACAGCTTGGTGCCCCGAACACGGCAACGCGGCCCACGCTGCACAGCCCTGGCGGAGCAGCGCACCACCGCAGCACACACCCCTGATCCGGCCAGACGCTCGACGCCGACATACATGGATCTGCGTGAGCAGGCCCCGCAGACAGTTGCTGATGCGGGTGGCTTCGCCGGCCAGGTCGCCCTCGAAGCCGACGATCACCCCCAGCTCGGCGATGGTCGTCCGACGCACAACCGCAGGGACTCTGCGCGAGGCACCGGTGCTGGTGAAGACGGGCCCGTGAACGGCCCTACCCTGTCTGCGGCAGACTCTTGAGGAGGAGCGGATGGACTCACCCGGATATGGCCCGGGCGGATTGCCGACCTGGAGCGCTTCCGCAGCGGCCCTCGGCGCCTACGGCCGCCATCTCCCCGACATCCGGTTGATCACTGCTCTGTTGATCGGTTACCAGGCGAGCCATCGGGAGCTGGTCGAGCGGTCCCTTCGCGGTGTGGCCGCTGTCCTGTCGGAGATCGACTTGCTCCGTCTGGAGACCCGTGCCGAGCTCCTGGAGGTCGGCGCCGTCCTCGACGCTTTAGCCTTGTCCTGCAGGCCCGGACCGTACCGTCTGGGCGAGGACCCCTACGAGGAAGATCCCGAGCCGGCAGATGCTGGGGTTGACCTGCGCACCGACGCCGCAGGTATCGCCGAGCAGCTGGTCGCCTACGACCGTATCCACGGCGGCGGGACGACTGCTTGTCCGCCGGCGCACCCCGGCGGGGACCGGGACACCGAGCGGGACATGGCCCGGGCCTACCTGCGCCGGGAGTGGATCGCTTTCCGCGAGGGCTTCTTCCCCAGCCCCGCGTCGCAGCCGCCGCCGAGCTGACCCGGAATTCGGACGAGCGGTAAGAGCACCTGGTGCTCATCGCTTCTCTCGGCCCCCCTTTGTTCGTCTCCATCGGGCCCCGACGGAGACCGGGGGCGCACCGCGTGTGTTCCAGCGCCGGGACACGAGCCGGGCGCACCTCCTCCCAGCGCCGTGCGCCACGTGCGTCTTTACAACGCCCACCGCTGGGGAGAAAACTGCGGGTTGGCTGGCTTCCGGCCGCCTGGTCTGCCCCGATGAAGACTTCTCCGCGCATGACCAGGCCCACCCTGACGTTCAACACCGTTGTGCGCTGCCGCGCGTGCCCGCACCTGCGGCGTTCTACCCGCCTGCGGCGCAGTGTCGGGCGATGGTGTCGCCTTCCCTGTCACGGTCGCCAGACAGGGTTGGCGAAGGTGCTTCGCCCGGCCCGTGACAGGAAGAGGACATGGACCATCCTTCCCCGACCCACATGGTGCCTGACGGACCGGACTGGCTGAGTGATGCCCACTGCAGCCTCGAAGCGAGACTTCGGGAGGCTGTCGCCCATCTGGACCCGGCCACGCGCGAGGCCGTGGACCAGTGCTTCGGGTGGCGCAACGGAACGGACCGGACCAGTGCCGTCTCCACCGGCCGAGAGCTCGCCACCCTGACGCTGCTGACGGCCTGTCTGTCCGGCGGGGACGGGCGCCGTGCCCTGTCCGCGGCTCTGGCCTGCGAGCTTGCGTTCCACGCGGCGGTGATCCACGACGACCTCCTCGACCACGACTTGACCCGCAACGGCAGGTCGGCTGTGTGGAGCGTGTTCGGGCAGACGGCGGCGATCAAGGCCGGCAATGCGCTGACCGCGGTCGCCTTCAACGCTCTGGCCATCTCCGTGCCCGAGCAGGCCGGCCTGACGACCGGCTGGCTGGCCAGAACCTTGGCCAGGGTCAACGCCGGGCAGCTCCTCGAAGTCCAGTTCGCCTCCCGCACCAGCATCTCCCCGGCCGAATACATGGGCATGGTGGACAGCAAGGCCGGCGCCCTGGCCGCATGCGGCTGCGCGCTCGGCGCCGTCTTCGCCGGCGCCGGCGCCGACACCGTCGCCGGCCTGGCCGCCTTCGGCAGCCGCCTCGGAGCCCTCTGGCAGCTACGCAAGGACTACCTGGGCATCTGGGTAGACCCCGCGCTCACCGGTAGGCCCGCCCACCACGACCTCAAGAGTCGCAAGAAGACCTACCCCGTCCTCGTGGCCCTCGCCCATACCGGCGACCGGCGAGAGCGCCTTGCCCAGTTGTATCACCACACCCCGCCCGGCCCGCTCAGCGACCAGGACACCCAACGGGCCGCCGAGTTGATCGAGCTGTGCGCAGGCCGTGAGGGCACCCTGGATGAGATCCGCCGCCTGCTTGACGAGGCGCTCGCCCTTGTAGAGCGCTTCGTCCCCGACTCCACCGCCCGTGAGGCCCTCACCGGCCTCGCCTCCGACTACGCCGCCGTCGGCCAGTGACCCGCCCGCCCCCCCCGGGCGATGGAAAGATCCCTTCGCCGAGGCCGCACCGCAGCCGAGTGGTGCGAACTTGGGGCCGCCCATTCTTCCCAGGCGAGATGGCGGCCCTTGCGGGGGCTGTAGCGGCTGGAAGCGAGCCGGTGCCGCGCGCCGGGCCCCGGCCGGGACGACGCCGCTCTTTGCGCTGCGGGCGCACCAGGCCGCCCAGTGAAGACCCCTGGTGTCGACCTGGACCTGCTCGCCGGGCCGCAGCGCCGTGGCGGGAGTGAAGGCCCGCCCTTCGAAACTCGCTGGCGTCTGGCGGGCCGGTCCGGGGGGCGGGGCGGCGGACCGGTGCCCAGTACATCGGTGTTTCGCTGCTGGGACGGTAGCTTCGTCTACGGGGAAGCTGTGGCGGGGCGGGCGTGGGGACGGTGGAGGCAAGGCCGTCGTGTGCCCGTGGTTGCGTGCGGGCGGTGGCCGGGCTCCGGCCGCCGGCCGGAGGGTGAAGGAAGGCCGGGTGTGGCCATGATCCACGTGACCGAAGAGTCTGTCGTCGTTGAGTTTCCCGCCCAGGGCGGCGGTGTCGTGGTGTGCCGGGTGCACGGTGAAATCGACATCGAGGCACGCGGACGCCTGCGGGAGGCGCTCGCGCAGGCCGCCGCCCGCGCCACAGCGGGCGTGGTGGTCGACTGCGCGGGGCTGGACTTCGCCGACTCCACCCTCCTGAACGCCCTGATCATGCTGCGGCGGCAAGCCGGCGCCCGTCACCTGCGTGTTGCCCTGGCAGCTCCCACACGGCAGCTGCTGCACCTGCTGGACCTCACCGGCACGACTGCCTTGCTGCCCTGTTTCCCTTCCCGGGCAGCGGCTGTCGCCGCCCTCGGCTCGGCCCCCAGAGCCTGGTGCGGCACCTGAACGCCACCGGTGCGCAGGTTCAGGGTGCTGCCCGGCGAGATCCCGTACGCGGCCCGGCAATGGGAGGCCCCGGGTGCCCGAATCCCCACCGGGCAGCGATCTCCGCCACCGATGAGCCGGCCGGGTCCGCGGCCAGGAGGTCGGGTCGGCGTGGACGCCATCCAGGCGTACGCGCCGCAGGTGTGAGCGGGCTGGTGTCCAGGTGCGGCGGAAGGCGCACTGCACCGCCCGCGCCGTGACACCGGCCGCCACTGCGATATCCGCGAGATCGATGTCCCGATGCCTTTCGACTCGATGAACGCCGCTGCCCTGCGCACCGTCGGTGGGATCGCGTCGGCACCGTCCACGAGAACAGGCGCGGTATCGGTGGCGAAGCTGGTGGCGAACACCGCAAGCGCCGTGTGGGCGAACAGCCGGCTGGCGTACGTCGCCTGGGGGCCCCGCGCCCGAAGTTCGCCGACCGCTGTGGAGTTGCCGGCTGGCGAGACGGGCGTGGTCGCGCTTCAGGCCGGTGTGGGCGGGTTTCACCGTGCTGTCCAGCATCTGGGCCTGCGGCTTCAGCTTGGTGGCGGCGGAACCGGTGGTGTCTCACACCGCTGTCCCCGGGTGCCGCCAAAAGGACCGAACACTTGAGAGGGGACCTCGGGCTGTCAAGCGGTGGCCCGTCACCGAAGGCCGCCCCTCCCTCCCCGGCCTGGGCAGTGTCCGTGTCAGCTCTCCCGCTGCGCCCGCCCGGGACGGCCCAGTCCCTCGATCCGGGCGGCGAAGGCGGGGTCCGCCTCGCACTGGCGCTGCCGGCGTCGTTTCCGCTCGGTCTGGTAGTCGGCGCGGGTGCGCTCCTCGGCGGCGGCCAGCCGGTCAGGGGTGGTGGCGAACTTCGGGGCGGCCCATTCCTCCCAAGCCAGCCAACGCCCCTCACGCGGGCTGTAGCGGCTGGAAGCGAGCCGGCCTCGGGCCCCGGTGTTCTCCAGCTCCCGGTAGGTCGCCTCCGACATCCCCAGCTCCCGCCCCACCTGTGCCCGGCTGCGCCCGGTGAAAATCCGCAGATGCCGCAGGGTTTCCCGGTCGACGGTGCACAGAGCGGCCGGCTCGGCCTCGACCGCGTGGGCCAGGAGCACGAGGACGGCGGGGCGGGGGGTGCGGGTGCCGGCCAGGTAGAGGCTCACGGCCCGCTCGGTCACCTGGGCGGTGCGCGCGATGTGGGGCACGGTGGCGCCCGCGGCGGCCCGGGCGGCGCGGAAGCGGGCCGCGTCGAACCCGTAAGGGGTCTGGCTCACACCTTTCATCTACCCGCCCTGGGCAAGGTTCGTTCACCCTGAACAGACCGTCGAAGACGGGGTTCTTCCACGGTCCGTTCAGGGTGGGGCGCACGACGGTCGCGGGCGGCCGGTTCGGAGAGGATGGCGCTGGCTCCGGCGGAGATCGGCCGAGCAGGAGCGGGGCAGCCTGTCACGCCCAGTATCGCGAGGGCGGTGAGCTTGTCGCGCCCGGCGGTCTGCTCGTTGAGCAGGGCCATCACCCCACAGGCCGGCGGGGCGTTGGTTACGGCTCGGGTGTGGGCGGGGCGTGGGGCGGAGTCTGCTGGGGCTTTTCGTTGCGGGGGTGGTGGTGCCAGGCGGTGTAGAGGCCGGTCAGGGCGGAGGCGTAGCCGGCGAGGGCCTCGGGGGAGATGTGGCCGACGAGGATC
>NZ_JBBDHD010000069.1:0-37707 GCF_044129415.1 Streptomyces racemochromogenes
ACCTGCGAAGACGGCGCATCCACGTGCAGCGTCTTCGGAAGACGCCCGTGTTCCAGCGCCATCACCATCTTGATGACACCACCCACACCGGCAGCCGCCTGCGCGTGCCCGATGTTCGACTTCAACGACCCCAGCCACAAAGGCCGTTCGACAGACCGCTGACCATAGGTCGCCAACAGCGCCTGCGCCTCGATCGGGTCACCCAGCCTCGTGCCCGTCCCGTGCGCCTCCACCACGTCCACATCGGCCACACCCAGACCGGCACCGTCCAGCGCCGCCCGGATCACCCGCTGCTGCGAAGGCCCGTTCGGCGCCGTCAGACCGTTCGAGGCACCGTCCTGGTTCACCGCCGAACCCCGCACCACCGCCAGCACCCGATGCCCCTTGGCCACCGCGTCCGACAGCCGCTCCACCAGCAGCATGCCCACACCCTCGGCCCAGCCCGTGCCGTCCGCCGCGTCCGCGAACGCCTTGCACCGGCCATCAGCGGCCAGACCCCGCTGCTGCGAGAACTCCACGAACATGCCGGGTGCGGCCATCACCGCGACGCCGCCGGCCAGGGCGACGTCGCATTCGCCGGTGCGCAGGGACTGGGCGGCCAGGTGCAACGCCACCAGGGAGGAGGAGCACGCCGTGTCCACCGTCACCGCCGGGCCCTCCAGACCCAGGACGTACGAGATGCGGCCGGACATGACGCTGGCGGTGTTGCCGGTCAGCAGGTGGCCCTCGTAGCCCTGCGCGGGCTCGTGCAGGCGGGGGCCGTACTCCTGCGACATGGCGCCGACGAAGACGCCGGCTCGTGAACCCCTCAACGAGGACGCCGGGATCCCGGCCCGTTCCAGCACCTCCCACGACGTCTCCAGCAGCAACCGCTGCTGCGGATCCATCGCCACCGCCTCACGCGGCGAAATACCGAAGAAGCCCGCATCGAACTCCCCCGCCTCATGCAGGAAACCCCCCTCCCGCACATACGAACGCCCCGCGACACCCGGCTCCGGATCGAACAGCGACTCGACATCCCACCCCCGGTCCCCCGGGAACGCCGACACCGCGTCCACCCCCGAGGACACCAGGTCCCACAACCCCTCCGGAGACGACACCCCACCCGGAAAACGGCACGCCATCCCCACGATCGCGATCGGGTCGTCCGTCTCCTGTCCAGGGTGCGGCCGCTCGCGTCGGGCGGGGGCGGGGGCGGGCTCGACGACGCCGCCGGAGGCCGTGGCCTCGGCCGCCGCGTCCCGGATCAGGCGGGCGACGGCGAGCGGGGTCGGGCAGTCGTAGATGAGGGTCGTGGGCAGGCGCAGGCCGGTCGCGGCGCGCAGCCGGTTGCGCAGCTCGACGCCGTTGATGGATTCGAAGCCCTGCTCCTTGAACGTCCGCTCGGCGGTGATCGACTCCCGGGAGGGGTGTCCGAGCACGGCGGCGGCGTGGACGCGGACCAGTTCCAGGACGTGGTCGAGCTGCTCGTGTTCGGAGAGGCCCCGCAGTTCCCGGCTGAGCAGGGTCTCGTCGGCCGCTGCCGGGCGGGTGTCCGCGTCGGCCGTGGTCTCGCCGAGCCAGTGGCGGGTCCGTTGGAAGGCGTACGTCGGGAGGTCGACGCGACGCGCGCCGGTCCCTTCGAAGAGGGAGGCCCAGTCGATGTCCGTGCCCCGGACGAACAGTTCGGCGGCGGAGGTCAAGAACCGCTCCAGGTTCCCCTCCTGGCGCCGGAGCGAACCCACGGCGGTGACGTCCGTGCCCACCGCCTCGGCCGTCTCCTGGATGCCGAGTGCCAGGACGGGGTGGGCGCTGGACTCCACGAACGTGCCGAAGCCCTCGCCGAGCAGCGCGCGGACGGTGTCCTCGAAACGGACGGGCTGCCGCAGGTTGCAGTACCAGTACGCGGCATCCAGCGCGGCCGTGTCGACCAGCTGACCCGTGACGGTGGAGTAGAAGGGAACCTCGGGCCGCCGCGGAACGATCGGCCCCAAAACCTCCAGCAGCTCGGCCTCGATCCGCTCCACGTGCGCCGAGTGCGAGGCGTAGTCCACCGGCACCTGACGCGCCCGGACCCCCTCCGCCTGCGCCTCCGCCACAAAAGCGGCCACGGCATCAGCGTCACCGGCCACCACCGTGCTCGACGGCCCGTTCACAGCAGCCACCCCGAGGCGACCCGCCCAGCCCGTCAGCCGCTCCTCGACCTCGGCCAACGGCAACGGAAGGGACGCCATCCCGCCCAACCCGGCCAGCTCACGACCGATCACGGCGGCACGCAACGCCACGACCCGGGCGGCATCCTCCAACGACAACGCACCCGACACAGCCGCAGCGGCGATCTCACCCTGCGAATGCCCGACCACCGCATCCGGCACCACACCCAGCGAACGCCACACCTCCGCCAGAGACACCATCACCGCCCACGTCACCGGCTGGACCACGTCCACCCGATCCAGAGAACGGCCCTCCCGCACCACCTCCACCACATCGAAGTCCACGAACGGCGCCAACGCGTCCGCGCACTCCCGCAGCCTGGCCGCGAACACGGGCGAGGACTCCAGGAGCCCCGCACCCATCCCCACCCACTGCGTCCCCTGGCCCGGGAACACCAGCGCCGTCCGCCCGGTCTCCCCGGCGACGCCGTGCACCGCCGACCGTTCCAGGCGGGTCAGGAGTTGCTCCCGGTCGCCGGCCAGGACCACGGCGCGGTGGCCGAAGACCGTGCGGGCGGCGGCGAGGGTGTGGGCGACGTCGAGGAGGTCCAGCTCCGGGGTGTGCTCGACGTGGGCGCTGAGCCGGGCGGCCTGGTCGCGCAGGCCCTCGCCGGTGCGGCCGGACACGACCACCGGGACGACCGGCGGCCGCCCGTGTTCGGCGCGGGCCGGGGTCGGCGCCGGGGCCTCCTCCAGCACCAGGTGCGCGTTGGTGCCGCCCATGCCGAACGAGGAGACGCCGGCGAGGCGCGTGCGCCCCTCGGGTTCGGTCCACGGCTCCAGCGCGGTCTGGACGCGCAGGTTCAGCTCGTCGAGCGGGATGTCCGGGTGGGCGGTCTCGTAGTTGAGGCTCGGCGGGAGTTCGCCTTCGCGGACGGCGAGGGCGGCCTTCAGGAAGCCGACGAGGCCCGCCGCGCCCTCCAGGTGGCCGACGTTGGTCTTGGCGGAGCCCACGGGGAGCGGCGCCCCGGGGCGGGCCGCACCGAGGACGGTGCCGAGGGCGGCGGCCTCGACGGGGTCGCCGGCGCGGGTGCCGGTGCCGTGGAGTTCGACGAGTCCGACCCGTGCCGGGTCCACGCCGGCCCGCTCGTAGGCCTCGCGCAGCACGGCCTCCTGGGCCGCCCGGTCGGGGGTGGTCAGGCTCGGGCCGCCGCCGTCGTTGTTGACGGCCCCGCCCCTGATGACGCAGTGGACGCGGTCGCCGTCGGCGAGGGCCCGGGCGAGCGGCTTGAGGACGACGGCCGCGCCGCCCTCGCCGCGTACGTAGCCGTTGGCGCGGGCGTCGAAGGTGTGGCAGCGGCCGTCCGGGGAGAGGGCCCCCATGAGTTCCATGAGGGTGGTGCTGTCGTCGGCGAGGATCAGGTTGACCCCGCCGACGACGGCCAGGTCGGTCTCCCCGCGCCGCAGGCTCTCGCAGGCCAGCTGGACGGCGACGAGGGAGGAGGACTGGGCGGTGTCGACGGCCATGCTGGGGCCGCGCAGTCCGAGGAAGTGGGAGAGCCGGTTCGCGGTCATCGCGCGGTGCCGGCCTGCGGCGCTGTGGCCGCCGGCTCCGCCGGCGCGGCCCGCGAGGGTGGCGTAGTCGTCGGAGGCGATGCCGACGTACACGCCGGTGCGGGTGCCGGAGAGCCGGGCGGGGAGGATGCCCGCGTCTTCCAGGGCCTCCCAGCCGAGTTCGAGGACCAGGCGCTGCTGCGGGTCGGTGGCGGCGGCCTGCGCGGCGGTCATGCCGAAGAATTCGGCGTCGAAGTCGCCGTGGTTCTCCAGGGCGGCGCGCCAGGTGCCGTCCTCCTGCCGGGTGACGGAATTCCGGCCGCTGCGCAGCAGCTGCCAGAATTCTTCTGGGGTGGCCGCCCCGGGCAGTCTGCAGGCGAGCCCCACGACGGCTATGCCGTTATCACCAACGTACTGCTCACCCGTCTTGGGGGTCATCGATTCTCCATGGCCAGAGATGAAATGCGATATTCCCGGTCACGGAAATTCGCGAAAAAGTCGGCGGGCGGTCACCAGGTGACCGGGAGCTCCACGAGGCCGCGTACCAGCATTCCCTCGTGCCAGGCCAGTTCCCCCTCGGGGACGGCGAGGCGCAGGGTGGGGAGCCGGGTGGTGAGGGCTTCGAGCGCGCACTGGAGTTCAGCGCGGGCCAGGGGTGCGCCGAGGCAGAAGTGGGGGCCCTGGCCGAAGGCGAGGTGGGGGTTGGCGGCGCGGTCCAGGACGAGGGAGCCGGCGTCCTCGAAGACGTCCTCGTCGCGGTTGGCGGAGGCGAGGGAGTAGACGACGGCCTCGCCCGCGCGGATGGTGACGCCGCCGATCTCGATGTCCTCGGTGGCGACGCGGCTGGGCCCGACGCTGGACCACAGGGGGACGATCCGCAGAAGTTCCTCGACGGCGGAGGGCACCAGGGCGGGCCGGGCGCAGAGCTCCTCCCAGTGGGTGCGGTCGCCGCCGAGCAGCAGGGCGATCTGACCGGCGAGCTGGCCGGCGGTGGTTTCGTGGCCGCCGATGAGCATGCCCCCGACCAGCATGAGCAGTTCGTTCCCGCTGAGCTGTCCGCCTTCGTCCTGGGCTTCGATCAGGGCGCTGAGCAGGTCGTCCTCGGGCTGTTCGCGGCGCTTGGCGACGTAGCCGCGCAGGTAGTCGGCGTACTCCTCGGCGGCCGCGGCGACCTCTTCCTCGGTGTGGCGGCTGGCGGACATCAGGGCTTCGGTGAAGGCGCGGAAGATGTGCCGGTCGTCGTGGGGGATGCCGAGCATCTCGCAGATCACGGCGGTGGGCAGGGGCAGGGCCAGGCGCTGGACGAGGTCGGCGGGGCCGCCGTCGGCGACGAGGGAGTCGATCAGTCCGTGGGTGATCTCGGCGATGCGCGGGCGCAGTCCGGCGACGCGGCGGGCGGTGAAGGCGCGGGAGACGAGGCGGCGCAGCCGGGCGTGTGCCTCGGGCGGCATGCCCATGAGGCCGACGGAGTCGAGGGCCCGGGGTGCGGCGCGGGGGACGTCCCGGTCGGCGCCGGCGTGCATGCTCAGACGGGGGTCCGCGGAGGCCTTCTTGACGTCGGCGTGACGGGTGAGGAGCCAGGCTTCGCCGCCGTAGGGCATGCGGACCCGCACGACCGGTTCGGTCTTCCGGAGTTCGGCGTAGGCCGGGTCGAGTTCGAGGTCGACGCGGTCACCGAAGGGGTAGGTCCGGACGGCTCCTGCGGCGGCATGAGGGCAGGTCATGGCTGGGTCTCCTCTGAAGCACGGGCCCTGTCACCCAACAACAGTGCGGTGGGCGTGCCGCGAGGGGGCCGATGACTATGTCAACTAGCCCGGAATTCCCCGGAATATTCGAGGTGGAATTGAGTGGGGGTCCACGGCGATTTTAGTGGGGACCGGCAGGGCGGTGGGCGGCCGGAGAGCGGACGGACACTATGTCAACTCCGCACTTGCGCCCGGACTGCCGGTGCATTTAATTTCCATTGCATCGATTCAAGATTCGAAAGGCTGCCTCGATGGCGCATATCGCGTTCTTCATCCTCCCTGCGGCGGGTCATGTGAATCCGACGCTGTCGGTCGCCCGGGAGCTGGTCGCGCGCGGCCACCGGGTCAGCTACGCCCTGTCGGAGAACTACGGCGAGCGCGTGCTCGCGACGGGCGCGGAGTTCCTTCCGTACCCGATGGACCAGGACGAGTTCCTGGACACGATGGTGCCGCAGCAGGACTCCGCGTCGTACACCGACCAGCAGGAGTTCCTGAACATGATGAAGTGGATGCTGGCGATGACGCAGCAGACGCTTCCGTCGTTCGAGGCGCACTTCGGGACGCCGGAGAACCGTCCCGACGTGTTCGTGTGCGACCCGTCGTCGTTCTGGAGCGGGCACATCCTGGCGGCGAAGTGGGGGGTCCCGGTCATCCGGAGCACGCCCACGTACGTGGCGAACGAGCACTGGTCGCTGCACCCGCCGGTGGACACGGCCGAGGAGCAGCAGGAGGACCCGGAGACGGGCGAGCTGTTCGGGGTCGTGGCGGGGCTGCTCGCGGAGCACGGGGTGGAGAAGGGGATCGGCGAGTTCGCCGACGACGTCCACTCGGGTCCGGCGCTGGTCTACCTGCCGCGGGCGTTCCAGTACGCGGGCGACACGTTCGGCGAGGAGGTCAACTTCGTCGGGCCGTGCACGAGCGCGAACAGCTTCCACGGCGACTGGGAGGCCCCGCGGACGGGCCGGCCGCTGGCGCTGATCTCGCTGGGCACCCTGTACAACAAGCAGCCGTCGTTCTTCCGCGCCTGTGTGGACGCCTTCGCGGACCTCGACTGGGACGTGGTGATCGCGCACGCGGGCGGGGTGGCCGAGGGCGAGCTGGGCGAGGTGCCGGACCACATCCGGGTGCACCGGTTCGTGCCGCAGGGCGCGGTGCTGGAGCACGCCACGCTGATGATCAACCACGGCGGTACGAGCACCGTGCTCCAGGCCGTCTCCGAGGGCGTGCCGGTGATCTCGGTGCCGCAGATGGCGGAGCTGCACGCGACCGCCACGCGCGTCGAGCAGCTGGGCGTGGGCGCCAAGATCCTGCGCAAGGACGTCTCGCCGGAGCTGATCCGGGAGACCGTGCTGGCCGTCGCGGGTGACGAGGGCGTCCGGGCCGCCGTGGCGCGGCTGCGCGGGGAGATCGAGTCCGCGGGCGGTCCCGTAGCGGCTGCGGACGCGATCGAGGGGCTGCTGGCCCCGGTCCCCGCCGGCGCCTGACCCGGGCCGCTCCCCCCACCGCCTTCCGCGCCCCGCCGCCCCCCTCCGACTCCCGCCGAAACCGAGCTGAGGAAAGCCGACATGACGACACAGACCACCGAGGCCGCCGCGGCCGAGGACGCCGTGGCCCTGGACGCCGTGGCCGAGGACGGGGCGCAGGCCCCCGAGGAGGCCCCGCACCCGCTGGCGCAGCCGGCGGAGGCGAACGCCGCCCAGCTGCTGGAGTGGTTCAAGAAGGCCCGGGCCGAGGCGCCGGTCTTCTGGGACTCGACGCGCTTCGCCTGGCAGGTGTTCTCGTACGAGGACTACAACACCGTCTCCACCAACCCGCAGGTGTTCTCCTCGGACTTCTCGCCGGTCTTCCCGGTGCCGGAGGAGCTGGCGCTGCTGATGGGTCCGGGCACCTTCGGCGGCATCGACCCGCCGAAGCACGGTCCGCTGCGCCGGCTGGTCAGCCAGGCGTTCACCCCGCGCCGGATGGCGGCGCTGGAGCCGCGCATCGAGGAGATCACCAAGGAGCTCCTCGCGGGGCTGGGCGACCGGACCGACATCGACGTGGTCACGGACCTGGCGTACCCGCTGCCGGTGACGGTGATCGCGGAGCTGCTGGGCGTGCCGGCCGCCGACCAGGACCTGTTCCGCGAGTGGGTCGACGTCATCCTCAACAACGAGGGCATGGAGTACCCGAACCTGCCGGACGACTTCGCGGAGACGATGGGCCCGGCCATCAAGGAGTGGGCGGCGTACCTGTACGCGAAGATCGCCGAGAAGCGGGCGGAGCCGACCGACGACCTGATGAGCGGGCTCATCGAGTCCGAGGTGGAGGGCCGCCGGCTCACCGACGAGGAGATCGTCAACATCGTGGCACTGCTGCTGACGGCGGGCCACATCTCCAGTGCCACCCTGCTGAGCAACCTGTTCATCGTGCTGGACGAGCACCCGGAGGCACAGGCGGAGCTGCGCGCCGACCGGTCGCTGATCCCGGCGGCGGTGGAGGAGACCCTGCGCTACCGCAGCCCGTTCAACAACATCTTCCGGCTGCTGACGCAGGACACCGACATCCTGGGCGTGCCGATGAAGGCCGGCCAGATGGTGACGGCGTGGAGCGCGTCCGCCAACCGCGACGAGACGCAGTTCCCGGACCCCGACACCTTCGACGTGCACCGGTCCGCGAACAAGCACATGGCGTTCGGCCACGGCATCCACCACTGCCTCGGGGCGTTCCTGGCCCGGATCGAGGCGAAGGTGTTCCTGAACCTGGCGTTCGACGCCTTCGAGTCGTTCACGGTCCACCACGACAAGGCGGAGTTCTACGAGGCCGACCAGCTGACCGCCCGTCACCTGCCGGTCTCCGTCGTCCGTCCGGCCGGCGGCCGGGACGGGAGCTGAGGCCGTAGCCGGGGCGGGACGGTTCGTACCAGGGCAACCAGGGAGCGCGATCGTATGGCGGTGGGCATCACCACGGAAGCGAAGGTGGGCAGGGGCAAACCCTGCGCCTTCATCGACTTGGAGCAGCACAACGACGAGCGCGGCAAGCTGTCCGTCGTCGAGTCCGGATGGACGGCGGGCTTCCCGATCAGACGGGTGTACTACCTGCACGACCTGGATGTCGGATCGTCCCGCGGCGGCCACGCCCACCGGGCGCTGGAACAGCTGATCATCGCCGTGCACGGGAGTTTCACGATCACCGTGGACGACGGGGTCAACCAGGCCGAGTACGAGCTGAGCGACGCCGGCCGGGGCCTGTACGTCGGGCCGATGGTGTGGCGGGACCTGAGCAACTTCTCGGAGGGCGCGGTCAGCCTCGTCCTGGCGTCGCTGCACTACGACGAGGCGGACTACTACCGCGACTACGACGAGTTCCTGGCCGACGCGCGGAAGGGGTGGCTGTGACGGCGACCGCCGCGGTCCGCGTGCCCTTCCACGACCTGCGGGACCTGCACGCCCTGGACGGCCTCCAGGAGGAGCTCGACGCGGCGGTGCTGCGGGTGACGCGTTCGGGCCGCTATCTGCTGGGCCCCGAACTGGAGGCGTTCGAGGAGGAGTTCGCCCGCTACTGCGGCGCCGGCCACTGCGTCGGGGTCGGCAGCGGGCTGGACGCCCTGGAGCTGACGCTGCGCGCGCTGGGCGTCGGCGAGGGCGACGAGGTGATCGTCCCCGGGCACACCTTCGTCGCGACCTGGCTCGCGGTGTCCGCGACGGGCGCCCGGCCGGTGCCGGTGGAGCCGGAGGCGGACTCGTACCTGATCGACCCGGCCCGGGTCGCGGCCGCGATCACCCCGCGGACCCGGGCGGTGATGCCGGTGCACACCTACGGGCACCCGGTGGACCTGGACGCGCTGGACGCCGTGACCGCCCCCCGGGGCATCGCGGTCGTCGAGGACGCCGCCCAGGCGCACGGGGCCCGCCACCGGGGCCGGCGCATCGGCTCCCGGTACGCGGCGGCGTTCAGTTTCTACCCGGGCAAGAACCTGGGGGCCCTGGGCGACGCCGGGGCGGTGGTCACCTCGGACGCGGGGCTCGCGGAGCGGATCCGGCTGCTGCGCAACTACGGCTCCCGGGTGAAGTACCGGCACGAGGAGCAGGGCACCAACTCCCGTCTCGACGAGATCCAGGCGGCGGCCCTGCGGGTCAAGCTGACCCGGCTCGACGCCTGGAACGCCCGCCGCCGCGCGGTCGCCGCCGCCTACGCGGAGGGCCTCGCCGGCCTGCCGGGGATCACCGTGCCCGGGGTACGGCCCTGGGCGGAGCCGGTGTGGCACCAGTACGTGGTCCGCTGCGCCGACCGGGACCGGCTGCGCGCCGCGCTGACGGACGCCGGGGTGGAGAACCTGGTCCACTACCCGGTCGCCGTCCACCGGTCCCCCGCCTACGCCGGGACGGCGCACGGCCCGCTGCCCCTCTCCGAGCGGCTGGCCGCCGAGGTGCTGAGCCTGCCCATGGGGCCGCAGCTGACCGCGAAGGATGTGGAGACCGTCATCTCGGCGGTCCGTGACGCCACGGAGAGCAGCCATGATTGAGGTTCCGACCCTGTCGGGCGTCGCCGCGCTCGGCGGCCAGGGGTCCCGCCGCCCGCTCAAGGGCATCGTCCTGGCGGGCGGCAGCGGCACCCGGCTGCGCCCGCTGACCGGGACGCTGTCCAAGCAGCTCCTGCCGGTCTACGACAAGCCGATGATCTACTACCCGCTGTCGGTGCTGATGCTGGCCGGGATCCGGGAGATCCAGATCATCTCGGCCAAGAACCACCTGGAGATGTTCCGTTCGCTGCTCGGCGACGGCTCCCAGCTGGGCCTGGAGCTGACGTACGCGGAGCAGGAGGAGCCGCGCGGGATCGCGGAGGCCTTCCTGATCGGCGAGGAGCACATCGGCGACAGCCCGGTGGCGCTGATCCTCGGTGACAACGTCTTCCACGGCCCCGGTTTCTCCACGCTGATCCAGCAGGCGGCCCGCCGCCTGGACGGCGCGGAACTGTTCGGCTACCCCGTACAGGACCCCGAGCGCTACGGCGTGGGCGAACTGGACTCCGAGGGGCGGCTGGTCTCCCTCGTGGAGAAGCCGGCGGTGCCCCGCTCCAACCTGGCGGTGACGGGCCTGTACCTGTACGGCAACGACGTCGTGGAGATCGCCAAGGGGCTCACCCCGTCGTCCCGCGGCGAGCTGGAGATCACCGACGTCAACCGGGTGTACCTGGCGCAGGGCCGGGCCCGGCTCAACGAGCTGGGGCGCGGCTTCGCCTGGCTGGACATGGGCACGCACGACTCGCTGCTCCAGGCCGGCCAGTACGTGCAGCTGCTGGAGCAGCGGCAGGGCGAGCGGATCGCCTGCGTGGAGGAGATCGCCCTGCGGATGGGGTTCATCAGCCACGAGCAGTGCTTCGCGCTCGGCCGCGAGCTGGGCGACTCCAGCTACGGCAACTACGTGCGCCAGCTCGCAGGCCGGGCCGCGCGCAGCGAGCGGGCCGACACCCCGGCCGCCTGAGCAACCGTCCCCCTCTTTCCAGAAAGGCCCCTTCGCGATGCGCGTCCTGGTGACCGGAGGTGCGGGCTTCATCGGCTCGCACTTCGTCAGAGAGCTGCTGTCCGGCGCCTACCCGGACCTCGGCGAGGGCGAGGTGGTGGTGCTGGACGCCCTCACCTACGCGGGGAACCCCGCCAATCTGGAGCCGGTGGCCGGGCATCCGCGGCTGGAGTTCGTCCACGGGGACATCTGCGACGCCGCGCTGGTCGCGGAGCTGATGGCGGGCACCGGCCTGGTGGTGCACTTCGCCGCCGAGTCGCACGTGGACCGGTCGATCGCCGACGCGTCGGCGTTCGTACGGACCAACGTGCTCGGTACGCAGACGCTGCTCCAGGCGGCGGTGGACGCCGGGGTGGGCCGGTTCGTACACGTCTCCACCGACGAGGTGTACGGGTCGATCCCCGAGGGCTCCTGGCCCGAGGAGCACCCGCTGGAGCCCAACTCCCCGTACGCGGCGTCCAAGGCGGCCTCCGACCTGCTGGCGCTGGCCTTCCACCGCACGCACGGGCTGGAGGTGTGCGTGACGCGCTGCTCCAACAACTACGGGCCGTACCAGTTCCCGGAGAAGGTGGTCCCGCTGTTCACCACCAACCTGGTCGACGGCCTCGGCGTCCCGCTGTACGGGGACGGCGGCAACAGCCGCGACTGGCTGCACGTGGACGACCACTGCCGGGGCATCGCGCTGGTCGCGGCGAAGGGGCGGCCCGGCGAGGTGTACAACATCGGCGGCGGCACCGAGCTGACCAACGCGGAGCTGACCGGGCGGCTGCTGGAGCTGTGCGGGCGGGACGCCTCGGCCGTACGGCGGGTCGCGGACCGGGCCGGCCACGACCGCCGCTACTCGGTGGACATCGCGAAGATCTCCGCCGAGCTCGGGTACGCCCCGCGGGTCCCCTTCGAGCAGGGGCTGGCCGACACGGTCGCCTGGTACCGGGAGAACCGCGCCTGGTGGGAGCCGCTGAAGGCGGCCACCGCCCCCGCGCCCGCCGGGACGGGCGGGGGTGGCGCCGGTGCGCGTCGTTGAGACGGAACTGCCCGGCACGTACCGGATCTTCCCGCAGCGGTACGAGGACGAGCGCGGCCACTTCTACGAGGCGGCCCGGTACAGCCGGCTGACCGAGGAGACGGGCCTGCCGTTCACGGTCCGCCAGGTCAACAGCTCGGTCTCCCGCCGGGGCACCCTGCGCGGGATCCACGTGGGCGACGTGCCGGCGGACGCGAGCAAACTGGTCACCTGCGTGCGCGGCGCGGTCCTCGACTTCATGGTCGACCTGCGGGTGGGCTCCCCCACCTTCGGCCGGTACGCGATGACCCGGCTCGACGCGGCGGAGGGCGTCTCCCTGTACCTGCCCGGCAGCATCGGGCACGCCTTCCTCGCCCTGGAGGACGGCTCCTGCGTCACCTATCTGCTGTCCGCCGAGTACGTGCCGGGGGCGATGGTCGACCTCGACGCGCTGGACCCCGAACTGGCCCTTCCGTGGGGGCTGACCGAGCCGCCCGTCCGCTCCCCGAAGGACGCGGCGGCGCCCTCGCTCGCCGAGGTCCTGGCGTCCGGCCGGCTGCCCCGCCACACCTCCTGCGCGCCGCCGCGCCCGCGCACCGCGCCGCTCTCCTGACGCCAGACCCGCCCGAGGAGCTGATCCGCCCGTGACCACGCCCACCGCCACACGCGCCCCGGACCGCGTCCTCGACGCGTGGCTGCGCCGCTTCCGCCCGCTCCAGGCCGCGGCCGTGCGGCTGGTGTGCTTCCCCCACGCCGGCGGCTCGGCCAGCTCCTTCCTCACCCTGGCCTCCTCCCTCGCGCCGCTGGGCGTCGAGGTGCTGGCCGTGCAGTATCCGGGCCGCCAGGAGCGCCGCTCGGAGCCCTTCGCCCGGAGCGTCGAGGAGCTCGTGGAGGCGCTGCTGCCGGAGCTGCGGCAGTGGACCGGCCGGCCGTTCGCCCTGTTCGGGCACAGCCTGGGCGCCACCCTCGCCTTCGAGACGGCCCGCCGGCTCGCCGGGCTCGGGGAGCGGCCCGTCCACCTGTTCCTCTCGGGCCGCCGGGCGCCGACGGTGCCGCGCCGCGACACCGGGCACCTGCTGGACGACCACGCGCTGATCTCGATGATCGCCCGACTCCAGGGCACCGAGCCGGCGGTGCTGCGGGACGAGGAGCTGCTGCGGATGGTGCTGCCCGCCCTGCGCAGCGACTACGAGCTGGCCGGCGCGTACCGGTACCGGCCGGGGGAGGCCCTGCGGACGCCGGTGACGGTGCTGACCGGCGACCGCGACCCGAACGTGCCCGTACGGGACGCCTGCCGCTGGTCGGAGGTGGCGGCCGGCCCGTTCGGGGTGTGCGTGCTGCCCGGCGGTCACTTCTTCCTCAACGAGCGCCCGGACGAGGTCCGCGCCGTCATCGAGGGGGCCCTGGCCGATGCCCTCTGAGACCACCGCCGTGCCCCGGGCGGCCGTCGCCGCCGACCGGGCGGACACCGCCCGCCGCGTGCTGCTGTCGGCCCGTACGCCCGACAGCGCGGCCACGCCCGTCGACGGGGTGCCGGGCTGGCTGGCCCGGCAGGCCCGGGCGGGCGACTTCCGGGTGACCCCCGTCCCGTTCGCCGAGCTGCGCGGCTGGTACTTCGAGGAGGGGACCGGCAACCTGCGGCACGAGTCGGGCCGGTTCTTCTCCGTGGAGGGCCTCCACGTGCACGCCGACGGCCTGCCCGCGCGCGGCTGGAAGCAGCCGATCATCGTGCAGCCGGAGGTCGGCCTGCTGGGCATCGTCGCGCGGGAGATCGACGGCGTGCTCCACTTCCTGATGCAGGCCAAGATGGAGCCGGGCAACGTCAACACCCTCCAGCTCTCCCCGACCGTGCAGGCCACCCGCAGCAACTTCACCGGGGTGCACCGGGGGCGCGGGATCCCGTACCTGGACCTGTTCCTGGAGCGCGGGCGGGCCCGGGTCCTGGTCGACGCCCTCCAGTCCGAGCAGGCCGACTGGTTCCTCGCCAAACGCAACCGCAACATGGTCGTGGAGGTCGACGAGGACGTCGAGGCGGGCCCGGACTTCCGCTGGCTGACCCTCGGCCAGCTGCTGCGGCTGCTGCGCCTGGACAACGTGGTCAACATGGACACCCGTTCGATCCTGGCGTGCCTGCCGACCGCCGGCGCCTCGGACGGGGAGGGCAGCGCCGCCACGCCGGTGCTGCGCTCCTTCCACGACCCGTCGGCGCCCGCCCGGCACACCACGGCGGAGATCCTCAGCTGGCTGACGGGGATCCGCGCCCGGCGGGAGCTGGTCCAGCGGCGCGTCCCGCTGGACGAGGTGGCCGAGGACGGCTGGCTGCGCACCGCGCGGGAGATCGGCCACACCGGCGGCCGCCGCTTCCGGGTCATCGGCGCCGACGTCCGCGCCGCCAACCGCGAGGTGGCGTCCTGGAGCCAGCCGCTGATCCAGCCGCAGGTGCCCGGGCTGATGGCGCTGGTGGTCAAGCCCGTCGGCGGGGTCCTGCACGCCCTCGTCCAGGCCCGCGTGGACGTGGGCCACCTCAACGTCGCCGAACTCGCGCCGACCGTGCACTGCCGGCCGGCCGACCACACCGGGCCGGGCCGCGAACCGTTCCCGCCGTTCCTCGCGGACGTGCTGGCGGCGCCCGCCGGACGGGTCCGCTACGACGCGGTGCAGTCCGAGGAGGGCGGCCGCTTCCACCACGCCGAGAACCGGTACGTGATCGTCGAGGCCGGCGAGGACTTCGGTGAGGACGTGCCCGAGGACTTCGCCTGGCTGACCTTCGCCCAGCTGACCGAGCTGCTGGCGTACGGCAACCACCTGGACGTCGAGCTGCGCACGCTCGTCGTCTGCGCCCACACCCTGTACTGATCGCCCCCCGCCCGGCCCGGAGCCCCGCACCCCCGAGGACGCCCATGCCCGCCCCCCTGCGCCTCGGCCTGCTCGGCTGCGGCGACATCGCCGCCCGCCGCACGCTGCCCGCGCTGGCCCGTGTCCCCGGCGCGGCCCTCGCCGCCGTCGCGGCCCGGGACCCCGCGCGGGCGGCGGCGTTCGCGGCCCGTTTCGGCGGGGAGCCCGCCGCCTCGTACGAGGAGCTGCTGGCCCGCCCGGACGTCGAGGCCGTCTACCTGTGCCTGCCGACGATGCTGCACGCCCCGTGGGCGGAGCGGGCCCTGGAGGCCGGCAAGCACGTTCTCGTGGAGAAGCCCCTGGCGACGAACGGCGCCGACGCGCGGCGGCTGTTCGCGCTCGCCGCGCGGCGGGGACTGGTGCTGCTGGAGAACTTCATGTTCCTGCACCACGCCACCCAGCGGACGGTCGCCGGACTGCTCGGCTCGGGCGTCCTCGGCACCGTCCGCGCGGTGTCCGCCGCGTTCACCATCCCGCCCCGGCCCGACGGCGACACCCGCTACGATCCGGCGCTCGGCGGCGGCGCCCTCCTCGACAACGGGGTCTACCCGCTGCGCGCCGCCCTGCGCCTGCTCGGCACGGACCTCACGGTGGCCGGGGCGGTGCTGCGCCATGACGAACGCCGCGGAGTCGACCTGTCGGGCTCCGCCCTGCTGGCCGCACCCGACGGGGCCACGGCGCAGGTGCGGTGGGGGATGGAGCACCACTACCGCTCCTGGTACGAGGTCCAGGGCAGCGCGGGCACCCTGTCCGTCGAGCACGTCTACACGACGGCACCCGACCACTCCCCGGTCGTCCTCCTGCGGACCGGCACGGAGACCAGGGAGCTGCGCGTCCCCGCCGAGGACCACTTCGAGGCCGTCCTCACGTTCTTCGCCACCGCCGTCACCTCCCCGGACCACCCCGGCCTGCCGCTGCTCGACACGGAATCGAGGCGGCAGGCCGACCTACTGGACGAGGTGCGCCGGGCGGCCGGCCGCAAGGGGCCACTCGCCATGTGACCGAGGTCACGTGCAACGGGTGGGGGTCTACGGACACTACCCAGTGTGGACCACCAACTGTTCGCGGACATTTATGACGCACACGCCCGGGCGGTGTACGCGCATGCCGTCCGCATGACCGCCGACCCCGCCGGGGCTGAGGACATCGTCTCCCTCACCTTCCTTGAGGCATGGCGGCTCCGCGATTCGTTCGACGAGGTGGCGAGCCACCGCGCCTGGCTCTTCGGCATCGCAACGAACGTCATGCGCAACACCCGTCGGGCAGCGCGCCGCCACAACGACGCCATAGCCCGTCTGCCTCCGCCCGGTGCCGTTCCCGACGTGGCGGACGTGGTCGTGTCCCGCATCACCGACGCGGCACAGGCCGCGGCGGCTCTGGCGGTGCTGACCCGACTACGGCGCACGGACCGCGAGATCCTCCTGCTGCACGTATGGTCCGGCCTCAGCCATGACGAGGTGTCCCAGGCCTGTGGGGTATCGGTGGGCACTGTGCGCTCCCGGCTCTCCCGTGCCCGCGCCCGCCTGCGCAAACTCGCAGCCGCCCATCTCGCGGAGCCCCCAGCCTCCAGACACGTCCCCGCGTCCCGAACCGCCCGGGAGGGAAACCTGTGAACGCCGCCCCTGACGCACGACCTGACCCGATCGAGCGGGCGGAGACCCTCCGGTGTCTACCCGGTCTCTCCGATGCGGACCTGCCGTTCCAGGGACACCACCGGATCAAGGAGCACCTGATGCGCGAAACGGCGAACAGCACGCACCCCACCCCCGTCCGCGCCCGGTTCCGTCGCCCGATGGCACTCTTCCTCGCAGCAGGTGCCGCGACATGCGCCGTGGCCCTGGCCGTCACTCTCGGCGTGGACGGCTCCGATGAGCGACCCGCCGCCGCCCGGCCCGAGCCGGCAGCGGTGCAACTGCTGGACCGCGTGGCTCTGGCAGCCCAGTCGGCACCCGCGCCGTCGGTCCGGGACGGCCAGTTCCTCTACACGAAGACCAAGGGGCACTCCACTTCCCTGTCCGAGACCAAGGGAGGGGGAATGTCGGCAGCCCGCACGGACGAATCCGCCGAGCACTGGGTCTCCGTCGACGGATCGGCCGGCACACTCACCCGCACCGCACAGGGCGACAAGACGGACCCCGCACCGGGCAGGGACAAGGCCACCATCAACGGCCCCACCTACCGCTTCCTGGAGTCACTGCCGACCGACCCCGCCCGACTGCTGGAGAAGATCTACGCCGACGCCCGTCTCAACCACGGCCCCGACTCGGGATCGACCACCGGCCCCGACCAGCAGGCGTTCGTCGCCATCGGTGATCTGCTGCGGGCGGTCGAGGCTCCGCCCGGCGTGAGCGCCGCCCTCTACCGCGCGGCAGCACGCATCCCGGGCGTCGTCATGGTCCCCGAGGCGACGGACGCTGCCGGACGCACGGGCGTTGCGGTCGCCCGCGTCCACAACGGCGAGCGCACCGAATGGATCTTCGACAAGGACAGTCTGCGCCTGCTGGGAGAACGGACCGTCACTCTCAAGGACAGCCCATGGGGCACGGCCGGGACACCGGTGACCTCAGTCGCCATCATCGGCCGGGGCGTCACGGACAAGGCAGGACAGGCCCCCAAGCAGTAGGACATCTTCGCGCCAAATAATCCGATCAGATGACCAACACGCCCCTCAAAGCGATTTCTGAGTGAGTTTACTCACGAATGCCTGGCAACTCCCTGGCTACTCTTCCGACTCGTGCGGCTGGGGTGATCCCGGCCGCACGTTCACGTTCGACGTGCGAGCCGCCGTCCGGCGGCTCAAAAAGGGGAGGGGTCCCATGCGTTCCACACGGATTGTCTTCGCTGTGGCTGCTGCTGCCGGCGCCATGCTCATCACAGCACCTTCAGCGGGAGCGGCCACGCCCTCGTCGTCCGCTTCCCCTGACACCGGGACGCTCAGCCCGGCAGCGGAACAGCAGATGCGCGGTGAGATCGCGGCGTCGAAGCCCGTCATCGCGACCTACAAGGGCAAGAAAATCGACCTTTCGCAGGGCTGGCAGGGCGCCCAGGTGTGCGCTGAAGGTCTCGACGGCCAGGTCAGCTGCTTCGGCAGCCAGGCCGAGGCAGATGCGGCCCTCGTGAACGAGAACGCCGCGGTGGCCAGGCGAGAGAACGCGGCCGGCAAGGCGCTTGGGCAGGGGACGCCCGCGCAGGCTCCGACCGGCACCCGCGCGAGCTCCGACTGTTCCTTCGGGTGGGTCTGTGTGTGGGAACACTCCGACTACTCCGGCCGCCGCCTTCAGTGGAGCGAGAAGGGCACCAAGAACCTGAGCACCTGGGGATTCCGCGACCAGGCCAGCTCCGGATGCGTGAACCGCTACCAGAACGGCGCGGCCCTCGTCGACTTCCGGGACTTCATGCCCGACCCGATCATGCTCATGGGTGCCGGCAGCTGCTACGACTTCACCAGGATCGGCTACAACTACGGCGGCGGCAGCTGGAACGACAAGGCTGACGCGGTCGAGGTCTACTGACGCCCCCGATCAGGGCGGGGCCCGCCCCAGGTGGGCCCTGCCCCGTTCGTGGAGCCTCTCCGCCGTGCGCACCCCCGGTACGGCCGCGCCCCGAAGCGGTCCCGGGCGGCGCTGTGCGTCAGGGGGTGAGGGGGCGGCCGTTCTCCAGCTGCAGGTGGGAGCCCTGGAAGCCGCGGCGCATCCGGCGGTCGTGGGTGACGGTGACCACGGCGCCCGTGTACTGGGCCAGGGCCTCCTCCATCTCCTCGACCAGCAGCGGCGACAGGTGGTTCGTCGGCTCGTCGAGCAGCAGGAGGTCCACCGGGCGGGTCACCAGGCGGGCCACGTCGATGCGGCGGCGCTGGCCCACCGAGAGGGAGCCCACCGGCAGTTCCAGCTCCGCCTCCCGGAACAGGCCCAGGGACAGCAGCTGTTCGGCGTACTCGTCGGGGTGGCCGGGGCGGCCCTCCGCGAACTCGGCGAGGACCGAGCGACGGGGGTGCTTGGGCGTCTCGTCCTGGCGGAGCCAGCCGATGTGCGCGGCCCGGCGCACGGTGCCCCGGTCGGGTTCGATGTCCCCGGCCAGGACCCGCAGCAGGGTGCTCTTGCCGGCCCCGTTCGGCCCGGTGATCAGCAGCCGTTCCCCCGGCGCGATCGACAGGGCGCCGATCGTCAGCCGGCCGGCCACCTCGACGTCGGCGAGCTCGGTCAGCGGGCCCTGCTCCTGTTCCGGGGCGGGGTCCTCGCCGAGGGCGAGGGAGGCGGTGAAGCGCAGCGGCTCGGGCGGCGGCGGGACGGGGTTCTCGCGCAGCCGGCGCAGCCGCTCGTTGGCGTTGCGGGCCTTGCTGGATGTGGACGAGGAGGAGGACCGGGCCCGGTGGTGCTCGGAGCCGCTGAAGGCCCAGGGGCCCTTCTTGGCGATCGTGGCGAGCATCCGGCCCGCGTTCTCCGCGAGCTTCTCCTGCCGGGCGATCTCCTGGAGGTGGTCCTCGTACTCCTGCTCCCAGCGGGCCCGGGCGGCCGCCTTGGCGGTGAGGTAGCCCTGGTAGCCGTTGCCGTACCGGTTGACGGTGTGGGTGTCGGGGTCGACCTCCAGGATGGTGGAGGTCACCGCCTCCAGGAAGGCCCGGTCGTGGGTGATGACGACGACGGTCCCCCGGTGGTCCTGGAGCCGCTTCTCCAGCCAGTCGACGGCCTGGTCGTCGAGGTCGTTGGTCGGCTCGTCGAGGAGCAGCAGCTCGGGGGCGGCGGCGAGGGTGGCGGCCAGGGCGAGGCGGGAGCGCTCCCCGCCGGAGAGGGTGTCGACGGCGCGGTCCCGGTCCAGGTGGGGCAGGCCCAGGCCGTGCAGGGCGGCGTCGGCGCGGGCGTCGGCCTCGTAGCCGCCGCGGGCCTCGAACTCGGCGAGCAGGTCGCCGTACTCCTCCAGGAGCCGCGGGTCGTCGTCGACGAGGGCGTCCTCGGCCGCGTGGAGGCGTCGCTCGACGTCCCGCAGGTCGGCGAAGGCCTGGTCCAGCACGTCGCGGACGGTGGCGCCGGCGGGCAGTTCCAGGCGCTGCGGGAGGTGGCCGACGCCGCCGGGGGCGCTGACGGTCAGGTCGCCGTTGTCGGCGGTCTCGACCCCGGCGATCAGCCGCAGGAGGGTGGACTTGCCCGAGCCGTTGTCGCCGATGACGCCCGCCTTCTCACCGGGTTTGACCGTCAGCGACACGCGGTCCAGCACGACGTGGTCGTCATAGCGTTTGGTGACCTCGTCCAGCGTGAGCTGGGAGTGCACCCGGGACGCGGTGGGTGAGGACATTCGCATGGACATGCTCCTGGTCGTGCGGTCGGTGCGGTCTCGACGGTGTCCCGCCGGACTGGAGTCCGGCTGGAACGCGGCTCGATCCCCGGTCAGGCGGCGGTGGCGGGGGCCTCGGGCAGCGTCTCGTACAGGCCCTGCTCGCGGGTGGCGAGGACGGCGAGCTCCCGGGCCAGCTCGCGGAAGCCCTCGCTGGTGACGGCGGCGCGGTGCGCGGCGGTGTCCTCCCAGACGGAGAGTTCCACGAAGAAGTTGGCGGTGCCGACCAGGCGCAGGGTCTGGTGGCTGACGCAGCCGGGCTGGGCGCTGACGTAGCGGGTCATGCGGTTCTTGGTGTCGAGGAAGCGGACGAGGTCGCCGTGGACGTTCAGCTTGTTGACGTAGGTCACCATGACGGGCGCTCCTTCGTGGGTCGGTCGCGGAAGGGGGTGGTGGTCAGACGGTCGCCTCGGCGGCCGCGCGGGTACGGACGCTGCGGCGCAGCACGCCCCGTACCGGTTTGCCGACGGGGGTGCGCGGGACGGCGTCGATGGCCTCGACACGCCGGATGCGCTCGTAGGGGGCGAGCCGCTCGTTGGCGCGTGCGGCGATCTGTTCCAGCACGGGCGCGGGGTCGGCCCCGGCGGCACCCGGGTCGCGCAGGACGATCCCGGCCCAGGTGACGGCGCCGTGCACGGTGTCGGGCCAGCCGACGACGGCGCATTCGGCGACCCGGGGGTCGCAGCCGAGGATCCGTTCGACGGCGCTGGGCGAGACGAGTTCCCCGTCATGGAGGAAGACGTCCCCGAGCCGGTCGACGAGGAAGAGTTCCCCGTCCGGGCCGATGCGGCCGACGTCGCCGGTGGAGAACCAGCCGTCGGGGCCGGCGGGGGGCTCGGCGCGGCCGAGGTAGCCGGCCATCAGCTGGGGGCCGCGCACCTGCACCTCGCCGCTCTCGCCGGGGGCCAGGGGGGCGCCGGTGTCGGGGTGGACGACGCGGCAGC
Organism: Streptomyces racemochromogenes; assembly: GCF_044129415.1. Lineage (GTDB taxonomy): Bacteria > Actinomycetota > Actinomycetes > Streptomycetales > Streptomycetaceae > Streptomyces > Streptomyces racemochromogenes_A. Next base: position 21,103 of record NZ_JBBDHD010000069.1, read on the forward strand.
CGGTGCCGGGCACGGGGGCGCCGACCGAGCCGGTCCCGGTGGGGCCGTCGAGGCGCTGGCAGTGGGTGAGCGGGGAGAGCTCGGTCATGCCGTAGCCCTGGACGACGGGGACGCCGAGCCGCTCGGCGAGGGCGCGGGCGGCGGCCGGGTCGAGGGCGCTGCCGCCCGACAGGACGGCGGTCAGCCGGGGGCCGGCGGGCAGGCCCGGCAGGGGGCCGCCGCCGCGCAGCCGCTCGTCCGCGACCAGGTGGTGGAGGCGGGCGGGCAGGGCGTAGTAGTGGGTGGCGCCGGCCCGTTCGGCGAGGGCGAAGGAGTCGAGCGGGTCGGGGTCGGGGCACAGCACCTGGCAGGCGCCCGCGTAGACGGCCGAGTTGAGGTGCATCGGCTGGTACAGCGGCAGGTGGTTGAGGGTGGTCGAGTCCTCGCCGAGGCGGTGGGCGAGGGCCGTCTGGACGGCGTTGGCGACCAGGTTGCGGTGGGTCAGCCGGACGCCCTTGGGGCTCGCGGTGGTGCCGGTCGTGAACTGTACGCAGGCCTCGGCGTCGAGGTCGACGGTGACGGCCGGGCGGGGCGCGGTGGAGCCGGCGGCCGGCGCGACGGCGTCGAGGACGAGGTCCAGGGGGACGGCGGCGCCGCACAGGTCCGCGCCGTCCTCGGCGCCGGTGACGAGGATCAGGGACAGGCTCTCGGGCCGGTCGGGCAGCGCGCACAGCGTCTCGGCGACGGCCCGGGGCGCGAAGGCCAGCTCGGCGCCGGCCGCGGCGAGCACCTTGGCCGTCCGGACGGGCGAGAGCAGCGGGTTGAGGACGACGACGGTGTTCCCGCTGCGGACGGTGGCGTAGTAGGCGGCGGCGAACTCGGCGTCGAGGGTGTTGACGACGGCGACGCGGGCCCCGCGCCGGCCCACCGAGCACTCCAGGTAGGCGGCGATCCGGTCGACGCGGGCGTCGAGTTCGCCGAAGGTGAGCGTCCGCGCGCCGACGACCAGCGCGGGGGCCCCGGGGGCACGCAGGGCCGCGCGGCGCAGCAGCCCGTCCAGGGGCAGGTGCGGCAGTCGCGGCAGGTCCGGAAGGTCGGGTGTCGGCACGGGTCTGCTCCCCTCTGCGCTGCGTCCCGGCGGGCGGCAGGGCCTTCCCACGGTCCGCGCCCGCGCTCGGAAGTCGGTCAGGAACCGCTCGAATCCGGCTGGATCCTCTTGCGTCCGGCGGCGGTCAGGGCCCCGGCGAGGTCGTGGCCGGTGGCGGCGACCGCGACCGGCGGCCGGCGCCAGCCGTGGGCGGCGACCCGCCGCGCGACCTCGTGCGCGAGGCCCTCCACCTCCGGGTACCCGCCGAGCACGACGGGTACCCCGGCGGCCAGGGCGGGGGCCAGTGCGGTGAGGGCGGCCGTGGCCCCGGGGGCCACGGACAGCAGGGCCCGTGTGCCGCGCCGGCCGCGCGCGAGGCCGTCGTAGCAGTCCTCGGGGGCGCCGGGCGGCCGCAGCAGGCAGACCAGCCCGCTGCCGGGGGCGGAGGCCGCGCGCAGGGTGCGGGGCGCGGGGTGGGGGCGCGGGGCCGCCAGGGGCACGGGGCTCCCGTCGAGCGTCCGCAGCGCCTCGGCGACGGTGGCGCCGGGGCCGGCCTCGGCCGGGAGGGCGCGCAGCAGGCGGGCCGTCTGCCGGAGGATCTCGTCGGCGTCCGCGTCGGCGATCCGGGTCCGGTCGTGGACGAGCGTCAGCACGAGTCCGCCGTGGGCGTCGTGACGGGCGGTCAGCGCGAGCGGGGTTCCCGTGTGTGCCTCCCAGCCCTCCACCGCTCCGGCACCGCCGACACCCCCGAGGACCGCTCCCGCCCCCGCCTGAACGGGAGGCGACGGCACCCCCGGCCCCCCGGGCTCCGCGAACGGCGCCTCCGGCGGCGGGGCCGCGGGGCGGGGGCCGGCGTGGGCGCGCGGCGGCGCGGGGGGCCGGGGTTCCTGCGGTGCCGGGAACGACAGCACCGACTCGGTCAGCGGTTCGTACGGGTCGCGGCCCGACCAGCGGTGGACCTCCCCGGCCGAGACCCACTCGTACGCGCAGAGGTCGACGGCCCGGCCGGTGAGCGCGGCGAGCAGGGAGGCCAGGGTGGCTCCGGGGCGGACCTCCACGGCCACGGGGAGCGCGCCCAGCAGGGGGCCGGGCAGCCGGTCGGCCCCGTCGAGGGGAATGCCCCGGCCGGACACGGCGGCGCCGAAGGCCACCGGCAGGGCGTCGGGCCCGCCGTGCGCGCGGTACAGCAGCAGCGCCCACACGGCCTGGAGGGCGGTGCTTTCGGCGGCGCCCCGCGCGGCGGCCCAGGCACGCAGCCGGGCCGCTTCGGCCGGGGTGAGCCGCTGCCGGATCAGGCCGTGTCCGCGCTGGTGCGTGGGGCGGCCGCGGTCGCCGGCGGGGAGGGTGGCGGAGCCGGCGGGCGGGGCGGCCTCCGCCCAGAAGGCGCGGGCGGGGGCCCGGTCCCGGGAGCCGATCCACTGGAGGTGGTCGCGCAGGTCGGGCCGGCGTTCGCCGCCGCGGGGGCGGCCGTCGGCGGCGTGGGCGCGCTGGAAGGCGTCGACGAGGTGCCCGGCGCTGACGGGGTCGAGGAACGCCCGGTGGTAGGTGAGCAGGATCCGGGCCGATCCGCCGGGCTCGTCCAGGACGGCGATGCGCAGCGGGTCGGGCCGGGTCAGGTCGAACTCGCGCATCCGCTCGGCGGCGAGCAGGGCCTCCCATGCGGTGCTGCCCGCGGGGTGGCGGACGATCAGCGGGCCTGCGGCCGGGTGGACTGCGACGGCGGGCGGCCCGGTCCCGGTGGCGGGGGCGAGCCCGGTGCGCAGGACCGCCTCCTGGTCGGTGACGGTCCGCCAGGCCCGGGTGAACCGTTCGGCGTCGAAGGGCCCGGGCAGGCGCCAGTGCAGCTGCCCGGTGTGCAGGCCCCGGCCGGGGTGGGTGAGGCTGTCGAGGAGCACGTCGACCTGGAGGGGGGCGGCGGGGTGGGCCCGCGGCCGGGGTGCGGCGTGGGCCCGGGGCGCCGGGGCCCGGCGCGGGCCGCCGCCGGGGCGGCGGGTCACCGCCTCGCGCTCAGGGTCGGGACGGCCGTCTCCGCGTGCCGCCGGGCGAGGTGCAGGACGCGGGTGGAGGCGCCGCCCAGGCTGCGGCGTACGTGGTCGCGGGCCTGGGCGAGGTCGGCGCCCGCGCCGAGGACCGGCTCGATGTCCTCGGCTCGCAGCAGGACCCGGTGGGTGGCCACGGCGGTGACGCCGGTCTCGTCCGGGTCGACCGACCACTCGCCGGTGTGCGCGGCGAGCAGCCGGGGGGTGCGGGTGCGCTTGTACACGATCCGTCCGGCGTGCGGGAGGCAGACGCGTACGGACTCGCTGGTGTCGGTGGTGCCGTCGGCGGCGCGGGTGTCCAGGGTCAGCAGCTGGACGCCCGTTCGGTCCTCGGTCACGTGTGCGCGGGTGATCTCGGGCAGGTGCGCGGGCCAGTCCGCGACCCGGTACAGGAAGTCGTAGACGAGTTCGGGGGGTCCCTCGACGCGTACGGAGTCCTCGAAGGACAGCAGGAGGCCGTCCAGGGCGGTCCACTGCTCGGCGGTCCGCTTGAGCTGCTCCAGTTCGGCGTGGCTGTTGGCGTCGGTGGCCTCGGCGAGCCACCGGGCGCCGGCCGCGTCCCCGGGGGCGGTGGCGAACCGGTGGTGCAGGGTCAGGCGTGCGCGTCCGCCGGCGAGTTCGTCGACCTCCCAGCGTCCGCCCATGGCGGTGGCCGGGGGCGCGGGGACCTCCTGGTGGAAGTCGATGGTCCGCCGCGCGGGGTCCAGCGAGCGCCGGGACACCCAGGAGGTGACCGTCCCGCCGGCGGTGGCCCACATCCCGAAGCGGTCGCTGGTCCCGTCGAAGTCCAGCCGTTCCACGTGGATGCTGGGCGGGACGAACAGCGGCCACTGGGTCGTGTCCGCGAGCAGCGCGTAGACCACGCCCGCGGGGGCGGCCACGTCCACCGAGTACGACGTGTGCTGCACACGCTCACCTGACATCGGCTCACACCTCTCTGCCTCGGCCCACCAACTTCGCGCGGACCGGCGGAGCTCCGCTCGAAGCCCCCTGGACCCCGGCTGCACGGGCCGTCGACGAGCCCTCGCGAGGTCGTCCGGGTCCGTCCGGGCCCGGACGGACCCCGGTCGAGGACTCGGGGCGAGGACTCAGGGCGAGGGCCGGGGCCAAGGGCTCACAGGGAGGCTTCGGCCTGCGCCCGGTGGCACAGCTCGCGCCGCAGGGCGCGCCGCTCGGGTTTCCCGGCGGGGGTGCGGGGGACGGCCCCGAGGACCTCGACCCGGCGGATCTGCTCGTGCGGGCCGAGCTGTTCGTTGGCGGCCTCCACGATCGAGTCGAGGACGTCGAGGAGGCCGGGCACGGTCGGGTGGTGCAGGACGAGCCCGAGCCAGACGACGGCTCCGTGGACCGGGTCGGGCCAGCCGACGACGACGCAGTCGGCGACCCGGGGGTCGGCGGCCAGGACGGATTCGACGGCGGTCGGCGAGACGAGTTCGCCGTCGTACGAGAAGACGTCGTCGAGCCGGTCGACGAGGTGGAGCTCCCCGTCCGGGCCGATGCGACCCACGTCCTGGGTGGAGAACCAGCCGTCCTCACCGGTGGGTGGTCGGCTCTCGCCGAGGTAGCCGGCCATCAGCTGGGGTCCGCGCAGCTGCACCTCGCCGGTCTCGCCCGGCCCGAGCGGGACGCGGGTGCCGGGGTGGACGACGCGGCAGGCGGTGCCGGGGACGGGCGTCCCGACGGAGCCGGAGCCGCCGGTGTCCTCGCCGGGGCGCTGGCTGTGGGTGAGCGGGGCGCATTCGACCAGGCCGTAGCCCTGGAGGACGGGGACGCCGAGCCGCTCGGACAGCAGCCGGGCGTCGGCGGGGGCGAGGGCGCTGCCGCCGGAGAGGACGGCGGTGAGCCGGTCGAGGTCGGCCCGGGAGGGGAGGGGGAAGCCGGGGAGGTCCACCGCGCCGGGGAGGTCGGCGTGGCGCAGGTCGGCGGCGAGCTGGTGCAGCCGGGCGGGCAGGCTGTAGAGGTGGGTGGCGCCGGTGCGGGCGGCCAGGGCGAGGGCGGCGGCCGGGCGCGGGGCGGGGCACAGCACCTGGCAGGCGCCCGCGAGGACGGCCGAGTTGAGGTGCATGGGCTGGTACAGCGGCAGGTGGTTGAGGGTGACGGAGCCGGAGTCGAGCCGGTGGGCGGCCGCCGTCTGGGCGGCGTTGGCGAGCAGGTTGCGGTGGGTCAGCAGGACGCCCTTGGGCCGGCCGGTCGTCCCGGTGGTGAACTGCACGCACACCACGGCGTTCGGGTCGGCGGCGGCGTCCGGGTGGCGGGGTCCGGTGCGCGGGGCGCGGTCCAGGGCCATGGCCAGCGGCAGGGCGTCGGCGGGCACGATCCCGTCGGGGGCGTCGGTGACGACGATCTCGCGCAGCAGCGGCAGCCGGTCGGCGGTCTTGACGAGCTGCTCGGCGGCGGCGGTGGGCAGGAAGGCGATCTCCACCCCGGCCACCTCGCACATGCGGCGCAGTCCCGCCGCCCGGACCAGGGGGTTGAGGAGGACGACGGTGTTGCCGCTGCGGACGGTGCCGTAGTAGGCGGCGGCGAACTCGTCGTCGAGGGTGTTGGCGACCCCGACCCGGGCCCCGCGCCGGCCGAGGGCGTGCTCCAGGTAGGCGGCGTAGCGGTCGGCCCGGGCGTCGAGCTCCGCGAAGGTACGCGTGCCGTGGGGGGTGCGGACCGCGCAGGCGGCGGGGTCGCGTTCCGCGGCCCGGCGCAGCAGTCCGTCGAGGGGGAGTTCCCTGCGGCGGAGCGGTTGCGGGCGACTGCGGCTGAGGCTGTAGATCGGCACGGCGCGTCCTCCTGATCGGGCTGACCCTGATCCCGACGCATCACGGTCCGCACCTCCGGTTGAGGCCGCTTCGAAGGGGACTCGATCCCGCGGCCTTCGAGCGTTCCTCCGGCGGCCCTCGACCGCGGGGGCGGAGCCTGCCTGCACGCGCGCCGGAGCCCGCACGCCCCGGCCCCGCCGCATCCGCTCCGTCGCAAGGGAACTCACGTGGACGAGATCGTCAAGGCCCTGCTCTCCGAGGACGCTGCACCGGCCGACTTCGCCGCGCTGGCGCTGCCGGAGTGGTACCGGGGCAACGTGGTGCGCCGGGACGAGACGGACATGTTCGCGGGAATGCCCTCGGCGGAGAAGGACCCGCGCAAGTCCCTGCACCTGCAGGAGGTGCCGACGCCCGAGCCGGGTCCGGGCGAGGCGCTGGTGGCGGTGATGGCGAGCGCGATCAACTACAACACCGTCTGGAGCTCGATCTTCGAGCCGCTGGCGACGTTCGGCTTCCTGGAGCGCTACGGCCGCCTCTCGGAGCTCACCCGCCGCCACGACCTGCCGTACCACGTGCTGGGTTCGGACCTGGCGGGTGTGGTGCTGCGCACCGGCCCCGGCGTCAACCGGTGGAAGGCGGGCGACCGGGTCGTGGCGCACTGCCTGTCGGTGGAGCTGGAGTCCGCGGACGGGCACGGGGACACGATGCTCGACCCGGAGCAGCGGATCTGGGGGTTCGAGACCAACTTCGGCGGCCTGGCGGAGCTCGCGCTCGTCAAGTCCAACCAGCTGATGCCCAAGCCCGAGCACCTGACCTGGGAGGAGGCGGCCTCTCCGGGGCTGGTGAACTCCACCGCCTACCGCCAGCTGGTCTCGCGCAACGGCGCCGGGATGAAGCAGGGCGACAACGTCCTGATCTGGGGCGCGAGTGGCGGCCTCGGCTCGTACGCGACGCAGCTGGCGCTGGCGGGCGGCGCCCATCCGGTCTGTGTGGTGTCGTCCCCGGAGAAGGCGGAGATCTGCCGGGCGATGGGCGCCGAGGCGGTCATCGACCGCAGCGCCGAGGACTACCGGTTCTGGAAGGACGAGCAGACCCAGGACCCGCGCGAGTGGAAGCGCTTCGGCCGGCGCATCCGGGAGCTGACCGGTGGCGAGGACGTGGACATCGTCTTCGAGCATCCGGGCCGTGAGACCTTCGGCGCGAGCGTGTACGTCACCCGCAAGGGCGGCACGGTCGTCACCTGCGCCTCCACCTCCGGTTTCCGGCACGAGTACGACAACCGCTACCTGTGGATGTCGCTGAAGCGGATCATCGGCTCGCACTTCGCGAACTACCGCGAGGCCTGGGAGGCCAACCGCCTGATCGTCAAGGGCAGGATCCACCCCACCCTCTCGAAGGTCTACCCGCTGGAGGAGACCGGCCAGGCCGCGTACGACGTGCACCGCAACCTGCACCAGGGCAAGGTCGGCGTCCTCGCGCTCGCCCCGGAGGAGGGTCTGGGCGTACGGGACCACGAGCTGCGCGCGAAGCACCTGGAGGCGATCAACCGCTTCCGCCCGCGGGCCTGAGCGGAGCTCGCCGATCACGGGCGATCACGGACGGCATTGACGGCGTTAACGCCGTTAATGCCGGAACCCCTCCTCCACTTGCATGAACATGCATCCTTCTGCATACTCATCCCATGTCTAAGGTCCTCACCTCCCTTCCCGTCGGCGAGCGCGTCGGCATCGCCTTCTCCGGCGGACTCGACACCTCCGTCGCGGTCGCGTGGATGCGCGACAAGGGCGCCGTCCCGTGCACCTACACCGCCGACATCGGCCAGTACGACGAGCCCGACATCGCCTCGGTGCCCGGGCGTGCCCAGGCCTACGGCGCCGAGGTCGCGCGCCTGGTCGACTGCCGCGCGGCACTGGTCGAGGAGGGCCTGGCCGCACTGACCTGCGGCGCGTTCCACATCCGCTCCGGCGGACGCGCCTACTTCAACACCACCCCGCTCGGCCGCGCCGTCACCGGCACCCTGCTGGTCCGGGCGATGCTGGAGGACGACGTCCAGATCTGGGGCGACGGCTCGACCTTCAAGGGCAACGACATCGAGCGGTTCTACCGCTACGGCCTGCTCGCCAACCCCCACCTGCGGATCTACAAGCCCTGGCTGGACGCGCACTTCGTCACCGAGCTGGGCGGCCGCAAGGAGATGTCGGAGTGGCTGCTGGCCCACGGCCTCCCCTACCGGGACAGCACGGAGAAGGCGTACTCCACCGACGCCAACATCTGGGGCGCCACCCACGAGGCCAAGACCCTGGAGCACCTGGACACCGGCGTCGAAACCGTCGAGCCGATCATGGGCGTCCGGTTCTGGGACCCCTCGGTCGAGATCGACACCGAGGACGTGACCATCGGCTTCGAGCAGGGCCGCCCGGTCACGATCAACGGCAAGCAGTTCGCCTCCGCCGTCGACCTGGTCATGGAGGCCAACGCCATCGGCGGCCGGCACGGCATGGGCATGTCCGACCAGATCGAGAACCGGATCATCGAGGCGAAGAGCCGCGGCATCTACGAGGCGCCCGGCATGGCCCTGCTGCACGCCGCATACGAGCGCCTGGTCAACGCCATCCACAACGAGGACACCCTCGCCCAGTACCACAACGAGGGCCGGCGCCTCGGCCGGCTGATGTACGAGGGCCGCTGGCTGGACCCGCAGGCCCTGATGGTCCGCGAGTCCCTCCAGCGCTGGGTCGGCGCGGCCGTCACCGGCGAGGTGACCCTGCGGCTGCGGCGCGGCGAGGACTACTCGATCCTCGACACCCAGGGCCCGGCGTTCAGCTACCACCCCGACAAGCTGTCCATGGAGCGCACCGAGGACTCGGCCTTCGGCCCGGTGGACCGCATCGGCCAGCTCACCATGCGCAACCTCGACATCGCCGACTCCCGCGCCAAGCTGGAGCAGTACGCCGTCCTCGGCCTGATCGGCAGCGGCAGCCCCGCCGTGGGCGCCGCCCAGGCGGCCGCGACCGGCCTGATCGGCACCATGCCGGAGATGCCGGAGGGCGGCGCCGAGGCCATCGCCTCCCGCGGCGAGGTCTCCGCGGACGAGGAACTGCTGGACCGCGCCGCGATGGAGTCCGGCACCGACTAGTCCGGCACCGACTGGTCCAGCACCGACTGGTCCGGCACCCGCTGGCAGGGCCCGCGCCCACCGCCCGCCCCGACCGCCCGTCCGCACCGCCCTCAGGCGGCGCAGGCGGGCAGTCCGCCGTGGTGCGCGACCATCTCGCGGAACATCGTCTCGACGTCGAGCGGGTGCCCCGGGGCCGCGCCGGCCGCCTCGGCGTAGGCGCGGTGCAGGTTGGGCACCAGCCGCTCCGCGTCGAGGAGCTCCGCGTACGGGCCGAGGTCGGCCTCCCGGGCCGCCTCCAGCGGGGTCAGGCCCGCCGCGCGGCCCTCGGCGGCCAGCCGCTGGACGCGGCGCAGGTAGCCGGCGGTGGCGTCCAGCAGCTCGGGGCCGCCGACCGGCCCGTGCCCGGGGACGACGGTCCGCGGCCCGAGGGCGCGCAGCTCCTCGACGGCGGCGAGCGAGCCGGAGACCGAGCCGGTCAGGCAGAACGGCGTCGCCCCGGACATCACCACGTCCCCGGTGAACATCACCCGCTGCCGCGGCAGCCAGACCACCGTGTCCCCGGCGGTGTGGGCGGTGCCGGGGTGGATCAGCTCCACCGGGAAGTCCCCCGGGTACAGGGTGAGCCGGTCGCGGAAGGTCAGCCCGGGCAGCTCCACCCGGACCTCGCCCCAGGGGACGTCCGGCCACAGGCCCGTCAGGTGCAGTCCGGCGAGGGCCATCTCGGCGCGCGCCGCCTCGTGCGCGACGACCAGCGCCCGGTCGGCGAAGAACCGGTTGCCGAACGTGTGGTCGCCGTGCGAGTGGGTGTTCACCAGGAAGCCCGGGGCGTGCGGGGTGATCCGTGCGACCGCCTCCTTCAGGGCCCGGGTCCGGGCCTCGGTGGCGGCCGTGTCGACCAGCACGGGCCGGCCGCCCGGGGCGACCAGTCCCGCGTTGTTCAGGCACCAGCCGCCGTCGGGCTGAAGGTAGGCCCAGACGTGCTCGGCCACCTCCTCCATCCGCCCGCCGCCGGTCACCGTCCCCGGACCACCATGGCCGCGTTGAAGCCGCCGCGGCCCCGCGCCAGGACCAGCGCCGTGCGCAGCCGGCCGGGCCGGCGCACCTCGGTCACCAGGTCGACGGGGCAGTCCGCGGCGGGCGGGCCGGCGTGGACGGTCGGCGGGATGACCCCGTCGCGCAGCGACAGCAGGGCCGCGGCGAGGTCGAGGGAGGCGCCGCCCGCGGCGAGCCGGCCCGTCATCGTCTTGGGGGCGGTCACCGGGACCCCGTACGCCCCGAAGAGCTCGGCGAGGGCCTCGGCCTCGGCCCGGTCGGCGTCGCGCCGCCCGGCCGCGTCCGCGAAGACCACGTCCACGTCGGCGGGGTCCAGCCCCGCCTCGCGCAGGGCCAGCGCGGCGGCGTCGCGCAGCCGGGGGGCGCCGCCGGAGCCGGGCGGCGGGTCGAAGGTGGCGGCGTACCCGGCCACCTCGCCGTACGGGCGGGCGCCGCGCTCGCGGGCGGCGGCCGCGTCCTCCAGGACGAGCAGCGCCCCGCCCTCGCCGACCACGTGTCCGCCGGCCTCCTCGGAGAAGGGCAGGTAGGCGCGCTCGGGGTCCTCGGAGGTGCTGAGCTCGCCGGAGGCCAGGTGGGCGGCCCAGCCCCAGGGGCAGAGGGACGAGTCCATGCCGCCGGTGACGACGAGCCGGACGCCCTTGCGGAGCTGGCGGCGGGCTTGGGCCACCGCGTCGAGCCCGCCAGCCTGTTCGCTGACGAGGACGCTGTTGGGTCCGCGCATCCCGTTGCGGATGGAGATCTGGCCGCTGTTGACGGCGTAGAACCAGGCGAAGGACTGGTACGCGCTGACGTACTGGCCGCCCTTGCTCCACAGGGCCTGGAGCTCGCGCTGGCCGAACTCGTAGCCGCCCGCCGAGCTGGCGGTGATCACTCCGGCCGCGTAGTCGGGCAGCTCGCCCGGGTCCACCCCGGCGTCGGCCAGGGCCTGGTCGGCGGCGGTGAGGGCGAGCCGGGTCACCTGGTCGGTCTGCGGCAGCAGCCGGCCGGGCAGGTGCTCGGCGGCGTCGAAGCCGGGCACCTCGCCGGCCAGCTTCGCCGGGTACTGCCCGGCGTCGAACCGGGTGACCGGGCGGATGCCGCTCTCGCCGCGCAGGACCGCGCTCCACCACGCCTCGGTGCCCAGCCCGTTGGGGGCGGCGACGCCGATCCCGGTGACGACGGGGTCGGCGGAGGCGGCCGCCGCGGACATCCGCGGGGCGGCTTGGGTCTGCGTGCTCATGCGGCGGCTCCCAGGCGGGGGCGGGTGAGGATCATGGCGCTCTGGAAGCCGCCGAAGCCGCTGCCGACGCTGAGGACGGTGTCCGTACGGTGCTCCCGCGCGGTCAGCGGGGTGTAGTCCAGGTCGCAGCCGGGGTCGGGGTGGTGCAGGTTCGCGGTGGGCGGGACCGTGTTGTGCTCGATGGCCAGCGCGCTGGCGGCCACCTCCAGGGAGCCGATCGCGCCCAGCGAGTGCCCGATCATCGACTTGATCGAGCTGACCGGGACCTCGTAGGCGCGCTGTCCGAGGCTGCGCTTGAAGGCGGCGGTCTCGTGCCGGTCGTTCTGCTTGGTGCCGGAGCCGTGGGCGTTGACGTAGTCGACGGCGGTGGCGGGCAGGCGGGCCTCGTCGAGGGCGACGGTGATGGCCTCGGCCATCTCGCGGCCCTCGGCCTTCAGGCCGGTCATGTGGTAGGCGTTGCCCCGGCTGGCGAACCCGGCGATCTCCGCGTAGACGTGGGCGCCGCGCCGCCGGGCGCTCTCCAGCTCCTCCAGGACCAGGACGGCCGAGCCCTCGCCGAGCACGAACCCGTTGCGGGTGGCGTCGAAGGGCCGCGAGGCGGTCTCCGGGTGGTCGTTACCGGGCGAGGTGGCCTTGATGGCGTCGAAGCAGGCCACGGTGATCGGCGAGATCGGGGCCTCGGTGGCGCCGGTGACCATGACGTCGGCGCTGCCCTCGCGGATCAGCTCCGCGGCGTGGCCGACGGAGTCCAGCCCGGAGGTGCATCCGGTGGAGACCATGGAGACGGGGCCCTGGGCGCCGACCCGCCAGGCGACCTCGGCCGCCATCGAGCTGGGGACGAAGTAGTCGAAGAGGTGGGGCACCGCGAGGGTGTGGTCCACCTGCCAGGTGGAGCCGCCCCTGCTGACGGCGTTGTACTCGTTGTCCAGGCCGGTGGTGCAGCCCACCGCGCTGCCCAGGGTGACACCGGTGCGCGTGGGGTCCAGGGCCGCGGTGTCGAGCCCGCTGTCGCGGACCGCCTCGTCGGCGCTGACCAGCGCGAACTGCGCGGCCCGGTCCAGGCGGGCGGCGTCCTCGGGGGTGAAGCCGTGGGCGAGCGGATCGAAGTCGGCCTCGGCGGCGATCCGTGAGCGGAAGCCGGAGGCGTCGAAGAGGCTGATCGCGCGGGTCGCGGTCCGCCCGGAGGTGAGCCGGGCCCAGTACGCCTTGGTGCCCACTCCCCCGGGTGCGACCACGCCGATCCCGGTGATGACGACGCGTCGGTTCATGGGGTGTCCTTCACGGTGAGTCCTTCGTCGGTACGGGCGGCGAGCCGGGAGCGCACCGAGCGGCGCAGGGCGTCGATGACGGTGGCCACGTCCCCGTCGCTGAGTCCGGGGTGCAGGGGCAGGCGTACGGTGCGGGCCACCGCCCAGTCGCAGGAGGGCAGCGGGGCCGCCGGGGGCTCCTCGTCGCCGTCGGCCTGGAACCGGTGCAGGGGGGCGTGGTGGGAGGTCGTGTAGATCTCCTCGGCGAGCAGGTCGGCGACGACCCCGTCCCGGACGGCGGGGTCGAGCTGCAGCCAGTACACGCAGTCCGTGGACTCGTGGCCCTCGGGCAGCGGCGGGGGCGTCAGGATCCCCTCGGTCCCGGCGAGCTCCCGGTCGTAGCGGGCGGCGATCTCCCGGCGCCGCTCGACCATCTCGGGGAGCCGGCGGAGCTGGACGGTGCCGATGGCGGCGGTCAGGTCGTTGCCGGTGATCCCGCGCCCGTACTCGGGCAGGTCCGGCTCGCCGGGCAGGGTGGCGTGGCCGAAGCCGCTGGCCCGGACCAGGCCGTGGCGGGCCAGGAGGCGGGTGCGGGCGGCCCGTTCGGGGTCCTTCGCGTAGAGCATGCCGCCGTCGCCGGTGACCAGCACCCGGCCCGGGTCGAAGCTCCACACGGCGAGGTCGCCGAAGGTGCCGGCGAGTCGGCCGTCGACGCGGGAGGCGATGGAGCAGGCGGCGTCCTCCATGAGGGTGATGCCCAGCTCCCGGCAGCGGGCGGCGATGCGGACGATGTCGCCGGCGCGGCCGCCGTAGTGCAGGAAGAGGACCGCGCGGGTGCGGTCGGTGAGGGCGGCCTCGACGTCTTCCAGGTTCGGGTTCAGCGTATGGCGGTCGACGTCGCAGAAGACGGGGCGGCCGCCGCGGGCGGCAACGGCCTCGGCGGTGGCCGGCAGGCCCAGCGAGGGCAGGACGACCTCGTCACCCGGCCGGAGGTCGAGGGTCTCGACGGCCAGGTGCAGGGCGGTGGTGCCGGAGCTGGTGAACACGACGTGGCCGGCCTCCAGGCCCAGGTGCTCGGCGAAGGCCGTCTCGAAGGCCTTGGTGCGCCGTCCGCTGCCGAGCCTGCGGTCGTGGAACACCCCGGCGACCGCGTCGAGTTCCTCCGCCCCCACCTGGGGCTGAAACAAGTTGATCATGGTCGCCTCTCGCGTGCGGGTGTCTCCCCGATCTTGTCGACCGCCGCTCGACGACCGGTCGAGGAACGGTGGTCCCCGCCGGTCGCGGGGGCGTCCGAGAGGCCTTCGAGCACCCCTCCATCGCGGTGACGGATCCTCCGCGTGCGCCACCCGTCGATTCACCGAGGAGTTCTCATGCCCGACCAGGCCCAGGATCAGGACCAGACCAAGCGCGTCGCCGTCGTGACCGGAGCGACCAGCGGCATCGGCCTGGAAGCGGCCCGCACCCTGGCCGCGCAGGGCCACCGGGTGTTCATCGGCGCCCGCGACGCCGACAACGTGGCCCGTACCGTCAAGGAGCTCACCGCCGAGGGCCTGGAGGTCGACGGCGCGAGCGTGGACGTGCGCAGCGGCGAGGGCGTCAAGGCCTGGGTCGAGGCGGCCGTGGAACGGTTCGGGACCATCGACGTGGTGGTCAACAACGCCGGCCGCTCGGGCGGCGGCGTCACCGCCGACATCGCCGACGAGCTCTGGTACGACGTCATCGAGACCAACCTCACCAGCGTCTTCCGCGTCACCCGCGAGGTCCTGAACACCGGCGGCATGCGCGCCAAGGACCGCGGCCGCATCATCAACATCGCCTCCACCGCGGGCAAGCAGGGCGTGGTCCTGGGCGCCCCCTACTCGGCGTCCAAGCACGGCGTGGTGGGCTTCACCAAGGCACTGGGCAACGAACTGGCCCCGACGGGCATCACCGTCAACGCCGTCTGCCCCGGCTACGTGGAGACGCCCATGGCCGAGCGGGTCCGTCAGGGCTACGCCGCCGCGTACGGGACCTCCGAGGAGGCCGTGATGGAGAAGTTCCAGGCCAAGATCCCCCTCGGCCGCTACTCCACCCCGCAGGAGGTCGCCGGGCTGGTGGGCTACCTGGCCTCCGACACCGCCGCCTCCATCACCTCGCAGGCCCTCAACGTCTGCGGCGGCCTCGGCAACTTCTGAGCCCGCACCGCCCGACCGCGTACGACCCCCGAATCGGAGGAGCAAGACCATGCCGCAGCCCGGCCCGCGTGAAGTGGAGCACGAGATCACGGTGTCGGCCCCGGCCGCCGCCGTGTACCGGTTGATCGCCGAGGTCCGGAACTGGCCGCGGATCTTCCCGCCGACCATCTACGTGGACCACGTCCCGCAGGGCGGGAACGAGGAGCGCATCCGGATCTGGGCCACCGCCAACGGCGAGCCCAAGAACTGGACCTCCCGCCGCACCCTGGACCCGGAGAGGCTCACCATCACCTTCCGCCAGGAGGTCCCGGCGCCCCCGGTCGCCGCGATGGGCGGCACCTGGATCATCGAGCCGCTGTCGGAGGGCGAGTCCCGGGTGCGGCTGCTGCACGACTACCGGGCCGAGGACGACGACCCGGCGAAGCTGGAGTGGATCGACCGGGCCGTGGACCGCAACTCGCGCTCGGAGCTGGCCGCGCTCAAGACCAACGTCGAGCACGCCCACGCCACCGAGGACCTGACGTTCTCCTTCGAGGACACGGTCCGCGTCGAGGGATCCGCGAAGGACGTCTACGACTTCGTCAACGAGGCGGACCGGTGGCCCGAGCGGCTGCCGCACGTGGCGGTCGTCCGCCTGACCGAGGACACCCCGGGCCTCCAGGAGCTGGAGATGGACACCCGGGCCAAGGACGGCTCCGTCCACACCACCAAGTCCTACCGGGTGACGTTCCCGCACGAGCGGATCGCCTACAAGCAGACGACGCTGCCGGCCCTGATGAGCCTGCACACCGGCTACTGGACCTTCGCCGAGGACGGCGAGGGCGGCGTGTCCGCCTCCTCCCAGCACACGGTGACGATCAACACCGCGAACATCGCCCGCATCCTGGGCCCCGAGGCGACCGTCGAGGACGCCAAGGCGTACGTGCGCACCGCGCTGAGCACCAACAGCACCGCCACCCTCCACCACGCCAAGGCCTTCGCCGAGCAGCGGGCCCGTCGATGACAGGGGGGACGCCTCGGGTCTGGTTCGTCACCGGTGCCTCCAGGGGCCTGGGGCGGGCCGTCGCCGAGGTCGTCCTGGAGGCCGGGGACGCCGTGGTCGCCACGGCCCGGCGCGTCGAGACGCTCGGCGGGCTCGTCGAGCGCTTCGGCGACCGGGTGGTCCCGATGACCCTGGACGTCACCGACCGCCCGGCGGTGTTCGCCA
This sequence comes from Streptomyces racemochromogenes, assembly GCF_044129415.1. Classification (GTDB taxonomy): domain Bacteria; phylum Actinomycetota; class Actinomycetes; order Streptomycetales; family Streptomycetaceae; genus Streptomyces; species Streptomyces racemochromogenes_A. The sequence goes on from NZ_JBBDHD010000069.1 coordinate 36,976, forward strand.
CCGTGGCCGAGGCCGCGGAACGGGCCGGGCGGATCGACGTCCTGCTGAACAACGCGGGGTACGGGCTGGCCGGCGCGGTGGAGGAGGTCACCGAACGGCAGGTCCGCGACCAGTTCGAGGTGAACTTCCTCGGCGCGCTGTGGACCACCCAGGCCGTCCTCCCGCTGATGCGCCGCCAGGGCTCGGGGCACCTCCTGCAGATGTCCAGCATCGCGGGGGTGACCACGTACCCGAACCTCGGCATGTACTGCGCGAGCAAATGGGCGCTGGAGGCGATGGGCGAGACCCTGGCGCAGGAGGTCGCCGGCTTCGGGATCAAGGTCACCCTGATCGAGGCCGGCGAGTTCCGCACCGACTGGAGCGCGAGCTCCCTGGTGCGGGCCGCGCCCAAGGCCGCCTACGACTCCGTGCTGGCCCGGCGCCGCCACGGCCTGTCGGGGGCCTTCGCGCACCTCCAGCCCGGCGACCCGCGCCGGGCCGGGGTGGCGCTGCTGAAGCTGATGGAGGCCCAGGAGCCCCCGCTGCGGGTGCTCCTGGGCGCCGGGGCGGCCGACCGCGCCCCGGCGGCCCTGCGCGAACGGCTGGCCGGCTGGGAGCAGTGGGCCCCGCTGGCCCCGACGACGGACTTCCCGCCCGTCTAGTCCGTCAGAGTCCCGCGGCGGTGCGGAGGGCGTCGACGCGGTCGGTGCGCTCCCAGGTGAAGTCGGGGAGCTCGCGGCCGAAGTGGCCGTA
>NZ_JBBDHD010000323.1:0-545 GCF_044129415.1 Streptomyces racemochromogenes
CTGGGCTTCGGCCGCGAGGACCGGCACACCAACGTGCAGCGGATCGGCTTCGTCGCCGAACTCCTCGCGAGCAACGGTGTGAAGGCCCTGGTCCCGGTGATCGCGCCCTACGCCGACAGCCGCGAGGCCGTCCGCGAACGCCACGCCACCGCCGGCACCCCGTATCTGGAGGTCCATGTCGCGACCCCGGTCGAGGTGTGCTCCGAGCGGGACGTGAAGGGCCTGTACGCCAGGCAGGCGGCGGGCGAGATCTCCGGTCTGACCGGCGTCGACGACCCGTACGAGGTACCACGGGCCCCCGACCTCCGCATCGCCTCGCACACGCAGACCGTCCGTGAATCCGCCGCGGCGCTGCACGCGCTGCTCGAACAGAGGGGCCTCGCGTGACCACCGTCATCCCCATCCGCAGAGCCCCGCGGGCGCTCGGCCACCTGGACTCGATGGAGTCCGAGGCGGTGCACATCTTCCGCGAGGTGGCGGGCGAGTTCGAGAAGCCGGTGATCCTCTTCTCCGGCGGCAAGGACTCCATCGTCATGCTGCAAGGA
>NZ_JBBDHD010000007.1:0-117402 GCF_044129415.1 Streptomyces racemochromogenes
GGGAGCCGAGCCGTCCCGGTCGACCCCACCGGCCTCGATGTGGGCAGCGTGGGCTCCGTGTACATCTTCGAATGCCGACACTGCCCGGACCGCCCCTTCACCCATTGGTACGACTCAGACTGACCGCCGGCGCCGGCGCTGTCGGTCGGGAGCCAGGCCGGAACCCTGTCGTTCGTTGCTCAGGGCTGTGGGGCCCAGGGATCGTCGCTGTACGGTTCAGGCGCTTCCGGGTGCAGCATGCGGCGGACACACCGCAGGAGCCCCGGTTCGTTGCCGCCGACGGCGGCCATCCAGGGCAGGGCGTCCATGGCGCGGGCGCGTTCGTCGGTGGCCAGGGCGTCGACGGTGGTGCGCAGGGTGTCGGGGGCGGGTTCGTCGGTGAGGCAGAGCCAGCCGATTGCGGCGGCAAGGCGGACCTCGGGGACCTGTGCCCGGTCCTGCCACAGCTCGCGGAGCCACGCGGTGGCCGGCCGGTGCGGGTGGCCCCGTGTGATCTCCGCGGTGGTGAGAACCAAGGCGGCCAGGGCCACAGGGTCCTTCTCCTCGGCGAACCTGGCGGCGAACACGCCTCGGACCGTGTGGCCGGGGTCGGCCGCGGTGGCCAGAGCGTAGGAGGCGTCGATGCGCATGGCGGGGTCGGAGTCTCCGAGGAGAGGCAGGAGCAAGGGGGCTGCGGCGGTGATCGCGGCCCGGGCGGCGGCCACCGACCAGCCCGCCGGGTAGCCGGTCACCTCGACGCCGTAATCGTCGTAGCCGTTGCGCATCTCGTGCTGGGGGCCGGAGCGGTGAAGGAGGAACTCGTCGCGGGAGGCGACACCGAAGTGACGGGCGCGGGCCGGGGCGGCGAGACCGCCGAGGGCGGCGGCGCGGTGTCGATGGTCGGGGTCGGTGGCGATCCGGATCAGGAACGGCACGGCGAGAGCGACGGCGGCCCGGCTGTCATCGGCGCACATGCCGATCAGCACACCCAGTGCGTTGCATGAGCCCCGGTCTCCGGCGCACAACTGGCGAACGGCCTCCCGGGCCTTGCCCCCGTGAGGGAAGTTTCCCCAGGGAAGGTCATCGAGGACGGCTCCGTCGAAGGTCCCGGGCCGGACGGTCGCCACGACAGCCCGGACGTCGAACGGGCCTCCCGCGAACGAGGCCGGATCCGCCCCGTCGACCAGAGCCCGGCACATCGCGAACGTCGGATCGGCCTGCCAGTCCCCCACACCACACCATCCCAGTGCCCAACGTCCAGAGGTTCGATCATGGGCGATCCGGACGACGCGAAGCCACCCGGCAGTCACCATCGGCGGCAGGGGCACATCCGACGGCGGCTGCTGCTTCCACAGCGGACCGGCACCGCGGCGAGGTGGAGGCACCGCTACACAAGTTCCTCGCCCTGTGCGGGGATTGACGCCCTAGGCTGGCAAGGACGTGCCGTGACAGGGGGGATGACAGTGGCAGAACGGGTCTTATCCGGGCGCTATCGACTGGTCGAGCGGCTTGGCGCGGGAGGGATGGGCGTCGTCTGGAGGGCGGAGGATCTGCTTCTGCACCGTGAAGTCGCGGTGAAGACCGTCGCCGGTCCCGGTGTCACCGACGACGCGGCGGCGAGGCTGGAGCGCGAGGCGCGGGCCGCAGCCGGCTTGTCCGACAACCCTCATGTGGTGACCGTGCACGACTTCGGGCGGGACGGCGACACCCTGTTCATTGTCATGGCCCTGGCCGCCGGGCGGCCGCTCGACCGCATCCTCGCGGCCGACGGTCCCCCCTCCCCGGTGCGGGCCGTGGAGTGGACCCGTCAGGTGTGCATCGCCTTGGAGGCGGCGCACGAACGGGGCATCGTGCACCGGGACATCAAGCCGGCCAACGTGATGGTCGCCGCGGACGGCGTCGTACGCGTCCTCGACTTCGGCATCGCCTGGTTCCACCCGGAGCTCGGACTGGACCGGCTGAGTCAGGCCGGCGGAATTCTCGGCAGCGCCCCCTGGATGTCACCCGAGCAGGCGCGCGGAGGGGAGGTCGGCCCGGCCTCGGACCTCTATTCGGTCGGCTGCCTGCTCTACCAGCTCCTGACCGGGACGCCCCCGTTCGGAGACCGGGACGCACTCGCACAGATCATCGCCCACTCGACCGAGATTCCCGCGCCCCTGTCCAGCCGCCGCACCGGGCTGCACGCCGGTCTGGAACAGCTGGTGATGGAACTGCTCGCCAAGTCCCCCGAGAACCGCCCCGCTTCGGCGGCGGAGACGGCGGCCCGCCTGGGAGCCGTGCTGCACGAGCTGGGAGCGGAGGAGACGGTCGGACGACCCGCGCCCCCCATGCCCGCACGGCCACCTGCCCCGGCAGGGCGTGCGGAGCGGCGGCACGAGCGGCCGGTTCAGCGGCGGACGGTGCTCCTGGGACTGTTCGGCGTGGTCTCGGTGTCGACCGTGATCGCCGTGCCGCAGTTGCTCCCCGACAGCGGCAGTGGCGACGGAGGAAACAAGGGCTCCGACCGCAGCACGCTCAAGCCGTCGTGGAAGCTCTCACTCCAGCCCGACACCCGGCCGGGCACGGTGGGCCCCATGGTCGTTGTCGACAGTGCCGACAGCGAGAAGCAAGCCGTGGTGTACGACTCCCGCACGGGCAAGGAGCTCTGGCGCGTATCGTCGGAGGCCGATCGTCTGACGCCCTTCGCAGACACCACGTTCTACGCCACGAACAGCGCGGGCGGCCCTCTCAAGGCCCTGGACCCGCGCACCGGGGACACCCGCTGGGAGTACCGGCCGCTCGGCGAGTACGTCAGCGGCGGCACGTTCCCCCTCCCGGAACCGGCCGCCGTGTTCGTCGGACAGGGCCCGTACGTCTCCGCCCTGCACCACGGGACCGGCGAGGTCCAGTGGCGCTACGACATGCCCGCGGCCAAAAGGGTCGTCGGCGGTCTGGGCAAGGCATCCGGTGCCGTGCTGGCCCGCGCGGATTTCAGGGGCGGCCCCTGGATCGCGATCGGCGAGGCGGACGGGCGGCAACGGTGGACCTGGCAATGGGAAGGTTCCGATCCTCGGCCGTACGTCGGCGAAGCCGCCGACCGGCTCTTCTTCCAGGCCGACGACGACCTCATCGTGCTCGACTCGAACACAGGCCGGCTCGTCGGCACCTACAAGGGACTCCACGGGGCCAGCCCCGTCCCGGAGCACAAGGTGCTCCTGAACACCTTGCCCGCCGGCGGCGTGGAAGCCTGGTTCGCCACCGGCGGGAATCGCCTCTGGTCCGTTCCCGACGCGTTCACGCCCCGCGTCTTCGGCGACACCGTCGTGATGGTCAAGTCGGCGCCGGACGAGAAGTCCAGTGGCACGCTGGCCGTGGACATCCGCACCGGCACCCAGCGCTGGCTGTACCGCGACCTGTTCTTCCCCTCCTCCGGGAAAGTGCAGGTCGTCATGGGTGAGGGGGACCCGCTGATCCTGCGAGCGGATGTCGGGGGCGTCGGCCTGGTCCGCGTGGATGTGAGAACCGGTCACCGCGGGCCGGTGCGGCTCCTGCCGGAAAAGGAACTGCTCCACCTCTTCCACGCCGACAGCACCGTCTACGCACGCTGCGCGGACCGCTTCCCGGACGTCGCGAACCAAGCGGATAAAGGCCCTGAATCGCGCCTCTACGCATTCCCCCTCTCCGCCATGACCTGAGGGCAGTGATGCCGTGGACGGACCTGCCCGAGCACTTCGGCCAACGGACGGGAGGGTGGTCGCGATCCGAAGGGACGAGTCCAGCCCCCGGCCGGGGCCGTCGTGCGAACGGGCCGCCATCCCCTCAGGGGTGGCGGTCCGCTGTGCTCTTACTGCTCTCCCAGGTCCGGTGGCGTCCATGACAGGATCCGTGAGCACCCCCATTCAAGGAGAACCATGGGTACCTGGGACGTCGGCCCCTTCGGGAACGACACCGCCGCCGATTTCTGCGCCTCCCTCGACGAAGCCGCCGAGACCGACCGGCCCCGCCTCGTACGGGACGCGCTGCTCCGCGTCCTTGGCACCGACGACCCCCTGGACCAGCACCTCGCGGTCGAAGCGGTCGCCGCGGCAGCCCTCGTTGCCGCCCAGTGCCCCGGCGGCCGGCCCGTCAGCAGCGCGTACGGGCCCGACCTGCCTGTCCTCGCCCTGTCAGCCGATCTGCGCAGCACCGCTGTCCGCGCCCTGGACCGGGCCCAATCCGAAACCTGCGAGCTGCAGGAACTCTGGGCGGAAACCAACGAGTACTTCTCCTGGCTACAGAGCCTGCGGCTCATGCGCAGGGTGCTCACCTTCCCCGCGCCTCAGCCGGTGGCCCGCTCCTGGGCAAGGATCGACGCCTGGATGCGGTGCCACGCCCCCGCCTCGTACGCACTCCTCGCGCCGCCGGCCGATCCCGTCGAAGTCGAAGACGCGCAGAGGGCGATGGGGCTGCGGTTCCCCACCGACCTCGTGGAGTCGCTTGCCTGCCACAACGGGATCACAGAGTGGGCCAACCTCGTACCTGATCAGCCGCCCATGTCCGTCGCTGGGATCCTCGACCACTGGCAGATGCGCGTCGAGCTCGCCGGTGACGACCCCGACCTCACCGAACCCGCTGAATGGGCCGACGAACCGTGGTGGCACCCCCAGTGGATCCCCTGGGCCCAAAGTGACGGAGACGCCCAGATCATCGACATGCGCCAGGGTCCGAACCAAGGCCGACTCGGCAACGCGGCACACGACGACAGCGGCCACTTCGAGGACGCCTGGCCCTCCCTGTCCGTCTACCTGACCGCCGTGGCCGACGCCCTCGAACACGGCGGCGAAATCGACGGCAACAGTCCCTACCTCACCCCGGAGGGGGAGCTGTGGTGGGCCCTCACCGGCAAATCCGAGCTGAACGGCGCACGCCTCGTCCCCGCACCGCGCACGGCCGCACGAACCACCCCACCTCACGAGTAGATGCCCTGCAAGGGCACGCCTCCGTGCGTCGCCCTGTCCCCAGGCCCGCGGATGCACCACACAGCGAATCATCGCCGGGCGGATCATGGCGGGAAGGCGACCCCGCCGACGGCCCAGCCTCAATTTCGCCCAGTCGAAAGGGAGTTGGCCGTTAGGATGCGGGATGCGGTGAACAGGAAGGGGGCCTGTATGCGCGTCGTCATCACGGTCGAGGGCGGGAGCCGGAGCGACGACTCCGGTGCGTTGCCCGAACTTCGTCGGCGCCTCTCCGAAGAGCCGGAACTTCGCGGTCGCGTCCGCCGCCACCTGGGCGAGCCGCCGCCTCCCGACGCCATGGGCCTGGGCTCCGACGCACTGATCGCCGTTCTCGCGCCGGGCGGCGTCGCCGCCGTGTTGGCCGGTGCCATCGTCGCCTGGGTGCAGAGCCGCCGTGGCGACCAGACCGTCACCATCACCACGGGTGAGGGCACCGAGATCACCATCTCGACCACTCGCGTCCGCGGTCTGGACGCCCGCCAGAGCGCGGACCTGGCCAGGGAGCTGGCCGCCATGCTCGGAGCTCCGCCAGCCGCTCCCGCACCCGAGCCCGCCGCTGCTCCCGCACCCGAGCCCGCCGCCGGGACCGCACCCGCAGGCGCCCCGCCCGCCGCCGAAGCGCCCCCGACACGTCGCCTGCCGTGAGCGGGCCGGCGACGCCCGGGGCCGAGCCGGTTCCCGCCCCCGGAGGGGTCCGCGAGAGCGGGGAGCCCGGGCCGTCCGCCGCGGGCTCGGGCCTCGGCGCTTCGGGTGCGCACGCCGTACTGATCGGCACGGGGCGACACGTACCCGGCTCGCGGCTGCCGGATCTGCCCGCTGTCACCACCACGTTGGACGACCTCGCGTCCACCCTGCGCAACGTGTGCGGCATCACCGACCCCGACCGGATCAGCCGGGTTCCGTACGACGCCGACACCGGCGGGGTGATCGCCGCGGTCGAGCGGGCCGTCGCCGAGGCCACGGGGCCCGTGCTCCTGTACTACGTCGGTCACGGCCTCCTCGGCCCCCGCAACGCCCTCTACCTCGCCACACACGCCACCACCGACCAGGACCGGATAGCCGGCGCGGTGCCCTACCGAACGGTGCGGGACCTGTTGAGCGATGCGGTGGGCGGGAGCATCGTCGTGCTCGACTGCTGTTTCTCGGGCCGCGCCGAGAGCCCGTCCCCGGGCGCCGCAGCGAGGGCATGGGAGTCCTTCGCCTCCGCCCGGCCCGACGGCAGCCTGCTGCTCACGTCGGCCTCCGGCTACGACCTGTCGTTCGCCCCGCCGGGCCGGCGGCACACGCTCTTCAGCGGCCAGGTGCTGAACCTGCTGAGCACAGGCGACCCGGCCGGTCCGCTGTGGCACACGATGGACAGCCTGTACGTCGCCCTGGACCGCCACTTCCGGGACCAACCGGTCCGGCCCCGCCGCCAGGGCGAGGGCACCCTGGGCTCCCTCCCTGTCGCCCGCAACCGCGCCTACCGCGCACCGGCCGGAACGGCGCCGGTCCTGCCACCCGCCGACGTGCCGTGCCCGTACCCCGGCATGGAGGCGTTCAGGGCAGCCGAGAGCCGCCACTTCTTCGGCCGGGACACTCTGACGGAACGCCTCGTCGAAGCGGTCTGCGCACCCGCCCTCGCCTCACCCGTCGTCCTCGTGGGCGCATCCGGCGTCGGCAAGTCCTCGATCCTGCGCGCCGGACTCCTCGCCGGACTCCAACAGCGCCGCCAGGCCGCCGACACCGGGCACCCCGCTCCGGACCGCGAGTCGCCCCGCATCCCCTGGCCCGCCCTGCTGCTCCCCGCCCCCGGACTCCGCCCAGTCCGCGCCCTCGCCGAGGTGTGGGCCCGCTCGACCGGCCGCGACGCCGACGCCGTCCACGCCGACATCGCCGCCCCGGGCGGGACGCTGCCCGAGGCGCTGCCCGGCCGCGAGCCGTGCCGCCTGCTCGTCGTCGACCAGTTCGAGGAAGTCTTCACCCGCTGCGACGACGCGGAAGAGCGCGAGAGGTTCCTCGAACTCCTCACCACCGGCCCACGTACCGTACTGGGGCTCCGCGCCGACCTGTACGGCAGCTGCCTCGCGCACCCCGCCCTCGTCCGGGCCCTACGGGACGCACAGTTGACCGTACCGCCCATGACCGGCGACGAACTGCGCGCGGTGATCGAGCGGCCCGCCCGGGCCGTCGGGCTGACCCTCGAAGCGGGCCTCACCGACCGCCTGCTGCGCGACCTGCGGACCGGCCCCGACGCGGAGAGCGCGCTGCCCTTCCTGGCCCACGCGCTCCGCGAGACCTGGCTCGCCCGCAGCGGCGTCACCCTCACCCTCGCCGGGTACGAAGCCACAGGCGGTATCTGGCGCTCCGTCACCACCACCACCGAGGCGCTCTACCAAGAACTCGACGCCACCGATCGTGAGCTGCTGCGCGAGCTGCTGATGCGGCTGGTCCACCTCACCCCCGCGGGCCTGGACGGCGGGGACTCCGTCGTCCGCCGCCGCGTGGACCCGGGCACCCTCCTGTCCGGATTCACGCAGCGGCAGCGCGACACCGCCGCCGCCCTGCGCGACCGGCTCGCCTCAGCCCGCCTGATCACCGTCGACCGCGACGGCGTCCAGATCTCCCACGAGGCGCTGCTCCGTGCCTGGCCCCGGCTCCGCGCCTGGATCGACGAGGACCGTGAGGGGCTCGTCGTCCGCCAGCACCTGACCGAGGCGGCCGAGGCGTGGGCCGCGGCCGGCCGTCATCCGGACTTCCACCTCCGTGGTGGCCGGCTGGAGGAAGCCCGCGCCCTGATCCGCGAGGAGCGGCTGCGCCACCGCAGGCTCCCGGTCCTGGACGAGGAGTTCCTGACCGCCAGCAGCGACGCGCAACACGCCGAGAGGCAACGCGAGACGCGCCGTACCCGGCGCCTGCAGGCCGCACTCGCCGGGACCGTCGTCGGCCTGTGCCTGGCGCTCGTCGCAGCCGGCCTCGCCTTCCAACAGCGAACGGAAGCCGGCGAGCAGCGGCTGCGGGCCCTCCACCAGACGATGGTGGAGCGGGTGAACACCCTGCGCGACGAACAACCCCTGATGGCACTCAAGCTGGGCCTGGCAGCCGAGAAGGTCGATCCGACGGCGGGCGCTCGCGCGGCCCTCGTGGACACCCTCGGCCGCACCGACGCCCTCGTGAGCAGCATCGACACGAAGGCGAAGCACGAGGACGCGGTCCTGGGCCCCGACGGCACGCTGGAAGCTTCCGTCCATGACGAGGACGGCGTGGTGCTGTGGCGCATCGACGAAAGAGCCGTCCGCACCCGACTCGACGTGCGCCCCACGGCCGACTGCAACGTGAACACCGACGAACGGCTCGTCTTCAGCCATGACGGCCGGATGCTCGCCGCGACCTGCCCGCAGGGCACGGTCGTACTGTGGCGGCTCACGGACCTGCCCGCCTCCGGCCCGCTGGTGCCGGCCGCCACCCTCCGGATCCCTGGTCTGGGGACCAGGGCACAGGGCGTGGCCTTCAGCTCCGACGGCGCCCTTCTCGCCGCCTCCGGCCAGGCAGACGGGCTGAAGGGCACGATCGCACTGTGGGACATCCGGGTCCTCACGGCACCCCGGCAGCTGGGGGTGCGGGACGACGTCTCCGACAGCTCGGCCGTACTGTTCAGCCCCGACGGCAGGACACTGCTCAGTTACACGGGGTTGGTCACCGGCATCGAGGAACCGAAGGACCGGAACTCGTTGACCACCACGTCGGGCACCACGCTCTGGGACATCAGCGACCCCGCCGCTCCCCGCAACCTCACACGGTTGCCGGGCACCGGCGCGCACAGGGCGTTCAGCCCGGACAGCCGGCGGCTCGTCACCACGAGGAGCAACGAGGTCCAGATCTGGGACGTTCGCGACCCTGCGAAACCGACGGAGATCGCTCGATGGCCGGCGCACCGCGGAGCGGTGACCACCCTGCGGTTCAGCGCTGACGGCTCGCGACTGCTCACGGCCGGCGACGCATCCGACAAGGACCTGGCGCTGTTCGACATGACGGTGCTGCCCAAGGTGGAGGTCCGGGCGCGGTTCGCCGGGCACACGGACGGCGTGGCCGATGCCGCGTTCACCGCGAACAAGGCGCTGGTTTCCGTGGGCGATGACGGGCGGGTCATACGGTGGGACCTGGAGAGCTGGGGGCGGCCCGTCGCCGTCGCCAACGTGGTCGGCGGTGGGCCGGCGATCGACAGCGCCGCTTTCACCGCGGACGGACGGATCCTCGCCGCGGGAGGGAAGGGCCAGGACGTCACGCTCTGGGACATGGCCGAGCCGCGACAGCCGAAGAAGCTGGCGGTCATCCCCGGTGACCGCTTCGTCTGGGGTGTCGCCTTCACCCGGGACGGCCGGACGCTCGCCATCGGGTACGTGCGTGCGGGCGTGACCTTCTACGACCTTGCGGATCCGGCCCACCCCAAGCCGGCCGCGGATTCCGAGGAAGCGCGGGGACTGGCCGCGACCCTCACCTTCACCGCCAACGGCAGTGCGATCGACCCTCGCGGTGACCTGCTGGCGCTCGACGGGCTGAACGTCGTGCTGCGCTCGCGGGCCGAAGCGGCGAAGGGCGTGACACTGCCCGAGAGCAAAGACCCTGCCGCCTTCTCGCCCGACGGCCGCACGTTGGCCACGGGCGGCTACGACGATGACCTGATGCTGTGGGACGTCGGCAAGCCGGGCAAGCCCAAGCGCGTCGGCCGCGTACCCCGGACCGAGGACGACATCGACGGTCTCGCCTACCATCCCGGAGGCAATGTGGTCGCCGGGCTCCAGCGCAGCGGCGAGGTGAACCTGTGGGACGTCGGCGACCCCGGCCGGGTGCACCAGGTCGATCTGCTCACCGGGCACAGTGATGGCGTCCGGGCGATCACGTTCCGGTCCGACGGCCGTTACGCGGTCAGCGTCGGCTACGACGGCCGGGCGGTCCTGTGGGACCTGGGCCGGCTGCCGCAGATCGTGGCCGACCCCACCGCGATGGCCTGTGCCGCGGCGGGCGGCGGGTTCACGCGCGAGGAGTGGAAGAAGTTCGTCCCCGACCTTCCCTTCAAGGAGACCTGCACCCCGTAACCGCTGCCCGATCCGGGTTCGGGAACCGACCTTGGGGAGCCCGCGCGGAGCGTGACATCGCTGTTCGACCGCGAGGGCCCGCTTGCAACTCGTCGAGACCGGCCACGGCCCACAGCTCCGTGTGACGGCCCGGCACGGGCCGTGGACGGCTGCCTGGGCATGATGAGTACGAAGACCTGCCGACCCTGAGTACGCCCGCGCAAGCGAACCGGCGCCGGAGTCGATTGGCTGTACCCATGCACGAGACGACCTCTCTGACCACCGACCGCGCCACCGCGACCCCTGCTGCCACCGACGTGGTGTCGTGCTGGGTCACGACCTTGGCGGTGGTCTTGATTCCGGTGGCGTTCGTCTTCGGGGCCTTGGCGGGAATGGCCGCGGAGGTTCATCCTCAAACCGTGGCGGTCGTCACGGTCTGCTGGTTCGGGTCCTGGACGGCGACTCCACTGCTTGTGGTGGCCTTCTGGCTGTGCCGGCGTCACTCCGCCCTGGCCAGGGCGGGCCGCTGGGCGGGCTGGGTCGCGCCGGTCCCGCCGACGGTCACGATCCTGCTGGCCCTTGGCCTGTAAACCGACTGCCGCCTCTGCGCGGCCATCGTCGACCGACTCAGGATCCTGCCGGCGGCACGGGGCCTACCCCTGATGGAGGAACCTCCGCAGCTCAGACGAGAGCCTCGACATCTGCTCGCCCGCTTCGAGGGTCGTCGTCACAGAACACTCCCACGCATCCTCAGCGAAGACCCCGGCGCGCAGAGCCCAGCGGAGCTGAACGTGGCCGCCGGCTTGGAATGTCGCCGTCAGGACGAGCCGATTGGTCACCCACGTCCTTTCGCCCTCCCAACCCCGGAAGTCATACGCCAGACCCTCCAGGAAATCGGTCAGGTCTCCGGCCCTGTCCCACACCGAGATGCTCTCTGCATCGAGTCGTGCGCGCAGGCCATCCGCCACGGCCTCCACCGCAATGGCGACCTCGTGCTCGTCCAACCGGGCCCAGTCGGACAGCCGGACATACGTCGACGGCGTCTCCGGACTACGCACTACAAGCTCGGACCGCTGAGGGGAAACTTCGAACACACTCACGTGCCGAACGATACGAGGCACGCAGAGCCGTCGTCACTTCAGTTCTCACGAGGCAGCGACGTTGCCACTTCTCATCGACATTGCATGCCCCCTGACCCACGGACCGTTCTCTGCAGTTCCCTTGAGGCCCTCCCACCCGACGCGGTCGCTGCCGGTCAGGGCCGGCCTGTAGGCGGCCGCGTTGCGGGGCTGCGTCCTCAGCGCCGCCGCAGTCGTGAGTCGAGCAGGGCGCCGACCAGTTCGTCCTGGCCCGGGGCGGGCATCAGCCTCTTGGGCAGGACGAAGAAGCAGGTCTTCCAGCCGGACCTGCCCACGACAACGTAGACCTCGGGCGTCTCGTGGAACCGCTTCAGCTCCTCCCAGGACACCCGGCCCTGCTCGCCGCCCGCGCAGCTGACCGTGATGCCGCCCTCGTCGAGGGTGTACTCCCTCTCCCCGTGTGCACGGGCGGTCTTGAGCGCACGGGAGACGATCCGACGGGGCGCCAGCAGCCAGACCGTCACCCCGTACGCGACCGCCCCGGCCACGAAGGGAAAATCGACCATGCCGTCGCCGGTGCTGAGGGCCACGCCCAGCAGCGCGACGGCGAGCGCCCCCGCCACGCCGGACAACCGCACGCGGCGGAACACCCCCGCTTCCCGAAGGGCCGCACGGAGCTCGCTCTTGTCGGCCTGTCCGCTGACCCGCAGGACTTCGCCCGCGGCCGGAGCGTCCGGGCGCAGGTCTATCTCGTTGCCGTTCACAGGGGCGGAGCATAGCGTTCCGCTCCTCGATGACGGATCCCGGCTGGGCCGCCACGGCCGGCCGGCCGGTGCTGTGCGGGTTGTCCTGGGCGGGTGCGGACGTCATGATCGCGGGATGGTTGAGGAGACGGTTGTTGAGCAGACGTGGCGGGGGATGCTGGAGAGGCGTCCCGAGGCGCGGCGAGGGGAGCCCGCGGTCGTAGAGGCCGCTTACGCCGAACCGCGTTTGCGGGCCTTGTTCCCGTTCCCGAGCCACGGGGCCCTCAGCTTCCACCGGAACACGCAGTTCCCGTGGAGCAACGACCTGCCGTTCATCGTGGGCGATGCGCAATCGTGCATCGTGTATGCGCCGCTCGGCGTGCCGGAGCGTGTCCTGGGCGAGTCACTCACACCGCACGAGGCGGCTGCGTTGGTAGTGGCCCACCTGCCCCCTGACTGCGGTCCAGCCTTCGACGGGCCGTGGCCGCCACCCGAGAGCTCCACCGACTGAACCGCGCTGATGCGCACCCGCAGTTCGGCAGCGGCGCGGTGGCCTGACGCTGGCCGGGACCGGGGCAGCTGCGCGCCGGTTCCGCCTCGATGACCCGCACCTGAGCCCGGGTGGGCTGCGGCATCCCGGCGGCCGCCTGCGCTGCACAGCCCGGCCGCGCAGCGCAGGCCGCCGCCGGTGTCGGTGCTCGGTCAGGGCGGGGCGGCCAGGTCCTGTCGCGCGCGACGTTCAGCCTGCTCCTCCTGACCGAGTGCGCTGCCGAGCCAAGCACAGCGCACCTCACTTCTGCCCCACCCGACACACGCCGAGGGCTCCGGCCCGAGCTGTTCGGCGACCCGGGTGGCCACCGTCCCGCGCGTGATCCGCGCGCGACGACGCAGCCAGGTGACCGGGTTCTACCGTTCAGCCGGGCCGTTCCCGTGGCTACAGGGTGCCGGTCAGGCGGTCGGTGAGGAGCCTGGTGAAGCGGGCCGGGTCGGGCAGGTCGCCTCCTTCTGCGAGCAGCGCGCTGCCGTAGATGAGCTCGGCGGTCTCCGCCAGTGCGGGGTTTTCGGCGTCCGTTTCGTGCGCCGCGCGCAGGGCCGTGATGAGCGGGTGTGCGGGGTTGAGCTCCAAGATCCTCTTGACCGGGGGAATCTGCCGGCCCATGGCCCGGTACATCTTTTCCAGGGTCGGGGTCAGGTCGTGGGCGTCCCCGACGATGCACGCCGCCGAGGTCGTCAGGCGCGACGACAGGCGGACCTGCTTGACCTGCTCGGACAGGGTGGTGGTCAGCCAAGGCAGCAGAGCGGCGAAGTGCTGCTCGCGCTGCGCCTTCTCGGCCTCGGTCTCCTTCTGGCCGTCCGCGGAGGCGTCGAGGTCGACCTGCCCCTTGGCGATGGACTGCAGAGGATGGCCGTCGAAGGCGGGGACCTGGTCCACCCACACCTCGTCGATGGGGTCGGTGAGGATCAGGACCTCGTAGCCCTTGGCGGTGAAGGCCTCCATGTGCGGGGAGTTCTCCACCATCGCGCGGCTCTCGCCGGTCAGGTAGTAGATGCTGTCCTGGCCGTCCTTCATCCGCTCGACGTACTCGCGCAGCGTGGTGGTCTTCTCCGGGTCATGGGTGGAGGCGGCCGACACCAGCTCCAGCAGGGCTTCGGTGTTCGCTGTGTCCTCGACAAGGCCTTCCTTGAGCGCCCGGCCGAACTGCTCCCACACCTTCGTGTAGCGCTCGGCGTCCTTGGACTGCATGTCCTTGAGGGCGCCGAGCACCTTCTTGACCAGGCGCCGGCGTACGCCGTGGATCTGGCGGTCGTGCTGGAGGAGCTCACGGGAGACGTTCAGCGACAGGTCGTGGGCATCCACGACGCCCTTGACGAAGCGCAGGTAGTTGGGCATCAGCGCTTCGCAGTCGTCCATGATGAACACCCGCTTGACGTACAGCTGCACGCCGCTCCTGGTCTCGCGGGAGAACAGGTCGAAGGGCGCCTGCGAAGGGATGAACAGCAGCGCCTCGTACTCGAAGGTGCCCTCGGCGCGCATGTGGATCGTCTCGGCCGGGGGCAGCCAGTCGTGACCGATCTGCTGGTAGAACTCGTTGTACTCCTCCTCCGTCACCTCGCTGCGCGGACGGGCCCACAGCGCCTTCATCGAGTTGAGCGTGTCGATGTCGCGGGTGATCCCGCCCTCGGTGTCGGTGCGCTCGGTGGCCATCCGGATCGGCCAGCGGATGAAGTCCGAGTACTGCTTGACGATCTGGCGGATCTTCGACTCGGAGAGGTAGTCGGCCAGCCCGTCCTCGCTGTCGGCGGGCTTGAGGTGCAGGGTGACGGAGGTGCCCACGGGCAGCCCGTCGACGTCCTGGAGGTCGTAGGTGGCCTCGCCGTCGGATTCCCACTGCGTGCCGGAGTCGGTGCCGGCCCGACGGGTGCGGACGGTGACCTTGTCGGCGACCATGAACGCCGAGTAGAAGCCGACGCCGAATTGCCCGATCAGGCTCTCGGCGGTGGCGGCGTCCTTGGACTCCTTGATCTTCTCCAGCAGGCCGGCGGTACCGGACTTGGCGATGGTGCCGATCAGCTCCACGAGATCGTCCCGGGTCATGCCGATCCCGTTGTCACGGACGGTGAGCGTGCGGGCGTCCTTGTCGACCTCCAGCGAGATGTGCAGGTCGGTGGTGCCGTCGTCGGCGAGGCTGGAGTCGGTCAGCGATTCCAGTCGCAGCTTGTCCAGGGCATCGGAGGCGTTCGAGATCAGCTCGCGCAGGAAGATGTCTTTGTTCGAGTAGATCGAGTGAATCACCAGTCGGAGCAACTGGCGGGTCTCGGCCTGGAATTCCAGCGTCTCTACACTGCTGCTCATGCGGGTCTCTTTCTGTGCGTACGTCAGGGACTGATGTGGACTCGGGCCGGTGATGGACCGCTGCCCGTCGCCGCCGTGATGTGACTCTGTGAAGGGGAGCCGGCCGACGTCGGTGAATGCCGTCGTGTGCCGGCTCCGGAGGGTCTCCAGGGATTGGACGGGGCCGCTGGGGGCGGGTACCGAGGTGGGAGCGCGCATGCCGGTCAGGTGCGCAACGAGCTGGGTGGCGCCGGGACGCGCACTTCGGGCCCGAGGAGGGCGAGCGCGGTGATCTGTCCGGTGAGGCGGCGCAGGCCGGCGGCGTTGGCCCGGTGGATGGCGGTGAGGCGTTGTCCGCTGGGGGTGGTGGCGGCCCCGAGGCGGCCGCACGAGTACCGGCGTTCGGCGGCCTCGATCACCCCGGTCTCCCGGTCGGCGAATCCCTCGCGCACCTGTCGCAGCGGCATCAGAAAGGCCACCGCCTGCCCGGGGCCGGGCTGGGTTCTGCTCGGCTGGCCGGCCGTGGTCACAGGCGCCCCCTCATGGTCATCAGCTCGACGACACCACCCCTGTCGTCCATCGGGTGACATGTTACAAGGGTGGCGGCGCAGCGCGTCGGCACCTACCCGGACCCGGTGGAGGTGCTCCGATGCCGACGCGCCCCCCGGCGATGCCCACCGGGACGCCTGGGGCGAGGGCGAAGGGTACGTGATGACGGCCTTCGCGCTCCCCTGCGTCACAGCGGAGGCGAACGACTTCGACATCGAGCGGAACGTGCTCACCGTCAGGGTCCGAGCCGGGCGGTGCCTTGCACCGTCGCGCTCCATTCCGTGCACCGCAACGGCGGGCCGGCGCCACTCGCAAGGGCCCCTGCGTGGACTGGCGGGGCGTACGCACGGTCACGGCGGCCCGTCACACCACGGGCCCCGACGGTCGCCTACCTGACGGTGGCGGAGACCGACGGCGCCGCGCATCGGTTCCGCCTCGATGACCCGCACCTGGTCCTGGCCGACGACCTGGCCGGCGACCTGGCCGGCGACGACTCGTCAGGCTGGTCCACCAACGAGGAAGCCGACGCGCTGGCCGCCCCCGTCTCCGCGAGGCACCGGTGGCGTCAACGGCAAGCAGTGGCAGAGCACCTCACAAGCCGCCCTCTGAGACGATCAGCCGGATCGTACGAAGGAACATGAGGTGGGGAACATGGTGGGTCTGGTGCTGCTCGGTATCGTGGCGCTCACCGTCGGCGGGTGCGCATGTGTGGTGTGGGCGGAGCGCGGCGGCCCCCGGTGGACCCGTGCCGTGGCACAAGTGACGCTGGCCGCGGGCGACCTGGTGCGCCGCTCTGGGAAGAACCGGCGCCGGAACCTGAACGGGACCACCAGCGGAGACGATTAGGCCGGGAGCCCTACTCCGGCGGTTTCAGGCGGCGGCGCGCTCCTGGACGTGACGGCGCACGACGTGCCGCCTGAGGTGGCGCCTGCCCGGTAGCGGCTGGTGTCCTCGCTCCAGTCCACTGCCCTGGTCGGACGGACGGACGCAATCAGCTCGACTCGGTCGACCCGGACGAACGGGCCTCGCCCAGCGCCGATCATGACTGCGGCCAGGCGGCCTTCCTGATCGTAGACGCCGTCCTCTCCGCGCCCGGCTCCCCGCCGCCACACCATCCGCGAGCAGGTATGGATCTCGTAGTTTGACCGTTCCGCAGCGGACTGCCGGCAGCGGTGTTCCACCCGATCGGCTGACAGCAGCGACGCGTCAGAGCGCTGGCAGCGGGAAGGCGGGGGGCATCGCCCACCATGCTCCTCCCCAGGATTGGATCCCGTGGAGATCACCCCTTGCCCCGGCGCGGCTCCCCGCGACGCCCGCTGGTTCACGTTCGTCCGCCAGTACCTCCCTCACCTGTCTCACCCGCTCACGGTGCCGGTGACCTTCAGCTATCGGTCGGAGGACCCTTTGTGCGTGAAAGCCGTCTTCCACTGCCGGCAGGACATCACCTGGCACCTGGGACGCGACCTGCTCGCGGCCGCCACCCGTTCACTCGTCGGCGGCAGCGATGTCGTCGGCTGGCCCGATCCGGTCGACGACGGCCGGCTGTGGTTGCGCCTGGGGCCCCAGCCTGATCACGCCCTGCTCGGTCTCGACCGCGGACGGATGATCGCGTGGCTGCAGACCACCTACACCCTCGTTCCCCCGGGTACGGAGGAGGAGCACATGGACTGGACCCCCATCCACCGGCTCCTGACCTGCTGAACGCGGCCGTGATCAGCGACGCAGCCATTCGCCCCGACATCGAGGAGGCCCGGCCGGATCCCGGGCCGCCTGGGGAGTGCCCCTGCGTGGTTCGTGCGGCGGGGGCCGCGCGCCCGCATGCTGGAGGCAGGTGTGGTGGGCTTACGCGGCCCGCCCGGGCTCTTTGGAGGCGTGTGGATGTTGATCACCCATGTGCTCGACCGCGGCACCCTCACGGTGAAGGTCCTGCACGGCCTGGACATCACCAACCGGGCGGCGGTGGCCTTCCAGATCGAAGCGCTCGTGGCCACTCACCGCCCGGATCAGGTCGTCCTCGAACTGCCCGCCGGTGAACCCGGTCCCGCCACGCTCAGTGCCATGGCTCGCACACAGCGGATGTGCCGCAGTCTGGACATCGCGTTCACCGTCACCGGCGCCCCAGTCCGCACTCAGGAGGCCGGCAGCCAGGCTCCCGAGCGGCTGGCCACAGGAGCGCGTCGCGACCGCTGACCCTCGCGCTGACGGGCCTGCTGACGTTGGGCGCAGCGGCGGGCGAGCTGCGACGAGAGGTTGGTGGCGCTCGGCGTGGACTGGCTGAGCGACGTGGTGAACGCCCCCGGACGCCCTGCCGGCCGCGCCCGGCGCCCGACGCGGGGGAGGTCAGTCCCGGTCGCTGGCCAGGGTCTCCTTGACCTTGGCGATGGCGAAGCCCCACCCCTGCCCCACGGTGGGTTTGGCGGGCACGGCGATCTCGCGGGGATTGGTCAGCACATCGAGCAGGACCGGTCCCGGCGTCTCCAGCGCCTGGCGCACCGCGTCGTCCAGCGCGGCCGGGTCGGTGACACGGATGCCGGTCAGGCCGAGGGCGGTGGCGACGGCGGCGAAGTCGGGGTTGTCGAGTTCCGTGCCGAACTCCGGCAGTCCCGCCTGTTCCTGCTCCAGCTTGACCATCCCCAGGCGCCGGTTGTCGAACAGGACGAGCTTGACCGGCAGCCCATACGTCTTGATCGTCATCAGGTCCCCGAGCAGCATGCTCAGCCCGCCGTCCCCGCAGAACGCGACCACCTGCCGGTCGGGGTCCCACAGCTGCGCGCCGAGCGCCTGCGGCATGGCGTTCGCCATCGACCCGAGGTTGTAGGAGCCGAGCAGCCGCCGCGTCCCGCGCAGCGTGACGAAGCGGGAGAGCCAGACGGTGGCCATGCCGGTGTCGGAGGTGAAGACCGCGTCGTCCGAGGCGTGCCGGTCCACGGCCAGGGCCAGGGCCTCGGGGCGGACGTCGTGGTCCCGGTTGTCGACCAGGGCGCGCAGCCGGCCCGTCCAACGGCGGTCGTGGCGGGGGTCGGCGAGCTTGTGCTGGTCCTCGGTCCAGGAATCGAAGCGGGAGCGGGCGTCGTCGAGGTGGGAGCGGTCGGTCGTGGCCTCCAGCCGCGGGATCAGGGCGCGCAGGGTGGCCCCGACGTCCCCGGCGAGCGGGGCGTCCACCGGGACCCGGCGGCCCAGGTGTTCGGCCCGGGTGTCGATCTGGACGACCTTGCGGCCCGAGGGGTACCAGTCGCGGTAGGGGAAGTCGGTGCCCAGCATGACCAGGGTGTCGCAGCCGTCGAGGGCGTGCGACGCCGCGGGGTTGCCGATCAGCCCGGTCTGGCCCACCTGGTACGGGTTGTCGTGCTCGAAGCCCTCCTTGGCCTTCAGGGTGAGCACCATGGGCGCGGCGAGGAGTTCCGCCAGCCTCAGGACCTCCTCGCGGGCCTCCCGCGCCCCGCGGCCGACCAGCAGGGTGGTCCTGGAGCCCGCGTTGACGAGCCGTGCGGCCTCCGCGAGCGCCGGATCGTCGGGCCGGGTCACCGGCCGGTCCGGAGCGAGCCGCACCGGACGGTCCTCCTCGATCTCCTGCTCGCCGAGGTCGCCGGGGACGGTCAGGACCGCCACGCCGCCCTGCGTCACCGCCGCCCGGACCGCCGACTCCAGCATCCGGGGCATCTGCTGCGGCGAGGTCACCGTCGCCCGGTACACGGCGACGTCGCGGAACAGCTGGTCGTTGTCGACCTCCTGGAAGTAGTCGGTGCCCAGCTCGGCGAGCGGTACCTGGCCGCAGACGGCGAGCACGGGCGCGTGGCTCTTGGCCGCGTCATAGAGGCCGTTGAGGAGGTGGACGGAGCCGGGGCCGACGGTGCCCATGCACACGCCGAGCCGGCCGGACAGCTGGGCCTGCGCGCCCGCCGCGAAGGCTGCCGCCTCCTCGTGGCGGCAGCCGATCCACTCGATGCCGTCGGTGGTGCGGATGGCGTCCGTCAGCGGGTTGAGGGCGTCGCCGACGACCCCGAAGACGTGGCGGACGTCGAGCTCCTTGAGGGCGTCGACGATGGCGCGGGCAACGGTACGTGTCATGGGGCAGTCCTGTGGGTCGTGGGGTGGCGGGTGAAAGGGGAACGAGGCGGGGTGCGGCGGGGCGAAGTGGCGGGCCGGCACGGGACGGCGGTCAGCCGCCGAAGCGGCCGTCCTCGGTGCGGCAGCCGAAGTGGCCCGTACCGATCTCCCACCAGGTCGCCGCCGGCCGCGAGCGCGCCGGGCAGCGCGAACGTCATCACCTTGAGCTTCGTCATCA
The DNA here is from genome assembly GCF_044129415.1 of Streptomyces racemochromogenes. Lineage (GTDB taxonomy): Bacteria > Actinomycetota > Actinomycetes > Streptomycetales > Streptomycetaceae > Streptomyces > Streptomyces racemochromogenes_A. The sequence continues at coordinate 19,496 of NZ_JBBDHD010000007.1, forward strand.
CACCGCGCGCATGCCCGGACGGCCCGCGCGCATGCGGTCCGCTCCGCGCGCGGTCCGCATCGCACGCGCCCATGCGCGCCCCATGGCGGGGGCGACCGACCGGCACCTCACCCCGGGCGGCCGGCTCCAGGTGTTCCAGAACGAGGAGCACGCCGCTCCACCCTGCTCAACCCGGTCGTGGACGGCTTGGACCGCGCCCAGGCCGAGGCAGCCCGGGTCCGCCACCATCCGGTTCGCCGACGGGCCCCGGCGCGGGCGTACGGCGCGGCCGGGGGCCGTGCTGCCGGGCCTGGGCCACCCGCGAGCTCCCGTTCTCGGTACGGGATCGTCCGGGAAGGACCCGGCCCGGCGGGCCGGCTCTGGCACAGCAAGAGCACCGGCCCCACGGGCGCCGACCGTCAGGCCCGGTGCCTGAACCAGAGGTTCACCCGCTGGACACCGTTTCCGAAGTAACCCGGTGCGCAGTAGTAGTACTCCTCGGGATCCCGGGGATGCACACGGTCGAGGCGGCTGTTCTCCACGTACTTGGCCTTGTTGCACCCGTTCCAGTTGTCGGCGCTGTCGCCCGTGTCGTAGGTGCGCACCAGATCGTTGGCGTACGAAACGTTGGCCGCCGCGACGGCCGTCCCGGTGCTCGCGGTGAGCGCCGCGGCGGCCGCGGCTCCCGCCAGCAGGAGGGCAGCCGAGGCCCGTGTGATGCGCTTCATGAACAGGATCTCCTTCGTCGTGGACACCGCTCCGCGGCCTTGCCCGCGGAACAACTCCACTGTGCCGCCGCGGTGATCCGTGCCGCATCAGTCATCTGACTTGCCGTTCGTACTCGCTCGCCCGGGGGGGGGCGAGTACGGTCCGGCACTTCCGAGTTGGACATGCACGCCTCCTGCCCCAAGGCGTCCCGGGCCGCTCACGCCGGCTGCCGCACCCCGCCCGGGGTTCAACTCAGCTGGTCCCGCGCGAGGTCAAGGAAGGCCTGTCGGCTCGGACGTATGTGCGCCCAGACCTTCTCGTCCTGCGGATCCTCCTGTACTGCCCAGGCGAGGCTGTGTGCCGCTTCGGACCTCGGGCGCGCACAGTACGCGGATCGTGCCCGGGCCTGCTACTGCTCGTCAGCCAGGTTGTGGTGACGCCGATCCACCGCGACTCGTTCCGCTTCCTGCACCGCAGACAGACATTCGATGAGGTGAGTGAGCCGCTCGTTACGGCGCGCCTCGCCGCGTTCCACGGCCTGTCCGGACGGCAAGGTCGCCGCCGCCTTCGGGCAAGGGGGCAGCCCCCTGCCGGCGGCCGGAGATGTGGACAGGGCTTGTCTGCCTCGCCTTCGTCCAGACGATGCTGATCACAACGGCTTCGCCGGGGTAGGCGCGTGGCATGGAAGCCAACGAGACCACTCCGCTGCGCGCCGTAGCCCTGGTGTGCACCCTGTCCCCGTCCCCGAAGCCGTCCTCCTCCCAACTACTGGCCGAGCAGACCATGGAAGCGCTCGCCGGCCACGGAGTGACCGGCAAGGTCCTCCGCATCGCCGACCACGACGTACGGCCGGGCGTGGCCGTCGACATGGGGGAGGGGGACTTCTGGCCGGAGATCCGCGAGACGATCCTCGGCACCGACATCCTGATCCTCGCCACCCCGATCTGGCTCGGCCACCCCTCCAGCCTCGCGCAGCGCGTCATGGAGCGCCTCAACGCGGAGATCGGGGAGAGCGACGAGGAAGGCAGGATGCTCACCTACGGGAAGGTCGCCGGAGTCTGCGTGGTCGGCAACGAGGACGGCGCCCACCACGTCAGCGCCGAACTGTTCCAGGGGCTCAACGACTGCGGCTTCACCCTGCCGGCGAACGCGGTGACGTACTGGGTGGGGGAGGCCATGCAGGGCACCGACTACCAGGACCTCGACAAGACCCCGGAGAAGACGGCCGCGACGACCGCCACCCTCGCGGCGAACGTCGCCCACCTGGCCCGCCGCCTCAAGTACGCCCCCTATCCGCCGTCCTAGGCCCCGTCCGCCCCGGCCGCGGGGCGGTCCAATGGGGGCCGTCGGGTCCTCGGTATCCCAGAGCCGGAAAGAGCGTGTGCCCCACGCTGCCCTGCGTTGCCCCGTGGCGTCGAGGGCGAGGCCGTTCAGGGTGCCGAGGTCGCCCATGGCGGGGGGTGCCGACGTCGTACACGTTGATGGTGTTCTTGGCCGGCCCGGAGGCCGTCAGCAGGCGCGCGGCGCCGTCGACGGCCGGCCCGTGCGGGAGCGGGCCAGGGCGGGGGCATCCGCCTCACCGCCGGGCCGACGATCCCGGGGGGGGCGACCGGTGGACGAGGTCTTCCGGAGGATCGCGCGGGGGCTATGAGCCGCTGCCACCGCGGAAGGTGCGCCGGTAGGTGTCCGGGGGCACTCCCACCGCGCGGCTGAAGTGCCGGCGCAGGGTGGTCGCCGTGCCCATGCCCGCGTGGACGGCGATCCGTTCGACGGGAGTGTCGGTGGTCTCCAGCAGCTCCTGCGCACGCCTGATGCGCTGCACGTGCAACCACCGCAGCGGGGTGAGACCGGTGCTCCGGTGGAAGAGCCGTGTCAGGTGCCGGGCGCTCATCCCCGCGCGGGAGGCCAGGTCCTGGACGGTCAACGGCTCGTGCAGCCGGTCGAGGATCCAGTCCTGCAGGGCGGTGAACCCGTCAGCGCTGCGGGCCGGGACGGGCGCGGCGATGTACTGCGCCTGGCCGCCGGCGCGGTGCGGAGGCACGACCAGGATGCGGGCCAGCGCGTTGGCGACCGCGGCGCCGTGGTCGAGGCGTACCAGGTGGAGGCTGAGGTCGAGGGCGGCCGCCTTGCCCGCGGCGGTGAGGATCTGCCCGTCGTGGGTGTAGAGGACGTCCGCGTTGACCCGTACGCGCGGATGGCGCTCCGCCAGCCGGTCCGCGTGCAGCCAGTGCGTGGCGGCCTCGCGCCCGTCCAGCAGCCCTGCGGCGGCGAGGACGAAGGAGCCGGTGCACAGCGACGCGATACGGGCCCCGCGCCGGTAGGCGGCACGGAGCGCGTCCAGCAGGTCGGCGGGCGGCTCGGCCTCGATGTCGTCGCAGGACGGCACGATCACCGTGTCGGCGCGGGCGAGTACGTCGAGCCCGTGCGCGGCGTCGAGGCGCAGCAGGCCCCCGAGCCGGGCGTCCTGCGGTCCGCAGACCGCGAACGCGTACCAGGGGTCGGCCAGCTGGGGGCGGTCCGTGCCGAAGACCTCCATGGCGATGGCCGCCTCGAACAGCATCGCCCCGTCGTACACCGGCATCGCCACCAGAGTCATGTCCGGAAGTGTACGGGTGGTGTCCTTTCCGACACTCGTGCGGGCAGCCTGCCGCCCCCAAGCTCGATGCCATGGACATCAACCCGGCGCAGCAGACCGTCGCGATCTTCGGCGCCTACGGCCACACCGCCCGCTTCCTCATCGACGAGTTCCACCAGCGCGGCCTGCGCCTCTCCCTCGGTGGCCGCGACCCGGTCCGCATGACCGCCCTGGCCGAGATCCACCCCCACGCCCGCGTCCACGTCGCCACCGTCGACGAACCCGGATCCCTGGACGCGCTGGTGGAGGGCGCCGCGCTGGTCGTCAACGCCGCCGGACCGTTCGGCGACACCACGGGCCCGCTGATCGAGGCCGCGCTGCGCGCCGGTATCCACTACATCGACATCACCGGGGAGCAGCCGGTCACCCGCCACGACTTCGAGACCTACCGGGACCCGCTCGCGGACAGCGGCCTGCTGTTCCTGCCCGCCCTGGGCTTCTTCGGCGGCCTGCCGGACCTGCTGGCCACCGCGGCGATGGGCGACTGGGCGGCCGCGGACGACATCACGGTGGCGTTCTCGCTCGACAGCTGGCACCCCACCGCCGGCACCCGCAAGGCGGGGGCGCGGAGCGCGGGCAAGCGGGTGACCGTGAGCGGCGGTCGGCTGGTCCCCTTCACCGACGGCCCGGACGTCCCGGCGCACTGGGACTTCCCGGCGCCGGCGGGCAGGCAGCCCGTACGCGCCCTCGGGACGGCCGACCAGATCACCATCTCGCGCCACCTGAAGGCTCCCGAGGTCCGGGCGTTCATGAACGAGGCACCGCTGGACGACCTGCGCGACCCGAGCACGCCGGGCCCCACCGCCGCGTCCGGCGACGGCCGTTCCGCGCAGTCGTGGCTGGTCGACGTCGTGGTCAGACGAGGAGCCGAGCGCCGCGCCGCGTCCGCTGCCGGCCGGGACATCTACGCGGTGACCGCCCCGCTGGTCGCCGAGGCGGCCGTCCGGATCCTCGCCGGCCGGACGCTGCCGGGCGGCGCGGCCTCCGGGATGCGCGCCCCGGGCGAGGTCTTCGACGCCGAGGACTTCCTCTCCTGCGTCGCCGACATCATCTGGTCGCGGCGCTGACGCGCGACGCCTCCGGGCCGCGCACCCCCACCGCCTTCGGCACGGCCGGCCCGGCACCGCGACCGCGGCACCGGCCTGAGCGGCGGCCGCTACAGGGTCGCCACAGCGGCTGCGCGCACGCGCCGTCGGCCCGTTCCCCTCCGTGCGGGAACGGGCCGACGGCGCGTGCGCGTGGGCTGTCGTCGGGGGTCAGGCGTGCCGGTGGGAGTGGCGGTTGCCGGTGAGCAGGCGGTAGAGGGCCAGCAGGATGACGGAGCCGACGATCGCGGCGATCCAGGTGGAGAGGTCGAAGAAGCCGTCGATGGAGTCGACGCCGAAGATCACCTTGCCGAGCCAGCCACCGAGCAGACCGCCGGCTATGCCGATGAGGGTGGTGATGATGATGCCGCCCGGGTCCTTGCCAGGCATGAGGGCCTTGGCGATGAGACCGGCCAGCAGTCCGATGAGGATCCACGCGATGATGCCCATGATGTGCCTCCGCCCATCCGATGTGAGGTAACGGTCGTTTCCGCTGTCATCCTCGCTCGTGCGCCCCCATCGCGATTTCAAACGCACCGGGCCGGAACCGTCCGCCACCGCTTCGAAGGCCGGACGCGAACCGACGGACCTGGCAGCGCCACCACGGCAGCGGCCGCATCCGGCGCAGGAGGCGTTCAAGAGGCCGCCGGAGGGCCGGGTGCCACCACCGCGCGGTGAGGCCGGCGGCGAGGGTGAGGGGGGGCGGCCGCGACGCACGACGACGAGCAGGCGGGTACCGCCCGCCTGTTCGGTACGGATGTCCGGGGCGCCGGGACGGCCGGCATTCGCCCGCACGTCTGCCTCGCCGCGCCGCCCCTCGTGCGCGTCGACGCTCGACCGGAACGTCGCCCCGGCTCCGGCGACGGAGGCCGCGATCCGGTTCCGCCCGCTGACCTCCGTCCACCGCCCGGAGCGGCGGCGACGAACCCGGGGGTGTGCGTCCCGTCTGGCGGGGCAGGCGATGGGACGGCGACGGGAGGGACCGCACGGTTCCGCCCGAGAGCCCGCGGTAATCGAACGACAGCGACAAGAGGAGTCCGCCCATGACCGACGCCACGCAGGCCACCGCACCGCACACCGTGCCCGGACTGGACCCGATCGAGGCCGAGCGGGTCGTGGACGTTCTGCAGGCGCGGCTGCACGCCCTCAACGACCTGGCCCTCACCCTCAAGCACGTCCACTGGAACGTCGTCGGCCCGCACTTCATCGCCGTGCACGAGATGCTCGACCCGCAGGTGGACGCCGTCCGCGAGATGGCCGACACCACGGCGGAGCGCATGGCCGCCCTCGGCGGAGTCCCGATCGGCACCCCGGGCGCCCTCGTCGCGGGGCGCACCTGGGACGACTACGAAGTGGGACGCGCCGACGCCGTCGCACACCTCGGCGCGCTGGACCTGGTCTACACCGGCGTCATCGAGGACCACCGGGCCGCCATGAAGACGGCCGGCGACATCGACCCGGTGACAGAGGACATGCTGATCGGACAGCTGGCGAAGCTGGAGCAGTTCCAGTGGTTCGTCCGCGCCCACCTGGAGAGCGGCAGCGGCCGCCTCAGCACGTCCGGCGCGCACACGCTCAGCGACGCCGCCGGCCAGGCCGCCCGGGCGTCGGCCGGGGGCGCATGACCGCCTCCATGCACGGTAGGGCGTACGGAGGCCGTGCCGGCTGCTCCCGGCCCGGCCTCCTGCCGAAGCCCGCAGACCTACACCCCGGACGGACGCCTGGTGGCGGCCTTCCGGGCGACCGGCCTGGTCGAACTGAGGAACGGGCAGGTCACGCAGCGGATCGCGACGATGTCCAGCAGCGTCTCGCGCGGCGGCGGGAGCGGCCGGGCGGTCGTCGAAGAAGCCGCCTTCGGCGACTGTCTCGACACGCTATGAGGCCGTGCCATGTCACACCAAAGGCACGGACTCAACCGTTACGACCAGCCCCACATCACTGCCCACGAGTTGGCCCGGGTCACGCCGCTCTCGTCCAGCCAGCTGTGCGCCTGGAAGGAGCATGACCCGCGCGTGACCGAGTGAGTGGAGTCGTACCAGCGGCCGACGCCCTCGTCGGTCGGGCCCGCGTGGGTGCCGCCGCGGTAGGCGGTGGAGTCGACCATCTGCCACGTGCGGTTGCCGTCGCAGCTCCGCCACAGCTGTGTGTAGAGCCTGACGTCGGTCGCGTGCGGGAGGGCGTTGGCCTCGGTGGCCGCCCACACCGCGTCGTCGGCGGTGCTCCACCACGCGCACGCCTTGATGGTCCAGGCCCCCCAGCCCGACGGGGTGTCCGTGCAATAGGGCCAGCCGTTGGCACTGGCGGTACCCGCAGCCGTGACGTTGGCCGTAGCGGCCAGCGCCAGGGCAGCGACTGAAAGTGCGGCTGTGCGTCGTACGTTCCGGAGCCGCTGCATGAGTGACGCTCCTCAGCTCGTGACCGGTGTGTTGGCGTCCGGGCCCGCGTGAACGGGCCAACGGCAACCAGTGTTCGGCGCCGGCTCCCTTCACCGCAAGACACCGGGCGCGCTGGGGACGCCCGCGGTGAACGCGCGGATGCGGCGGGCGTCAAGGCCCGCGCGCATTTTCCGGACGCCTTCGACGGCCGGCTCTCCGCAGCACGTCGGCAACCCCCACCACCCTCGTCACACCTCCCGGCAGGGTATGCGCACAATCGGCGCATGCAGATCCATTCGTTCCCCGAGGCAGCCACCCCCGCCGGCCTCCGCGTGCAGGTGAGGCAGATGCAGGACCGGGCGTGGCCCTCCGGGTCCGGCTCCGACGCGCCTGCCCAGGCCACGACCCACGACCCTGCGCTGCGCCCCTTGTCGATGCTGCTGGTGGACGAGGGGAGAGTGCTGGCCGCGCTGGACATCCTGTTCAAGGAGATCACCCATGCAGGCCGGGCCTTCTCGGCCGGGGGGCTGAGCACGGTGGTGACGAGCGAGCACGTACGCGGCCGTGGGTACGGCCGGCACCTGGTGACGGCGGCGCGCGAGGCGATGATCGCCCGGCACCTGGACCTCGGTGTGTTCACCTGCGACCGTCCTCTGCGGGCGTTCTACGAGAGCGCCGGCTGGAGCCTGCTCCCGGGGGCCGTACTCGTCGGAGGAACACGACAGGCTCCCTTCCCCAGCGACCAGTCCGGCTTCGCCAAGATCACGATGTCGGACTTCTTCTCGGCAGCGGGCCGCGAGGCGGAGACGACGTTCCGGCACTCCCGCATCGAGCTGTATCCCGGGGACATCGACAAGCTGTGGTGACGGCTCACGCCGCACGACGCCGCACGATCAACCGGCCGGCTGTCGGGCCTCTGACCGTACCTGCAGCGTCATGGCGGCGAGCCGGTCCAGATCGATGCTCTCCGGGGCCGGCTGCGGGCCGTCCGGGGTGATCAGCGCCACCAGCGCCATGGTGTTCCCGTCCGACCATGCGCACATGGGCATGTCGACCCGGACCTCCTCATCGCCGGGCCGGGTGAGAACCTGGCAGCTCACCGTGATGTCGCTGCCCGGCGGGGTGATGTCCTTGGGCGGGACAGGCGCTTGTGCCTCGGTCGGCGCCGAGGCTCCTGCAAGCAGGGCCGTGCGGGACCTGTCGTGCGGGGTTGTGAAACGGCCGTACGCCCCCGTCACCATGAGGACCTCTCGGGTACCCGCCGAGCCCTTCTCGTACTGGGCGGTGACGCGGGCGGGCTTCCCGGCAGCGGTGCCGGAAGGCCCCAGGGGTGCATCGTCCTCGGCGCTCGGCGGACCGTCTTCAGACCGCTGGTAGGAGCCACCGAGCAGGGTGTCGGGCATGGAGAGCCGGTACTCGTCCGGCCCGCTCGCCATCCACCGCACCCCGAATCCCGCGGCGAGGAGCCCCGCGACCGACACGGCGACGATCAGTACCGTCCTCCTGCCCCGTCGCTTTCCCACAGGGCCGTCTGCCCCCGGGCCCGCGTGCGACTGCTACGAGGTCCCGGACGTGTCGGGCGGGCTGGGGAAAGACGACATGGTCATGATCAGACACTACGGCCTTGAGGACCCTCCCGAAAATGCCCGGCCGTAGGCTGCCGAGGTGGGGCCTTCGCGGGCCGCCGCAGATCAGGACAGGGACCGGAACCGGGGGATCACGTGGAGCTGCGCCAGTTGCGGTGCTTCGTCGCCGTCGCGGAGGAGTTGCACTTCGGACGGGCCGCCGACCGGTTGATGCTCGGCCAGCCGGCGGTGAGCCAGCAGGTGCGCCGGCTGGAGCGGGAGTTGAAGGTGGAACTGTTCGACCGCTCGCCGCGGTACGTCCGGCTCACCTCGGCCGGCGAACGGTTCCTGCCGGCCGCCCGGGAGGTGCTGGCCGCCGAGCGGGCCGCCGCGGCGCTGGCCGCCGAGCTGGCCGCTCCCGGCGCCCGGGCGTTCGGGCTCGGCACCATCACCGGGCTCGGCGAGCGGCTCGACCGGATCCTCGACGCCTACCAACGGCACGCGCCCGAGATCCGCGTGGAACTGCACTCGGCCCCGGTGCAGGAACGACTCGCCAGGCTCGCGGACGGCCGCCTCGACGCGGCCTTCGTCCGCGGCGAGATTCCCGCGGGCACCGACGACGTGCGCTTCCTGCCGCTGCCGCCCGACGAGTTGGTGATCGCGCTGCCCGCCCGCCACCCGCTCGCGGAGCGTTCCGAGCTCGACCTGGCGGACCTCGCCGAACTGCCGCTGCGGCTCACCGAGCGCCGCAACCATCCGGCGCTGGTCGACCTGGTGCTCACCGCCTGCCACCGGGCCGGCTTCCAGCCCGTCCCCGGCCCGGCGTCCAGCACCCTGCAGGACACGCTCGCCGCGATCGGCACCGGCACCCCGATGTGGACGGTGGTCTACGCGGCCAACGCCCGCCTGACCAGCCATCCGCGGATCGCCTTCCGGCCGCTGCGGGACCGGGTGCTGGCCCTGCCGGTGGCGCTCGGAGTGCGCCGCACCGTGCCGCGCCCGGAGCTGCTGGTCGAGGCCTGCCGGGGGAGGGCCGCGCACGATCACGAATCGTGATCGCTGTCAGAGCGAAGCTCGTCTGGTTCGCCGCCGGGCTCTGCGGTGGACTGTTCCCAGAGCGCGGACCGGACACCAGGAGCCGGACGGCGCAACCCCTTTGAGGAGCAGACCGTGCCGATCGTCACCATCCAGCAGGGCCCCCGCAGCATCGAGCTCAAGCGCGAGCTGGTCGCGCGGATCACCGATGCCTTCGTGGACACCCTGCAGCTGCCCGCCGAGACCGTCCAGGTCTGGATCCACGAGGTCCCCGCCGACAGCTGGGCCGCGGCGGGCAAGCTCACCGCCGACCGATAGCGGCCGCGCGGAGCCCCGCAACGCAACCAACGTCACCAGAACCGGTCGGTGCCCCCTCCCGTGTCGACGGACGCCGGCCCGGGGTCCGCCGCGTGGACTTCGACCCGGCGGTGCCGCTCGGGTGGCTGTCACCGGCGGGTTCGGTGGAGGTCGACTACGAGCGGCAGGGCGGGGTCACCGCCCGTGGCGCCGCCGCCACCCCTCCAGCAGGCACAGGACGGCCAGCGGCGCCATCGCCAGCGTCGGAAGTACCGTCGTGGCCAAAGGACCCAGGCCCGCCCCGGGGCCGTCCAGCAGTTGGCCGACCAGCAGGAACAGCACCATGTTGTTGCCGCTGTGCGCCAGGCTCGCCACCCACACGCTCCCGCTGCGCCGGTAGAGCCACCACAGCAGGACCTCCTGGACCAGGAAGGACACCGTCCACGCGGCCAGCCCGACGGCTCGGTCACGGAACTCGACGTAACCGATGAACGCCAACGGAAAGTGCCACACCGCCCAGATCAGCCCGGTCGCCAGCAACGACGGGACGGTCCGGCCCCCGCACAGCCGGGGCCGCAGGTAGCTGGTCCAGCCGAACTCCTCACCGCAGTACAGGGGGGTGAGCACCGGCACGACCAGCATCAACGCCGCCACTGCGGCCCAGCCCGGCAGCCCCGACAGCACCTCACCAAGCGGTGCCAGGTCGGGCTTCCACAGGCCGAGCGCCGCCGCCAGGGCGACGGACGCCGCGGCGATGCCCAGCGGGCCGAGCCACGCGATGATCCAGTACGGCCAGGCCTCCCGCAGCCGCAACCTCAGCCCCGCGTCCGCGAACCCCTCCTTCGTGACCCAGCGGCGCACGACGACCGCCACGATCCCCGGACCGAGGGCATAGGGGAGCTGCAGCAGCGGATTCACCGCCGCCAGCCCGAGCCCTCGCCGGGCGAACAGCAGCCACAGCCACGTCAGACCGAACGACAGGACCAGGAACACGACAACGCCCTTGCTCCCGACGGCCTCTGCCGCGTCCTCCTCCGTGTATCCCACGCCCGCTGCCCCGGCCCCTTCGAGGCCCGCTTCCTGTGTCATGCGCATTCTCTCCCCATCTCCGGACGACGACACGGAGAAAGCTCCCACCGCCGGCCCCGCCCCCACATCGCCATCCGGAGCCAACTGCGGCTCCCCCGAAGGAGGCCCCTCGCCTGGCTCTTTCGGGGGAAGCGGCGGGCACGGGCGGGCAGTACGGTCCAGCCATGCGCACCGTATTGATCCGCAGCCCGCGGCCGTGGCTCCACGCCGTCATCGGCGCCCTGCTGAGCCTTCCGCTCGCGCTGGCCGCCGTGTTGGCGGCGCCGCCCGGCCGACCGCTGCCGCTTCGGGCCGCCGCGAGCGTGGTGGCGCTGCTCGCCGTCCTCGCGGCCATGGGAATCCCGCGCGCCGGCCGCACCGGTTCCGTACGCCTGGCGAACGCCCTCCTCGGTACGGAGCTGCCCGCACCCGTCGCCAGGATGAGCCGCGACCACCGGTTGCGGACGACAGCGTGGCTGGTGCCGCACATGGTGGTGGGCCTCGCGGTGACCGCGGTGACCTTCCTCCTGCTGCTGTCCGCGGTGGTGTTCCCCGCGGTGTGGCTGACCGGCGGCGGCCAGGTGTCGACGTTCGGCACGACCGTGCCGGTGGAGGCCGGATGGCGGGGTGCGTGGACCCCGCCGGTGTCCGTCGTGACACTCGCCGCCGCAGCGTACGTCGCCCTGGGCGGCGCAGCCGTGCTGCGCCCGCTCGCCCAGGCCCTCCTCGACCACCGGCCCGCCGAACGGCTCGCCGCCGCCGAGGAGGAACTGAACCGGCTCGCCGGACAGCAGCGACTGGCACGCGAGTTGCACGACTCGATCGGGCACACCCTGACCGCCTCCACCATCCAGGCCGCCGTCGCGAGTGAACTGCTGGACCGCGACCCGGAGGCGGCGCGGCGCGCGCTCACCAGCATCGAGGAGACCACGCGCACGGCGATGGACGACCTCGACCACGTCCTCGGCCTCCTGCGCGCCGGGATCACACCCACCGCACCCCCGCGCACCCTCGCCGACCTCGGCCCGCTCACCGACGGGGTGAGACAGACCGGTGCCGGGCTGCGCGTCGAGACCCGCGGCGACTTCACCCGGGTCCCGGCGACCGTGTCCCGCGAGGCGTACCGGATCGTCCAGGAGGGGCTGACCAACGCGCTGCGGCACGGCGACCCGTCGTCGATCACCCTGCAGGTGACGGCGGGGGAGGACTGGCTGGACCTGGAACTGCTCAACCTGCCCTCCGGGAAGCGCGCGCCGCGCCGCCGGCCGGCCGGGCAGGGCCTCGACGGCATCCGCGAGCGCGTGCGCACGCTGCGCGGCGAAACCTCGGCGGGCCCCTGGTACGACGCCGAAGACGGTCACGAACGCTGGCGGCTCACCGCCCGGCTCCCGCTACGCTCGCCTGCATGACCGCCCCTGCCGAGCCCGCCGTGACCGTACTCGTCGTCGACGACGAGGAGTTGACCCGAACCGGACTGCGTACGCTGCTCTCCGCACAGCCCGACATCGAGGTGGTCGGTGAGGCAGACGACGGCTCCCAGGTGTTGCCGCTCGTGGAGCGGCTGCGGCCGGACGTCGTGCTGATGGATGTCCGGATGCCCACGGTCGACGGCATCGTGGCGACGCGCAGGCTGCGGGAGGAACTGGCCGACCCCCCGAAGATCCTGGTCCTCACCACGTTCGAGAACGACGATCACGTGTACGGCGCGCTGCGCGCCGGCGCGAGCGGCTTCCTCCGCAAACGGGCGCCCGCCCGCCAGATCGCCCAGGCCGTCCGGCTGGTCGCCGAGGGCAGCTCGATACTCTTCCCCCACGCCGTACGCCGCCTGGCCACGGCCCGGCCCGTGCACCCGGGAGCCGCCGCACGCACCGCGGCCCTCACACAACGGGAGACCGAAATCCTCCGGCTGATGGCGCGCGGCCTGTCCAACCAGGCGATCTCGGCAGAGCTCGTCGTCAGCCAGGAGACCGTGAAGACCCACGTCGGCAACATCCTCGCCAAACTCGGCGCGGCCAACCGCACCCAGGCCGTCATCACCGCGTTCCAGGCGGGCGTCGCCGACCCGGAAGCGGCGTAGACCGCTTCCTTCGCCGCGCCGACGGACGTGTTCCACGGGGTGACCGCACCGTCAGCCTGAAGGACCCTTCGGGCCACAATGGGTGTTACTGACCCATGTGGAAGACGTATCGGACGAGGATCTTCGGCATCGCCTGCCCGCCGACACCCCGCCCCTCCCGACCACGGCTGCGAACGGGGTGTCAGTCCTTCTTCTTCGCCAGGTTCTCCACGAGGCCCTGGGCCTTGTCGACGGCCGTGTCGATCGCGGCGCTGTGCTTGCCGTCGGTCTTCTGGTCGACGATGCCGCCGACCTTCTCCAGTCCGGCGGCGATCGCGCCGCCGTGCGACTGGGCGATCTCCTCGGCCTTGTCCTTGAGGTTCTTCAAGGCGTCGAACATGGTGGACCCGTCCCCTCCGGTGGATTGCTGTAAAGGGCATGATTCCACGTCCCGCCCGGAAGCGGGCAGTCGGGGAGCATCCGGACATAGATCCGAAAGGCAACGGCGGCCCGTCCGCGTAGCCGAGCCGGGGTTGAGGGTTCCGGCGTCGGGGCCGGCATCCGCACGCAGACCGACCGGATCGAGGCCGACCTGCCCGCCCAGGGCGTCTCTCCGAAGACGGCGTTCCAGCAGTGGCAGGCCGACCACGCGCCTTCATGGATTGGTGGCGCTCAAGGACAGCTACGGCGATCCGGCGAGTCCTGGGCACGACCTGCTGCGCGACTGCGCCCGCGGGGCATGCGCGCCCCGGTCTGGCGGGCGGTGACGGCGCGCCCTGGGCTTGTGGAAGGCCACCTGGCCTCGGTCTTCGAACTCGTCGAGTCGGCCCGGCAGCGGTGGCGGCCCGTGAAGGCTCCCCACCTCGTCGTCCCGGTCCGCGCCGGAGCCCGCTTCGTACGCGGCACGAACGCAATGCCAGACTTTGCTGATGACCAACGCCAAGGACACAGTCCGCGAGTTTCTTCTGCAGGTGCGGTCAGGGCTGCACCCTGACCGGGCCAGTCGCTTCATGGCCGGCCGCGTCCGAGCCCACCAGGTCGTCTCGGAGGCACCTGTGGTCGTGGAGCGGACACCGCAGCAGTACGCCGAGCACGTCCAGGAGATGCTCGACGCATACGGCGCCTTCACGCTGACCGTGGACGAGCTCATCGCCGAGGGCGATCGCGTCTATGCCCGCTGGACCCAAGTCGGACGACATGTCGGACCGGTCGACCACTACCAGCCGACCGGTGCGCAGCTCATAGCGATGACCAGCGCGGTCTACCGCGTTGAGGACGGCCTGATCGCCGAGTACTGGATCCAGATCGACCGGCAGGGAATCACCGCCCAGCTGGAGCAAGCCGCTTCCCCGCGCTGATTCCGGACTCGATCCACCGGCACCGTGCGGACGCCGAGCGCCCTGGTGGCGGCTTGCCGGGCGAACGCAGCGCCCCTCGACGTACGCCCGGCACCCCCCCATGTCGCAGCAGTCGTCACAAGGATGACCACGGGGGTCCCCCCGTGACCAGTTCTCCTCACCCAAGCGACCACCTGCTGCGCGAGGGACGACCGCGCCCGCTGTTCGGCTGCGCCGCGTCGCGGCCGGGAGCGGGTCACGGCCTGTGGTCGCGTCCGTCGCGTGGTCCGAAGGCTGTGAGGGCTTCGACGTCGGTCGCGCGGGCGTGCAGAAAGTAGTCGGCCCATGCGGTGATGTCGGGGTAGGACGAGTCCCGGCTGAGCTGGGTGGCTGCGGCATGGAGGTCGAAGTGCGTGGTGCGAAGCTCGACGCCCGGGCCCAGGAGGGCCCAGTGCGCTCCCGCTCGTCCGTAGGGCATACCGACGCTGCCTGGGTTGATCACGAGACGGCTGTGGGCGAGGCGGACGAACGGCATGTGGGTGTGGCCGCAGACCACGGTGCGGATGTCGGCATCGAGTCCCTCGAAGACCTCCTCCCAGCGGTCGAGGCGGGAGTCGACCAGGACGACCTCCTCGTCGTCGCGGGGGGTGGCGTGGCAGAACAGCACCTTTCCCAGGCCGTTCACGGTCAGGGAGAGTGATCGTGGAAGCGAGTCGAGTAGGTCGAGATGGTCGTCGCGGAGCTGCTCGGCTGCCCAGGGGGCGATCGGGTCGGGGATCGTTTCGCGTTGTCCCCGACGGTATTCGAGGAGTTCGCGGTCGGCGTTGCCGCTGATCCAGACGACACGGTCGCCGAGGCTGCTCAGCAGGTCGAGGACCTGGGCGGGTTGCGGGCCGGCGGTGATGTCGCCGGTCAGCACGATGCGATCGGCGGTGCCGAGGTCTGGTTCGGCCAGTACTGCTTCCAGGGCAGGCAGGACTCCGTGGATGTCGGACAGAACGGCTACTCGGTTCAGCATGCTCACCACTGTCGAGCGGAAGCGGCCGCAGGGTGTGATCTTTCGCCGCGCGCGTAGTTCCAGAGGGGGCAGGTGGCCCGGCACGGACAACCCCTTCCCCGAGGCCGGTCCACCGCCCGCACCCTCGGGTGCCACGGCGGAGCGGGCTGTGGCGTGCATGTGGGCCGGGGATGGCGGAACGTCCCGGCTCACTTGGCTGTGGGAGCACAGATGCCGCTCAACTGTCCGGCTGGCGATGCGACCGGCCGCACACCATCGGAGCAGCACGACGTCCATGACCTTGGGAGGCTCGCATGAGCGTCAAAGGAATGAGCGTCAGGAAGAAGGCCGTCGCGGCGGCCGCGATGGCGGCCGGTCTGGCCCTGGCCCATGTGGGGGCCGCGAGCGCCGCCGGCTACCCGGAACGGTTCGACGTGCACTTCCTGTCCGGCGACTGCCGGACCGAGGGAAAGTTCAGCTACACCGGCGGCGTCACCACCAACAAACCGACCTGGGTGGCCAGCGCCGTCCGCAGCGGGGAACCCACGTGCAACGTGTATGTCGGGGTCATCTACAAGAGCCCGGATTGCTCGCGCCACCCTTCCTTACGGTCAGACAGGTCTACCTGAATCAAGTGGTCTATGAGGTCCTTGCCGATCAAGTTGTCGTGCGTGATGAGGGTGATGGGGTGCCTCCCGGAGCCAAGTTCCGACCCTCTGATCCTGCAGCAGCTGTCTCAGCCGACATGCGGGGGCCTCCATGTTCTTCGTCAAGCGTGTGGGCAGCTTCGGCCCCGAGGTTCGATCTTCTTCGTGGGGGCATGACATCGTCTGGTCGTGCCAGAGATGATGAGTGGGTTGGAGGCGGCCTTGGCTGAGGCGTCGTCTCCTTCGTGGACGCAACGTGCTCGTGCCGGGCGTGACCTTGCCTTCTTCGCTGATGTGCCTGAGGCTGCGGAAGTGTTGGTGGGGCTGCTGCTGGACGTCGAGGACACGGCGGTGACTCGGCAGACCGCCGAGGCCCTGGCCCAGGTGGGGACGGTGGCGGCTGTAAGACTCATCGCTCTTGCGGTTGCCGAGGCTGACGACAACCACGCCGACTGGTTGCAGACCGGGGTGCATGACGCGCTCGTGGACGCAGACGGCGTGCCGGACGTCGCAGCGACCTGCCGGAAGCTTGCCCGAGACCAGGAAGAAGCTGTCCGCCGGGGTGCCGCAGAGATCTCGGCGTGGACAGAGGGCACAAGGTGTTGATCTGAACCGACCTGCCTGTGGGCTGGTTCATGCAACCGTCGCTTGGGGTCTTGCCGCGGGCCCGGCAGCGGTCGTAGTCGGTGCGGGAAGCGTGGTCGTGCAGGGCGGCGAACGCGGAAAGGAACATCGCGCGCCTGAGCCTGCTCTGCTGTCGTGGCCGTCGTACTGAAGGCCTCCTCGGCCCTCGTCCTCGTTCTCGATCATGACGCCATCCTGGCGGACGGCACTGACAGCGCCCGGCAAAGGGCCTGACGGCCCCTGCCTGGCCCATGTTCCACAGGGGCGGCCGACGCTCACGGCTCGGGCGTGGGCCGGCGGTGGGAGGGTGGGCCGGTGGGTGTGCGGGGTCGGACGTGGATGACCCGGGTCCGGTGCTGGCCGCGTCCCCGTGGAGCTGGTGGGGGCGGCTCGCTAGACGGCCGGCTGCTCGACGTGACGGGCTGGAGCGCCGCGGCGGCAGCGAGCAGGGTGGTGCCTGGAACCCTCCCCTAAACGCAATCGAATTGCTTTAAGTGATCTCAATGCCTACCCTCGCTTAAAGCGAACCGTTAGCTTTTGACGTGCGGCGGTCCTGGGACGGGTGCCCGGGACCGCGCCCTCGCCCCCGTCCGTTCCCGTCCGATCAGGAGAGAAGGCCCATGTCCGCTGCCGCCGAACTCACGCCCTCGGAGGCGGCCCGCTGGGCCGACCGCGCCGGGCTCCCGCTTCCGGCCGACCGGCTCGCCGCAGTCGCCGTCACCGCCAACCACATCCTGTCCGTCGTGTCCGTCCTGCGGGAACTGGACTTCGGGGACACCCCGCCTGCCGCCGCCTACCGCGCCGAAGAGGAGAAGAACGATGCAGCCGTTTGAACTGTCCATCGCGGCAGCCGCCGAAGCGATCCGGGCGCGAGAGTTGTCCCCCGTCGAACTGGTGGACTCCGTTCTCGACCGCCTCGAACAGGTGGAGCCGCACCTTCAGGCGTACGTCTCCGTCCGGGCCGACGAGGCCCGCCGGGCGGCGCGCGAGGCCGAGCAGGACGTCGCCGCCGGCCGTCTGCGAGGCCCGTTGCACGGCGTCCCCATGGGGCTGAAGGACCTCATCGACGTCGCCGGCGCGCCCACCACCGCCAGCTCCCGGGTCCGTGCGGGCCACCGGGCCGAGACCGACAGTACGGTCGCCGCCCGCCTGGCCGCCGCAGGCGCGGTCCTGCTCGGCAAGACGCACACCCATGAGTTCGCCTACGGCCTGACCACCCCGCAGACCCACAACGCCTGGAACCGGGACCGGATCGCCGGCGGCTCCAGCGGCGGCTCCGCCGTCGCCGTCGCCGCGGGAGCGGCGACCTTCGCCCTCGGCACCGACACCGGCGGATCGATCCGGGTGCCCTCCGCGCTCAACGGGGTCGTCGGCCTCAAGCCGACCTACGGCCTCGTCCCCCGCCACGGCGTGACGTCCCTCTCCTGGTCGCTGGACCACGTGGGCCCGATCACCCGCACCGTGGAGGACGCCGCGCTGGTCCTCTCGTCCCTGGCCGGCCACGATCCACGCGACCCCGCCTCCCTGACCGCACCCCGCGCCCACTACCGGCCGGACAGCGCCACGGACCTGACGGGCCTGCGCATCGGCGTGCCGCGCAACTACTACTTCGACCACGTCCACTCCGAGGTGGAGGCCGCCGTCCGCCTCGCCATCGCCCAGCTCGAAAGCCTCGGAGCACAGCTCGTCGAGGTCGAGATCCCGATGACGCGCTACGTCCAGGCCACCCAGTGGGGCCTGATGGTGCCCGAGGCCACCGCCTACCACGAGCGCACCCTGCGCGCCGTCCCCGAGCTCTACCGGGACGACGTACGGACCCTGCTCGAAGCCGGCGAGCTGATGCCGGCCGCCGACCACCTGCGCGCCCAGCGCTCGCGCACCCTCATGCGGCAGGCGTGGGCCCACCTGCTGGAGGAGGCCGACGTGATCGCCGCCCCGACCGTCCCGGCCACCGCGGTGAAGGCGGACCAGGAAACGATCACCTGGCAGGACGGTACCGTCGAGGCGGTGTCCGATGCCTACGTGCGCCTCTCGGCCCCCGCCAACATCACCGGGATGCCCTCGTTGTCCGTCCCGGTCGGCCACGGCGCGGCGGGCCTGCCCATCGGCATGCAACTCCTCGGCCGCCCCCTCGGGGAGCAGGTGGTCCTGCGCGTCGGCCACGCCTACGAGCAGACCCGGCCCGCACGCCACCTGGCGTCGGCCCAGACGACCGCTTGAAGCATCATCTTTGCTTTAAGCTGGTCCCATGAGCCGAAGAACCATGGTGCGCCCCGGAGGGCGCAGCGCCAGGGTGCAGGCATCGGTGCACGCCGCCGTGCGCGAACTTGAGGCGGAGCTGGGCCGCGAAGCCCTCACGGTCCCGCTGGTTGCCGCTCGGGCCGGAGTCACCCCGTCCACGATCTACCGCCGTTGGGGGGATCTGCAGGAGCTGATGTCGGACGTGGCGGTAGAGCGGTTGCGGCCCGAGACGGCGCCGGCGGACCTGGGCAGCCTCAGGTCCGACCTGGAGGCCTGGGCCGAACAGTTCCTGGAGGAGATGGCCGCCCCCACGGGCCGCGCCTACATCCGCGACGCCCTGCTCGGCGACCCGGACGGCACCAACGCCGGCCGGTGCTCGGCCTACGCGGCCGAGCAGATCGAGGTCATCCTCAGCCGCGCGGCCGACCGCGATGAAGCTGCACCCGACGCCGAAACGATCCTCGACCGCGTCGTCGCCCCCACGATGTATCGCATCCTCTTCCGACCTGAGGGACTCGACACCACGTACGTCCACCACCTGCTGGCCGGCCTCCTCGCGCCGAACGCGCACTGACCGACCTGGCGCGGCCCTCCGCAAGGGCCTCCTGGTCCCGGCGCAGCCGTCCCCGGAACGGAGCACGAGAGCCGACCGGCTACCAGGTCGTCAGGAACCCGCCGTCGATGGTGATGTCGGATCCGGTGACATTGCTCGTCCGGTCGCTCGCCAGCATCAGCACCACGTCCGCGACCTCGGAGGGCTTCGAGAACCGACCGGTGACCGTGGCACCGGCGGCCTGGGCCGCCACCTCTTGCGGCGTCATCCCGGTCGCCCGGGACACGGTGGCGGCGACGCCGTCACCGGCCAGCCACAGGTCGGTCTCGACCGGGCCGGGGCTGACCGTGTTCACGCGGATCCCGCGGCCGCCCACCTCTTTGGACAGGCCCTTGGAGAAATTCGCCAGGGCCGCCTTGCCCACCGAGTAGTCGATCACCATCGGATCGGGGAAGACGGAGTTGACCGAGCAGATGTTGACGATCGACCCACTGCCCCTGTCCAGCATCAGCGGCAGCACTTCCCGGGTGACGCGCACCGCTGCGAACAGGTTGAGGTTGATCGCCTGTTGCCACTGCTCATCGGTGACACCGAGAAATCCACTCGGCCGGGCGGAGGCCGAGCCCACGTTGTTCACGAGGACGTCGACGCGGTCCCCGGCCGCTGCGACGAGCTGCCTGGCTCCCTCGGCCCCGGCCAGATCCACCCGCACGAGGCGGACGCCGCCGCGCTCGACCAGTGCGTCGAGCTCAGCGGAGGAGTGACGTGCGCCGGCCACCACCAGGGCGCCCTCGGCCGCCAGGGCCCGCACGATCGCGAGGCCGATACCCCGGCTCGCGCCCGTCACCAGGGCCACGCGACCTTCCAGTCCGAGATCCATGGTGATGTCATCGACCAAGACCGCCACGCACTTGAGTGCCCCCGGACCGCGTCCCACCACCGACCCTTCGCATCGGGCCCGCCTTCGGTGGGTTCCTCCGCCCCCGGACCGTGAGGCGCCGTCGGCGTGGGAGCCGGCCCGGTGACGGCGGATGATCTCGGCGCCGGGATGTTTCCGCGGCCGGCCCGCGAGGGGGGAGGCGTTCCGGCCGGGCAGCAGGTCGAGAGGCCGGCCGGTCGCGCAGGTGCCGTCGTGACCCATGGGGCCACCCTGGGCCGCGTGATCCCGTGTGGCGGGCCGCCGGAGCCGTGTGTCGCCGGCGAACACTGCGGATCGGCGCACTCCGCACTGTGCCGCCGCGCAGTGACGTCCAACGGTCTTCTGCACCAACATGTTTGACCGCACGTCATGCCGTTTAGGGTGGGGCACCGTGACGAACGGCAGCGACGACGTACTGACCCCGCTGGGCCCCCTCGACCCGCGCGAGGTCTCCGGCTACCGGCTCCTCGCCCGGCTCGGCGAGGGCGGCATGGGCACCGTCTACCTCTCCCACACCCGGGGCGGGCAGCCCGTGGCGTTCAAGGTGATCCGCCGCGAGTACGGCCAGGACCCGGACTTCCGGCGCCGCTTCGAACAGGAGGTGCGGGCCGCGCGCCGGGTGCAGGGCTACCACCTGGTGCCGGTCGTCGACCACGACACGACGGGGCGGCTCCCCTGGATCGCCTCGGCCTTCGTCCCCGGGCTCACGCTGGCGGACGCGCTCGCCTCCTGCGGTCCCCTCCCCCTGTCCGCCGTCTTCCAGCTGGTCGGCTGCACGGCCAGGGCGCTGGGTTCCATCCACGCGGCGGACGTCGTCCACCGTGACCTCAAACCGGCCAACATCCTCCTCGGCTCGGCCGGCCCTTACGTCATCGACTTCGGCATCGCGCGGGCGGCCGAGAGCACGCAGCTGACGCACGGCGGCGTCGTCGGCACCCCGCAGTACATGTCGCCCGAACAGGCCCTGGGCGAGCCCCTCACCGCGGCCACCGACGTGTTCTCCCTTGGCCTGATCGCAGCGGTCGCGGCGACCGGCCGGCACCCCTACGGCGAGGGCGGCGCGACCGCGCTCGCCGTGAGGATCGCCAACACCGGGCGGGCGGCCCCCGATCTCGGCGACCACCCGGCTGCGCTGCGGACCCTGCTGGAACGCTGCCTCGCCGCGGAGCCCGCGGGACGCATCACGACGGATGAGCTGGCCGCGCTGTGCGAACGGGAGGCGGGACGGCCGCTGCGCGCGTTCGACGGCTGGCTGCCGGCGCCGCTCATGGAGCGCGTCGCCCGCCGCGAGGCGGCCGCCGCCCACCCCCCGGAGCCCACGCCCGCCCCGACCCGCCCCGACGCCGGTGCAGAATGGTCCGGGCAGCCCACGGTGACGGCCCCGCCGAGGCCCGGCCCGGCCCACCCGCCGCAGCCGGCACATGCCCCCTCCGCGCGATCCGCCCCGCGGGTGCGCCCCGCCCTGCTGGCCGCGGGCCTCGCGGTGACCGTGGGCCTCACCGCCGCCGTGACCTGGGCGGTCGTCAGCCCGGACGGCGGCGCCGGCACCCCCGACGGCTCCCGGACGGACCGCAAGCCCACGGGGGCTTCGGCGCCCGCCTCCTCGGCGTCCTCCCCCTCCCCGTCCAAGCAGGCCGCGTACACGCTCGTCTTCGAGGACAGGCCCCTCACCCTGCGCGCGCCGGCCTTCAACACCGGCACGCACGTCGACCTGGACGCACCGAAGCTGTTCCCCGACGGCGAGATCGGCAAGACCACCGGAATGGAACTCACCTATCAGGACTGGGGCGACGCCGACCTGAGGTTCCTGACTCCCCTGGGCAAAAGCGGCGGCACCACGCCCGAGGCGTGCAGGATCGGCGTCGACACCGACACCCTGCCGGCCGCTCTGCCCCGGAAGGAGCTGAACCTGGGCACGACCCTCGCCAAGGGGACCGTGTTGTGCACCGTCACCAGCGAGGGCAACCTGGCGATGCTGCGGATCACCGATGTGGTGCCCCCGGCCAAGGGGGGAGGCCTGTCGTCCGACATGCCCGACTACGTCACCACGCTGACCCTCTGGAGGATCGCCGAGTAGGCGGACCCCTCCTCGCCTCCTCCGGGGAGAGCGGCCGGGGCCTCCTCGGGGCCCCGCCCGGCGTGCGCGCGCGGCCGAGCCGCCCGCGGCAACACGGTGTTCACCGCACCGGGCGCCCGCGGCAACAACCGCTTCCTAGCCTGGCCGACCGCAGCGCAGCGCTGGCACCCATCCCCACCGGGAGGCTTCGCAATGAGCACCACCGAGTCACCCCAGACCGTGCCGGACCCGGCCAGGACCGCTCCCGACCAGGCGGTCAAGGAGACGCTGGAGGACTACACCCTCCGTTTCGCACCCCGCAGTTACCGCCGCTGGACGCCCGCGGTCGTGGCCACCACGGCCCTCGGCGGCATCGCCTACATGGCCGACTTCTCCATCGGCGCCGGCATCGGCCTGGCCCACGGCACCGGCAACGCCCTCGTGGCCATCGCCGTCGCCGCGGTCGTCATCTTCGTCACCGGTTTCCCCCTGGCCTACTACGGCGCGCGCTACAACATCGACCTCGACCTCATCACCCGCGGCTCGGGCTTCGGTTACCACGGCTCCGTCCTCACCGGCGTCATCTTCGCCAGCTTCACCTTCATCTTCTTCGCCCTCGAAGGCTCGATCATGGCCCAGGGCCTTGAGCTCGGCCTCGGCCTGCCCCTGTGGCTGGGCTACGCCGTCTCCACCCTCATGGTGATCCCGCTGGTGGTATACGGCATGAAGGCGCTCAGCAGGCTCCAGGTGTGGACCACCCCGATCTGGCTGCTGCTCATGGTCGGCCCGCTGGTCTACCTGGTCGCCGAGGACCCCGGCACGGTCGGCCGGTTCCTGTCCTACGCCGGTACGGACGGCGACGGCGCCGTCGACACCGCCTCCGTCATGCTCGGAGCGGGCGTGTGCCTGTCCCTGATCGCGCAGATCGGCGAACAGATCGACTACCTGCGCTTCATGCCGCCCAGGACCGAGGCGAACCGGCGCGCCTGGTGGACCGCGGTGGTCCTGGCCGGCCCCGGGTGGGTGCTGCTCGGCGCGCTCAAGCAGGCGATCGGCGTCTTCCTCGCCGTCTACGTCCTCGCCGAGGCCGGACCGGTCGCCGCGCCCGAGCCCATCCGGCAGTTCCGCGGCGCCTTCGACGCGATGATGCCGCACTGGGCCGTCGTCCCGCTGGCCGTGGCCCTGGTGGTCATCAGCCAGATCAAGATCAATGTGACGAACGCCTACTCCGGCTCGCTGGCCTGGACGAACGCCTTCACCCGCGTCACCCGGCACTACCCCGGCCGCATGGTCTTCGTCCTGGTCAACCTCGCCTTCGCGCTCGCCCTGATGGAAGCCGACATGTTCAGCTTCCTGAGCGGCGTCCTGGGCTTCTACTCGAACTGCGCGATCGCCTGGGTGGTCACCGTCGCCACCGACATCGGCATCAACAAGTACGTCCTGAAGCTCTCCCCGCTCCGGCCGGAGTTCCGCCGGGGCATGCTCCACGCGGTCAATCCGGTCGGCGTCGTGTCCTTCCTCTCCGCCTCCGGCCTGTCGATCGCCCTGTACTTCCACCTCTTCGGCGACAGCCTCCAGCCGTACTCGCCCGTCGCCGCGGCCCTCATCGCCTTCGTCGTCACCCCGCTGGCGGCCGTCGTCACCAAGGGCCGCTACTACCTGCGCCGCGCCGACGACGGCATCGCCGAACGCCTGCTGGACGGCGAGGGAAACCCGAGCGCGGTCACCCTCGACTGCCACGTCTGCCACCAGTCCTACGAGCGCCCCGACCTCGCGGCCTGCGTCACCCATGCCGCGGTCGTCTGCTCCCTGTGCCTGAGCACCGACAAGACCGGCGAACACGTCCTGCCGGCCACCGTCTAGAGCGGACCCGGTGGTCAGCCGCGGACGCGGCTGACCCGGCCCTCGTCCCACACCGGTTCGTCCGTCTCCACCACCCGGCCGTCCTCCCGGAAGACCAGGAACCGGCTGAACACCCGGGCGAACCACCGGTCGTGGGTGACGGCCACCACCGTGCCGGTGAAGCCGGCCAGGGCCTGTTCCAGGGCCTCGGCCGAGATCAGGTCGAGGTTGTCGGTCGGTTCGTCCAGCAGCAGCAGGGTCGCCCCGGCCAGTTCCAGCAGCAGGACCTGGAAGCGGGCCTGCTGTCCCCCCGAGAGGGTCTCGAAGTTCTGCCGGCCCGCACCCGCCAGGCCGTAGCGGCTCAGGGCCGACATGGCGCCCTGGAGGTCCAGCCCGGGGCGGTCGCCCTCGCCGGCGCCGAGGATGTCGGCCGGGGTCCGGCCGGCCCACTCCGGGTGCCGGTGCGTCTGGGCGAAGAGCCCGGGCCGGACGCGTGCTCCCAGCCTGCACTCACCCGTGTGGGCCACGGTTCCGGCCGTGTCGAGGGAGACCTCGTCCAGCAGGCGCAGGAAGTGGCTCTTGCCCGATCCGTTCGAACCGAGCACGCAGACCCGGTCACCGAAGAACACCTCCAGGTCGAACGGCCGCATCAGTCCGCTGAGTTCGAGGTTCTTGCAGGTGATGGCACGGATGCCGGTGCGCCCGCCGCGCAGGTCCGGCGCGACCCGCTGCCGGCGCGGCGGTGCGGGCGGCGGCCCGGCCGCCTCGAACTTCGCCAGCCGGGTCTGCGCCGCGTGGTACCGGGAGGCCATCTCGTCGCTGATGGAGGACTGCTGGCGCAGGGTCCGGACCAGCTCCTTGAGCTGGTCGTGCTTCTCGCTCCAGCGCTGGCGCAGCTCCGCCGCCCGCTGCCAGCGGGCCTCACGGGCCTCGCCCCAGGTGGCGAACCCGCCGCCGTGGGTCCAGGCCGTTCCGCCCTCCAGGGTCACGACCTGGCCGGCCGTGCGGCTCAGCACCTCCCGGTCGTGGGTGATCAGCAGCACCCCCTGCCGGGTCTGGGTGAGCTGCTCCTCCAGCCAGCGCTTCCCCGGAACGTCCAGGTAGTTGTCCGGTTCGTCCAGCAGCAGCAGTTCGGCCGGACCCCGCAGCAGGGCCTCCAGGACGAGCCGCTTCTGCTCACCGCCGGACAGCGTCGTCACCTCCCGGAACTGCGCGACCTGGAACGGGACGCCGAGAGCGGCGACCGTCACCGTGTCCCAGAGCACCTCGTGGTCGTATCCGCCGGCCTCGCCCCAGTCCACCAGCGCCTGGGCGTACCGCACCTGGGTGCGCTCGTCGTCGGCCTCCATCATCGCGAGTTCGGCCGCGTCGAGGGCCGCGGCCGCCGTCCGCAGGGGCTGCGGGGCGACGGTGAGCAGGAGGTCCCGGACGGTGCGGTCGTCGCGCAGGCTGCCGATGAACTGCGGCATGACGGCGACGGCGCCCTGGCTGCGGAACGACCCCCGCTGCGCCGGGATCTCGCCCGAGAGGGTGCGCAGGAGAGTCGTCTTGCCCGCACCGTTGTCGCCGATGAGCGCGACGGTCTGGCCTGCCGGAACCCGGAACGAGACATCGCTGAACAGCTCGCGTCCATCGGGGAGGACGTGCCCCAGGGAAGCGGCTTCGAGGTAGCCCATGGGAGCAGATGCTAGCGGCCGGATTCCTCGGGGGCGATTCGATTACGGCGCCCCGACTGGCGGGATTTCGACCCTGTGGCGCATATCCAATTGCTCTTCACCGGCTGTCGATTATGCGACTGATCAGGCTATTCACTCGTCGGTTTCAGGGCTGCGGCGATTCCTTGCAGCATGCACCCGCATGCGGAATGGTGGTGCTCGACGAGGACTTCGGGAAGCGTTCGCCGACCCCTCTGCGGGCGGCTGTGCCTGCGTGTGCGCAGATGCGTGTGCCACGCCCTCCTCCCCTTTCCCGGCCATGCCCTTCACTCCACCGAAATGCGAGAGTCAGCCGATGCCGCCCATTCCCGCACTGAACTCCGCGACTCCTTCCGACCCCCCGGGCGCTGCCACCGTCGCACTCGTCGGTGCGGAATTCGGATGGGGAAGTTCGGGAAAACTGAGCGCGGTGCTCTCCGCGCTGCGCGACCGGCCGGCGCCTCCCCTGCGATTCGTCGGAATGGGATCGGGACTGGGCCGCCCCCTGCTCGCCGAACACCCGGTGGACGGCTGGTACGACCTGCCGGACGATCCCGGCCGAGCCGGCCCCTGGGTCGCGGAGTTCGTACGGTCACAGGGGGTGCGGGCCGCCGTGGTGGTCCTGGACGGTGCGGCCGCGACGGCGCTGCTGGCCGCCGGCGTGCCCACCGTCTTCGTCGACAGCCTGCCCTTCCTCTGGTCCGAGGGCGACCGGGCCGCGCTGCCACTGGACGCGACCGTGTACTGCGCCCAGAAGAGCGTCGAGCTGCCGCCCGAGTGCCGGAGCGTGCTCGCCGACGCCCGGGGGCTGCGCTGGGTCGAGGCGGTCATCGCCCGGCCCCGTGCCGCGGAGCCGGACCGGGGAGTCCCGCGGAGTGCGGGCCGCCCGTACCGCAGGGCGCTGATCAGCCTGGGCGGTCTGCGCGCGCCGAACCTCCTCGCCCCGGAGCACTACCCGCGCCTGGTCCTCCCGGCCGCCCTGGAGGCCCTCGCCGCCCACGGGGTCGAGGAGGTGCACATCGCCGGCAACCTGCCCGGCGGCCTGGTCGGCGGCCTCGTCGATTCCTGCGCCGCCGCGCCGCGGACCACCGCCGGCCCGCTGGGGCACGCCGCCTTCCTGGAGCGGCTGGACGCCTGCGACGTCCTGCTCACCTCGCCGGGACTGACCACCCTGCTCGAAGCGGGCGGGCTGGGCGTCCCCACCGTCTGCCTGCCTCCGCAGAACCTCAGCCAGATCTTCAACGGCCGGTACCACAGCCAGGCGCTCGGGGCCCGGCTGCGCGTGCTCTGGCCCAAGGAGGTACTCGTCGAGGACGAGGTGCTGGCGCTCCGTGCGAAGGGCGAGGACCACGCTCTGGAACGGATCTACGGCGCCATCGGGGCGGCCGCGCGGGGCGATTCCCGGCAGGAGGTCGGCCGCGCGCTGCGCGAGGGCGTCCTGGACGCGCTGCGCCGCTCCGCCGGCGTCGGCGCCTGGGACGCGCTCACCACCGCGGTGGGCACCCGCGGCTCGGCCCAGGTGGCCGACGCACTCCTCGAAGTCCTGGGCGCGTCCGGCCCTCCGTCCTGACCCGCCCGCACGGTCCGGCGGGCCCGGCGGCCACCCGGCGCCGCCCCACCGCACCGTCCCATCCGTCCCGTGAGTCGCCTGGAAGGTCTCCGCCCGTGCGTGCACGCGATCGCTACCTCTTCATCAGGATCCTGGAAGCCTGCAACGCCGACTGCTTCATGTGCGAGTTCGCCCTCTCCCGCGACACGTACCGCTTCTCCCCGGAGGACTTCGCCGACCTGCTGCCGAAGGCCAGGGACGCCGGCGTGGGCTACGTCCGGTTCACCGGCGGCGAACCGCTGATGCACCCCGACGTGGTGGACCTGGTGCGCGCGGGTACGGACGCCGGGATGAAGATGTCCGTCATCACCAACGGCTCGCTGCTGCCCCGTACGGCCGCCCCGCTGGCCGCGGCCGGCCTCGCGCAGGTGATCGTCAGCCTGGACGGCGCCTCGGGAGCCACCCACGACGTCTACCGGCGCACCCCCGGCCTGTTCGACAGCGGGCTGCGGGGCCTGCGGGAGGCCGCCGCGCTGGGTGTCCTCCCCAGGGTCAACACCGTGGTGGGACCGCACAACTACGCCGAGATGCCACGACTCCAGGAGGTCCTGACGGAGGCGGGGGTGCGCCAGTGGGAGCTGTCCGCGCTCAAGCTCGACCGCACGATCACCTACCCGGACGCCGACCACGTCCGCAGCGTCTGCGACCCGATCTACGACGCCGACCCGGCCGCCCTGCTGGTCCCGATGGGCAAACGCTTCTACGGGGACACCCCGCAGGAACAGGAGCGGTACTTCACCGGGTCCGTCACCCCGCGCGCCGCCGAACCGCTGTGCCACGTCGCCGACGACGTCATCTACGTGGACGGCAAGTACGGGCGGATGTACGCGTGCAGCTGCATCCCGCACCGGGAGGGCGACGACGGGCCCGGCGGCGCGCCGCTGCGGGAGCAGGGGGTGGTCCGGCTGGACACCCCGGTGTTCCGGGCGCACGCCGACTACTTCCGCGAACGCGGCCCCCAGGTGTGCAGCGGGTGCTCCACCACCGCCGCCGGGTACAGCGACGACGTGGCGCGGCTGGGGGCGGTGGGGGCATGGCACTACTGAACCCGTCCGGGGCCGCTCCGGCCGCGACGGAAGGCGGCGGCCGCGCCGGCCCGCGGGTGCTGCTGGACGCCTGCGAGGACCGGCTGGACTCGGTTCTCGCCCTCGCCCGGGTGGCCGCCCACCTCGGGGGCCTGCGCCGGACCGGCCGGGACGGGCCGGACCCCCTGCCGGCCGCGGCGCTGGTCTGCGACGACGTGGCCGCCACCGGGCGGCTCCTGGAGCGGGGCGTACCGGTGGTCCACCTGGAATCGGGGCCCGCCGGCCCGCCCGACGGCCAAGCGCCGCCGGAGCGCGCGCTCGTACGGGTACACCGGCCGGGGTGGCTGCCACCGTCCGGCCCCGGTCCCCGGGGCGCCCGGCCCACCGGGATCCTCGCGCCGCGGCGCACCGGACGGAACCGGACCCGCTCGGGCACCCTCGTCCTGCTGTCCCTGTGGGGCGTCCCCGACGCCGAAGCGGGAACCTTCGCGGCCGGAACGCTGCGCGGGCTGGCCGCTGCCGCGCTGCACCGCACCGGGAGCTGCACCGTCGTGGCCGACACCGGGCTCGCACCCGTGCGGTCCGCGCTGGCGGCCCATCCGGCCGTCCGGGTGCTCCGCGCCGCCGAGGCCGACCCGGACGCCCTCCACGCCGGAGCCGCCGTGTTCCTCGCCTCACCGGTGCTCGGGGCACTGGCCCTCGCCCAGGCGCGCCGGGCACCCCTGGCGCTGCTGCCACCGCTGGGGAACGCCCAGCGGGACCTCGCCGCACAGGTCGCCGAGGTCCTGCCGCTGCCTTCGGCCGAGGACCCCGCCGACCCGGCCCTGTGGGCGCCCCCGGCCGCAGCCGGGCCGTGGCACCTGCTCGACCCGGCCCTGGACGACCTGCGCGGCGCGCAGCGGGTCGCCCGTACCCTCCGTCAGCTCGCGCTCGCCCCCCTGTGAACCCCGCCCTGGACCGCGCCCCTGTGAAACCCGCCCCGGGGCCGCCCGCCCACGCCCCCTCGTCAGCCCGCCGGTCCGGCCCCGCCGCTTCCGGCCCACTCACCCACGTCGTCCGCGCCGTGCTGGAGCCGCCATGTCCGACACCGTCCGCGAACCCGTCACCACCGCCCGCCCCGAACTGATCCGTCCCCGGGTCCCCGAGAACGACTGGGACGACTGGCGCTGGCACATGCGCCGGCGCATCACCAACGTCGACAAGGCCAGGCAGTGGATCAACCTCAGTGCCGACGAGGAGGAGGCCATCGCCGGGGTGGCGGGCAAGTACCGCTGGAGCGTCACCCCGTACTACGCCTCCCTGATGGACCCCGACGACCCCGCCTGTCCGGTCCGCCAGCAGGCGGTGCCGGCGCTCGGCGAGCTGATGGAGTTCCCCGGCGCCGAGGTCGACCCCGTCGGGGACACCTACTACCGCAAGACCAACCGGGTCGTGCACAAGTACCCGGACCGCGTGATCATGCTGATCACCGAGGCCTGCCCCGTCTACTGCCGCCACTGCACGCGCAAGTTCCACACCACCGACGTCGACGGCACCTACTTCCGTGACGACGAGGGCGGCTCCTTCGAGGAGGACCTGCGCTACATCGCCGACCACCCCGAGATCCGGGACGTCCTGCTGACCGGCGGCGATCCGCTCTCCTACCAGGACGGCAAGCTGGAGGAGATCATCGCCGGGCTGCGGGCGATCCCCAGCGTGGAGATCATCCGCATCGGCAGCAGGTTCCCCGTCCTGCTGCCGCAGAGGATCACCGAAGAGCTCTGCTCCATGCTCGCGCGCTACCACCCGGTCTGGCTGAACACCCATTTCAACCACCCCAAGGAGATCACGCCGGAGGCCGCGGCGGCCGTCGACCGCCTGCTGCGGCACGGCATCCCGGTCGGGAACCAGACGGTGCTGCTGCGCGGGATCAACGACGACGTCGCCGTCATGCGCACCCTGATGACCGAGCTGCTGCGGATCCGGGTCCGTCCGTACTACCTCTACCACTGCGACAACGTCACAGGGGTCTCCCACTTCATGACGACGGTGGAGAAGGGCTGGGAGATCATGGACGGCCTCCAGGGCCACATCACCGGGTTCGGCGTCCCCCAGTACGTCCTCACCACCAGGATCGGCAAGATCCCCATCGCGCGGCCCTCCTTCACCCCCACCCCCGACGGCCTGCTGCTGCGCAACTACCGAGGCCAGGAAATGGTCGTCGGCGGCGACGCGCAGCCGATCACGGAGTCCGACACACGATGAGCACACTCGACAAGCGGCTCGGGCAGCGCTTCCTGCCCTACGGCGCGAACTACCTCGACTGGTCCGACATGTCGGAACTGAAGAAGGTGATCGAGCACCAGGTCCTGTTCCGGTACCAGACCGAGACCGAGAGCATGGCTTCCCGCCTGGAGCGGACCGTGGCCGAACGGCTCGGCGCGGGCCACGCCCTGGCCGTGCACAACTGCACGGAGGCACTGCGGCTGGCGCTGATCTCCACCCGCCCGGCCGTCGGCGACCCCGTGTACATCCCGGCCGTGACGTTCGTCGCGGTGGCCGGCGCGGTGCTGTCCTGCGGCCTGATCCCGGTCCTGGTCGACGCCGACGACTCGCTTTCGATGGACCCGACGCTGCTGCCGCCGGACGCGCAGCGCGTGATCACGGCCCACATGGAGGGCACCGTCGCCCCGCTGCCGGCGGGCGTGCCCTACCTGATCGAGGACTGCGCGCAGTCGCTCGGCGCACGCCTCCCCGACGGCCGGCACGCGGGAACGGCCGGCTACGCCGGGACGTTCAGCTTCCACCACAACAAGGTCCTCACCTCGGGCGAGGGCGGGCTCGTCGTCACCGGCGCCGACGACGCCTGGGCTACCATGCGCCGCTACCACGACCACGGCTCGGCCCGGGTGCCCGGCCACTACCCGACCTGGGACGAGGACGCCCACTTCGGCGAGAACTTCGTCACCAGCGAGCAGGTCGCGGCCGTCCAGTGCCAGCAGTTCCGCCACCTCGACGAGTTGCTCGCCGGACTGGAGCGGATGTACGCCATCGCCATGACCGAACTGCCCGGCCGACCCGACCTGGAGGTCCGGCCCCGGGCGGCGGGCGACGTGAAGGTCAGCCTGCGGTTCCGGTGCGAGAGCAAGGAGCTGCGGGACGCCGCGGTGGCCGCGCTCACCGGGGCCGGCATCGCCAACTGGACGCTGGGGAAGTACCTGCTGCCCGCCCACCCGGTGCTCACCGGCCGCCGTTCGCTGTACCGCGACGGCTTTCCGTGGAACCACGCCCCGGAGGGGCCCCTCGCCCTCAGCCGCGACGGCTTCGCCCGCACGCGGGACCTGCTGGACCGCACCCTGTGCCTGCCGCTCTCCCCGGAACTCCCGGAGGAGGAACAGGCGCTCGCGGTCAAGGCCGTCCGCCGGGTGCTGGAGGCGGTGTGAGCGGCGCCGAGGTGCTGTTGATGGTGGACGACCGGCCGTCGTCCTTCACCCGCTACGCGGCCCGGGAGCTGGCCGGCCGGCTGGTCCTGCTGCGGTTCGCCGACACCCGGCCGGACCTGCCCGAGGACCACCTGCGGGAGACCGCGCACCTGCCCGCCTTCTGGGTGCGCGAGGACGCGGCGCCGGCCGAGGAGGCCCGGCGGTACCGGGAGTGGGCGGCGGGGCTGTCGGCGGCGCCGACCAGGTTCTGCAACCCCTCCGAGCCCCGGCAGGCGGCCGCCCAGCGGTTCGCCCGGCTCGCCGGCCTGCCGCACCTGACCGAGCGGCAGGTGGCTCTGGTCCGCGACAAGGCGGCCATGAAGGCCTGCTTCCGGGAACTGGGCCTGCGGACGGCGGAGTTCGAGCGCGTGCGGTCGGCCGCCGGGATCGAGCGGTTCGCCGGCCGGCACGGCTGGCCGGTGGTGCTCAAGCCGGTGGACTCGTTCGCCTGCGTGGACACCCACCGGCTCGACGGGCCGGACGACCTCGAAGGAATCGACCTCGCGGCGCGGGACTGGATGGTGGAGGCGTACCTCGGGGGAACGGAATGGGAGGTCTGCGCGATCATCCTCGGCGGAGAGGTCCTCGACGCGTGGCCGAGCGCCATGCCCTGCCGCCCGCTGGACATCGTCGACGGCGCGATGAACGCCAACATCAGCGTCGGCACCGGCGAGGGCCCGGCCGTCGACCTGCGGGCCCTGGTCCAGCGCGTCGTCACGGGCATGGGCATCGACCACGGCTACGCCCACATGGAGTTCTTCCTGATCGACGGCGAGGTGTACGCCGGCGAGATCGGCGTGCGGCTCGCCGGCTGCGAGATCCCCGCGAACCACGGGCACGCGTACGGCTTCGACGTGTTCGGCGCCACCCTGGCGGTCTACCTCGGCCGGCGGCCCGACCTCCGCTACGGCGAACGCCGCTGCGCGGGCGACCTGCTGCTGCCGCTGCCCGGCTCCGGGACGATCCGGCGGATCACCTCCCGCGAGGAACTGCTGGCCATGCCCGGGGTCATCGACGCGGTGCTCAAGGTCCGCGCCGGCGACACCGTGACGGCCCGCCGGGCCTCGCACAACGCCTCGGGGTACGCCCATGTCGTGGGAGCCTCGGTCGGGGAGGTGGAGAGCCGCATGCGCGACGTACTGGCACGTTTCACGATCGAGGTGGTGGCGCAGGAGCCGTCCGCCGCCCTTGCCTGACCGCCGTCCTTGCCCGACCGCCGCCCGAGCCGGCCGCCCCACGGCGGCCCGGCGCCCGGCCCGGCCGCGCCGCGCCGCGCGGCCGTCGAAACGGAGACCGACACGTGACCAGCGGCCTGCCCCGTCGCTTCCTCGACCTGCTCACACGTCCCCGGGTGGCCGGGGCGGCCTGGTGGAGCGTCGTCTCCAGGCTGCCGGTCTACCTGATGTCGCTCGCCCTCGTCCTGACCGTCCGCGAGCAGGGCGGCAGTTACGCCCAGGCCGGGCTGGTCGCGGCGCTCTACACGGTCGGGATGGCCCTGGGCAGCCCGCTCATCGCCCGCCGCCTCGACCGCAACGGCCGCGCGGTGGTGCTGACCGCGACCGCCGTCGCCTACCCCCTGGCACTGGCCGTCCTGGTGTGGGCGACCCGCCCGGGGGGCTGGGCGCAGCCGGCGGCGGCGGTCGTCGCGGGGATGGTGCTGCCGCCCGCGAACGCCTGCATGCGCTCGCTCTGGGCGCGGCTGCCCCTCCGGGAGGAGGAACGCGAGACGGCCTACCTCTGGGAGGCGCTGCTCACCGAGGTCCTGGTGATCGGCGCGCCGCTGATGCTGGCGGCGCTGATGCTGGCCGGCCCGGCGGGGGCGGCGCTGACGGTGATCGCGGTGGTGGGCGGCGTGGGCACGCTCGGGCTCGCGTACACCCGGCTGCCCGCCGGCACCGGGGCCGCCCCGCAGGACCCGAAGGGTCCGCGCCACCCGCTGGGCCCGCTGCGGGAGCCGGCCCTGCTGGCGCTGGCCGGCATCATGGCCGTCTCCGCGGTGCCCATCGGTCTGCTGACCCTGGCCATCCCGGCGTTCGTCGACCGGCACGGGGCTCCGGGCGGCGCGGGCGTGGTGTACGCCTGCTGGGGTGTCGGCAGCGCTCTGGGGGCCGTCTGGCTCGGCCGGTCCCAGTCCGAGGTGGCCCCGCAGGTGCGCCTGGCCCGTCTCCTGCTGGCCTACGCCGTCGGCACCGGGCTGACGCTGCTCGCCGGCTCCCAGGTGGGCCTGGCCGTGGCGCTCGCGGTGGGCAGCGTACCGATCGCCCTGGTCTCCGCCACCGAGATGAGCCTGGTGAGCGGCATCGCCGAAGGACGGTCCATGGCCGAGGCGTTCACCTGGGCGTCACTGGCCACCGTCCTGGGCGACGCGCTGGGCCAGCAGGCCGGCGGGCTGCTGATGGATCCGTTCGGGCCGCGGACGGTGTTCGCGGTGGCGACCGGAGCCGCCCTGGCCGCCGCCGCGCTGGCCTTCGTCTGCCGGGGGCTGCTGGCACGGCGGGCGGCGCCCGGTGCCGAAGTGCGCGGCATGACCGCCGAACCCGGCATGCCAACCCCTTGACCCCTCCCCGGCGCGCAGCCGCTCCCCGTCCTTCCCTCTCCCCGTTCCCCTTACCCCGCGCCCCCGGCGCGGACGACACGAGGTGGTCCACCATGAACGCAGCGCTCACCGAGCAGCGAACCGACGGGCCTGCCGGGCCGGGCCCCCTGTTCCGCCCCGTCGCCAGGCAGGAATTCGCCGGAGCCGTCCGGGAGTTCCTCGACTCGCCCGGGCTCCTGCCGGTGCCGGTGCCGGCCGGCGACCGCGCCGATCTGGCGGAGAGCGTCGAGCTCGCCGGCCGGCTGTACGGCGCTCTGCGGCGGCCGCACCCGCTGGACGTCGGGGTCCTCCTCGGCGCGGGGCACCTGCCCGAGGGACTCGCGGAGCTGGCCCGTCCGTTCGCCCGGACGTGGGTGGGCGAGGAGGAGCTGGCGGACGTCGCGGCGTTCCGGGCCCGGCACGGCGGTTCGCTGCTGGTCGTCGGTTGTTACGACCGGCTCACCCTCGACCCCGTCCGGGACCTGCTGATGGCCACCTACCGGGGCCCGCGGCACGGCCTGACGCTGCTGAGCGGCCGCGACGGTGACTCGGTCTGCTGGAACGTCGCCAAGCAGTACGCGGAACCGGCCCCCGACGTCGACGCCCTGGGCCTGTTCACCGACACGGACCGGCCTCCGCGGCTGCCCGGTGTCCGGGTCTTCGACGACCGGGACTTCGAGCGCGCCGACATCCAGGCGGAGATCCTGGGCACCCGGTGGCGGCGGGTGGGCTTCCAGGGCCACGGCAAGGACGACAGCGTCAACCTCGGCGAGTTCACCCTCTGCGGTCTGAACCCCTCGGCCCCGGCCACCCCCGGACTGCTCGGCCCGCGCTGCGCGTACGGGCTGCCCTGCTACAAACCGGAGGACAAGCTGGTCCCCCTCAACCGGGTGGAGGCCGTGGAACTGGTCCTCAGCGCGTGCAACAGCGGCCCCCTCTCGGACCTCGCCCTCTACGACCCGAAGTACCAGCTGTTGCTGAACGCGCTCGACGGTCCGGCCCGTACGGTGGTCTCGGCGGTGTCGGTGCACGACTCCGACCGGCCCGAGAACGTCGCCTGGATGCACGGCGCCCTCACCGGCGCGGACTCGGTCGACACCCTCAACGCCAGCCTGGCGGGCTCGCACCCCTACCCGGCGTTCATGCGCTTCGGGCTGCCGGGCGCGCCGGAGGACACGCCGGCGCCTCCCGATCCCGCGGACCACCGCCCCGCCCCGCTGCTGCTCACCGCGGGCGCCCGGCTCACCGCCTACCTCGCCTCGGAGCTGCTGCCGCACAACCACCCGCTGCGGCCCCGGCTGACCAAA
Organism: Streptomyces racemochromogenes; assembly: GCF_044129415.1. Lineage (GTDB taxonomy): Bacteria > Actinomycetota > Actinomycetes > Streptomycetales > Streptomycetaceae > Streptomyces > Streptomyces racemochromogenes_A. The sequence continues at coordinate 55,186 of NZ_JBBDHD010000007.1, forward strand.
CTGGCCAGGAAGGTCGACCTCTGGGTGGCCAGGCCCACGCATCTCGCCGACCAGTCGCCCGAGCAGATCGAGGCCTCCCTCACGGCGGACCTGCAGTCCCTCGACCACGTGATCACCGACCAGGTCGCGGCCGATCCCGAGACCGAGCTGATGAACTACCCGGCGTACTTCGGCGACCGCAGCAGCCTGGACCCGGACGTCCGGGAGGTCACCTGCCACTGCGGCCGCCCCGCGCAGGAGTTCACCCGGCGGGGCCTGCTCCCGCACGTCCTGGACACCACCTGCGCCGTCTGCATGCGGTGCGGCGACGTCACCTTCCGGATCCCGGACGCGCCCGCGCTGCTCGCCCACGCCGCCGACGAGGTCGCGCAGGGCGGGGTGCTGGAGGTGCGGGCCACGGTCACCGCGGCCCGCACCGGCCCGGTCCGGCTGGGCCTCTTCGTCCCGACCTACCTGCGCGAGGACACGACCGTGGAGCCCGCCACCACCAGGCTCCGGCTCACCGGCGGGCGGGCCGAGGACGTCGCCTTCCGCGTGCGCTTCGCCCCCGGGACCGCCCCGCAGGCCTACTACTTCACCGTGTTCGCCGTACAGGACCTGGCCGTCTCCACGGCCCGGCGCCACTTCGGCGTCGTTCCCCGGACCGCCTGACCGAACCCCCGCACCCCACGAGGAGAAGAACATGCAGAGCCAGGACGTGACCGAGCCGGGCACCGCGCCCGCGGACAAGCCGGCGATCGAACTGATCGAGCAGAACGGCGAAGTGACCCTCAGCATCGGCGGCGAGCAGGCCATGCAGGCCTGGGAGCGGGACCTGATGTGGGCCAGCGCCGACATGCTGTGCGAGTACGGAAAGGACTTCTACGAGGTCGGGCTCGGGCTCGGCCTGTCCGCGCTGCGCATCGCCGGCAACCCCGCGACCCGCAGCCACACGGTGCTGGAACTCTTCGGCGAGGTCGAGGACCTGTTCCGGGCCCGGCACCCCCGGGTCCCCGACAACCTCACGATCGAGCGCGGCGACTTCTTCGAGCGGATCTTCGAACTGCCGTCGGAGAGCATCGACGGGATGTTCTTCGACCCCGCCCTCGACATGGAGGTCTGGACGGACGCCGCGCTGTGGGCCAGGACCATGCCGGAGGTCGTCCGGGTGCTGCGCCCCGGCGGCGTCTTCATCCCGTTCTTCAGCACCAAGCCGGAGCTGCGCTGGCAGTACCTCCCGCACTTCCGCCGGATCCGGGTCGAGCGGCACCCCTTCGTCGCGTACGACACCACCGAGTACACGCACGGCGGCACCACCGGCGACGCGTTCATCCAGTGCTTCCTCAAGGACTGATCCGGTCCGCCCTCCAGCCGCCGCCCGCACCCGACACCACGCCCCAGCGCTCCTCCCGGAGGTACCTCCCATGGCCCTCACGCCGCCCTTCGACCCGCCCGCCTCGCTCGGCTCACCCGTCTCGCCCGGCATCCGCCCCGACCTGGGCATCCGCTCGGTCTTCCTCGCCGGCCCGTTCATCCAGCTCCTGGACCCCGAGACCGGGGAGATGCCGGCCGGTGCCCGGGCGCCGTTCGACGTCCTGATCAAGCACTTCGAGGCGCAGGGGCTCTCCGTGCACAACGCCCACCGCCGCGAGGCGTGGGGGGCGGAGCTGATGCGGCCGGAGCAGTGCACCAAGCTGGACCAGGACGAGATCCGCAAGGCCGACGTGTTCGTGGCCCTGCCGGGCCACCCGGCCTCCCCGGGCACCCACATCGAGATCGGGTGGGCCAGTGCCTTCGACAAGCCGATCGTCCTGCTGCTGGAGCGCGACAGGGAGTACACCTTCCTGGTGCAGGGCCTGCACACGGTCGCGTCGGTGGAGTACGTGGTCCACACGGACATCGCCGCCTGCCTGCCCGCCGTCGACCGGGCGGTGGACCTGGCGGTCCTGCGCCAGCGGGAGGGCAGCGGCGGCCGTCGGTGAAGACGGCCCGGCGGCCAACGCGGCCGGCTCCGCTCCCCGCGCCACGAGCACGGGGACGGCGCCGGCCGCGGCGAGGGGGGGAGGGCCACCGCCCGCCGCCGGCGCACGGGGAGCGCACCCTCGTGTACAGCTGCCCGGAACCCGCCGGGCGGTCCCCGAGCCGGGTCGCCGTGCCCCCCCGTTGGCTGCCGGCACCGGACGGCTGCGGCGGGTTCAGGCCCGGTGATCGCGAGCACGTGAACGGTCACGGCCCGGAGCAGGGCGCGGGCGGTAGGGGGTTGTCGTTCAGCCGCTGCAAGCGCGGCGGCGGCGCCGGATGATCGCCGCCGCCCCGCCCGCGAGGACGAGTGCCGCACCCGAGCCGCCCGCGAGCAGCGGGGTGCGGGACGAGGTGTCGTTCGTCTTCTCCTGGGAGCCGTAGCCGCTGGAGTAGCCCCCGGCGTCGTACGGGGAGCCGGGCAGCTTGTCGGCGTAGCGGGCCTTGACCAGTTGCTGGTAGTCGCCGAGCGAGACCGCTTCCCGGCCGCCCAGTCCTTCCCGGGCCTGGTCGTTGAGCGGTTCGACGGTGGTGAGCTTGAGCTGGTACCAGCCGCGGATCTGCGGCTCGGAGAAGACCAGCGTCCCGGGGGTCGCCTTGCCGGCGTACGTGGCGTCGCTGTCGCCGTCGCGGATGGCTGCCAGGTGCCAGCCGCCGCCTTGGGTGGGTGCGAGCATCACCGTGGCGTTGCGGCCGTTGACGGTGGCGCTCAGCGAGGAGACCAGCTGCGTCAGCCTGACCGCCTCGGTGGGCAGCGGCTGCGCCGTGCCCGCCACGAAGCCGGGGGTGATCTCGTTCAGCGCCACCGGGTCTTTGATCGTGAAGGCCGGCAGCCCCTGGCACGCCTCGGCCGTCTCGGGGATCGTCTGCACCGGCCCGCCGTCACCTGCGGGCAGAGGTGTGCTCAGGAAGCGGCAGACGGCGTTGCGGACGTCCGTCGACTTCACCGCGTCGAGGGCGGCCTGGTAGTCCGGGATGTCCGCCGGGAGCGGGTCCTTGGCCGGGGCCGCGTGAGCCGGGCCGGCGAGGGACAGCAGGGCGGCCGCGATCCCTGCGAGGAGGAGGGACGGGCGGGAAGAGCGGAACTCCGCCCGCCCGCCGGACGTTTCGGTGGTGCTGGTGTCGCGCACGTCGCCTGCCTTAGCCGGAGATGCCGATGCGGGAGTGGGTCCACTTGGACGAGCTGTTGCTGACGTAGTCGTTGTAGTTCCACCACGTGTACGTGGCGGTGTCCGGCCATGGGTCGGCCACGGCGATCGTGTTCTGCGACGTGTCGAAGCCGTAGACCACGTTCATGTGACCGCCGCCGGAGGTCCACCCGATCCGGGTGGCGATCGGCCGGGCCGCCTTGACCTCGGTGTACACCTGGTTGAACGTGGCCGCGCTGTTCAGGCCCGACCCGGTGTGAGCCATGCCCAGGCTGCCCCAGGCCCTGGCCATGTCGTCGAGCGTGGCGGGCTGGTTGTTGCAGCCGTAGTAGGGCTGGGCCCGGTTGCAGAAGTCCGTCTGAGTGGAGCCGAAACCCTGGAACTTGGCGATGGTCAGCCCCGAGGCCACCCAGCACCACTGGGTCTTCTCCTGCTTGTACATGGTGATGGTGTCCTGGCCCGCCTCCGCGTGCGCCGTTCCTCCGGCGGCCGCGAGCAGGGCCGAGGCGGCCAGTGCGACGGCCAGCGTCGCGGACTTGCACCTGCGTGTGCCCATGGTTCTGCCTTCCCCTGATGGTGCGACGAGACGATCGGGGCGATCCAGCACGAATATGACAGTGCACCATGCCAAGGCCATGCAAGGAGGACACCGGGGAATTCATGCCACCTGATGATTTGTCATGTAATCGCGTGTCTCGCCCTCCGACCGGGAGCATCGCCCTCGGCGATCACCCCCGCGCCGGCCGCTTGGACGGGCAGGTCCCCCCCTTGCGTCCCAGGCCGACGCACCCCTTGAGCCGGCTTCCCCCGAGGTCTCGGGCCTCCCGGCCCGCGCGCGACGCGGACCGCCCGCCCGCGCAGCCCCCTACGGGACCACGCCGTGCGGCGACCGCCCGCGGGCAGGACAGCAGCCGGTCCCGCGGCGGGAGCGGGACGAAGTCCGGCGCTGAGGACCCGGAGTTCCGGCGGCGGTTCCGCCGGGAGGTGAGTGCCGCCCGGCGTGTCCAGGGCCTCTACACCGCGCCGGTCATCGACAGCGACACCGAGGGGCCCGTGCCCTGGCTGGCCACGGCCTACGTACGGGGCCCGTCGCTGGCCGAAGCGGTGGGCGAGCACGGCCCGCTGCCGGCTTCGACCGTCCTGATGCTCGTCGCCGGGATCGCGGAGGCCCTCCAGGTCAGGCGGCGGGGGGCGAGGTCAGCGGGGCGACCGACGTGTTCGCACTCGGGCAGGTGGCCGCGTACGCCGCCCTGGGGACGCCCGCCTACGGCGACGGCCCCTCCCACGGCGTGCTGTACCGGATCGTGCACGAGGAACCGGATCTGTCGGGCCTGGACGGGACGCTGCGCCCGCTCGTCGAGCGCTGTCTCGCCAAGGACCCGTCGAAGCGTCCTTCGCCCGCCGAGGTCCTCGACCTGTGCCGGGGGCCGGCGACCACACCCGGCTCCGGCGGCCCGAGGACTGGCTGCCGGACGGGGTCGCGACGCGCCTCGCGAACCGTCCGAGTCCTCCGGCGCCGGTCCCCACGGTCGTGGAAGGGGCCGCGCCCCCGCTGCCCGTGGCGCAGCCCACCGTGCCGGCCCGGCCCCTGTACGCCCCTGCGGGCACCTTCAACGCCCCGTACGCCGCGCCGCCCACCCCGCCCCCCATGCCCGCTCCGGCCCCCTCGCCGCAGCCGTTCGTCGTGATCCCCCGCCCTCCGGGGAGCAACCGGAATGCTGTCGTCCTAATCTCTGTCCTCGGGGGCCTGTTCTTCCTGCTCGCGGGCTGCATGGCCGTGCTGAGCAACATCGACGGCAAGTCCTCGGGCGACAGTGCGGACGCCGCACCCCGCGCCACCTCCACGGCCCCGCGCCCTGACCCGAAGCCCGTCGAGTACAAGGGGTTCAACCTCCCCGACAACTACGATGTGAGCTTCGCCGACGACCAGCCGGTACCCCGCCAGAACCACGGCGACCTGCGCTACCTGTGCTACTCCAAGATCTGCGGCTTCCACTCCAACTCCGACGCGAAGCTGGCACGGCTCGACAGCGGCACCGAGGGCTCCCTGCAGGCGTGCCGCCAGGAGACCCGGTTCACCAGTGAGATCCCCGTCGCGGCGATCTCCCGGGGGGACGGCATCTGCGTACGCACGTCACAAGGGACGATCGCCTTGGTCGTGTACCGGGGCCGTTCGGCCGAGGACGACCCGAGCACATACGCCACCCTGGACATGACGGTCTGGCGCGGCGCGGACCGCAAGGACTAGGTGGTCGAACTCGGCCGTGTCGGCTCTGCCGGCCCCCGCCCGCCAGTGCCGGCCGGCGTGCGGGATACGACTCCCGGCCCCGTCGCAGGAGCGGCTCCCTCGGCGGTGAGGACGGCAGGTGTCGGTCACGGTCCGGCCAGGGCGTGTTCGTCACGGACGGGGGTGTGGGCTAGGTTCCTGATCGTGACTCACGATCGCGGACGACTGCTGGCCGGCCGGTACCGGCTGGCCGAAGTGCTCGGCCAGGGCGGCATGGGGACCGTCTGGCGAGCCCGGGACGAACACCTCGGCCGAGAGGTCGCCCTCAAGGAGCTCCGGTTCCCCGACGGCCTCGACACCTCCCGGCGCGAGGCATGGATCGGCCGCCTCGACCGTGAGGCGCGGGCGGCCGCCAGGCTGAAACACCCAGGGGTGATCACCGTCCACGACCGGATAGCCGACGAGGACGGCCACCCGTGGATCGTGATGGAACTCGTCCGCGGCCGCTCCCTTGACGACCTCGTCGAGGAGGAAGGTCCGCTTCCCCCGGCCCGGGTGGCCAGGATCGGCCGGGAGATCCTGGACGCCCTGCGCGCCGTGCACGCCACCGGCGTGACCCACCGGGACATCAAACCCGCCAACGTGCTGCTCGAAGGCGACCGGGTGGTGCTGACCGACTTCGGGATCGCCGTCGTGGAGGGGGAGCCCGGGCTTACCCGGTCGGGAGCCGTCATGGGCACTCCGTCCTACATGTCACCCGAGCAGGTGCGCGGTCTCCCGGCGACCGCCGAATCCGACCTGTGGTCCTTGGGGGCGACGCTGTTCACCGCGGTGGAGGGACACCCTCCGTTCGGCGGCTCCGGTTCCTGGGCCGTCTTCGTCGCCATCGCCACCGAGGAACCCGTCACCGCCGTCCGCGCCGGGGACCTCGCCCCCGTGCTGATGGGGCTCTTGCGTAAGGACCCGGCACAACGCCTCACCGCCGAGGAGGCGTACGACCTGCTCGCCGGGCCGGCGGGCGGACCGCGGCCCTCCCGGCGGGAGCCCACCCCGACCTCCGCATCCACGCTGCGGCTGCGTACGGCCCCCGGGGCGGAACCACCGAGCCCGCCGGCTCGACCCCGTCGTCCCCGGTCGTGGGGGTATCGCCTGGCCCTGCTGGCGGGGGCCGTGGTGGCCGTGCTGATGGCGGTGCCCTGGTGGTTACCGGAGTCACGGTCCGCCCCCGACGACGACGGCCGTACCCGCGCGGCCGGCTCCGCGACGCCCACCCGGCCGTCCCCGTCGCCCTCCCCCGTCACACCCTCCGCGAACAGTTCCCCGGGGACCCCGACGCCCAAGCCGACTCCCACGCCGAAGCCCTCGCCCGCTCCTCTCGACCGTCAAGCCGTGGAGCGCGTCTTCGCGCTCTACATGAACGGTCTCGCCGACCACGACATGACCTCGCTGCGCCGGGGCACCTGCCCCCGGCTGCGTTCCGGTCTGCTCGGGTTCCTCCTCAACGGCTACTTCGTAGACCGGTGGGAACTCCAGCCCTACGAGATTCCCGTCGGCATGAACCAGCTCAGCGTGGAAGCGAAGATCACCCGACGGGACCCCGACACCGGGCAACTCGCCGGGGACGTCCTCAACCAGTGGATCATCGAGCGGGACGCGGATCAGCAGTACTACGTATGCGGCTGGCTCAACGAGGAGTGACCGACGCTCCACCACGCAGCCCAGGCGCTCGCGGAGGGCTCGGCCCCGGGGAGTGGCCGGGCAGACCGGTCGGCCTCCGAGTCCTCACGTCCCTGGCCGCCGCAGGTCGGGAACGCTTCGCCGGAGCCTTCGCCGCCCCGCTCCATCGGCCGGCTCCGGGTCGCCGTGCGGGCTCCCGCGGTGTCGCGGCGCAGCCGGGCGAGCAGTACGGCCCCGCGCAGGTGAGCAGTTCGCGGGACTTCGCGTGCTGGAGGAGTGAAGGTGGCTGGAGGTGCCGTCGTCCTCGAAGACCTGACTACGCCAGTGCGCACCCGGAGGGCATCCGCGGCGATCCCGGAGCGCATGGCAGCTGCACGGTGATGACCGTCGGGCCCCCGGCGGGGCTGCGGCAGGAGAACGTGCCGTCGACGGACGCGACGCGCTTGGCGAGCCCGGCGAGCCCGGTGCCGCCGGCCGACGCGAGATCCGCGCCGCCCGCTCCGTCGTCCGCGACGACCACCAGCAGTGTCTCTCCTGCCCGCTCCACGGTCACGTCCGCCCGGGTCGCCCGGGCGTGTTTGACCACATTCGTCAAGGCCTCGGAGACCACGAAGTACGCGACGGCCTCGACCGTGGGTGAGGGGCGCTGCGGCAGGTCCACCGCCAGGCGCACCGGGATCGGGAGGCGGGCGGCGACCCCTGACAGTGCCGCGTCGAGACCGCGGTCCTCAAGGACGGCCGGATGCAGGCCGCGGACCAGGTTGTTCAGCTCGGCGATCGCCTCCTTCGCCTCGCGGTGCGCCTCGTCGATCACCTTGCGGGCGTTCTCCGGCAGGTCGCCGAGGGTGGACCTGGCCAGGCCGAGGTTGACGGCGAGTGAGACGAGGCGCTGCTGGGCGCCGTCGTGCAGGTCGCGCTCGATCCGCCGCCGCTCGGCGTCGGCGGCGTCGAGCACGCCGGCTCGGCTCTCGGCGAGGTCGGCGACCCGGCGGGCCAGCTTCTCCGTGTGGCTGGGGCCGAGCAGGACCTCGGCCGCCCGGCTCTCCAGCCGCACCAGAGCGCCGGTCACCCGGGGCCCGAGGAACAGCAGGGCGAGGCCACCGGCGGTGATGTACGCGGCCTGCGTGGTGTACCCGAGGTAGGCGACCTGCCACTGCGGGGGCAGCGCCCAGATCCACACGAAGAGGGAGGCGGACACGAGAGCGGCGGCCCAGACGGCGAGGACGGCGAGCTCCAGGACGGCGAACAGCGGACCCGCCGCGGCGTGGTAACAGGCCTGCCGCCACAAGGTCCGAGCGGTCAGCCAGCGCACTACCGACTTCCAGTTGCGTCCCGGCCCGGGGAGGGCCGGGCGCGGGAGCTCCTTGCCGACGAGCGCCCGGTAGCGCCGCCGCTGCCCGGCGGTCAGCAGGGGTGTCATCACGAGCGTGAGCAGTACGGGCAGAGGAGTCACGGCCGGCACCAACGCCGCCATCGTGCCGAGCAGCCAGAGCCACAGTGGCACCACGGCGAGGTGGAGCGGCAGGCCGGCGGCGACCAGCGCGATCCGGTGTCCCGCCCTGCGGAACGGACGGCCCGGGACCAGCCGTAGCCACGTCGTGAGCTGCATGCGGCACACGGTAAAGCCGCAGGCCATCCCCGTGCCATGACGCTCCCCCCCGGTTCAGGGGTGTACTTGTCTCCACCCTGGGTCGGAGCCCTGCGTGACTGACGGCGCCCTGGTGTGCGGCGCAGGGTGGAGCACATGAAAGGGAGAGCCGGCGGGGAGCAGGGGAAGACGATGCGTCACCTGGTGTTGTGCAATGACGAAGGGGCCGGTGCCGAGGGCTTCGACCACGGCGAGGTGATCCCCCTCCGCGAAGAGGCAGAGGAGCCGCGCACGGCGCGGGGCCTGCGGCGGGCCGGAGGGCTGCTGGTCGCCTGCGGGCTCGCCCTGCTGCCGTGGCTGTACGTGCTGGCCACCGGCTTGCCGGCCACCGCGACCGCGGCGCACTGGCCGGGCGCCTGGGTCGGGCTCGACGCGTTGGAGGCGCTCGGCCTGATCGCCACCGGCCTCCTCGCCGCCCGCGGCGACCGGCGGCACGCCCTGGCAGCCGCCGCGACGGCGACGCTGCTGGTGGTGGACGCCTGGTTTGACACTACGACCGCGGCCCCGGGCGGCGACTTCGCCACCGCGGCCGCCATGGCGTTCGGGGCCGAGCTCCCGCTCGCGGTGCTGTGCGGTCGGCTGGCGCTGCGGGCGCTGAGCCGGCACGCGTGACGCCGACCGCCCAGCCACGCCAGTACCGAGGCAGGAATCAGTCTCGGGGATGTGGCAAACCGCGCACGGGTGTTGCGGGGTCTTGTCCGCTCCGCCGACTCCCGACCGGTGCAGCCGGTGTCGTGGAGCAGCCGGATGCACCGGTCGGGCGAGCGAGGTGGGGCGCCGGGCGGGCCCCGGTGGATGGGTCTGCTCAGAGGGAGCCGACGACCTTCCTGGGGGTGATGCGGACCACGACCCGTTGGGCGTCGTCGGCCGATGCCGGGTTGAAGTCCGCGTAGTCCTTGCCCGTGTACTTGCGTGACAGTTCGTTGATCAGTTCCTGTCCGCCTTCCGTGGTCATGGTGGCGTGACCTCGGATCTCGGCATAGGTGTAGGGCGCGTTCGCGGGGTTGATCATGACGGCTACCCGGGGGTCCCTGCGCAGGTTGGTCTCCTTGCGGCGACCGACGGTCGTGGAGAACAGCAGGTCGTCGCCGTCTCGGGCGAGCCAGGTGACGGACAGCTGCGGGCTGCCGTCCGGCTGGATGGTGGCAACGGTCGCGAAGACAGGCGTGTCGTCGATGATCTTCCGCAGGTCGTCGGAGAGCGCAGCAGACATGGTGGGTTCCTTCCCTGGGCTGGCGGAGGCTGTCTCCAGACGGTCCGGATGCCCGCCGCTGAAGATCCAACGCCCCACCAACGGTCCCGGACTGTCCGGGGTGGCGTGGGCCGGTCCAGTCCACCGGCCGACTCGCGGTCGGTGGGAGTCGCCGGCTTCGACAGGGACAGCTGACCATAGGACAGCCACCCGTAGGATGAAGCCGGGCGGGTGGATCCTGGATCTTGACCCTCTTGGCGAAGAAGGGCTGCCTCGGTGAATCTCACCCCGCACGAACTGCCGGGCGACCTCTACGGACGGGACGAGGACGCCCACTTCGACGCTGCTCCGCTCCGGGAGGGCCTGGCTCACCGGATGCCTCGGGCCCGGCTCGACGCGCACTGGCCCTGGAAGTCGTGATGGCCGCTGCCCCAGACCCCGCCGTTGCCGTTGTCGACCACGCGGCGGGCCTGGTCGATGCCGGCGGGTGCCGAGGCCAAGGTCGCGGCGGCCATGGCGGACGAGGAAGCGCTGGCCGCCGCCGAGCCGCGCCGACGGCCACCACCGCTCCGCCCTCACCGGACGGCCCGGCACTCTGGTCGCCCCGAACCTGATGTCGTATTCCCGCCAGAGTTGGCGTCCCGCTCGCGAGAGAGTCAGCGGCGGTTCGTGTTCCTGATCGCGGACCTGTCCGTCTGATGCTTCGCGAAAGGAACAGCGCATGCATGTCGTCCCCGGGCTCAAGGTCCTGTACTTCGGAACGCCGGTCGTCCTGATCAGCTCACTCAACGAGAACGGCACAGCGAACCTCGCGCCGATGTCCTCGGCGTGGTGGCTGGACCAGTCCTGCATGCTCGGTCTCGGCAACAACGCCCAGACCACCGCCAACCTGCTGCGGGAAGGCGAATGCGTGCTCAATCTGCCCTCGTCGGCGATGGTCGATGCCGTCGACCGGATCGCGCTCACCACCGGAAAGCCGGCCATGCCCGACTACAAGGAGAAGCAGGGCTACCGGTACGAGCCGGACAAGTTCTCGGCCGCGCGGCTGACGGAGCAGGCATCGGACCTCGTCCGGGCTCCCAGGGTTGCGCAATGCCCGGTCCAGCTGGAATGCAGGGTCGTCGCGGCCCATCCCTTCGGCGGTCCCGAACCGCATGCCACCGCCTTCGAAGTCGAGGTCCTTCGCGCCCATGTCGAGGAAAACCTGGTCATCCCGGGGACGCAGTACGTGGACCCGCTCGGCTGGGACCCGCTGATCATGAAGTTCTGCGAGTTCTTCGGCGGGGGACGCAACGTCCATCCGTCGAGACTCGCTGAGGGCTGGAACATGCCGCACCAGCTCCGGTCGGCGACCGCCTGAACCGGCATCCGGCGTCCGGCAGGCCCCGGGGCGGAGCGCCCCGGGGGACCGCTCGGGTGGGGTCAGAGGTGGGCGTCGGGGATCCAGGAGCCGTGGATGCCGGCGGTGACGCGGCGCGGGAGGTGGACGGTGGCGATCGTGTCGAGGCCGGCAGCGTCCAGGACGAGCAGCTGGGAGGCGTCCTGCTTGAGGTCGGAGACGACGGTGAGGAGGTAGCCGTCGTCCTCGCGGGTGGCGCCGGCTGCGGGGACGAACACCGCCTCGCTGGGCAGCCGGGCGTCGCCGGCCTGGTGGATGCGGCGCCCGCCGGTGGCGCGGTCGTACTTGACGACGCCGTAGCCGCCGAAGCCGTGCTGGTCGGGGAAGGAGACGGCGTACTGGTAGCGGTTCTCGACGCCGAGGTAGTCCTCGTTGAGGGTGGGGAACTCGATGGCGAGGTCGTCGATGACCCGCTCGTCGACCCGTCCCGTGCTCAGGTCGACGGTCCAGCGGCGGTTGTAGGAGCGGGTGTTGGGTTCGCTGCCGCGGCCGGGGGCGCCGACCCACCAGTTCCAGGAGAGCCGGAAACCCTCGCGGTCGACGGTGGGGCCCTCCAGCACGATGCGGCCGTGGGTGTCCTCGTAGGCGTTGGCGACGTGCAGCATGTTGCCGGGCTCGATCGGGAACCAGCGGATCGCGGCGGTGCCCTGCGCCCCGCGCGGCATGACGCCGATCCGGGCGGGCTGCTCGTCCTGCCAGGAGTAGGGGATGCCGGAGTGCTCGGTGGGGTCGAAGGTGACGGTGCCCTCCACGAAGACCACGTGGTTGCGGGTGACGGCGAAGTCGTGCTTGAGCGCGGCGCCGGCGCCGGGGACCTCGGCGCTGTGGGTGATGTGCCCGTCCGCGTCGGCGACGTAGTACACCAGGTACGGGGGGAAGGGCGAGGAGCCGAAGAAGTGCAGCTCGCCGGTGACGGGGTCGCTCTTGGGGTGCGCGGTCATCGCGCTGCGCAACGTGCCGTCGAAGTCGTAGGGGCCGACGGTGTCGAGGCCGGGGGTGAGTTCGAAGGGGAAGTTGGCCTCGCACAGGGCGAGCAGGCGGCCGGCGTGCTCGATGACGTGGGTGCCGGCGGTGGAGGCGGTCAGGTCCGGGCCGTGCTCGGTCATGTAGGGGGCGCCGTCCAGCGCGGGGGTCTGTATCCAGCGGTTGCGGTACCACTCGGCGCGGCCCTCGCGCAGCCGGATGCCGTGCACCATGCCGCTGCCCTTGAACCAGTGGGTGGGGGTGACGCCGGGCTTGGGGTTGTGGCTGTTGCGGATCAGGCGCCCGGTGAGTTCCGGCGGGAGGGTGCCGTCGACGGTCAGGTCGGTGGCGGTCAGTTCGTCGGCGACGGGCTCGTAGTGGCCGGTCAGGTAGGGCTTGGCGGTCATGTTCGCGGTCCTCGGGTCTCTTCGGTTCGGTGAGGGGCGGAGGGAGGGGAGGTCAGGAGGGCTTCTCGGCGCGGTTCTTGAGGCAGGTGAGCCAGTCCTCCAGGGAGGTGCGCAGGGCGGCGGCGAGCTGGTCGGTGGCGGCGTCGACGGGCGCGCCGCTCCAGGACTCCTCGGTGCGGACGGTGACCCGGTCGCCGGCCTGCTCGAAGGTCCACACGTGGACGCCGTCGATGCCGCTCGCGGGGCCGCCCCAGACGATCCGGGCGCCGGGCACCAGTTCGCGGACGGTGGAGGTGATCTCCAGTCCGTGGGTGCGCCAGGTGAACGAGGCCCCCTCGGCGAGCGGGCCCTGCAGGCGGGCCTGGTCGATGTCGGGGTTCCAGACCGGCCAGTCGTCGATGCCGGTGTGCAGGGCCCAGACGCGCTCCAGCGGGGCGTTGATCTCGGTGGACAGGCGGACGATGACGGGTGCGCTCTCGTCGATGGTGAGCACGGCAGTTCCTTTCGATGCGGGGTGGGCAGGGAGGGGAAGGGGCGTCGGGTGGTCAGGGTCGGCCCGGGGAGGCGGGCTCCGGGGCGGGCGCGTGGTGCGGCCGGTCGGCGGCGGGCGTGCGGCGCACCAGCAGGGCGGCGAGCAGCGCGGTGGCGGCCAGGACGGCGGCGCCCAGGGCGAAGGCGGTGCGGTAGCCGGCGGTCAGTGCCTCCAGGTGCGGTTGGTGGCGGGCCGCGCTGCTGGTGACGGATCCGGCGACGGTGGTCAGGACGGCGAGTCCGACGGCGCCGCCGACCTGCCGGGTGGTGTTGGCCAGGCCGCCCGCCAGGCCCGTGTCCGGTCCGGCGACGCCGGCCACGGACAGGCCGGTGAGCTGGACGAAGGCGACGCTCAGACCGAGTCCGACCAGGACGCTGGGGCCGAGCACGTCGGTGGGGAAGGTGCCGTCGGCGCCGATGCGGGACAGCCACAGCATTCCGGCCGCCTCGGTCAGCAGCGCTGCGACCAGTGCGATGCGGGCGCCGACCCGGCGGACCAGGGTGGGGGCGAGGGCCGCGCCGAGCATGTTCGCGACGGCGAGGGGGAGCTGGCCCAGGCCGGTGGTCAGCGGGTCCTCGCCGAGGACCTGCTGCTGGTAGAGCGGCAGGAAGAAGAACAGGGCGATCCACACGGAGCCGAACAGTCCGGTCAGCAGGTTGCCGACCGTCACGTCGCGGGCGGCGAACAGCCGCGGCGGCACCAGTGGGGCGGCGCTGGTGGACTCGATCCGCCAGAACGCCACGGCGAGCACGGCGGCGGCGCCGCCCGCGGCCAGCACCCAGGGGTCCGTCCAGCCCGAGCGGCGGGCCGTGGTCAGAGCCCACACCAGGGCGGTCAGAGCGAGGGCGCTGGTGGCTGTCCCGGCCCAGTCGAACCCGACGCGTTGCACCGGGCCCGCCGCCGGGACGTACGCGGCCGTCGCCGCGAGCACCGCGCAGCCGCCGATCGCCACCGTGTGGAAGATCCACGGCCAGCCCCATGCCCGGGTCAGCAGCCCGCCGAGCAGCACTCCCGCCGCCCCGCCCGCACCGGAGACCGCGCCCCAGACCGCCAGCGCCCGGCCGCGGGCCTTACCCGGGGGGTACAGGCCCACCGCGAGGGCGAGGGCGGCCGGAGCGACGGCCGCCGCCCCGGCTCCCTGGACGGCCCGCGCGGCGATCAGGACACCGGGCGAGGCGGCCAGCGCGGCGACGGCGGAGGCAGCCGCGAAGGCGGCGAGACCGGTGAGCAGAACGCGGCGCCGTCCCAGCAGGTCGGCGGCCCGCCCGCCGGCCGGCAGCAGCGCCCCGAACGCCAGGCCGTAGGCGTTGACGACCCAGGTGGTGGCGGAGTCGGACAGACCGACGCCGTCACGGATCTGCGGCAGGGCGACGTTCACGATCGAGGTGGCCAGCATGACGGTGAACTGGGCGGCGGCCAGCACCGCAAGGACGGTGCCACGGCGCGTACTGGGCATGGGAACTCCGGGAACGGGACGGTGGGAAGCGGGCCGGTGGGAGGGGAACGGCGCGGTGGGCGTCAGCGCGCGGCGCGCTCGGAGGCGGACTTCAGGTGCAGCAGCCACTGCGCGAGGGAGCGGTCCAGTGCCTGGGCGACGGCGGCGGCATCGGCCCGTACGGGCTCACCGTCCCAGGACTCCTCGGTGACGACGAGGGTGGCCCTGGACGAAGGCGTGAACGTCCATCGGTGGACGGCGGTGATGCCCTGAGAGCGGCCGCCCCAGAGAACGAGCCGGGGCGCGTCCACCGCGTACACGGTGGAGGCGATGTCCACACCGCCGGTGCGCCAGTGGAACACCGCGCCCGGCGTCAGCGGGGTCAGGGCGCGGGCCTCGGCGATGTCCGGTTGCCAGGTCGGCCAGCCGGGCACGTACGTCAGCAGAGCCCAGACGGCGGGGGCCGGGGCCCGGATCGACAGCTCACGGCGGGCGACGACCGGGGCGGCCCGGTCGATGCCCGAGGGCGTGTTCTTCATGCCCCCGAGTCTGGTCCGACCGCCCCGGTGCCCTCATCGGCGAAAGTCGCCTAGGCGGCTGCCTAAGTGAGCCGGCCGGCGCTCAGGCGTTCCGGCCGAGCGCGTCGGCGAGCTGGCGGCGCGAGGTGACGCCGAGCTTGCGGAACACGCTGCGCAGGTGGGCGTCGATGGTGCGCGGGCTCAGGAACAGCCGGTCGGCGACCTCCCGCGAGGTCGCGCCGGTCGCCACCAGGCGGGCGATGTTCAGCTCCTGACCCGTCAGCAGTTCCACCGCGCCGAGCTCGGCGGGCCGGGCCTGTTCACCGGTGGCTGCCAGCTCCAGCCGGGCCCGTTCGGCGAAGCCCTCCGCGCCCATCGCGGTGAACAGACCGTGAGCGGTGCGCAGCGCCTCGCGGGCCTGCCCGCGGCGGCCGTCGCGGCGCAGCCACGCGCCCTGGTGCAGCAGGGCGCGGCCGTGCCACACCCGCAAGCCGGTGGCGTCCAGCCGGGCCACCGCCTCGACGTGGAGGTCCTCCGGGTCGTCCGAGAGCAGGGCGGCGAGCGCGGCGCGCACGCCCAGCGCCCAGTCGGTGCCCGCCGCCGACGCGTGCCGCGACAGCCGTGCGAACGCCTCCTGGGCGGTGTCCCGCTCGCCGCACCGGACGGCCGCCTCGATGAGCTCGGGCAGGGCGAGGCTGGAGATCCCCAGCTCGCCGTCGGCGACGGCCAGCCGGGCCGAGGCCAGGGCCGCCCGGTGGTCGGCCGTGCCGTTGGTGTGCAGGGCCGCCGCCGCGTGGACGGTCGCCGTCAGCATGCCTTTGCGCCGGGCGTGTGACTCGGCCAGCACCCGCTCGAACAGGGGCCGCGCCTCCGCGTCCACCCCGCGCACCGCGGCGGCGAACAGCCGGCCGTACCAGTGCGGCGGGACGCCGGTCGCTTCGGCTATGCCGTCGGCCTCGCTGTTCAGCGCCGCCGCCCCGAGCAGGTCGCCGCGCTGGGTGGCGGCCATCGCCTGCATCCACAGGCCCACCGGCAGGACCATCAATGTCCCGCCGGTGCGCGCGGCGTCCACGGCCCGGCCGGCGAGCCGGTCCTCCAGGGTGACGTCCCACAGCTCGACGGCGAGCAGGGCGGCCAGCGACAGCCGGCCCTCCCACAGCGGGTCGGTCACCTCGGACAGCAGTCCGTGCAGCACCGGCACCGTCGCGAGGTCGCCGTCGAGATAGCCGACGAGCGCGTCCAGCAGCCCGTCCGCCCTGGAGCGTTCACCGGCCGGGGCGGGCGCCCGCCGGGCCGCCGCCAGGGCGTCCCGCGCCGCGGGCGAGGACCGGCCGACCACCAGGCCCGCCTGCAGGGCGTCCAGCAGGTGGACGCGGGCCCGGTCGGGGTCGAGGGCGGCCGCCGCCACCAGGTTGCCGACCGCGTCCGCCGCGCCGTCACCGAAGAACGCCGCGCGGCCGCGCAGGAGTTGGGCCTGGACCCGCCCGGCGGTGTCGATCGGGCCGCCCTCGGCGGCCTCCACCAGCCTCACCGCGTTCTCGAACGCGCCGGCCGCCAGTGCGGCCCGGGCCGCGGCGAGACCGCGTTCGGCCCGCAGCCGCGGATCGGCCGTCAGGATCGCGGCCTGCTCCAGGAACGCAGCCTCGGCAGCGGCCCCGCCCCGGCGCCGGGCCCGCTCCGCGCAGTGCAGCAGGTCGGTCGACGCCTCCTCGTCCGGCCGGGACAGGGACTGCGCGCGGTGCCACGCCCGCCGGTCGGGCGCCGTCAGCGGGTCGGTGGCCTCCGCGAGCGCCCCGTGGACGCGGCGGCGCTCCGCAGGGGAGGCGGCGGTGTACACCGCCGAGCGCACCAGCGGATGCCGGAAGCGCGACTGCCCGCCCAGCTCGATCAGCTCGCTCCCCTCGGCCTCCCGCCCCGCTTGCGGCGCCACGCTCAGCAGGTCCGCCGCCCGCCACAGCAGCCCCGGATCCCCCAGCGGTTCGGCGGCCGCCACCAGCAGCAGGGTCCGGGCGTCCGGGGAGAGCAGGGAGACCTGCTGCTGGTAGCTCTGCTCGATCCGGTTGGCCGGGGAGACCGGCGTCGGCAGCCCGAAGCCGCCCGCCAGCGCGGCGGGCCCGAGCCGACGCGGCAGCTCCAGCAGCGCCAGCGGATTGCCCCGCGCCTCGGCCAGGATCCGCTCCCGCACCTGGTCGTCCAAGGGACCGGGCAGGCTGGACGCCGGCAGCCGCCGTGCCACCCGGTCGGACAGCCGGGGCAGCGTCAGCACCGGCAGGCCTTCGAATTCCGCGACGAGGTGCGGGTCGCGCACCCCGAACACGAACGCCACCGACTCGTCCGCCACCCGCCGGGCCACGAACGCCAGCACCTGCGCCGAGGCCCGGTCCAGCCACTGCGCGTCGTCCACCACGCACACCACGGGCTGCTCACCCGCAGCATCCGACAGCAGCCCCAACAGGGCCAGGCCGACGGCGAAACGGCTCGGCGCACCCCCCTTGCCCAGCCCCAGCGCAACGGCCAGATCGTCCCGCTGCGCAGCGGGCAACTGTCCGATCCGCTCGTGCAGGGGCCAGGTCAACTGGTGCACGGCGGCGTACGCGAAGTCAGCCTCGAACTCCGCCCCGTTCACCCACAGCAGCCGCACACCCGACAGGCCGTCGGTGACGTGGCGCAGCAACGTCGTCTTGCCGATGCCCGCCTCACCGCGCACGACCACCGCCCCGCCCCGGCCCGCCCGGACACCGGCCAACAGGTCGACGAGAGCGGTGCGTTCAGCGGGCGGTACGTACTCGGAGCCGGTCGCGGGAGCCACTCGGGAATCATGCCACGCCTTCTGACCTCGGGAGATACGCCCTCTTGTCCGACGGGTGGCGCCGGCACCGAGGCGCCGAGGGCGCGGCCGAGGATCTCACCGTCCCCGCGGGCGCGGGTTCTCACCCGTCAGGGAGTCGAGGGGCCGGGCCAGATGGCCGAGGCGTCGTCGCGGTGCGGGTCGGGCAGCCGGATCGGGCGGACCGGAATCGTGCGTCGGCCGCCTTGTGCGGTGACCGTCCACGGGGCAGGTTTCCCGGAGTAGCACAGGGTGGTCAGGGCGAACACGCCGTCGGCGTAGACCTCGACGTATTCGCCGATCGTGAGGATCCGCAGGGTGGCGGCGGGGCCGGTCAGGACGGTTTCGCCGAGTCGGGCCCCGTCGGGGCCGGTGACCCAGAGGTTCTTGCCGTCGCACCCGACGGCGAGGGCGGGGCGCTCACCGTCCGGGGTGTCGGTGCGCAGGGTGATCTCGACCGGCCCGGTGATGCCGATGTCGCCGACGGCGTGCAGGGTGGGGCGGTCGGTCTCCTCGCCGAGCCAGGCGTTCAGGCCGGGCCACCATTCCAGGCGGGGAGCCGCATCGGCTTCCACCACGAGCGACTTCGGCTGGGTGAGCATGCCGCGGCAGCGCTCCCCGGTGTCGGTGAGACCGACGCGGCGGGGCGTGGTGTGCAGCACGACGCGGGAGCCGTCGGGCGCGGTGATCACGCGCGGAGCGTAGGCGCCGGTCGGGCCGAGCGGGCCACGGCGGGTCCAGGGCCCCCTGAGGTGGGGGGCGGTCCTCGCAGGGGCCTGGCCTTGGCCCCCCTGGTGGCGCTCGCCGCCTGCGGCTCGGGCACCGGTACCGCTACCTCCGCCGAGGCCGGGAGCGGCAGGGGCACCATCAGCGTCTGGGCCCACCAGGGTCAGAAGGGCGAGGCCAGTGCGCTGCAGAGCGCGGTGAGGTCCTTCAACTCCTCGCAGAACGACATCAAGGTCGAGCTGAAGCTGATACCCGAGGCCGACTACACCAAGACCATCACCATCACCGCCACCGACGCCGCCAAGCTGCCGGACGTGCTGGAGTTCGACGGCCCGACCATGGCGAACTTCGTCTACAACAGCAAGCTCGCCCCGATCGACGCGTACGTCTCCGCCACGACCATGTCCAACGCCACCGACGCGAGCAAGGCGCAGGGCCGGATCGACGGCAAGCACTACGGCCTGAATGGATGCGCCGACTGGAACGGACGGGATGAGTGTCCGCCGGACGTCTGCCCGGCGGTGTGCGAGGCGGAGGCGGGCTTGGGTGTGGTGCGTGCCCTGTAGGCCCGCTCGTCCTGGGGTGACCTGCGGTCGGGAGGTGCTGCCGTCACCGACCTCGACAGGGATCCTGGCTCCGGTCCTGACGCCGATGCCCGGCATGGATGTTTTCGCTGGTCGAACACGTCCCTCAGCGAGCCGGCCCGACTCCGCACGATCAGAGCGGCCGCCTCCGCTCGGCCATCCCGGGGACCTTCTGCCGTAACAGGGTGACCGGCCGCCGACGGCCGGCCTTGCGGGGCAGCCGACATCGGCTGCCCCGATGTTCCCCAAGGCCGGATACCGCTCTCCACCTCGCAGTCTCGGAGGAGAAATCAGGCGAGGCAGAACTCGTTGCCCTCGATGTCCTGCATCGTGATGCACGACTCGTTGACGCCATCGGCGCGCTGCGTCAGCACGTGCTTCGCACCGAGCGCCATCAGCCGAGCGCATTCGGCCTCAAGTGTGGCCAGGCGCTCGTCCCCAACGAGCCCGGCGCCGGCCCGTACATCGAGATGCATCCGGTTCTTGACGACCTTGCCTTCGGGAACTCGCTGGAAGAGCAGGCGCGGAGCCACACCCGCGGGATCAGTGCACGCGAAGTAGACCGTATCCTCGGGCGGCAGCGAGCCGTAGCACTCCTCCCACGTGGCGAAGCCCTCGGGGACCGCCGGCATGACGTACCCCAGCACCTCGCACCAGAAGGCGGCGAGGCGCACAGGCTCCGCGCAGTCGAAGGCCACCTGGAACTGTTTGATCGTTGACATTGGCGCACAATAACAGGGGTTCTCCCCATCTCCGCAGGTCAAGGGTCTGCAGGCGGTCAGGAGGAGGGTGAGGCGACCATGCGGTTGGGGTCCATGACCGCGCCGGTGGAGAACCCGTAGGCGGGGAAGCCTGCCAGGACTTTGTTGACGAGGTCGGTCGTTTCCTTGGTGCGCCGGCTGACCGCACCCGGGGCGGGGCCGTTTGCGGTGTGGGGGGAGGTACGGGTGATCGACCAGTTGCGGTCGGGGTCGGATGGCCTCCCTGGTGCCCCGAACGCGGGGATGCGACCGTCCCGGTGATGGAGCGGCACCCCGTCGGCGGCCCACGCTGCCAGCCTTGGCCGCGCAGCGCACCGCAGCATCCGCACCCCGCGGCCCGCCTGTGTGGGGCGGACTCTGGCCCACGACCGATGACGAGATGGCCGACATCGGGAGCCGGACGATCGACGCCTGCCTGGCCGACATGGAGGCGACGGCGTGTACACCGAGGACCGGACGGTGTCCTGCTGATGTCGGAGCGGGGCGCGTTCGGGCCGGGTGGCCGCTGCGCGCACGAGCCGGCCTGGGTGCGGTCGGCTCGTGCCGATATGGCGTGCGCGGGCCAGGCCCGGTGCCCTTGGCGTCCAGTGGGCTGTGGGGGCAGTCCTACCGGGCCGTCCACGGTCGGTCCTGCCGTGTGGGTGGAGTGATCGCATCCCCCCGTCTTGATTTGGCGACGAGGAAACGAATGCTGACGCATTCGGGTGGTCTTGTTCTTGGGCTCGTCGTTCTGCTGCCTCAGGGCTGATCAGCTTTGAGCCGGCGGCCGCACGGTTGCCCACGACCGACAAGGGAATGCCAGATGACAAGCACGGTGGGTATCGCGGACAGGCTCGGCATCGATGTGGGCCTGGTGGTCCAGGAAGTTGGGTTCGGCGAGGACTGCGACGAACAGGTCCGGACCGAGGTTCAGGAGCGCATTGGCTCGGAGCTTCTCGACGAGGACGTCGACGATGTCGTCGACATGGTCCTGCTGTGGTGGCGGAGCGACGACGGCGACCTGGCGGACGCGCTCGTCGATGCAGTCACCCCGCTGGCAGAAGACGGGGTGATCTGGGTGCTTACCCCGAAGTCCGGCCGCGACGGGTATGTCGAACCCTCCGAGATCGCCGAGGCCGTCGCCACTGCCGGCCTGTCGCGGGCCTCTGCCGTCGGCGTAGGCGAGAGCTGGTCCGGCGTCCGCGTCGTCTCCCCCCAGAACGCCAAGCGTACGCGCTGAAAGCCGGGGTCCGCCTTCCCCGCTGACTTTCCGGTCACCCGGACACCTCCGGGTGACCGGAACGAGGCAACGGGTAGCGTCACTCGGGGTTGGTAAGGCGCACCGTTGCTGATCGCGTGCTCCTGCTCGGTCGGCCACCTGGATAAGGCGCCGCTGCGACTCCTGTGTCCGCGCGACTCACATCCGCGGTCACCATCTGCCGCCGGGCGTTTCGACGCCGACCGGGTGTACGGGTCGGACCCGGATGACCCTGACCCCGGTCCGGTACCGGGCCGCGCCTACGTGAGCTGATGGGCGGCCCGCTGGACGGCCGGCCCGCAACGTGAGCGGCTGGAGTCCGCTGGAGCTGGCGGACGGTGTCCTGCTGATGTCGGAGCGGGGCGCGTTCGGGCCGGGTGGCCGCTGTGCGCGTACGAGCCGGCCGAGGCCGATGGCGTCTACCCCGGCCGGTTCGGGTGGCGGGGCGACGTCCCCTGCCTCCCCCACCCCGGCTGGCGGGGGCGGGGGAGTGGCCGTGCCGACAGGGCGTGCCCGGGTGAGGCCTGGCACCTCGCTCTCACCCGCGGGCCCCCCAGCCGAGAGCCTCCCAGCGCGCTACCCCTCGTGCCCCGCACAGCCCACGCTGCGATGGCGTGCGCGACCGCCCACACGCCGGCGACCGAGGCTCGGCCGCGGATGCCCCGCCGCTACACCTCCTCCGTCGGCGCGTTGGCAGCCTGCTCGCGCAGCGCGAGCCACTCCTGGAGTTCGATCAGATTCCCTTCCGGGTCCTCCAGGTAGGCGACCCGTATGCGGTCGCCCAACGGGGCGGGGTCTCGGGTGAACCGCACCCCCCGCGAGGTGAGCTCGGCGTGGGCGGCGTCCAGATCGTCCACCCGCAGCACCACCAGCGCGCGGTAACCCTCCGGCTCCGCCGCCAACCGCTCCAGCACCTCGGCCATCTGGGCCCGGGCCTGCAGCGCGATCGCGGCGTGTCCGCTGTCGGGGATGAGCTTGGCGTAGGGGCCGTTCTCGGCCTCGAACTGCGGCTTGAGGCCGAGCACGTCCCGGTAGAAGCGGTAAACGGCGGGGAAGTCGGACACCAACAGGCGTATCTGGGTGAGTTCCATACCGAACTTTCCAGCTCTTCCGGCTCGCGTTCCGGCTCGACCGCGATCTCCCCAGGGCCGCGTGTGGGGCCGGCGGCCCAGCAGGCCCCGGGCTTCTGCGGGTTCGCCTGGGCCGAGGCGGCGAGGCGGCGAGCCGGTGTTCGGGGTCAGGTCTGCGGCCCGGCGCGTCCTTGGTCCCGCGACGGCGAACGTGACCGTGACCGGGCTGGTGACGGCCGGTCTGTCGCTGAGGGCGGGGAACTACATGCGGGCAGTCTGCCAGGTCCTGACACTCGGTCCCACCGCAAGATCGTCATGTGGCGTGATCGCCACGCCTTGTGGGCCCGGCCAGGCGCAGGTGGTGCGGAGCGTGGAGGCGTTGCCGGGCGTGCTGTCGTGTGTTCCCGGGCGGCCGGCCGGTGCCATGTGGGGCCTGCCCCGAGTGCCGCCGTGGCCAGGGCGTGGATGGTGACCAGGCACAGGGCCGTGCGGTAGAGGGTCTGCTGGAGCGGGACGAGCCAGAGGTGGCGCAGGCCTTCGCCGTCCGTGCGCAGGGCGTAGGCGGCGAGGACGAGTTGGGCGAGGCTGAAGCCGGTCCAGGTGAGTGCGGGAACGGGCGTGGTGCCGGAGGCGAGCCCGTACAGGGCGGCGGCGTCCATGAGGGGTGCGGCGAGCGGCAGGGCGAGCTGGAAGAGGAGCAGGTAGGGCAGGGTGCGGCGGCCGAGGCGGCCGGCGATGCCGGTTTCCCGGACGGCGCGGCGGTGTTTCCAGATGGACTGCAGGGTGCCGTACGCCCATCGGTGGCGTTGGTGCCAGAGGCTGCGGACGGTCGTCGGTACGTGCGTCCGGGCGTGGGCGTCGCTGCGGTAGACGACGCGCCAGCCGGCCCGGCACAGCGCCATGGCGATGTCGGTGTCCTCCGCGAGGGTGTCGGCGCTGATGCCGCCGCAGGAGTCCAGGGCCGTCCGCCGGAAGGCTCCGATGGCCCCGGGAACGGTCGGGCTCGCACCGGCCAGGTCGAAGAGCCGTCGTTCCAGGCCGAAGCTCATCACGTACTCCAGGTGCTGCCACAGGGGCAGCAGGCCCTCGCGGTTGGCGACCTTCGTATTGCCGGCGACCGCACCCACCGACGGGTCGGTGAAGGCGGCGGCCAGCCGTGCCACCGCTCCGGGGGCGACCACGGTATCCGCGTCGACCATCACGATCACCTCGTGTGCTGCGTGGCCGACTCCGGCGTTCAGGGCGGCGGGCTTGCCCCGGTTGGGCTGGGTCACCACGCGCACCCTGGGGTCCGCCACCGCGCGGGCCGTCTCCGCGGTCCCGTCGGTGGAGCCGTCGTCGACCACCACGACGTCGATGTCCGGGCAGCCGCCGTCGAGCAGGGCGCGCACACAGGCGGCGACGGTCGCCTGTTCGTTGTGGGCAGGAACGACCGCGGAGACGCGGGGCAGGGGCCCGGCCGGGTTCCGGACTTCGCGGTGCCTCCGGTGAACGGCCGAGGCGGCCGAGAGCAGGAGCAGGCGGGCGGCGGTGAGCAGTGCCACGGCGTACAGCAGCCACGCGGCGGCAGGCGGTACGGCAACCGCCGCCTGGACCAGGCCGATCAGGGCGACGCCGTACCAGTGGTCGAACCGGCTGACCGGTGCCGTCTGGGGCGGCAGGCCGACCGCGTCGGACAGCGTGGTGAACCGGTATCCGCGGGCCTTGAGGGAGTCGATGAGCGGCCCCAGGGCGGCGACCGTCCTGGAACGGTCGCCGCCCGCGTCGTGCAGCAGAACGACGGCACCGCGGCCCTCCTCCGGGACGGCGCCGCGCATGATGTCCGCAACGCTGCGGGCCTCCCAGTCGAGGCCGTCGCGGGTGGACAGGACGGTCAGGTAGCCGAGGGCGCCGGTGCGCAGGGCTGCGTGCCAGTCGCGGTCGTTGAGTGCGTCGGGCATCGAGGAGTACGGCGGCCGCAGGAGCGTCGTACTCGTGCCGGTGGCCCCGGCGAGGACGGCGCGGCTGGCGGCGAGTTCCAGGCGGATTCGCCAGACCGGTGCTGTGGCCAGGTCGGTGTGGGTGAAGGTGTGCAGGCCGACTTCGTGTCCGGCCGCGGTCTGCGCGCGGACGATCTCCGGGTGTTCGGCCACGTGCCGGCCGACGACGAAGAACGTGGCGGGGACCGATCTGGCGGCCAGCAGGCGCATGATCTGCGGGGTCCAGGTGGGGTCGGGGCCGTCGTCGAAGGTGAGTGCCACCGTGCCCGGACGCACGGCCAGGCTGACGGGCGAGCCGTCGCGGGTGTCGACGACGGGTCCGCCGCCCGAGACGGATTGCGGTACGAGGGCGCCCGGTTGCCGTTCCGGGACGGTGCTCGGTACGCCGACGCCGCGCAGGACCGACGTCGCCAGGAAGAGGGCGGACAGGAACACCGCCAGGACACCCCCCAGGAGCCACCAGTGCCCGCGGGGCGAGACCGCCTTCATCGTGGCAGGGGCGGCGCTTCGACGGCCTCGGCCGGGTGCGTCGCCGGAGGCTGGGGGTCGGCGTAGAGCACGCTGCCGCCGATGGCGAGGACGCACAGGCACAGCAGGCCCACCACCACACCCGCGACGGTCACGATCCTGCGGCGGTGTCCGTGCGGGTCGTCGAACACGGGCGGGGAGGCAGCGGGCTTCGGAAGACTTCCAAGATCGTTGATCACGTGACCGGATGCTAGGAAGATCACGTCCGGGAGCCCCCACGGCCACGCGGACTTTCGCCCGCAGGAACGAGCCGCGCACGTGTACCTTGACGCGCGCTACGGCGAACGGGTCAAGCCGGGGGATCCGGGCCGGCCGGATGCCCCATGATCGAATCAACGAAGGCGTGGTGACCACCGTTCACCGGCACGCCTACCGCCCTGCCCCGCACACCGCACGGAGCGGATCCGTCCATGACCGCGCCCCCGATGACCACCCCGCCTGCGACGCCCGCACCGCCGGGCCGCCGACCGCGCCCCACCTCGGTACGCCGGCTCTTCGTCGTCCTGGCCGGCCTGCTCATCCCGGCGGTTCTCGGCTACCTCGGCCTGCGGCTGCACCACCGGCTGAACACCATCGACATGCCGCCGGGAGACACCGCTCCCCAGGGCGGCTACACCCTCACCGTCTACTTCACCCCCAGCGAGGCGTACTACCACGGCCCACAGCGCAGCATCCGCCGCCAGGTATGCCCCGGCCAGAACCTGCCGGACGCCTTCCCCACCGACTACCTGGAACGCGTCGGCATGGAGGGCTTCGGCAAGACGGCACGCGGCGACTACCTCGGCTGGGACTTCGACCGCCACTGCTACTTCGCGACCGGCCGCCCACCGGTCGGCTCCCACGACAACCCCCTCGTGCCCTGGCAGTCCGTCGCCGCCAACCACCTCTCACCCGGTACCCGGATCCGCGTCACCGACTGCGGCCCGGGCGTGCCCGGCGAGACCTGCACGCGGGTGAAGGCCGCCCACTGGCGCGTCGACGACCTGTGCAGCATCGGCTGCGACACCGCCAGACACCTCGACCTCTACATCGGCGAGCAGACCCGGACCGCCATCGAGGACGAGACGTACTACTTCATCACCAAAGCCGCCACCATCCGGGCCCAAGCGCCCGAAGCCCTGCGCCGATGACGCGGCCCGGCGGAGCTCCCGGCGGCGCCGCGCCTGACGCCGTCACGGCCCTTGCGCCGGCGCGGCCGGGCGCGAACGAACCGGCGGCGAAGGAGACGCGGACCCCACCCGGCCGCCGGCGCCTGCGCGCACTGGACGGCACCCGGGGTGCCGTCGTCGCCCTGCGCCTCTTCATCGGCAGCCAGGTCGCCGAGATCGCCGCCCCGGCCGTACTGCACGCGGACGGCTTCGGACTGACCCTCGCCGACCTGGTGTTTCCGGGGTTCCTGTTCATGATGGGCATGGCCGTGCCGGTGTCCATGTCCGCCCTCCTCCGCTCGCCGGCCGCAGGCGGCCCCGACACGGCGGCCAGAAGACCCCACCTGCTGCGCGCCGCACGCCGAGCCGTCCTGCTGTACGCCATCGGCATGTTCCTGGGCGCGTACCCCTTCCTCCCCGAGGAACTGGAACACCTGCGCTTCGTCGGGGTGCTCCAACGCCTCGCCGCGGTCTACCTGATGGTCTCACTGCTGTACATCACGTGCGCCTGGTCGATGGCGCCCCCCAGCGGCCCCCCGGCCCGCCCAGGCAGGTCCCCGGCCCCAGCCCCCGTCCGGCCGCGTGCCCTCCGCCTCCTGGCCAGGACACTGCTGCTGGGCGGGTTCCCGCTCGTGTGCGTCACCGTCTGGACCGTAGCCACCTACACCTTCCACAACCCCTGGCCCGCCTGCGCCGACGCCTCCGCGCTGGCGCGGGACTGCTCGTTCCAGGCCTACGTCGACACGAGCACCTGGGGTGCCGGGCACAACTTCGAGGGTCGCCCCTTCGACCCCGAAGGCATCGTCTCCACGCTGGTGGCCGTGGCCAACTGCTGGGCCGGGCTCGTCATCGGCATCGACGTCGTCCGGAACAAGCAGTGCTACGCGACGCCCGACGGCGTCCGCAAGCGGGCCTCCCTGTTGATCGCCGTCGGCGGTACCTGCACCGGCGCCGGCCTCGCGCTGGGCATGGCCATCCCGATCGGCAAGCAACTGTGGACCCCCTCGTACGCCCTGGTGACCATCGGGCTCCTGACCGCGGGCTTCGGCGTGGTCCTGGCGGCCTTCGACGGCGGGCTGTGGGCCGGGCACCGCATCAGGCCCGGCGAAGACACACTCGTGGCCCTCGGCCGCAACCCGCTGTTCTTCTACGTCCTGTCCGAGCTCGTCGTCTGCACGCTGGATTACATCCCGGTCCACCACCACGGCCAGGAGTGGACAGCCTGGAGCGCGGGGGCCCGGGTTGTTCTTGCCCCGTGGATGCCGGCGCCGCTGGCGAGTGCGGTGTGGGCGGTGCTGTGGCTGTCCCTGTTCTACGTGCCGCTCGCGCGGCTCCTCGTGGCACGCGGCTGGTACATCCGCGTCTGACACCCGGCGACGCGGAGCCCGCGGCACACGGTCACGGGAAGCACGCGGCGGGCAGGCGGGCCGCGGACGGGCCGCCGTCCGCTGCCGCAGAGGCGCGTCCGGGGGCCGTCGAGGCCATGCCCGCCGACCTCGTGCAGTGGTGCTCGGCCCCTTGTGTCCGGCCGCGTGCTGACCGACGATGCAGGATGAGCCCGAGGCTGAATCCTGGTCCTGGTAGGCGTCCGACATGACCCTGCTCGATGACGCGCACGCTGTGGTGCGCGAGTACAGCACTACGTGGTACGAGCCGGTGACGAGCATGCCACCGGGGTTGGACGAAGCGGTCTCCTGCGCCTACCTGCTCATGCGGGGGGTCGACGAGATCGAGGACCACCCGTCGCTGGGCACCGCGGACAAGTCCCTGTTGCTGCGCGGCGTCGGCCGGCTGCTGCAGACCCGGTTCACCGCGGACGACTTCGACGATCTCTTCCGGAACCACAGGGCCGTCCTCCCGGCGGTGACCCTGCGGATCGCGGAGTGGACGGCGCTTCCTTCCCCGGACATCGGGCCCCGCGTGTACGAGACGTTCGCCACCATGGCGGAACGCATGGCCCAGTGGGCCGAAGCCGGCTTCGTGGTCAGGACCGCCACCGACCTCGACCGGTACACCTACGCGGTGTCCGGCACGCTCGTACTGATGCTGTCCGACCTGTGGGCCTGGCACGACGGCACCCGCGTGAACCGGACCCTGGGCGTCGCCTACGGACGAGCGCTCCAGAGCGTCAACATCCTGATCGACCGGGACGAGGACACCGCCCGGCACGTGGACTTCTGGCCCGACGGCTGGCGCACCGCTGACATGATCGCCTACGCGCGCCGGGAACTGGCCGGCGCCGACGCCTACCTCGCCGCCCTGTCACCAGGACCGGCCCGGACGTTCTGCTCCGAGCCACTCGAACGCGCGCACCGGGCCGTCCGGCTCACGGCCGGGCTCCACGACGGCGTGAACGGCGAAGAAGGAGACGGCGCATGAACCCCGGGCAGCCAGGCCGGGCACAGGCCGGGAACCCGGCCGCAAGCGCGATCGCCGCCCGGCTGGTGATCCCCCGGATCACGTTCACGGTGCCCGCCCGGCTCCACCCGGACGCCGCCGAGCTGGAGGAGCGCACGCTCGCGTGGCTGCGCGACTTCGGCATCATCGGCACGGACGCGGACGAGGAGTACCTGCGCCACTCCACGCTCGGGCGCACCTACGCGTGGATGATTCCCGAAGGCGACACGGAACGGGTGCTGATCGCGACGCAGTTCTGTATCTGGGCCACCGTGCAGGACGACCGCTACACCGAGGGGCTGGGCCTCGCAGGCCGCACCACCGACCTCTCGGAGCACCTGCTGGCCTGCGAGAGCATCGCCGAGGACCCGTTCGCGCCGGTGCCGCACGACGCCCCCATCGAGTGGGCGTACCGCGATCTGTTCCAGCGGATCGAACACGCGGCGACGCCGCAGCAGGTCCTGCGCATCCGCAAGGGGATGCTCCACTACAGCGTCGGAGCCGTCGCCGACGCCGTCTATGCCGAGCATCGGGTCGTCCCGCCGGTGGCCGAGTACCGGCGTATCCGGCACCTGATCGCCCACCTGCACCACCACTTCGTCCTCACGGAGGTCGCCCAGGGCTTCGAGATGCCGACGGCCCTCCTGCTCGACCCGGAGGTCCGGGAGGCAACCGATCTGGCGATCCGCATCATCGGCCTGACCAATGACGTCTACGGCTGCGCCCGCGACGTCGCCCGCAACCACATTGCCAACCTGCCCATGGTCCTCGCTCACCACCACGGCCACACCGTCCAGGAGGGAATCGACATCACCGCCGCCGAGGTCGAGCGCGACACGGCCCGGTTCGCCGAACTCGCCGCGGGCCTGCGCGGGCGCGGCCGCGAGGTGATCGCCCGCTACCTGCGCGGGCTGGAGGACCAGATCGCCGGGCACCTGGCCTGGCTCCACGAGACCGGCCGATACGACATCGGCCTCTAGCACGAGTTCCGAGGGTGATCGGATTCTTCCCGGTTCTGCTCCGGCCGTACCGCAGGCATGTCCAGTGTTCGGGTGCCTGGAGTGCGGGTGCCGGTTCCGGTTGCTGCCCCCGCACCTGGGCGCCGCGGACGCCGTGCGCAGCAGTCAGGAGAACGCCCGCCGCCCGGGGGTGATCGACGTGGCCGAGGCTGGAGGCCGCCCGCGCAGGGGCAGGCGGCCGTCAGCACTTTGTGCCGTCTACCCGCCCATGTGGTGGATGATGTCCCCGACTTTGCCCGCGGTGTCCCAGTCGTCGTCGTCGGACTCCACGATCGGGATCGGGATGGGATACACCCCCACGAGCTGGGCCTGACCGTTGCTGTTGGCGCGGCCGGTCGCCTGGATCGCCGTGACTTCGGCCCTGATGAAGGCTTCGAGCGGGGAGAGCAGCTCATCGATCATCGGGACGCCCACCGCGGCCCACTCCAGCGCCTCAAGGACGACCTCCGTGTTCCAGGAGATCGCCTCGACGGCGGCTTTGTTGAGGTGGATGTGATACCGCAGGTTGAACAGGCCGTCCGTGTCGCAGAAGACCTGCGGGACGTCCGAGTCCAGGACCTGCCGCCTGAAAGCGGTCAAGGCCTCACCGGTCAGCTGTTGTTGCGCCGCTTCCTTCTCCCACTCGGGCCGGAACACCTTCAGCAGGTCCTCCGCGGACCGCTTCGGCCTGGCCCGGGCCTGCAACGCACGCCGCGCCGCCGCCTCCACGTCCATCGCTGCCGCCACGTCGAAACCCGTGAGGTACTCCCAACGCTTGAGCCGCTCCCGGATCTGGGCGGCCCGCTCGCGCACCTGCTCTTCTGTGACCTTGCCGCTGTGGTCGGACACGATCTCCCCAGCCTCCCCTGCTGCCCTCGGACACCAACTCCTCCATTGAGAGGGAAGAACGCCCTTTTCGCCCAGTAGGTGAACCAGCCACCCTTTCGGCCACAAAGAGCAGCTGACGTGATCCTGGCAGGCGCACTGGAGGCGGGGTGATCGCCCCGCAGACACCCCGGCGCGTCGCCGCCGGCCTCACTGCCTACGACGGTCACTGCGGTCGGCCCCTCCAAGTCGTCGACCTACCCCATGATCGCTTTCACCTTCCGGTAGGTCTCCCTGGCGAAACTCCCGGGGTACCCGGGTCCCGGATGACCGCACCACAGCCCGCCCTGTGCCCGGCGAGTGCGAACCGGCGGACGTCGTTGCGGTAGCCGGAGCCCTCGGCGCCGCCCTCCCCCGCAGCCTGGCCTGGCTCCGGCCAGGCCCCCTGTATGGAGACGGTTGCTGCCCTGGCCGTTGGCGCTCGTGCCGCGCGGGGCCCATCACGACCGGGGACAGGGCCTCATCGCCGGTCAGCAGGCGCCACTCACGGATCCGGTCGGCGCTGTCCCGGCCGAGAGGTGTGAGTCGTAGTTCGTTCATGCCGAAGCTGCCGTCTTCGTCGGTGCCTGCCGGTGCCAGCTGTTCGCCGCGGCCACGGTGGCTGCCGCAGGATTCGCTGAATGGGCAGCGGAGGGCGACCCTCCTCGCGCTGGTCCGCAACGCTCCGGCCGACAGCGAGAACGCAGTCTCACGTCCGGAACGACAACAGCCACTGACCTGCGCAGATGGGGGCCTGCCCCGTGCGTGGTCGGGGCGCTACGGCAGCCGGCTCAGGGTCTCCTTGGACGGCATTCGCCGGTGGGTTGCTAGGGTGACGGTTGATCAGGGATGGCTTGGGCGGGGGGGATCCGTGGGTTCGCAGTATGGAAGTGACCACGCAGGTTTCGGGTGCGCGGCTTGCTGCGCCGAAGACGCCCTGGTGGCGCAGGCGCACCATCAGAGCCACAACGGGGTCCGGGTCGACAGGATGATTCGGGACGACTCGCATTTCATCGTCTCTGTCCGGCGCTGCGGCCTCTGTTCGCAGGCCTTCGCGAGCGTCTTCACCGAGTACGTTGACTGGGTCGCCTCACAGGACGCACAGTACCGGACCCTTCTGCCGATCACGGACGCCGAAGCGGACGACCTGATAGCGGGGCGGTTGAGCCCACACCGGGTCGGAGCCCTCGGACACGGCCGCCGCCATCTGCAGAGCGACTGGCCGAGCGGAGCCGACGAGCCGTCCGTGTACTGGGGCAGCGGCGTCTTCCAGGTGCGCCAGGGGTTCTGACCCGGATCCTCGTCGGCCTGGCTCCGCCCCGTCTGCGGCCGCACACCCCTGGCCGCTGACTGCAACGCGGCCCGCGTTGCACCCCTCAGCTGGGCTTTCGCCTCTCCGGACAGCGGCCGGGCAACCGTACCCACGCTGCAAGTCGTCGAGGCTTTCACCCGCGCCTGCCAGGGCGACCCCGCCGAGGGACGACGCGTGCGGAAGGCTGCCCGCGCCGCAGAACACACCCGCCGCCGACGGGCCGGAGAGTTCGAGGGCCTGGCCGACCAGGTCGTCCAGGCCCTCTCCCACCCCAAGGTCACCGAGACTGTGGGGGAGCTGCGCCGCCGATGGCGCACCTCAGGGAACGCGACGGCCAACCCTCCCTCGCCGAACTGCAACGGCGCGCCGGCAAGACCCACGACGGCAGGCACCGACTGCCCAAGAGCAGCCTCGGCGCGGTCCTGCGCGGCGACGCCGTCCCCACCGCGGGAGGGGCGCGGCGCTGACGGCGCCCGGTCCGGATCTCCACCTTCTTCTCCACCCGCGGGTCCAGGTGCGGAAGGCGGCTCCGCAGCAGTCTGGAGGGCATGACAGCAACCGAGTGGATCACCGACATCGCCCTCGTCCTGATCGTCTTCCGGCAGCTGCGGGAGGGCCGTCTGGACCAGAAGACCTTCCTGCTCCCGCTGGCGATCGTGGCCTTCGTGGGGTACTCGTACCTGGACTCCGTCCCCACCGACGGCAACGACCTCGTCCTGATCGGCGCCCTGACGGCCGTGGGCGCCGTGCTCGGCATCGCCGGCGGCGTCTACACCCGGATCCGCAGCCTCGACGGAGCTCTCCTGATCAAGGCGGGCGCCGTGTCGGCGGTCCTCTGGATCGCCGGGATGGGGGCCCGGATGGGCTTCCAGACCTGGGTGGAACACGGCGGCGGCGCCGACGACGTCGCCCGGTTCAGCCTGGCCCACCACATCACCAGCCAGCAGGCGTGGGTCACGGCCTTCGTGCTGATGGCGCTCACCGAGGTCGTCACCCGGGTGGCCACGATCTACGTCCGCAGCCGGGCCATGGCGAAGGCCGCCACCCACCCCGTGCTCGGCACCACGGTCTGACCGTGCCGTATCTTCGGCCTGTGCCCGCAGACCAGAGCGCCCCGCACCCCGGCGACGACGCCGCCCGGAGTGCGGGCGCGCGCCCCGTGCCGGGGCACGACGTGCGCGTGCAGTGGGTGATCTCCCTCGCGGTCGTCGTCGCGGGCCTCCTGACGATCCGGCCCATGGGGCCGACCGGCCGGGGCCTGGCCGTGGCAGCCCTGTTCGTGGTCAACTCCGCCGCGCTGCTGGCCCGCCGGCTGCCCGAACACAAGGTCCCGCCGCGCATCGCCCTCGGCTGGCTGACGCTCGGGGTCGTCGCGGCGGCCGCCCTGATCGGCCTCAGCAGCAGCGGAACGGGCTACCTCTTCGCCTTCTTCCTCGCCGGCCACATCGGATACCGGCTGGAGACCAGACAGGCCCTCGTCTTGGCGGGATTCTGCAGCCTGCTCTGCGGTGCCGTGCTGTACTTCCGCCTGGGACCGGGGCACGAGGCGCTGCCCTGGGTGTTCGGCCTCGCCACCGGCGCCCCGGTCCTGATCGGCATCGTCAACCGCAGCCAGCGGCAGGCCGTACGGGCTGCGATCGACGCGGCGGAGTCGGCCGAACGCGCCGCCCGCGCCGAGGCGCTCACCGCCGTGCTCACCGAACGCGGCCGGATCGCCCGGGACGTCCACGACGTCCTGGCGCATTCCCTCGCCGGGATCAACATGCAGCTGGAGCTGGCCGACGCGCTGATCGACACCGGGGACCTGGAGAAGGTGCGCGAGGCCCACGCCAAGGCACACAGCCTCGTCAAGGAGAGCCTGAAGCAAGCACAGTGGACCGTCCACGCCCTGCGTGAGGACGCGCTGCCGCTGCGGGAGACCCTGGCCTCGATGCTCGCCTCCTCAGGCCACCGGGACGTCCTCACCGTCACCGGGACGGTGCGCGACGTGCCCGCCCAGGCGGTCCAGAGCCTGCTGAGGATTGCCCAGGAGGCCCTGACCAACGCGGCCCGGCACGCTCCCGGAGGAGCCGTCTCCATGGAGCTGGCGTTCACCCCGGAGTCGACCGTGCTGAGGATCCGCAACCGCCCCGCCACCCGCCCGGCGGTCCCGGGCGCGGGCAGCGGGATGGGTCTGATCGGCATGCGCGAACGCGTAGCCTTGCTCGGGGGAACGCTGACCGCGGGCCCGGTCACGGAGGGCCCGCACCTGGGCGACTGGCAAGTGGAGGCAGTGATCCCGCAATGACCGAAGCGGTGGCACAGGAGAAGCAGTTGAAGGTGGTCGTCGCCGACGACCAGGCCGCCGTCCGTGAGCCCCTCGCCGCGGTCCTCGCCCTGGCCGAGGGTATCGAGGTCGTCGCGGCTGCGGCGAACGGCACCGAGGTGCTGGCGGCGGTCGCGGCCGGCCCGGTGGACGTGGTGCTGATGGATCTGAGGATGCCCGTCATGGACGGGATCGAGACGACCCGCCGGCTGGCCGGTGAGTACCCGGACGTCGCGGTGGTGGTCCTGACGACCTTCGCCGACGACGACTCGATTCTCGGCGCGCTGGGCGCGGGCGCCCGCGGCTACCTGACCAAGAACGCCGGACGCCAGGACATCACCCGCGCGATCCGGGCCGCGGCCGCCGGCCAGTCCGTACTCGACCGCGAGGTCCAGGACCGCCTCCTCGCCACCGTCAGGACCCACGCGCCCCCGCCCGAGCGTGCCCTGCCCGAGGACCTCACCCCGCGCGAACGCGAAGTCCTCGCGCTGATCGGCGAGGGCCTGCCCAACCGGGGCATCGCCGAGCGGCTCTTCATCAGCGAGGCCACGGTCAAGACGCACATCAACAACCTGTTCGCCAAGGCGGGGATCCGCGACCGCGCGGACGCCGTCCGCCGCGCCATCGCCGCGGGCCTGGCCTGAGCCGTCACCCACCCACCCGGAGTCGCCGAAGTCCGTCCACGAAAGCGAACGGCCCCGACGAGGCGAGCCGGGACAAGGCCGCCGAGATGGCCCAGGTGGACGAGGACCTCCTGCGCCTCACCGAGGCCGGGGCCCTGCGCCCCGACGCCGGCCCTGGGGGCGGTGGCCGGTGGCTCGCGGTCGGCTGGGTCGACGGCGTCCCGCTGTCGCGGGCGCTCGCCCCGGCCCGCGGCAGCTGGACGGCGAGGAGCTGCCGCGACGGCCGTACAGGGACCGCAGGACCGAACGAGCTGCCGCTTCGTCAAGTTCGCGCTCCCACGTCCTTCGTGCCCGCCTACCGGCACGGCAGGGGGGTCGGGATCACGTCGCCGGTCTGTCAGAGCCCGCGCCTAGGCTGTCGCAGAGATCCGATCAAGGAGCGGGACAGTGCGAATAGAGCGTCACCAGGTGGGCGGGGCCGCCGTGTCGGCAGCGCGTGAGGACTTCACGCACCGCATCGGGCGTCAGGTGCACTCCATGTCGAAGGCCGGCCGGATGGCCACGTACGAGTGGCAGTCGATCTCGGAGGAGTTCCTCGACTACCTGGGCGCCGTGTCCGTCGGCACACCCGGCCTCGACACCCCGGAGGCCGAGGCCGCCCTCAAGGACGCCTCCGAAGCCGCGGCCGGTGCGGTCGCCTACGCCGCGTACCACCCGCACTGCTCGTTCAGCGTCTTCCTGGACTACGTGAACTTCGGCATGAGCTACCACCCCGGTGACGACGCCCCCGAGGAGAGCGTCACACCGGCGGAGTGGATCGACGCACTGTGCCTGTCGGTGCTCCGGGACAAGGCGAAGTGGCACGGCGAGGCCTTCCATTTCGCCCGCCAGAAGTTCGCCGAGCGGACGAAGGCAATCCCCGTCGGCGAGCTCGTCACCGGGCTGATGGCCGTCGTCCTGGACGACATCGGCGACGAGGACGAGGAGTACCCGCCGAGCGCCCAGGCCAAGCTCGCCGCCGTCGACGCGGCCCTGGCGCGGATCCGCACCCGCGCCCAGGAGACCGGCGAACCCCTCCTGGACCGGCCGGACGGCGTGGCGCTCCAGGCCCTGCGCGCCCTGGCAGCCGAGGACCGGGACGCCTTCGATGCGGCACTGGCCGGCCTCCTGACCCGGCACGCCGCCCTGCACGGCTCGACGACCTCCCCGCGCAGCCTTCTCCCGCTCGTCCCGATCGCGCTGGCCGCGCTCGCGTACCGCACGCTGGGCTGGGCGCCGGCCGTCAGCAGCGACTACCTCCCGCACGCGCTGGTCACCGGCTTCGAGTCGCGGGAACCTCGGGTCGCCGGCTTCGGCCGGAACCGGCGGCCGGACGCTGTCGCCGCTCTCGCCGCGGGCCCGCTCGTGGTGGAACGGCCGGCCTGCGAGCGGGATGGGATCCAGCGGATCGAGGTCATGTACGAGGAGCACCTCCGCGAAGCCTTCACCGCCGTCGACGGCAAGCCCCTTGCTGTCGGGCAACTGGCCAGGGTGCTGGAGGACCAGCAGCGCTTGTTCCAGTGGCGGGCGGGAAACCTCGGCGACACCGCGGACGCCCAGCTCGCCACGGTTCGGCTGGCCTCCCAGATGGGGGCGGCCCTGTTCCGCGTCGCGCTGGCGGAGCCGGACACCGAGGTCGAGGTGTCCATCGGCGGGCGCACCCTGCGCTACCCCGCCCAGCGGGGCAGGGAAGCCGGCGCCGGGTACTGGCAGACGGCCGCCGCCTTCGCCCTGACCACCGGCGTGCGCGAGGACCTCGCTCCCCTGGTCCTCACCGGTCCCACCTTCGCCGGCGCGGACGGATCTGCGTTCACCGCCTACCGCGAAGCGCTCCACGCCTACCTGACGGGCGTCGAACCCGAAGCGGCCGCACAGCGGGCGCTGCAGGAGGCGGAGAAGGCCAAGGACTGGGGCATCGCGATGCCGCCGGCCGTGCTGCTGTCGCAGCTCGTGGAAGGCGACGAGGAGAGCTTCAACCTCGCCCTGGCCGACGCGCTCGAAGCCCACCGCGCCCACTACCAGGTCGCCGACCGAGCCGACGGCCCCGCGGTTTCCGTCAACCTTGACGTCCTCGCCCTGGCCTGCCACGCCCGCCGCCGCGGCTGGGCCATCCGCGTGGAGTCCCCCTACCTGCCGCCGTACCTCCTGCGGGCCGCCGAACCCTTCTAGCGGGGTGACCGCGTAGTCCGCCGGCGGCACCTCACGGTGCCACCGGCGGACGGGACCGGGGATGGGGGTCGGGTGCTACCGGTTGTCGCCGCGGCTCAGCCGGGCCGTGAGGCGGGTCCAGTGCACGCGGATGGTCGTGCGTGCCCACAGGCGCACCGCTTCGCTCGATGCCAGGTCGTGGACGACCTGGCCCACGAAGTGGACTTCGGGGCTCGGGTGCCATGAGAGGACGGCGCCCGCGGTGTGCAGTGCGTGGCCGATGAAGGTGACGAGGAGGGAACGGACATCGTGCATGGTGTGGTGACCTCACCGTTTCTGAGACGGGTGAGGTGCGGGCCCGCACCCCGGGGTTGCCGGCGTGCGCAGTCAGAGTCGTCCGGTGCGGTGGTGCTCCCGAACTCCCGCGGGAGATCCGGTACGGAGGATGTGCAATCGCAGGTCAAAGGCGATGCGTGCAGGACTCCCGCGAGGTCTCGTTCGCCGCGGGGCGGGCCGGGACGGCTCCGTGGCCGGGCCGGTTGCCCTACGCTGAGCCGCCTGTCGATCCGTCAGTGGGGAGGGGCCGATGGCGGCCGAGGAGGATGTCGCGCGGGCAGTACGGGCGTACCTGCACCGGGCCCTGTGCCTGCTCTACGACCTTGAGGACCGACGGCAGTCCGGACGCCCCCTGCCCCGTTCCGGCGAGACGCGCGAGCGGCCGGCGGACTCCCCCCTGTGGCGGCACGTCCACGCGCGGATCGCCCGCCAGATGGAGCGGGACCGGCGGGCCGGGGTGAGTACGGCGCCCGACCGGTACACGAGGTTCCACTGGACGACGTTCCAGCGGCTACGCGCCGACCTCTTCCTGGAAAGGCCGATCACCCAGGACCGGCAGCGGGTCGTGGAGGCACTGGCGCGCCTCGGTGAGCCGGAGTACGTCCTGCCGTCCGGGCTCCGCCTCGGGCTGGAGAAGGCCGCCCGGCGGCTGTGGCAGTTCGCCGCCCGACGGGCGGGCGACGGCGGCAGCGCGCACCGGCAGCTGGTCGACGAGATCAGCGGGCGGGCCCGTCAGGACATGCTGCTCCTCGACCACGGCTCCGCGGACGCCCCGCCCGTATCGCTGCGGGACGTGTACGTGCGCCGCGGTACCGAGGAGCGCCTGGCGCGCGTCCTGCAGCAGCAGGCCCTGACCGGCAGCCCGGGCCAGCCGGTCCAGGTGGTGCTGGGCGAAGCGGGCACCGGCAAGTCGAGCCTGCTGTGGTACCTGGCCGACCTCCTCGACGGCCGTCGGGCGGCGGCCCCGCTCGCCGGGACGCGCACCGGCCCTCCCTCGGACGAGCTCCGCGCGGGCGCGGAGCTGCGGCCGGTCCTGCTGAGGGCCGAACAACTGCTCACCCCGGGCGAGGGCGAACAGCTGCTGGACTCCTTCGAACGCAGCCTGCAAACCGGCCGTATCGCACTGCTCGATACCGCGGACCTGCTCCTGCACGCCGCGGACGGCCGCAGCGTGCTGCGCCGGGCGGTCGCCTTCTGCCAGGAGCGCGGCGTACCGCTCGCCCTGACCTGCCGTACGCGTGACAGCGCCGCCCTCCACGACCTCCTGGGCAGGACCCCGTCCGACGTCGTCTTCCACACGGGCGACTTCCGCAGCGGCGAGGAGCTGGAGCGCGCCCTGTCCACGTACTGCCTCCACTACCTGCCCGCGGCCACCCCCGCCGCCCGGGCGAAGGCGGTGGCGGACCTGCTGGAGGCCGCGGTGCGCGGGCTGCCCATCCGCGAGGTGGTGGCCCGGCCACTGACGCTGCGCATGCTCTTCGAGGTGTACGCGCCCCAGTCGCCGGCGCCCGAAATCGACGCGGCGGGGCTGTACGAGCGCTACTGGGAGCGACGCGTCCGCGAGGACGGCCGTCACGGAGCCGCCGGCCACGCGGTGCCGGAGTCGCCGGACCTGTCCTGGCCCGCCCAGACCCTGGCCCGCCTCATGCTGCACGACGGAGCGGTGGCCCTGCCCGTCGCGGACGCGGTCGGCCGCATGGCGGGGGCCAACCCGGAGGCCGGCGACGGCGATCCGCTGGAGCAGCTGACGCAGCTCGACCGGCGCAGCGTGGTCGCGGGGACGGCCGACCGCCGCTCCAGCGTCCACTTCTTCCACCAGACGCTCTTCGAGTACGCGGCGGGCCGCTGCCTGGTGCGGCTGGCCGCGGAGAAGAAGCAGTCGTACTACGGGGCGCTGGGCCGGCACCTGGCGGCGCATCCGGACGATTTCCTGCGGGCGGTGGTCGCCGAACAGGCCCTGGTCCAGGGGATGCGCGCGAGCGGCCGGGTACGGGACGACGCGGAGAAGCTGCTCGCGGAACTCCTCGGGAGCGAGGACGTCGACCTCCAGGTGATCGCCGTGCGCGCCTGCGCGCTGCTCCCGGACGACCTGTACAGCGACGTCCGCGCCGTGTTCCACGACTACCTGCGGGAGAAGGCCTCGCCGGCGATGCTGCGCGAGGTGCTGGCCCTGCTGCCCACACGGGAGCACATGAACCCCGAGCGGGTGGCCGAGGACCTGGGCGTCGTCCTCAGGAACAGCTCGCGCATGCGGTGGCGCGTACTGGACGTGCTGTGCAGGTTCGGGCGGCTCGACCGCAGGACCGCGGGCGTCGTCTGGACGTTCCTGCGTGAGCTGTGCGCGGACCACGCGCGCTGTCTGATGCGCGAGCCGGACCCACAGGACGCCGACGCCGCCCCGACCGGCTGCGCGGGCGAACACTGCCTGTGGTCGTGGCTGGTCAACCGGGACTCCAACAGCATGAGCAGCCACGGCAACCAGGCGGTGAGGCTGATCGACGCCCTCGCCGAGCACCGCGGCGAGTGGACGGCCGAGCGCATGCGGGACCTGCTCGTGCTGGCCGAGCGGCATCGCTCGCGCGCCCAGGCCCTCCATTGCGTGGCCGTCATCCACCGGCGAGCCGGCGAGCCGGAGTGGGACGCGCTCTTCCCGGTCGCGGCCCGGATCGCCCAGGGGCTCGGTACCGACAAGGCCCTCCCGGCCGACACCGACGGCGAGAGGGAGGAGAGCGGCGGTACGTGGGAGGCCCGTACGCCGGTGGAGGAGTGGAGGCGGGCCCAGGCGGCGCTGGACGCCCACTGGTTCGCCGCCTCGCTCTCCACGCCCGCCACGTCGCCCGGGGAGGTGATCCGTGACCTGGCGGCGGAGGGGAAGAACCCGTTCGACGTCCCCCACTCCCGGCTGAGGGCGGTGCTGGGGCAGGTCGGTACGCTGCTGCGTGAGGCAGCCGAGGGAGTGCCCGAGCTCCTGGAGGAGACCGTGGCGCTGTGCCGGGGCCGGGACACCGTCGACACCATCGCCGCCTTCCTGCTGCCGCCCCTGCTCCGCGAGCCCGCCGACGACCCCGGGACACGGGCGGCCGCCGCCTGGTGCGCCGCCCGGCTCGGCGTCTTCGACCCGCGCGCCAACCGGGGCCGCCGTACGGGGTCCCCGGCCCTGCGGTTCGCGGTCACCGGCCTGTCCATGCTGGAGCCGGCCCGGTTGTCGGACATCGTGCCCTGGCGGCGGATGGGGGGCCAGTGGGGGGAGGACAGGATCGACGACACCTTCCTGGCACTCGACGGCGCCGCCAAACTCCTCGTCCCGCTGGCGGCTTCAGGCCACTTCAGAGCGGTCGTTGCCCTGGAACGCTGGCGGACCCTTGAGGGGCTCAGACACGAGCAGCTGGCCCGAGGCCGCAACAAGTGGCCGGAGTTCCGGGGCGGAAGGCCGTACCACGGCCCTCGCGACCGCGACCGGATGAACGGGGTGATCCAGGCGGCCCTCGCCGATCACGCCGCCGAGGCCCACCGGCTGGTCCCGGAGGCGCTGCGCCGACGGGTGCCGACGGCCGACGTCCCCTGGCTCGCCGCCCTCGCGAAGCGCACGGTGGAGCAGCCCGGTCCGGCCGCCGCTCCGGCCCGTGCCCTGTTCGACCGCTTCGGACCGGAACTGGCCGACTGGTGTGCCGCCCTGTGGAACACCGGCCCGTGTCCCGACCCGACCGCCAAGCTGGCGGCGCTGCGCCTGTGGGGCGACGTGGTCCGCCTGGGCGCCGCCGACCGGCCCTCGCTCGCCGCGCAGGCCCGGCTGGCCGCGAAGGTGCGCAGCGGGCAGTGGCCGACGGCGTGCAAAGTCCTGGGGCACTGGAACGGCCACGAGGTCTCCCCGCTCGCGGCCGTCGGCGGCGAGCCCGGCTGGGAGGAACTGGACGGGGCCTTGGCCGCGGCGGTCGTCCCGGACGCCTCGACCGGGGAGCTGGCCCTCCTCCGCTCGCTCCTCCGCTGCCGTTTCGCGCCCCTGGCCACGGGCGACGCGGTCACCGCGGCGATCGACACCGTGGCCGACCAGGTCCGGCTCTCCACCGACACGGCGGCGATCCACGACTCGGGGGCCGGTTTCCTGACCGAGCGCCTCTGCGCCTGCGAGCCCGGTCGGGCCGTCGAGGTGGCGCTGGAGGTGGCCCGCCGGACGGCAGGCTCGGGTCTGACCGACCCCCACCACGTCACCCGCCTGGGCTGGAAGTGGCAGAAGCCGCTGACCCGGCTGGCCTCGACCGCCGACCGCGAGGACTGGCTGCGGCTGATCAGAGGCCTGGCCGACGGCCCCCAGGCGATGCTCCAGAAGGCCCTCGACACGGCCGCCGCCCGCCGCCGCGAGGAGGACGTACGCGCCGACGCCGCCCGCGCACTGGAAACCAGCCCGTACCGCGACGCAGCGATGGCCGGCCTCCGCGACGCCGCAGTCCGCCACCGCAGGACCCCGCTGGAGGAACGGCTGTGGCCTGCCGTCCTGCACCCCGCGGGGGCGTGAGGACGGGCGTGGGCCCCGGCGCGCGCTGGTGGTGGCGGGGGCCGGCCTTGTGCTCCTGGAGCGGAAACGCCTTCTCGCCGGCCGGGCCACGGTCGGGCCACCGGCGGCCGGCCGAGCCGGGTCGTGCGCCGTACCGTCCGCCCTTGCACGGGGTGCCCGGCGGGCACGGGGCCCGGACGCCCTCGAAGAAGCCGGCGGGGAGTTGGCGTCCGGCCGGCCCCCGTCCCGTGCAGCGCGGTCGGTCCCGACACCGTGATCGGAACCTGCCCGCGCCTCCCCGCTCCCGATCCGCATGGTGGCGATACGGCGCTGCACCGCCTACTGGTGCTCGGGAAAACCGAGGTCTCTGATCCGCCATGGCGGAATCCCGGCATTGACCAGTTCCTGTGCTTCATCAAGGTTGCGGACGAAGATCCGTTGGAAAACCAGCTGCGGCGAGAGGACGGCGAGGTCGGGGCACGGGCGAACCACGCCGTACAGCCCGCCGCCGTGAACGGGCACGCCGTAGGCGAAGGCCGGAACCCCGGCACGGGCGTTGGGGTTGCTCAGTACCACCCCGTCCTCCTCGGCCTCCTCACGGACGGCGGCGAAGAGCTCCTCCACTTGCCCCGGTGACAGGCGGGCCCACCATGCGGCCGCGATCCCCACCGCCTTCTGCTCCAGCACCGCCCGACGGGCCAGCTCGGCCTCATCACGGATGCGCCGCTGCTCCTCGACAGCGCGGCGCTGCTCCGCCGCCGCCCGCCGTGTCGCCCGTTCTCGCTCGGCCTGCGCCTCACGGGTCCTTCGCCCGCGCGCGGCAGCCTCCGCCCGGAGACGACGGTTCGCGGCCGCCCTCTCCTCCCGCCTGCGCGCGGCCTCTGCCGCCCGCCTCTGCCGCTCCGCCTCACGAGCCTGCGCCGCCGCTTCCCGCTGCGGCCTCAGCCGCTCGTACTCCACCTGCGCGCGTGCCGACCTCCGGGAGGTCCACCACATGTCGCGGACGCAGGACTCGTACTCGCCCTCGACGATCCGCGACACCCGGCGGTAGCCGGGCAGGACCCGGTCCGTGATGACGGCACCCCGCAGGACCCACGCCACGAAACGGGGGAGCGGCGCCACCTGGAACTCCCACTGGCCGGCCACCGGGTTGAACCCTGCCAGCCCGTCCTCGACGGACCAACAGCCAGGATGGTCATCCAGCGGCGGACGAACCCGTATGGACGGGACCTCACCCATCCACATGGGGGGCCGTGGATGTGGCGAGACCCAGCAGACGTCGATGCCGCAGGCGCGGTAGCGAGCCGTTCGCGCATGAATGTCCTCCACCGTGATCGGGGAGAGCTGAGCCTCCCAGGCCATCCGCCGCACACCGTCCGGCGATGTCGCCATCACGTCCGCACGCCATGTTCCGTCCTGGGCTGACACTTCGAGGTCGGCGTGCCAGCCCGCGGCGCGGATGGCCGAGGCCATCTCCAGCTTCAGCATGTGGTGTTCCCACGACTCCTCGGCCATCGTGCATTCCGGCGGGCGCCCGGCGTCATGGGCGAACATGCGCAGCCGCCGGGGCCGCGGGGTGTGCTTGGCGTGGACGCCCCATCCGCACTCGGGGCAGGTCAACCCCGGTCGGGGCCGGACGCGGTAGACGTCGGACCAGGCCAGTCCGCCACCCAGGTCAGGCTGCGAGACGTCGAGTCGGCCGGCCTCCGGGTGTAGTGCCGTAAACG
Organism: Streptomyces racemochromogenes; assembly: GCF_044129415.1. GTDB lineage: Bacteria > Actinomycetota > Actinomycetes > Streptomycetales > Streptomycetaceae > Streptomyces > Streptomyces racemochromogenes_A. The sequence continues at coordinate 98,431 of NZ_JBBDHD010000007.1, forward strand.
CCATTTCGGCCCCAGGGTCTGTCGTCAAGGTGATCTCAGATTGTGGATCACGGTGCCCTGATGCGTCGCCTTGAACTGTCGATGCTCGACGCGGATGCATCGCAGTGCGGCCTTTGTCATGTCACGAGCCGACCGGAACTTCCGCTCCTCAAACGGGTGACGTGCCTGCCATGATCCGTGTCATGCACACACAGATCACATCGGCCGGGATGGCCGACATCCACCAGGTCCTCGCCGACCACCACCGATACTGGGGCGAACGCGACCTTCGGTCCCTCCACCTTCCGGCGCTGGTGCAGGAGTTCGGCGAAACCTGTCTGGTCGCCCGTGCCGAGGACGGAATCCACGGGTACGTCATCGGGTTCGTCACCCCGACCGGCACCGGGTACGTACACCTGATCGCCACTCGGGACGACGCCCGCGGCACCGGTCTCGGGCGCCGTCTGTATGCGGCGTTCGCTGACGCCGCCCATCGTCACGGCGCGCTGCGACTGAAGGCGATCACGTCACTCGGCAACACCGGCTCGATCGCATTCCATCGCCGCCTCGGATTCGACGCGAAGACCGTCGATGACTACAACGGTCCCGACCAGGCCATGGTCGTCTTCCACCGCGCCCTGCCGTTCGACGCCACGCAGCCCTGAGCGGCCGCGGCCGCCCAGCCCCGCCGACCGCCACCCGTGCCGGCCCTGCTGTGCCGGGACCGAGAACAGGGCGCGGAAGTAGGAGCGCTCCACGTCCTCCTCGACCATGCGGCCTTCCGCCTCCACCCAGGCGTGGGCTCAGAACGGCCTGGATCTGGGCCGGCGGTCTGCGGGCGAGCCGCTCGGCGGGTTGCGTCCAACAGCACCGTTCCGTACTCGGTGTCGGCCGTACGGGCCGTGGTCGTTCAGCTGTCGGCGGCAGTGCGCGGGGCGGCCCGAGTCCGTAGGTCGCAGCCGATGACCACGAGCATGGCTCCTTCGTGGTCCCGGTGGGAGTACGGGCGACGGAACAGTTCCCGTAGCGGTTCGGGGTCGATCAGTCCCCGTTCCGCGTGGCATGACATCCGCCATAGCCGCCTTGACCAGAGGTTTGAACTTCCAAGGAGTGGCGCGCTGTTCGGGCCGCACCGCAAGGCACGCCTGCACCACCTGGTCGTCCAGGAAGGGGGAGACCGGAGTGAAATCCGACGCCGCCACCACTTGGTGGAGCTGGCGGATCATCCGGCCGGTGTCCTGGATCCCCAGCAGGTCGCCGTGGCGGCCCCGGGCGGCGGCCCGTGAACCCATCGGGCCATCGTCTCATCGGCCCATCGCCCCATCGGCTCACCGGGCCGGCTCCGCGCCCCGGCACCGAGCCGGCCGTGGCGCCTCAGGCCCGGCCGAGCAGGCCCGCTCCCGCGACGCTGCCGGACCGGGCCGTGAAGAACGCGCAGAACGCGGCGACGAACTCCTCCTCCCCGACCTGTCCGTCGCCGTCCGCGTCCATCGCGCGGAACCCGTCGTTGAGTTCGGCCGGGTGTACCCGCGGCCCTCCGAACAGCGCCCGGTACTCGTCCGCCCCCAGCCGGCCGCTGCCGTCGGCGTCGGCGGCGCGGAAGAGGGCCCGCACCGCCGGTACGAGGCCCTTCTCCAGGTACGCCGGGTCACGGTCCACGCCGGCCGTCATCGCGGACACGAACTCGCGGCAGTCCACACCCCCGTCGCCGTCGGTGTCGGCCGCTTCCCGGAGCTGTCGCCACCAGCCCTCGAACGCGGCGTACAGTTCGTCCTCCCGCTCGGTGGGGAGTTCGAGCCGCCAGCACATGGTGTGCACCATGGCCTGGAGGTCGGCGGAGTCGACCCGGCCGTTCCCGGTCTGGTCCAGCACCTGACGGAAGAACGCCTCCAGCCGCGCCGGACGGGTGTCACCGCCGCTCCGGGCCCTGGACGCCGGCACCCGTGCGGGTGTGGGCGCGCCGCTCACGGACCGCTGGCGGTAGCGCACCCGGTCGGGAGCCAGTTCCATGGCGTGGCGCAGCCCGTGGTGCAGGGTCCACGACAGCGCGGCGCCGACGGGGCCGCGCGAGGTCCCGAACCTCTTGTGCCAGGCCGGCGGCAGATCACTGACCGTGAGGGCGGCCACCGCGCGGGCGATCACCACCCGCAGCACCGGCCACGCCGGCGCCAGCCGCCCGAGCCGGCGGGGGACGGGAGCCTGGCGGAGCATCCCGTGCAGCATGTCGTGGACCTCGGGTCCGTACTCCAGGACCTCCCCGACCATACGCTCGACGTAGCCCGGGACGTCGGCGGCGCTCGCCGGGAGCACCTCGCCCGGAATCCCGAGGGCGGTGCACACGTCCAGGAACTCCCCGTACAGCACGTCGCGTTCGGCGGGTGACAGCGGATCACCCGACAGTTCGCGCATGGCGGTCATGGACTCGTACAGCGTCACCATCACCCAGCCGCGGACCTCGGGATCCTCGGCACTGTACGCCCGCCCGGCCGCGTCGGTCCCGTGGATGCGCCGGTGCGTCCGCCCGAGGCGGGCCACCTCCAGCCGCCGTTCCTCGGGCCCGGCGAAGAACAGCCGGCTGCCGCTCTCCATGGTGTGCTCGATCCGCCGCCAGGGGTGGGCGCGGTAGGTGGAGTAGCGGTCCATCCCCGCGGCGACGACGGGATGGGCGATCTGCATCACGAGCAACCGCCATGCCACGAGCCCCATGCGCCGCTCGCCGAGGGTCCGCCGGAGCAGGGTCTCGACAGCGGGTAAGTCCACAGAGGTCACAGGAGCTTCCTTTTCTCACGGGGACGCCAACACCCGTACAACGCCCCCGTCCGGTCACCCGGCCCACCGCACGTGGTCCTCCACCCGGACGTGTGTCGTCCCGAACGCCCGCCCGTCCGGTCCGCCGCTGCCGGCACCGGGGGCGCCGGGACACGGGGTGAGGCCCCACGCTGACGCACGCGTGCCGCGGGCCGCTGGCCGGGGACGCCTCGCCTGTAGCGTTCACCGCCATGTCGTTGCAACGATCCTCTCCTGGTCGTTGCGTTAGATTCAGCTCCGATGCAACGATTTCCTGCGCCTGAACTGCAGAAATAGCAACCAAAGGCAATGCGGCGCTTCCTTCCTTCATGAACGCAACGTAGCGTTTCTGTCATCAGAAACAAGGAGTCGTGGGCTCCCCGGTCGGTCGGGCGGGGATCCCGTGGAGTGCACGTCCGAAGGGGTGGGTCATGGAAGCAGCGGCACCGAACCGGCAGCAGGCGGCGGCACCCGGCGCTCTCCACGCGTTCGCCCGCTTCGTCCTCTGCGGTGGGGGAGTGGGGCTCGCCTCCAGCTTCGCCGTGGCGGCCCTCGCCCCCTGGATGCCCTGGGCCGTGGCCAATGCCGTCATCACCGCGGCATCCACCCTCCTGGCCACCGAGCTGCACGCCCGCTTCACCTTCGGCGCGGGCGGCCGTGCGACGTGGCGGCAGCACACGCAGTCGGCCGGATCGGCAGCCGCCGCCTACGCGATCACCTGTGTGGCGATGCTCGCCCTGCACCGTCTGGCCGCGGCACCCGGAGCGGTCACCGAGCAGGTCGTCTACCTCGCCGCCTCCGCACTGGCCGGCGCCGCGCGCTTCGCGGTCCTGCGCCTCGTCGTCTTCGCACGCCACCGCGCACGAGGGGGCTCGGCACCCGGCCGCATGGACCGCCCCGGATCCTCGCCCCTTGCCTACACCGAGGCGACCACCGGCCCGACGGCTCTGTGCCGCGCCGCCTGATCGATGCGCCCAGGCGGCGCCGCATCCGGCGTGCGGCGCCGGGGGGCGGTGCCTAGGCTTGACGGGTCACCGCCGGGCATTCGGGGGGACCCCTGCACCAACGGGGTGATGGTCCGGCTCCCTGCTGCACAGGAACCGGAAGGCGGCCCTGTCATGGCTACCGCACCCGAATTCGACACCCCCGTACTCGACACCATCGCCGCGATGACGATCGACTCCCTTGAGCACTGCCACATGGACGAGCGCATGCTGATCATCAGCCGCATCGCCGCGCTCGTGGCCATGGACGCGCCCGCGATCTCCTACCTGGCCCACATCAACCCGGCCGTCAAGGCCGACTTCACGGTCGAGCAGCTCCAGGACCTCCTCGTCGCGATCGCGCCCGTCGTGGGAACGGCACGCGTCATGTCCGCGGCCGGGCACATCGCACAGGCCTTCGGCGTCGCCCTCGCGCTCGCCGAGAGCGAGGCCGAGGCGATAGCCCAGGCGGAGGCCGCCAGCCGCAACATGTCCTGAGGACTCCCTCCCGCCCTCCGCCCGAGAGCCGTCCCCTCGCGCTCGGCAGGACGGACACCGCGGTGTGCCACGCGTCTCCCGGACCGGCACCCCCTGCATGCGCCACGGCTGCGAGCGGGGCCGGGGTGAGGGAACGCCCTGACCGGGAACGCGCGGCCACCGGTCGTGCCGGGATGCTCCGCCGTCGCGAAGCGGTGTTCGGCCGAGCCCGCGTCATGTTGGCTGTCAAGCTGTCGCAGGACTGGCCGTGTCGCGCTGCGGGTCCTTGTCGTGACCCCGTCCCGAAGTGCTCACGCAGCACGCGGTGGGGTCGGGCAGGGTGGTCCGGGGGGTTCCGGGGCCCGCCTGGAGCGCGACCGCGAGGTTGCGCAGCCCGGACTGTTTGCCGGGGGCGTCTTTGTCGTCGGCCGGCAGGCCGGTGGGGACGTTCGACAGGAGCATCCATCCGAGGAGCGCCTCGGCGGTGCGGATGTGCCCGCGGACGGTGGCCGGGTAGAGGTTGAGGCGTTGGGCGGTGGTGTCGACCCGGAAGTCCTCGTGGGTCCAGGTGCGGAGGGTCCGGGCGAGGGTGTCGCTGCCGGTGGTGCGCCGGTCGGTGCGTTCCCGGCCGAGCGGGGCGAGCGCGGTGGCGGCCCAGTCGGTGACCGGTGGCTGCGCCAGGAGGTGGGCGAGGGCCGGCGGGGGATGGGGGGCGGGGCCGGTGGCCGGGCCGTGCAGGGCGTGGATCTGCAGGGCGAGGGAGAGGGTGATGCGATCGGCGGTGCGGTCGCTGGCAAGGCCGGTGGCCCGGAGCACGGTGTGTATGCGGCGGCTGAGGGTGTTGCGGTGGATGCCGAGGATGCGGGAGGCAGCCGAGACTTCGAATTCGAGCCCAAGGGCGACGCTGGACAGCTGGTGGCTGAGGACCGGTTGGAGCAGGACGGTGGCCCACTGCTGTGCAGCGGGCAGGTCGAGGGCGTCCAGCAGGCCGGGGGTGAGAGGGGCGACTGCGGCGCGGGTGGGACTGAGCCGGGCGGGGGCGATGGCGTCGTAGGCCAGGGCGAAACCGGTGGCGGTGTCGTGGAGGGGCAGGGTGGGGCTGATGCCCAGACTCAGTCGGCGGCTGCGGTCGGCGACCAGGCGGCGCAGCGCGGTGACGGCTGGCGCTTCCGGGAGGCCGGGGTCGCGGTGGGGGGCGACGACGACGATGTGCCCGTCGAAGGCGGGGCACCGTACGGCGAGGCCGGTGTCGGACAGAAGGGCCTCGACTCGGGCGAGTGTCTCGTCGCGGGAGGTGTCGGCGTCGGCGCAGTTGACGATGGCGATCTGGACGTCGTCCGTGTCGAGCAGGTAGGGCAAGAGGGGCCCCAGGATGCGTTGGGCGGCTTCGATGTGGCCGGTCATCAGGGCCTGGAACGCGGCCAGGTGTACGGCGTGCAGCGTCTCGGCGAGCAAGGTGCCGCCTGCGGGTGCGGACGTACGCCGGCGGAGCGTGAGGACGGTGGCAGATCGGGCGAGCAGGTCCTGGTCTGCGGTGCTGAAGGGGTGGTGGCGGTGGGCGGTGAGGAGGAGGTCGTCGTCCCAGAGCGAGTGGACGGAGGTGAAGGTGCTGTCCGCCGCGGACAGTCGGCGTCCGCTGGGGGGAACGGAGACGCGGCTGTCGCGCTGAAGGCTCACTTCCGCGTCCAGCTGACGGGCCAGCCAGTCCAGGAGATCGCCGGCCGGGGAGCTGTCGCCGTCGAGGTGGTCCAGGAGATGGGCGAGGCGCTCGGCGTGCCGGTCGGCTTCCTGCCGACGGTGTTCGGCGACCTGAGGGATCAAGGTGCGGCGCCAGGCTGCCACGGGTGCGCGGGACGCCAGCAGCGGGAGGGCAGCGTGACGAGCGGCCTCAAGCAGCGGCCGTTGCGGACGGGGCGCCGCTTCTGCCACGAGGACCAGACCGGCGGCACCTTGGTCGGCCCAGTGCCGCAGCCGGCCGTGTGCATGCCCGATGTCGACCGTGTCGGGTGAACAGATGAGGAGCGTGCCGGCGAGCCGGGCGGGGCGGTCGCCGGGCATGAGCAGTTCGGCACGGTCCACGACCCGGTCCTCCGGGCCGGCGGTGTGCAGGGGGTGCAAAAGGTACTCGGGGTGGCGGGTGAGGGCCGCGAGTGTGAGCATCACGTCTCCTCCGACGGGGCAGAGGCAAAGGCTATCCGGACGCGACGCAGCAGGTGACGGCGGTGTGGCGGGCCTGGCGGCGTCCAGTGCACGCGTGCTGTGCATCATGTGAAAAGTGGTGCATGCGTGGCGTAGTAAGCGCCGTTGAAGATCCCTACGCTGATCGACATCCGGCGGACGGCAACAGGCCGCCACCGCACCGCAATTGAAATGGGGATACCCATGCTTCCAGGCTTCGTGAGCGCTCATCTGGACCAGGCCCCGGTGTCGGACAGTCAGGTCAACGAGCACATCACCATGCGCGTGCTGAAGGAGGGCACGCCGAACGACCCCAGCGTGATCGTGCTGCTGGAGTTCGCGCCGGGCGCGCAGTTCGGCGAGGACCGGCACACGGTCCGCGAAATCGTTCACGTGCTCAAGGGCGAGTTCGGCGACGGCACGAACGTCTGGCCGGCCGGCACCCTGCTCTGTGCCGAGCCCGGATCCGTGCACCACCCTCAGTCGGCGGCCGGCTGCACGATCCTGGTCGTCTACCCCGACGGCGAGGACGCCTGACCGGATGGAGTGCCGCCGGCTGTGCCAAGATGCACCCGACATCGGACGGGCGCTGCAACCTCTGTCAGAGGTGTGACCCGGATGCGCGCCAAAGGGGCAACAGGCCGGCGGCCGTTTACTGCGGCAGCTCCTCCGGTTTCCGCTGGGCGGCTGCGGTGAGCTGGGCGGCCAGATTCTTGAGTGCCTGCCGCAGTTCGTCGGGATGGTGGATGGTGAAGGGCCACTCCAGGGAGGCGAGCAGGTGTGCCATGCCGTCCAGCCGTTCCGCCCGTGCGTGCATGAGAACGCCGGTGGGCTGGGCGGTGAGGGTCACCGCTGAGCGAGGCAGCCGGCGAGCGATCTGATCGAGGGGGCCGTGGATCGTCACCTCGACCTGCCAGCGGTAGGGCCCCTGAGCGAGGTTGGAGGTCAGGTGGGCGACGGGGTCGAAGCCGTCGGGTGCGGTGAAGCTGTCGGCTCGGGGGGTGACGGAGGTGATGCGGTCGATGCGGAAGGTGCGCAAGCTGTCGCGGAGGTGGTCGTGGCCGACGACGTACCAGCGGCCGGTGTGGAAGACCACGCCGTAGGGGTCGATGTCGCGTTCGGTGTGTTCCTGGCGCCAGGACCGGTGGTGGATGCCGACGGTCGTGCGGGCGCGGGAGGCCTGGGCCAGGGTCAGCAGGACGCCGGTTCCGGGTGCCTGACCGATCACGGCGTGGGCGGTGAACGACAGGGTCTCCCGCATGGCGGCGAGCGGTTCGCGCAGGGCGTGCGGAAGCACCCGTTCGATCTTGGCCAGGGCACCGGCACTGGCCGGCGCGGCGGTGCCCATGCCCAGACGTTCCGCCGCGACCAGGCCAAGGACGACGGCGAGAGCCTCGTCATCGGTGAGGACCAGGGGTGGCATGCGGTAGCCGCGGGCCAGTCGGTAGCCGCCGTAGCGGCCGCGTTCGGCCTCCACGGGGATGCCCAGTTCCCGCAGGTGCGCGGTGTACCGGCGCACCGTGCGCACGTCGGTGTCCAGCCGGTCGGCCAGCTCCGTCCCGGTGAGCCGGGCGTGGGACTGGAGGAGTTCCAGCAGGGTCAGCACACGGGTCAGGGGATGCGACATGGATCACTCGGCATTTCAGGGCGGATTCTGTCCTGTATCGACTTTACGCTCCCCGCAGCACCTCACTTCAGGGAGATCACATGGCCACCTTCGTACTCGTTCCCGGCGCCTGGCTCGGCGCATGGGCCTGGGAAGACACCGCCCGCGCTCTGCGGGAGCGCGGCCACACGGCGTTGCCGCTGACACTGACCGGCCTGGCCGAGCACGCCGACCAGGGCGGCCCCGAGACGGATCTGGACACGCACATCGCGGACATCACGGGATTCGTCGAACGGAACGGTCTGCGTGACGTCACGCTGGTCGCCCACAGCTACGCGGCTGCCCCTGTGACCGGGGCAGCCGGAGGTCTCGGCGATCTGCTGGAGCGCGTGATCTACGTGGACAGTGCGCCGTTCACCGCAGGCATGTGCATGCTCGACCTCATGCCACCGCAGGCAGTGGACCAGCTGCGCCGGCAGGTCGACGCTTCCGGCGACGGGTGGCGGCTGCCGATGCCGCCGTTCGAGGTCCTGGGCTTGTCCAGCAGCCTCGACGGGCTCGATGAGGGCCGGCAGAACGTTCTGCGCACGCGTGCCACGCCTCAGCCGTTCGGCACCTTCACCCAGCGTCTGGCCGGCCCGGCCGAGCCCGGTCCCGGTGTGGACCGTGTCCTGATCGCCTGCCGTGACTTCACGGGGCTGCTGGACGCCGGAGTGCCGATGCTGGCCTACCTGAACCAGCCGCCGTGGCGGCGCTTCGACCTGCCCACCGGGCACTGGCCGATGCTGTCCGCGCCCGCCGAACTCGCCCGCGTCCTCGACGAGGCCGTCTCCTGACCGCGCCCGCCGACAGGCACAGCCCGACGTGCCGCCGTTCGGCGCGGGCCCCACGGCGGCGGCGGGCTGACCGCCGCAGCACAGCCGCCCTGTCCTCCGGGCGGGTGAATCCGCGCGGTCGGCCGAAGGACCGCCGACCTGGACCGGTACGTGCCCCTGGGCCCGGAACCGGCCGCCCGCCGGCCCGGGGTGCGCCGTACGGACTTCACCGATCGCGGTGTGTGCATCCGGGGCGTTCGTTTGGGTGGCCCAGGCGGCCGTCCCGTCTCCCTGCGCATCCTCACCGACCGGCGGGCGGCCGAGGCGCCTCTACGAAGTCACCGGCGGCTGGTCGGGGTGCTGACAGTCATGGAGTTCCCGCTGCGCGTCATCGGAATTCCTCGTGTCCTCGTCCACGACTTTCCGTGCCGCATTCACCTTCTGCTGCTGCGCGGCCACTTGGTCCGGATCGGGGTGCGGCAGGTGCTTGAGGGCGTCCAGCTCGCCCTCAAGGACGTTGAGGACCGCGGTGTCCGCCTTCAGCTTTTGATAGGCCGCCTTGGCGGCTGCCTGCAATTCACTGCAATCGTGCGCGCGCACGGCGCATCACCTCTGTCCTTCGCATACCGGTCGCCGAGCCGGTTCGGGTGTCCGGAGCATCCGCTCCGCCCGGGGGCCGAGCTCGCGGAGCCGGACAGACCATGTGGGGAGCGCCTTCGCCCCACTCGCAGCACGCAGGAAGGTCCTCCGGGTCGAACAGGATGTCCACGAGGCCGGCCGTGGGCGCCTTTCACCGGGCCGACCGAAACGGCTGCGCTGCCACGTACGTCGATTCCAGGAGACCACGGCAGCAGGGGGACTGCACTTCCTCTGCGGCAGGCGGCAGCATCTGCGTCACGGACGCCTACGGGACGCATCGCCGCAGCTCAAACGAGCTTCGAGCACGTGGTGCGGCTCTGGTGGATCTCGCCGATGGGCTCGGTGGACGTGGAACCCGTCGCCCCAGGCGCTGCCGCACCGGTGACTGGAAGGTGGTCCACCGCTGCGTGCGCTGCAACGAGCTCACCTCCAACCCCGTCCGCACGGACGACAACCAGCTCATCCTGATGCGCATGGCGGTCCGCCCGTCGGCCCAACCGCCCTTTCCGCTCGAATGGGCCGACGACTTCCAGTGCACGTACGGGAAGATCCCCGGCGACCGCGACGCCGACTGCCGGGGCCGGATGGAGCGCCGACCCCCGGGCGCGCCGGCCGGGCCCTGCTCATGCTGTGAGCGGGGCATGGAGGAGCCCGGCACCTCCCCCTCCACCAGGCACTGACCGGCGGCCGGTACGACGGCGCCGGCCTCCGGCATACGGGTGAACGCGTTACGGTCGCGGCAGCTGTATCGCATCGTTCCCGTGTCGCCCTCCCCTCCTGCATATTCCGATGGCATATCTATGGACCCGATGCGTCACGCGCAGTGTTGACCTCTCGGGAAGGGCGTCCATGCCGCACATCCAGCCTCTGCCTCAGTACGTCGCGCTCGGCGACTCCTACAGCGCCGGCCAGTTCATCGGCGGTGATACCAACCTGGTCCGCGAGCCGGTGGACGGCGGTCTGGGCGGGCCGGACGGCGACTACAGCGGCCGCTCGAAGGACAGCTACCCGCAGCAGCTGGCCCGCACCGTGCTGTCCGCCTACGAGTTCATCGACGTCACCTGCGGCGGCGCGACCATCGACGACCGGGGCCTCGGCCTCGGCGGCATCCTCACCCCGCAGACCGTCTTCGGAGGCCCGCCCTACATCCCCGTCGACGGCAGCGGCGTACCGCAGTTCACCCCCACCCCGCGCCCCGCGCAGATCGACGCCCTCAGCAAGGCCACCACGCTGGTCACCATCGGCATCGGCGGCAACCAGTACAACCTCGGCCAGATCATCGCCAAGTGTGCTTCCCTGGGCGCGTCCGCCATCGGCAGCCCCGGTACCGACTACTACCGCCACACCGAGGAAGGCCGCGCGGACCTGGCCCGGAAGGAGGAGGACCTGCGCGACGGCTTCGCGAAGATGATGCCGGAGCTGCGAGAGCGCGCCCCACACGCCAAGTTCTTCTTCGTCGGCTACCCCACCCTCTTCCCGGCCGCGGAAGGACAGGGCACCTGCGACGGCGGGCTGGACGAGAACATCACGATCAAGAAGGGTGACATGCCCTTCATCCAGCAGCAGTTCGACCTGGTCGACTCCGTCATCCGCGAGGCGGCCCGGGACCACGGCCACACCTACGTCGACATCGCCGAGTCCACCCGCTCCCACCACGTCTGCCGCGAGGGCACCGAGAAGTGGATGTTCGGGCTCTACGCCCGCTACACGTTCGACGAGGAGCTGCAGGGCTACAAGCCCGCCCGCTTCCCCGCCGGCAAGGACATGCCGCCCTTCAGCCCCGGCTGGACCGCTTGGATGCAGGGCATGCTCGCCCACGGGGACGGCATCTTCCGCGGGAACGAGACGCTGACCACTTTCCACCCCAACAAGCGCGGCGCCGACAACCAGACCCGCCAGGTCACCACCGCACTGCGCACCGCCGGCATCATCTGAGCGGCGCGGCCGAGGAAGCGCGCGGCGGCGACCCCGGCTTCCCCTGAACGTGGACGAGGTCGGGGGCGTCCACACGGGTCGCCGCTCCCCATCCGGGGGCGGCGGCCCTTCGCGTCCGCCGGGTACGGCGCCCCGGGGCCCGGCCCCAGGAGGTCCCGAGGGTCCGGGAATCCGGTGTCCGGCCGCGAGGCGATCCGATGTGCGACAGCGACGCGGAACGGGATCCCCCTGGGCGCCGCCCTCGTTGCCTGGCTCGCCACGGCCTGCGCGACGGCGGCCGAGACCGGGTGCCCCCGCGGGGGCCCGGCCGCCGGCCCGGCGGGTCATCCCTCGTACGGTCCGGCCCGGTCGGGCTGCCACAGCGGGTGTTCGCGCTCCGCCCATGCCCGGTGGACGGAGCCCGTGCGCAGCCCGCGGCGCGCCTCCGGGTCGGCCAGGCCCTTGCCGATGTGCACGGCCAGCACGAGACCCACGGCGAGGGCCAGCCAGTCGTGGACGAAGACGGCAGCGGTGCGCTGTGCGAGGGGGACCAGGCCGGTCCACCACATCAGTGCCCCCGTGGCCGCCATCACCAGTACCGCCCCGGCCAGCCAGCCCGCGTACACCTTCTGTCCCGCGTTGAACTTGCCGGCGGGCCGCGTGCCCGCGCGGCCGGGGCGCAGGGCGGCCCGCAGCCAGTCCCGGTCGTGCGGTCCGAAGCGGCCCAGCCGCCGCAGGTCGGCCCGGAAGGCCCGCGAGGCGAGCCCCAGCAGGAACGGCGCGCCGAGCAGCAGCCCGGACCACACGTGCACGGTGACGACCAGCTGCCGGCGGCCGACGAGTTCGGCGAGCCCGGGAAGGTACAGGCAGCCGGCAGAGGTGACGCACAGGCCCATCAGGGCGGCCGTGGCCCGGTGTACCCACCGCTCGCCGCGGCTGAACCGGCGCACGCGTTCGGGGCGCCGGGGCGCGGCCTCAGACGGTGGGGGCATCGTCACGTCCGTTCGACCGGCCGACCCAGGCGTCGACGTCGTACCCGAGGCGTTCCCAGTACCCGGGTTCGACGTCACGGGTGACGGTGATGCCGGAGAGCCACTTCGCCGATTTGTAGAAGTACATGGGGGCGACGTACAGCCGGACGGGACCACCGTGGGAGTGGCCCATCGGCTCGTCCTGCATGCGCAGCGCCACCATGACGTCGTCCCGGCGGGCCTGGGGGAGGGTCAGGCTCTCGGTGTACGTGCCGTCGAAACAGGTGAAGCGCACGGCCCGGGCTTCCGGTCGGACCCCGGCCGCGTCGAGCAGCCGTGCCAGCGGCACTCCCTCGAAGGACGTGCCGGGCACCCGCCAGCCCGTGACGCACTGGACGTCCCGCACCACTCGGGTCTGCGGGAGCCGCTGCAGCGCGTCGAGCGTGTACGTCGTGGGACGTTCGACCAGGCCGTCGACGGTCAGGCGGTAGTTCTCGGGGCCCCGCTCGGGGACGGAGGGGGCCACCGAGTAGTAGCGGAACCCGCCGCCGTTCGGCAGCAGGCCGGTGAGGCCGGTGGGGTCCTTCTCGGAGGCGGCGCCGAGGAACGCCTCGAAGCCGCCCTGTACGTACGGGGCGGCGGCCAGTGCGGCCGCGCCGAGCCCGACCATGCCGAGGACGAGCCGACGTCCGATCGGCGTGCCGTGGCCGTCCGGGTCGGGCTCGGCGGCAGGGCCGGCCCGGCGGGGTGGGGGTGCGGGTGCGGGTACGGGGCTCACCTGACGATTCGACCACCGCCGGCACCCGCGCACCAGACCCGGCGGCCGTCCGTCAGACTTCCGTCACACCTGGTCGGTCGGCCGGTTGGGCGGCCGTCCTCTTCACTTCAGGACCGGACGACCGGTGCCTGCAGCTCCGTCACCCACTCGTCGCGGTTCTCGGGGCACTCCAGGTTGATCTCACGGGGATGGCCGGCCGACCGGTAGCCGTGGGCGTCGATCCAGCGGGCCAGGGTCTGGGCGGTGGGGAGCACGGTGTCCATCGAGCCGCAGTGCACGACGGTCGCCGCCTGCTCGACGGGCGGCAGGTCGAGTACGCGGAAGGGACCGTCCTGGAGCGGGGCGGAGACCTGGACGCCCGCGTGGACGCTGATCCTGCCGCCGCCCTCCGCCGCGTCCTCGTAGTACGCGACGCCGGGACCGGTGGGGATGATGCCGGCCGCTCCCAGGAGCCGGAACAGCTCGTCGTAGAGCGGCCCGATGACCGGTCCGATGTCCTCGGGCCCGAAACTCTCGGCGGTCGCGGTCAGCTCCGCGACCCGGACGGCGGGAAGGTTCTTGATGACGACGTCGTCGACGGACATGCGCCCCTCGCTCTCGATGGCCCGGAGCCTCGCCTCGACCTGCACCAGTCGTGCCCCCGCGGCGGCCACGGCGCTCTCCAGCTCGGCCTGCCGCAGCCGCAGCATGCCGCGCAGCTCCTCGGCTCCGACCTTCTCGTCCACGATGTCGTGGACCTGCTGGAGGGTGAAGCCGAGGTCTTTCAGCGCGATGATCCGGTTGAGGCGGGCGAGCTGGGCCGCGGTGTAGTGGCGGTAGCCGTTGTGGGGGTCGACATGGGCCGGGCGCAGCAGGCCGGTCGCGTCGTAGTGACGCAGCATCCGGACCGAGACGCGGCCGTGTCGGGCGAAGTCTCCGATGGTGAACATGATGTCTCCGAGTGGACCGCCTGACACGGTGTGAGGGTCAAGAAGCTACTCGGCGGCCGAGGTGCGGCGGAGCCCGGGGTGCCTTCGCCGGGCTGCCGGGGCCGTCCTCGCGGAGCCGGCGAGCCCGACGCGCCCGCGCCGGTGGGGCTGGTCCGGCTCCCGCCCACCTCCGGGACCCGGCTGTCGGTGCCGTCGAGTACGTTCGTGGCGGCCGGTTGTGCACCGGGACGTGTTCGTCGTTCAGGCATCGTCGCGGGGTGGGAGCGTCCTGCCCGGGCCGACCGCGCGACCTCCCCGACGCGGCGTTCCATTCGTCCGCGCCGCCCCCGCCCACCGGAGGGACCCGCCCCCGTGCCCGACCCCGACCTCACGTTCCCCACCGTCACGCAGTACGCCAGCCCGGACCTGATCGCCGCGATCGTCTACGACGGCCACGACCAGGGGGCCGATCCCCGCTGGGCCGAGAGCGGAGCCCCCGACGCCGACACCTACCGCACCTGGTGCGGCCACATGTGCGGCATCGCCTGCCTGCGCATGGCCCTACTGGCCCGCGACGGCCACGCACCCACCCCGTTCGAGCTCCTCGACGGCGCCCGGACGTACGGGGCGTACACCGAGGACCCGGACACCGGAGCGATCCGCGGCCTGATCTACGCCCCGTTCGCCCGGTACGTACAGGACGTCCACCGCCTGCACGCCCAGGTCCACCCGAGCCTGCCGGTGCCCGACCTGCTGGCCCTGCTCGACTCCGGCCGGCTGGTCATGGCCTCGGTGCACCGGGAGATCCGCCGCCCCGAGAACCCGGCCCCCGGCAAGGGCGGGCACCTCGTGCTCGTCACCGGCCGCCAGGATGACACCGTGCACTTCCGCAACCCGTCCGGTCACACCGACCGGACCCGTACCGCGAGCCTGCCGGTCGCCGCGTTCGCCGAGTTCTTCGCAGGCCGCGGAGTGTCCCTGAACTGACCAGGGGGCGGGCGCGCGCGGACGACGCGGGCCCGTGCCGGACGGCGCTCGCCGACACCGAGTTCACCAGCGGACGGCGGTGAAGTCGATCGGCCGCGGCCGCAACAGCCGGGTGCGCTCGGCCAGTGCGCCCAGTCGGCCGGACATCTCGTCGACGGGCAGCCGGCGGCGGTCGCCGTGGCCGGGCAGGACCCACTCGAACCGCAGCAGTCCGGCCACCCTGGCCAGTGAGGCGGCCAACTCCTCGATGGAGTACCAGGTCACGCTTTCCGCGACTTCGAGATCACCGGTGGTGCGTGACCAGTAGAAGCTGTCCCCGCTGAAGCAGTACCGGTCGTCGGCGAGGTAGAGCACGCTGCCCGCGGTGTGCCCGGGCAGGGGATGGGCGGTGACTCCCTCGCCGATCCCCACCGGTTCGAGACCGCGGATCACCTCGTCCGCGTCGGGTGCCGCATCGAGGTCGCCCTCGTGGATCCACAACCGGGCGCCGAAGCGGTCCGCGTAGCGGCGGCCGTGTGCGGCGTGGTCGCGATGGGTGAGCAGCACGTCCGTGACCGGGCCCGATGCCGCGTAGCGCTCGGCGAGGGCAGGACTCCAGCGCGGCGTGTCGATCATCATGGCCGTTCCCGAGGGCCGCAGCAGCAGGTAGGAGTTGGCCCCGGCGGTGTGCCGCGAGTTGTGGCCGCACAACAGCACGCGCCTGTCCAAGGCCATCGGAAAGGGGTCGAGCCGTCGGTCCGGCGGCCCGGAGGTGTGGCGGATGGAGCGGGTGGGGCAGGCGAAGACGGCCGCGTGTACGCGCCGCCTCTCCGCCTCGTCGCGCGGCGGGCGCAGGAACCGCGACGTTCCGTCGACCTCGCCGATCAGGTCGGGTGCGAGCTGTCGCGCGACATCGCAGTTGGAGCAACGGTCGTCCACGTACCAGCCGTCCACGGCAGGTCTCCGTTCCGGTGCGAAAGACCCCGATCGGGGCCCTCCGACAGGAATACACCGTTTCCGGCGGCAACAGCCAGACCCTGCCGATCTTGTACTTTCGCCCCCGGTGCGCTCTCACGGCGTCCTGCGGGACACGAGGCGGCGGGTGATGGGCCGCCCGTGCCTATTCGGCGGCCGGTACGGGATGACGGCTCGGCGGAGTCAGGGCGTGGCTGGCGATGACCGCGGCCTGGACGCGGCGTTCGACGCCGAGCTTGGTGAAGAGCCGGGAGATGATGTTCTTGACGGTCTTCTCGGAGAGGTAGAGCCGTTTGCCGATCTCGCGGTTGGTGAGCCCTTCGCTGACCATGACCAGGATCTCCTTCTCCCGGTCGGTGAATCCGGGCAGACCGGGGACCTGCTCCTCCGCGGGGACGTCGCCGCGCATCCTGGCCATCAGGCGGGTGGTGGCTCCGGGGTCGAGCATCGACTGGCCCGCGGCTACGGTGCGTACGGCGGTGACCAGGTCGGTGCCGGTGATCTGCTTCAGTACGTAGCCGGACGCGCCGGCCATGACCGCGTCCAGTAGCGCTTCCTCATCGTCGAACGAGGTCAGCATCAGGCAGGCGAGTTCCGGCATCCGCGAGCGCAGTTCGCGGCAGACGCCGACCCCGTCGCCGTCCTGGAGCCGGACGTCGAGGACCGCGACCTGGGGGCGCAGCGCGGGGATCCGGACCAACGCCTGCTCGGCCGTGGACGCTTCACCGACCACGGTCAGGTCGGGCTCGGCGTCCAGCAGGTCGTGCACGCCCCGGCGTACGACTTCGTGGTCGTCGACCAGAAAGACGCTGATGGGCGTCTTCGCCGGTGACGGGGCGTCGCTGGCGTTCATCACGCAACTCCTTGACTGGCTTCGTCCGGCACGCGCGCGAACCCCTGCATGGTGCCCCGCAAAAGGGCCGACCGGACAGGGCCGAACGGCCCTCTTCCACGGCCAAGGCCGCCCGTTGGCTCGTATGTGGCGACGAACCCGGAAGTCCTCCGACCGTGGATGCGGTTGACGCGATCCGATGACACACCGGTCCGGCCCGGTCCGCTCCGGTGCGGCGCCGTCTCAGGCGTGCGGTACGACCGCCGCCGGAGCGGCGGAGTGGTGGAGCACGGCGTGGGCGACGGGCCCGAGGTGGGTGCCGATCGCCGAGCGGCGGACCCGCCGACCGTCGACCCGGACCTCGGGGTACGTGCCCCGCCAGGGCCGCAGCGCGTCCCCGAGTGCGGTGGCCGCACCTGCCGCGATGCCGTCCCGTACCTCGGGGGCGATCAGCGCCGGGTCGAAGCCGTAGGCGGGCGGCATTACCGGGTGAAAGTGTCGCCGCTGACCATGGTCATGACCGTGTCCAGGTGCATGAAGCTGCGGGACCTGGGCAGTTCGAGGGCGACCACGCGGCGTGCGGACCCCGAGGCGAACATCCGCAGCGCGAGCTGCTCGACGGCCTGGGGCGTGGTGCGCTCGCTCATGCCGATCAGTACGGCGCCGTTGCCGATGACCAGCACGTCGCCGCCCTCGATGGTGGCGGGGAAGCCGGCCTGTCCGTCCGACCACCGCTGGTGGTCGCCCTTTTCGAACAGCGGGTGGTGGCCGTAGATCGCCTCGAAGTGGACGGTCTCGCGGCGACGCGCCCGCTTGCGCATCGGGTTGACGCTCACGCCGTCGTACACCCAGCACGAAGTGTCGCGGGCGAACAGGTGGTTGGGCAGCGGAGCCAGCGCGAAGTCGTCCGGTGCCATGGCGTGCAGCCGTACGCTCGGCACCGCACCGGTACGGGCCAGCAGTTCGCGCTTGGTGATCCCGCCGACCAGACAGGCCGCCAGCTCGGCCGGGTCCATGACGTCGAAGGCGGCGTGCACCCGGTCGCCGGCCAGCGGCCCGAACTCGCGCTCGTCGACGACCCGGTCCAGGACCAGGGTGCGTGCCGCGGGCAGGGCCAGCGTCTCGGTCAGCAGGTCCGCGAAGAGGTGCACCTGAACGCCTCGGTCGCGCAGGGTGTCCGCGAACGCGTCGTGTTCCTCCCTGGCCCGCTTGACCCACAGGACGTCGTCGAAGAGCAGTGCGTCCTTGTTCGTCGGGGTGAGTCGTTTGGCCCCCTTCCTCGGGCCACTCGGCCCGGCCGCGTGAGGGCCGTTCGGCCCCTGCCCCATCGGGACCCGAAGCAGGGGACCGCCGGAACGCCGACGGGGCCGGTCGGCCCCTCGATCCGGGCCTGCGCCGGGCGCACGCTGGGGTGACCGAGGAGGACAGCGCCGTGGGAGACGAGGCACATGGTGAAGACACCCCCCGTGGGGCAGGTGATGAGCGGCGACGTCGTCAAGGCGCGCCCGGACACATCCGTGAAGGAGCTGGTACGGCTCCTGACCGGCCACCGAATCAGCGGCCTGCCGGTGGTGGACGATGACGACAAGGTGGTCGGCGTGGTCTCCCGTACCGACCTCACCCGGCTGCCGGGCGACGGAGCGGGCGGAGTCGCGGGCCGGCTGACGGCCGGCGCGCTGATGACGACGCCGGCGGTGACCGTGCATCCCGAACAGTGCGTGGCCGTGGCCGCCCGCGTCATGGAGCGCCGGCACGTCGACCGGCTGCCGGTGGTGGACGAGGAGGACCGCCTCGTCGGCATCGCCACCCGCCGCGACCTCCTGCGGGTCTTCCGGCGAACCGACGACGAGATCCGCTCCGATGTCGCGGCCGAGGTCTCGGCCCACCTCCCGGCATCGGGCGGCGCTGCCGTCCGGGTACGGGTGAAGGACGGAGTCGTCACCCTCCAAGGGCTCGCGTCCCCCTCCGTCGACCCGTTCGCCCTGCTGCGCGCGGCCTGGCGGGTGGAGGGAGTCGTGGGCGTGACGCACAGCCGCCCCCTGGACGACACGGCCTGAGAGCAGGCCGGTACGGAACTGGGGACCACACCGCGGGGGGGGGGGGGGGGGGGGGGGGGGGGGGGGGGGGGGGGGGGGGGGGGGGGGGGGGGGGGGGGGGGGGGGGG